>JACPVI010000011.1 GCA_016191815.1 Myxococcales bacterium
AAAACGCGCGGCTGCTGCAGACCGACCGCTACAAGGACGCCTTCCTGGCTGCCATGGGCCACGAGTTCCGCACGCCGCTGAACGCCATCCTCGGCTACACCAGCATGCTGCTCCAGGGCGTGTCCGGCACGCTCAACCCCGGCCAGCGGAAGGCGCTCGCCCGGGTCGATTCCAACGGCCGCCACCTGCTTCAAGTCATCAACGAGATTCTCGACATCACTCGCATCGAGGCCGGCCGGATGCCGCTGAACCTGAGCGACTTCCGGCTGCCCGAGTTGTTCCGCGAGGTGATCGCCGAGCTGGAGCCGATCATGTCCAGGAGCCCGGTGCCGGTGGTCATCGAGGTGCGCGACGACGTTCCACCCGTGCGCGGCGACCGTCAAAAAACAAAGCAGATCGTGGTGAACCTCCTCTCCAATGCGCTCAAGTTCACCCACCAGGGCTCGATCCGGATCGAGGCGCGCACCCTGCGAGGGAGGCGGAACATCGCCATCGCGGTCCGGGACACCGGCATCGGCATCGCGCCCGAATACCACCGGATGATCTTCGAGGACTTCAAGCAGGTCGATAACTCCCCCACCCGGGCCTACGGCGGGACCGGGTTGGGGCTGGCGATCTGCCGCCGGCTGGCGAGCATGCTCGGGGGGAGAATCACCCTGGAGAGCGCGCTCGGCATGGGCTCGGCGTTCACCCTTCACATCCCACGGAAGGCGAAGCGATGACCAGGAAGGCGGTAGGAAGCAGTGTCCAGGCCCAACCGGGTGCGAGGGCGCCGCTGGTGCTGGTGGTGGAAGACTACGCGGACGCACGGGAGATGTACTGCGAGTACCTCCAGTTCTCCGGCTTCCGCGTAGCGGAGGCGCGCAACGGCGCGGAGGCCCTGGAGCGCGCCTTCGCCTTGGGGCCGGACCTGGTCTTGATGGACCTTTCCCTCCCCATCCTCGACGGCTGGGAGGCGACCCGCCGCCTCAAGTCCGACGCCCGCACCCGCCACATTCCCGTGGTGGCCCTGACCGGCCACGCCCTGGCGGGCTTCTCGGAGGGCGCCAAGGCCGCCGGCTGCGACGGATTCGTCACCAAGCCGTGCCTGCCCGACGCGCTGGTGGCCGAGGTTCGGCGGATGCTGGACGCCGGACCGGCGGCGCCCAGGGCGAGGCGGAGCTGACCTCCATGGCCACCGCCCACGCCAGCCGGAAGCCGCCCCGCCACAAGGCCGCCCCGCACCGGCCGCCCGCCCGCGGCGGGAAGTACGTCTACTGCATCGCCCCCCAAGGCGAACCCCTCGAGATGGGCCGGATCGGCATCGGCCAGACGCCCTCCGGGGTCTTCACGGTGCCATACCAGCAGCTCGTGGCGGTGGTCTCCGACGTCCCTCGGGCCCTCGAGCCCACCCGCGAGAACGTGCTCGCCCACCAGCGCGTCACCGAGGCGGTGATGGCCCGGCGCACCGTGTTGCCGCTGGCCTTCGGGTCGGTGTTCCGGTCTCGAAAGGAAGTCCTCGACCTCTTGCGCAGCGCCCACGACGCCTTCGGAGAGGTGCTGGCGAAGATGAAGGACAAGCTCGAGCTGGGCCTGAAAGTGCTCTGGGACCGGGAGGAGATCATCCGCGAGATCGAATCCGAGGACCCTGCCATCCGCCGGCTGCGCTCGGAGATCTCCCATCAGAAAGGCTCCACCTATTTCGCCCGCACCCAGTACGGCCGCCTGCTCGAGGCCACGCTCCACGCGAGGTCCGAGCGTTACGCGCGCGACATCTTCGGAGCGCTCCGGCCGGTGTCGGTGGCGGCCCGCTCGCGCAAGTTGCTGGGGGAAAAGATGATCATCAACGCCGCTTTCCTGGTCTCCCGCGAGCGGGAGAAGGCCTTCGACCGGCAGGTGAGGGAGCTGGGAGAGCGGCTCCGCGAGCTCACCTTCCGCTACACCGGCCCCTGGCCGCCCTACAGCTTCGCCAACATCCGGCTCAACCTCGAGCGGGTCCGGCCAGCGCACACTTGAGGCCGAAGACCGGGGGCGACCGCGGGCATTTGGGGATATGCTTCCCCGGCCCAGCTCACGGAGAGGGGAAGTGCAACTCACGGCGAAGATTCCCGGCCGCATCCTGGTCATCGACGACGAGAAGTCCGCGCGTCTTCTGCTCGAACGAGTCCTCACCCGGGCCGGCCACGAGGTAGTCCTGGTGGAGACCGGCGAGGAGGGCTTGGAGCAGCTCGCCAAGCAACCCTTCGACCTGCTGATCAGCGACAAGAACCTCCCCGGCATCGACGGGCTGGAGGTGCTGAGGCTGGCGCGCACCAAGTACCCGAGGCTGCAGGCCATCGTGATCACCGGCTTCCCCACGCCGGAGACCAAGCACACCACCCAGGACCTGGGCGCTTTCTCCTACGTCACCAAGCCGTTCGGCATCCTCGACATCCTCGGCACCTGCGATGCCGCCATCGGCGTCGCCAAGGGGCTGGGGCAGCCCTCGCGCTGACATGCAAGGCGAGCCCAGGGCCGGCGCTCTCGCCCCCCGCTTCCGGGACCGTGACGCGCTGCTCGCCACCGCCGCGGTGCTGGTGGCGGCCGGCTCGGGGGCCTTGCTCGCCCGCACGGGCCAACCAGGCGGCGCGGAAGAGGCAGGTCCGGCGATCGCGGAGGTTTCCTTCACCACCTCTCAGGTGCGGCGCCGGCTCGCCCGCACGCTGGTCTGGGAGGAAATCCGCACCGGCGCGGCGGTGCACGATGGGGACTCCATCTTCGTGCCTCCCCGCGCTTCGGCGAGCATCAGCTTCGTGGACGGCTCGTCGCTGGAGGTCGACGAGAACTCCCTGGTGGTGCTGCAGCGGCCGGGGGGCGGGGCACCCAACCGGGTCGGCCTGAAGAAGGGGAGCGTCACCGGCGCCACCTCGCAGTCCGGGATGGCGATCGAAAGCGAGCGCGGCCTCGCCTCCCTCCAGGGAGACACCCAGGCGCGAGTGGATCTCCAGGTGGGGCAGGCGCGGGTCGACGTCTTCTCCGGCGCGGCCCGGGTGCAGGGCGCGGGCGGGGCCCAGACGGTTCGCGAGAAGCAGGCGGCGATGGCGGGCGCCGACGGCCGCTGGTCGGAGCCGAGGGCGCTGCAGGTGGAGCTGGTGGCTCCCGCCAGGAACGGCCGCGTGTATTTCCGTGGGAGCCCGCCACCTTTGGCCCTGGGCTGGGTCCACCGCGACGTCGCCGAAGGCGCCACGCTGCAGGTAGCGCGCGACCGCGGCTTCGGGTTCATCGTCCACTCCGCGCCGGCCAGCTCGGGGACGCACCTGTTCACGCAAGTCTCCCCCGGCATCTTCTGGTGGCGGCTGGTCGATGAGGACGGGCAGCCCATCTCCGAGGCGCGCCGGTTCACCATCCTCGAGGACTTGCCTCCCACTCCGCTCTCCCCCGCCAAGGAGGAGATCGTCTGGGCCACCCCGGAGCACCCGGTGCTCTTCGCTTGGACAAAGGTGGAGGGCTCTGCCGGCTACCGGGTGGAGGTTTCCTCCTCGGACGACTTCGAACAGACCGTGCTCTCCGAGCTTGCCAACCAGCCGCAGCTATTGCTCGAGGAGCCGCTTCCCGAGGGTCACTACCTGTGGAGAGTCCGGGTGGAGGACAAGCTCCGCGGCGAATCGAGTTTCTCGAAGGCGCTGGGCTTCCGGCTGATCCACAAGGCGTTGCCCGCCGCACCGGAGCTGTTGAATCCGGAGATCGAGCTCGAGCCGGACGCCTCGAGCGGAGAGTAGATGCGGCGCGCGAAACCAGATCGCTCACGGGTGGGCCTCGGTGGACTGACGCTCCTCCTCAGCGTGCTGATCGGCCTGGGGGCCTATGCCCAGACCGCGCGGGTGGCCCTGCGCTGGAAGGCGGTCCCCGGGGCAGCCCGCTACGAGCTGGAGATCGCCCGGGACAGCGGCTTCAAGCAAGTGGTGCTCCGCACCGCGGTGGAGACGGCGGGCCACCGGTGGGAAGAGCTACCCGCGGTGACCTACTACTGGCGGGTCCGCAGCATCGACGCGGAGGGCCGCCTCGGCGAGTGGAGCGCGCCCCAGACCATCGCCCCGGCCGCCGCCGCCCCCAGCCCGGTGGCTCCGGCGAATGGCGAAGTGGTGGCCTGCTCGGAGAGCGCCCGCTCGGTGCAGCTCACCGTCGAGTCCTCGCGCTTCCTCAAGGAGTACTTCTTCGAGGTCGCCTCGGATGCGCGCTTCACCTCGCGCCTCGCCGAACGGAGGAGCACCACGGCCCGCGCGGACTTCCCCCTCACCGCCACCGGAACCTTCTACTGGCGGGCGAGCGGGACGGACCTCGCAGGCCGCGCCACCGCTTCCGGCGAATCGAGGAGCTTCCGGGTGGCGCTGGGGGCTCCACGCCCCCGCCCCCTGCCGGGTGCGGTTTGGGCGCCTCCGGTACCCGGCGAGAGGCGGAGTGCCACCTCGGTGATGCTCTCCTGGGGCGAGCTGCCCTGCGCCGCGGGCTACAAGACTGAGGTGTGGAAGGAAGGCTCCGAAAGGCGTTCCCCTTTCTCTTCGCCCGGCTCCGCCTTCGCCTACTCCCCGCCTGCACCCGGTGAGTACGCCTTCCGGGTGGCCGCCGTCGACGCGCAGGGCGCCGCGGGGGAGTGGAGCCCGGCCGCCTCCTTCGCGGTGCGCTTGCCGGGGCCCTCTCTGCTCGGTCCAGCCGACGGCGCAACGGTGGCGAGCCGAAGGGCGATTCCCGCCCTGGAGCTGCGCTGGACCGCAGTGCCGGAAGCGGCGGAGTACGAGGTCCAGCTCTCGAAGGACTCTTCCTTCCAAGACCCGCAGGTGGAGCGAGCCCGGGCCTCGTCGATTTCGATTGCTCCCCCCGAGGCCGGCACCCATCACTGGCGGGTGCTGGCGATCGATTCGTCGGGGCTGCGCTCGGCAGCTTCGGAGGCTCGTTCGCTCCAGGCGGTGCTGCTCACGCCGCTGCCGGCACCCCGCGCAACTTCGCCGCCGCCGGAGGCGGTGCTCCCTCGTTCCGAAGAGGTGTCCCTCGGGTGGGAGCCGGTGCCGGAAGCGGCGTCCTACGAGGTCTCAGTTGGCCCGCTGTCCGAGGGTGAGCCGGCGACGCGGACCGCGAAGGCTTCTCCGCTTCCGGTGGCGGACCTCGCCGATGGAGAGCACGCGTTCCGGCTGCGCGCGGTGGACGCCGAAGGGGCAGCGGGCGAGTGGAGCGCACCGACGAGCTTCTGGCTGGGTGTGCCGCCCATCAAGCAGGCCGTGCTGGCTCGCCCCGCCGCGCCGCCGGAGGCTGGCTCTGCCTCGCTGGCGGTACTCCACCTCCACCTCTTGGATTCGAGAGGACGGCCGGTCCGCGGCGCCTCGCCGGAGGCCACTGCCACCCACGGCTCGGTGGAGAAGGTCACCGAGTCAGAAGAAGGCTACGAGATCGGCTACCGCCCGCCCGGGGAGCTCCCGGAGGCCGGGGAGGACTCCCTGAGGATTCGGGAGCGGGACTTCGCCGTCGTGGCGCGGGTGCCGCTGACCCGCGGGGTGCGCCGCCTCAGCGCGGCAGCGCGAGTCGGTTGGAACAGCAACCTGGGCGCGCTCTCCTCGCCCTACTTCTCCGCCGACGTCACCTACCGCACCGGGGCGTTGTCCGACCGGCTCTTGTTGTCGGTCCGGGCCGGCCTGTACGGCGGCAGGGCGGAGATCGCCGCCGGGCTGCCCGCGCCCGTCCAGGCAAGCGCGCAGGTCGCCCCCCTCTCCGCACTCGCCCTCTACGCGATGCCCCTCGAGCCAGTGGAGCTGTACGCGGGCCTGGGCCCTTCGGTGCAGCTCGCCAAATTAGAGCTGGGCGAGAGCTTCGAGCTGCGCCCGGTGGCGGGAGCCCACGCAGTCCTCGGAGGCAGGCGCCGCGTCGGCAACGGCGCCCTCTCGGCCGAGCTGGGGCTGCTCATGGGCGGTCTGGACGCCTCGCTGGCGAGGCTGCGCACCGGCGGCCTCAACCTCGCGGTGGGGTACGGCGTGGAGCTGTGAGCGCGCTCGACCCAGGGAAACGCCTCTGCGAGACTCCGCGCGGAACGTGAGAGTCTCCATCCGCTATCAGATCGTCGGGCTCATGGGCGCGCTGCTGGTGGCGGCGGTGGCAGTCCATGTCTACCTCGCCACGCGTCTGGTGACGGAAGACAAGCTCGCCTCCATCTACGACGTCAACTCCTTGCTCGCGGGTACCCTCTCGGAGGAGGTGCGCGCCGGCCTCACCAGCTTGGTGGAGAAGCTGCTCTACCTGGGCGCGGAGCAGGCCGCCGCCCAGGCCGCGGGCGAGGCCACTCCCGACAGGCATGCCCGCGCCCTCTTCTCCACCGACACCGACGTGCTCTCGCTGGAGATCTGGCGGCGCAGCCCCGAGGCCCAGGCCTTCTCGCGGACCTATCGCTACCTGGATCGCGATCGGCTGGGCGAGCTGAACCTCACCGAGGCGGAGCTCGAGGAGGCGCGGCGGCAGACCCCCGCGCCGACGGAGGCACTCGCCGCCGAGCGCTTCGCCCTGCAGAACGCCAGCCTCTCTCCCGACCTGGCCCTGCTCCGGCTCGGGGCCGCCAGCCCCGATGGGCAGATGATCGTCCTCGCCGACCTGCGGCCCGACCGCCTGCTGCGGATCTTCGGCCGCTCCGATCTCTACCAGGTCTACCTGGTCGATGCGCGAGGCACCGTGTTGGTGCATCCGGACCCGGCGAAGGTCATCGACCACGCCGACCTGAGTGGGGTGCCGGTGGTGCGGGACGCCATCGAGGCCAAGGGCCCTCGCGGGGCGAGGGAGTTCGACCACCAGGGGAGCGCGGTGATCGGCTCGTTCGCCCGGGTGGATCCGGGAAGGCTCTCGGTGGTGGTGGAGGTGCCGAAGGCAGAGGCCATGCGCGCCTCGCAGCAGATGACCACCCGCTCGCTCCTCTTCGCGCTCTTCGTCATCTCGGTGGCGTTGTTTGCCAGCATCTTCTTCTCGCGCCGGCTGTCGGCGCCGCTCCGGCGCCTGGAAGAGCAGATGGCGCGGATCTCCCGGGGCGAGTTCGGCATCGAGGTGCCGGTCACCAGCCACAACGAGATCGGCGCCCTCGCGGAGGCCTTCAACAAGATGAGCCGCGAGCTTTCCGAGCGCGAGCGCGCCCTGGAAGAGAAGAACCAGCAGCTCATCCAATCGGAGAAGCTCTCCGCCATCGGCGAGCTGTCCGCCGGGCTGGCCCACGAGGTGAAGAACCCGATGGTGGGCATCGTGGGCTTCGCGCAGCTCGGGGCCGATTCGACCACGCTCAAGGAGGCGCAGGAGTACTTCGGCCTCATCGAGTCCGACGCCCAGCGGGCGAACGGCATCCTGCAGAACTTGCTCGAGTTCGCCCGCCCGCAGAAGGTGGAGATGGAGCCGCTCGAGCCCAACCTGGTGGTGATGGGAGCGGTTCGCCTGGTGGCGCACCAACTTCAGATCGCGGGAGTGAAGCTGGAGACCAAGCTCGCCGAGGGCCTGCCGAAGATCCGCGGCAACAACAACCAGCTCAGGCAGGTGCTCTTGAATCTGATGATGAACGCCAACCAGGCGATGGAGTCCTGCAAGGAGAAGCGGCTGGAGGTGAACACCCGGCCGGCCGAGGGCGGCGTGCTCATCGAGGTGCACGACACCGGCCAGGGGATGGCCGAGGAGGTCCGCAAGAAGCTGTTCCAGCCCTTCTTCAGCACCAAGCCGAAGGGGAAGGGCACCGGGCTCGGGCTCTCGGTGAGCAACAGCATCATCGCCCACCACAAAGGGGAGATACGGGTGGAGAGCTCCCCGGGAGCCGGAACGGCCTTCTTCATCCGCCTGCCCGCGGAACAGGCGGAGCGGAAGGAGGAGCCGGCCGCCGCCACCGGCTGAGCCTCACTGCCCGGCGGCGACCTTCTCGCCCTCCGCGAGCACCTCTTCCGCCCCGGCGTAGAGCGAGACCCAGCTCGCGGTCAGCTCGCTCCGCGCCCAAAGCTCGGCGCCCTGGCCGCGGGCCAGCTCCAGCCAACCCAGCGGCTTTCCCCGGGCCAAGTAGTCGATGCGCAGCTCCACTTTCGGCTCCCCGGACTTCGGCTGCTCCCCGCGACTCAACAGCTCGCTCACCACCAGCCGGGACCACACCTTCTCGTGCCAGTTGCGGGCGAACTCGTCAGGCTTGTCCGGCGCGGCCTTGGGGGCGAGCTGCGCTCCGCCGGGCACCTCCGCCTTCGTCTGGACGAGCTCACGCTGCTTGTCGCCCGCCTTCAATACGAGGGCGTCGAACTCGCTGGGCTTGAAGGCGTGCAGCCGCCGGTCCACCAACTGCTGCGAGGAGGGATCCAGATCCGACAGGAGCACGCTGGAGAGGAGGTAGACGTTGCCGTCGCGCTCGTCCTCGAGGTAGGGCGCCATCCCCATCTGGGCGACCGCCACCTTGAAGCGCCTGCCGCCGCTGGTGGAGGTCACCTCGAGCGAGCGGGGCGTCGAGTCGAGGCCCAGCTCCTTGAGCTTATCGGGGGGCAGCGCCCCGAGGGCGCGCGCGGCCTTGAGCGGGGCGAAGCGGTCGAAGACCTTGTCTGCGCGCTCGTTGCCGCGAAGCTCCTTGGGCTTCTCTGGGGGAGGGGGCTTCGCCGCTGAGACGAGCCCGCCGTCGGGCGCGCCGGCGTCCGGGACTCCGGCGTCGGCTTCGGCCTTGGGCGGCTGCTCTAGAGGACCCGAGCGAACCCACACCACCGGCGAGGGCCCATCCAGGTGGCGGGACAGCTCGATCCAGCGGAGGTCCGTCTGGTAGCGGATTCGCTCCAGCGAGGATTTCTTCGCGTCGATCACCACCGCGTCGCCCTGGGACTCCTCCGGGGCGCGCTGCCAGGTGAGGTAGGCCGCCCCCAGCCCCAAAAGCGCCAGGGCGCCGTGCACTGCCGCTCCGCGGGCCCTCATGGAGTGCCTCCCTTGGGAGACGCCGAAGGCCGGCCGCGCCGGCGCACCAGCAAGCCGGCGGTCAGCACCACGGCCGGGGCGATGAAGACGGTGGAGAAGAACCACGCCACGTCCTGGGTCCGGGTGCGGGTGAGGGGGACGTCCTGCTCGGTGTTGGTGGCGCCGGCGATCGCCTCGTCGCCGAGCAGCCACTTGAGGCCGTCCAGGGCGAACTCGGGGTTGCCGCGCACCCGGGCGGAGGTCAAGACCTCGTCGGCGAGGGCGTCGGAGTCGGCCAAGACGATGGCGCGCCCTTCCTCCTCGGGCCTGGCGCTGCCCTTGGGCCTCCTGGTCACCGCCGCCGCCACCGCCCAGCTCTTCCGCGTCTCCTCCGGCGGGTCGTGGTTGAAGTTGCCGTTCTTGTCGTTCCAGGTGGAGTGGTGGGCCCGCACCGAGAAGTCCACCGCCAGCTCGGTGGGCCGGCCGGCCAGCTCTTCGAGAGCGCCGGCGCCCATCAGGTACATCGGGTTGCCCATGCGCCCGTTGGCCGTCACCGAGGGGTGGGAGGAGTAGGAGTTGGTGCCGATGATGGTCCGGTCGGAGGGCTGGAACGCCTTGCGGGCGTGGGCCACGTCCGAGGCCAACTGCTGCGGAGTGAAGGTCAGCCCGAGCGGAGAGAGCAGCTCCTTGAAATCGAGGCCCGCCTCCGGATCCAGCGCCAAGAGGAGCCTCCCGCCTCGCTCGAAGTACGCCTTCAACGCCTCCCCCTCTCCCGGGAGCAGCCCGCTCTGCGGCCCCAGGACCAGCACCGCCGCCGCGTCCTTGGGCACCTCGCTGCCCAGTCCTTCGGCCACCGAGAGCGAGCGCAGCTCGTAGTTCTGCGCCCTCAGCTCCTCGCGGAGCAACCGCACCGTCGCCCGCTGGTCGGTGCTCGAGGAAGGAGACTCGGCGCGCTCGCCGTGGCCGGCGGTGAGGTAGATGGTCTTCCGGGAGCGCGCCACCACCAGGAGCCGCTTCTGCACGTCCTGGTCGAGGCTCCGGAGGTTGGTGCGCGCCTTCTCCAGCTCCTGCCCCACGAAGAGCTGCTCCCTCCGGCTACCCTTGGCGAGCACCACCACCCCGTTTCCGGAGACGGCCAGCTCCTTGGCCTTCCCCGGATCCAGCGCATGGTCGTAGCTCTCGACCGAGAGCTTGGGAGACTCCTTCCGGAGCTCGTCGAAGTAGGCCTTCACCTGCTCCGCCACCTCGTTGGCGGGTGGGAAGAAGAGCGCCGCGGAGACCGGCTCGTCGAGCGCGGCGACGATGCGCCGGGTTGCCTCTCCCGGCTTGGCCGCCCGCGCGTAGGAGAGGTCCCACTTGTGATCCCGCTCGGAGGCCACGAAGACGATGGAGAAGACGAGCACCAGCACCGCCGCCAGGGCCAGGCCGGAGAGCATCGCATCCCGCACCCGCCCCGACTCCACCTGGGGCGCGCGGGCCATCGCGGCGTAGGAAAGCTCCATCAGCGCCGAAGGCAACAGCGAGCCGGCCATCAGGGCGGGCCAGAGCGCTCCCAGCGCGCCGGAGAGCTTCGGCCAGTCCTGGGCCAGCGAGCGGCCGTCCAGCTTGGCGAGGAGGTCCGACTGGGCGAAGTAGATGGCAAGCGAGGCGAGGGCGGTGATGCCCAACCCGAGCAGCGCCCGCTCCACGGCCTTTCGTTCGCCCTCGGCGGAGCGCAGCCGCACCGTGCGGAGCGAGAGCGCCAGCACCAAAAGCGCGAGCCCGATCCCGTCCAGCACCAGCCGGGTGGTCCCGGGGTTGACCACCCGCTCGCCGAGGAAGGCCAAAAGGAGCCCGGCGGCGAGGCAGAGGGAGACCAGGTAGCTCGGCCCGCGCATCAGCGCCACCTCCTCGCCTCGAGCACCCTGGTGGCGGAGAACAGCCCCACGTAGGTGACGGCGACGAAGTAGACCACGTGCTTGAGGTGCACCAGCCCCTGCTCGAAGGGTTTGAAGTGCCCGTAGAAAGAGGCCTCCATGAAGATTTCCGAGAACGGCCGCTCGGTCACCCGCGAGAGCAGCCAGCAGATGGTGAGGGAGACCGCGATCACCCCCGAGACGATCGCCGCCAGCACCTGGCTCTTGGTGAGCGAGGAGCCGAAGGTGCCGATGGCGAGGGTGGCGCTGCCTACCAGGAACAGGCCCAGGTAGCCCGAGGCGACGTGGCCGAGCGACACCTTGCCGTAGGCCATCACCAGCGCCGGCATGTAGGAAGTGGAGACGAGGAAGAAGGCGAGGAAGCCCAGGGCGGAGAGGAACTTCCCGAGGACGATCTCCTCGTCGCGGATGGGCGAGGAGTAGAGCAGCTCGATGGTGCGCGTCTGCCGCTCCTCGGCCAACAGCCGCATCGAGAGCAGGATGGCGCAGAACATGGTCAGTCCGCTCGACCAGTAGAAGAAGTCCGCCAGGATGTCCGAGGACTTCTTCCCGGCGCCGTAGAGGGCGAAGGCGTTGAACGCCAGGCCCTCCATGAAGAGGACCCCCGCGATGATCACGTACCCGCTCATGGTCCTCAGGTATGCGGCCAGCTCGCGCCGGGCGATGAGGAGCACCGTTCGCATCAGGCGGCCTCCTTTCCTTCGGTGAGCTTGAGGAAGATGGACTCCAGCTTCTCCACCGCGCGGTCGACCCTCAGCACATCCATCTCCGCCGCCACCAGTGCGCGGACGATGGCCGGCCTGGCATCGGGTGGGGCCTCCGCCCTGAGCACCGCCACTCCCGCCGACTCGCGCACCACCTCCGCTCCGGCCACTCCCGCGACCTTCTTGAGTGCCGCCGCCGCCGCCACTCCCGCGGCGCGGACCTCCACCTCCACCGCACCCCTGCCGCCGAAGCGGCGCGCCAGCTCCTCCTCGGTGCCCTGGGCGACGATCTCCCCGTCCTGGATGATGAGCAGCCGGTCGCAGATCTGGCTGAGCTCCGAGAGGATATGGCTGGACACCAGCACGGTGTGCGACTGCCTGAGCCCGCGGATCACCGCGCGCATCTCGACGATCTGCTTGGGATCCAACCCGGCGGTCGGCTCGTCGAGGATGAGCAGCTTCGGCTTGTGCACCATTGCCTGGGCCACGCCCACCCGCTGCCGGAAGCCGTGGGAGAGCCGGCCGATCAGCTCCCGGTCGACCTCCTCGAGGGCGGTCTGCCGCTGCACCTCCACCACCCGGGCGCGGGCTTCCGAGGTGGGCACCCCGCGGAGCTGGGCCACGAAGGACAGGTACCCGCCGACGGTCATCTCGTCGTAGAGCGGGGGCAGGTCCGGCAAGAAGCCGATGCGCTTTCGGATCTCGTGCGGGTCGCGCACCACGTCGAACCCGTCCACCAGGGCCTTCCCCGCGGTGGGCAAGAGCACACAGCCCAGGATTTTCAGCGCGGTGGTCTTCCCGGCGCCGTTGAGGCCGAGAAAGCCAATCACCTCACCGCGTTCGATGGTGAAGGCGAGGTCGCGAATCGCGGCGCGCTCGCCGTAGTACTTCGTCAACCCTTCGACCTGGATCATCAGCTCGCTCGCAAGAAAGGGGGCCGTAGATTGAACGGCCGGGGCGATCTGTCAAGACGATCGGCAACTCGGGGTGCAACAGCGGCTGCACCGGGCGCCCGCCGGGCTGGTCCACGAGCCTGCGAATGCGACCCGACTCGAACGTTAAAGGGCGAAGGGGTCGATTACCTGTACTCCGGCCGCCTCGAAATCAGCGCGGTTGCGGGTCGCGATCTTCAGGCGGTGAGCGAGCGCGGTGGCCGCGATGAGGCTGTCCTTGAGAGGCATCGCGCGCCCGGAAGCGCGCAGTGATGCCAAGAGCTCGGCCCAGCGCAGGCCGGTGTCTGCGGTCCACGGCACGCAGTGTAGCCGCCTCACCACGCCGCCAAACCACCGGTCGAGGCGCTCGCGCCGCCTCCCCCTGGGCAAGAGCAGGACGCCGAAGCGGACCTCGCCCAAGATGATCGGGTCGACTACCAACTCGCGCTCGTTCTCGCGCAGCCAGTCCACGACTCCCACCGCGGGCTGCGGGCGGGTGGCCTCGCTCAGCACGTTGGCATCGACCAGGTAACTCACAGGGTGTCGGTCGACTCGGACTCGATCGGCAAGAAGTAGCCCTTCTCCGGACAGGCGAGCAGCCAGTCGACCAGGCCCTCGTTCAGCGCGGCGCGGCGCACCAGCCGGTACTCTCCACGCCTGACGCGCTCGACCTCGAACTCGTCGCCGACCTCGATGCGGTCTTGCCGGCGGATCCCTGCCGGCAGAACGAGCTGGCCCTTGGATGAGAGAGTCGTCTTCATCGCCTAGTAAGGTAGCGTCTTACATCCTCGGGCGCAACCGGCCGGGTTGGGGAACCCGCCTCAGTTGATACCGCTCGGCTCGCAGGTGAAGAAGACGTTGACCTTGGCGGCCAGGTCCGCCTTCACCGCGGTGCAGGCGTCCGGGCAGAGGATGACGCGCCCCGCCTCCACGTAGAAAGAGGCGCTCGCGCAGGCCTGCAGCGAGGCGACCTGGTTGAACAGCTGTGGCGCGCCGCCCCCGCTCGGCGAGTACTCGACGTAGATCCGGTTCGAGAGCGAATAGCCCGCCGGGGGCGGAGGAATGGCGAAGTCGCAGGCCACCTGGGCGCCTTTCACCACCCCCTGGGCGACGGTCTGGAACACCGTGCCGTACCTGCTCGGATCGCATACCGGGAAGCGCAGCCCTCCCACGGTCTTGCTCAGCGCCTGATAGGTGAGGCCCGCGTTCACTGCGCTCGGGCACAAGGACGGCACCGTGGGCTCGCCCGGCTGGTACGCGTCGGATGGGTTGGGCTTGGCCGCCACTCCGATGATCGAGTGGAACAGGTAGTTCCGGGCCTGGGCGTCCCCGAACATCTTGGGCGTGAGGGCGAACAGCTGCGTCTCGAACGCCTGGGAGGTGATGCCGGTCTCGTTGTCGTCGGTGATCTCCACGAAGGTCTTCACCGCGTCGGCGCGGAGCCACTGCGACCAGCCGCTGGGGGCCAGGTTGTACAGGTCGGGCGCGTTGTAGGTGGTGAGGATCTTCCGCAGCGAGTTGGTGCTGGCGATTGGCGTGCTGTAGTGAAAGAAGTTGGCAGTGTTGGCCGGCTGGCTCGGCGGAGGTGAGCAGCTGGCGTTGCCCGAGAGGGGGGCCCGGATGCAGATGGACTGGTCGGCGGTGGCGCTGCCGTGCTCCGAGAGCATGATGACTCGGTAGTCGAGCCCGCTCGCGGCGATGATCTGGGCGAAGTTGGTGTTGATGTTGTCCTCGACGCCGATGATCTCCAGGGTCATGCTGCCGGAGTTGTCGATGACGAAGATGATGTCGACCGGCTTCTTGGCCAGGGTGGCCTCGGCGCTCACGCGGGCGCAGGCCGCGTCGGGGTTGAAGCCGCCGTCCTCTCCGGTGCCGCCTCCGGAGCCACCTCCCCCGCCGGAGCCTTGACCCCCTCCGCCGCCGTCGGAGGAGCCGCCGTCACCATCCGCGTTCACCTTCGGCCCGCAGTCGCAGCCTGCCGAGGCGACCAGCAAGGCCCCGACCGAGAAGAGAGCGATGGAAGACTGCCGCATGCTTCACCTCGCTGTGGCCGGCACCTCCGGCATTGTACGACGAGTGAGGCCGCGGCGTTTGCGGGCGCCCAAGCGGCGCACCCGGCAGGGAAGCGGCGGGGGCCGGGCGGCGAGCCTTGGGCTTCACCGGTCGTGATGGCTCATTCACCACCCCGCGGCTGTTCCTGCGGGCCGGCTTCTCCAGGATCTTCCCGGCCCCCTCCACCCCGAGCCGCATCGGGGCCCCGGCGCGGCCAGGGAAGCACGAGCGAGAGGGCGATCGCCGCGAGCAGCAGAGCGCAGGCAGGCCCTCCGGCTTCTGGCCCGAAGGAGCCGCCGGTCCAGGCGCCGTCATCGAGCGCGCGATGCAAGAACAGCGAGGGCCCCGGTGCGAGCCCGCTCACCGGCTGGCCGAAGACGAAGCCCTCGAACCAGTTCCAGCTCGCGTGCGCACCGATGGCGAGCCACAGCGAGCCGGAGCGAAGGGTCAGCGCCGCCAGCCAGACGCCGACCAGGGTGATGTTGGCGAGGGCGAGCCAACCGGCGCTCGGGTTGTCCAGGTGCCCCAGGCCAAACAGCGCGCTGGTAGCCCCGACGGCGATCGGCCGGTTGGTGCCGCGGACGAGCTGCTGGAGGACGAAGCCCCGCAGGGCGATCTCCTCGGCGATCGAGCTGGGCCCAAGCGCGGCGAGCTGGCTCAGCGCGGACTTCAAGAGCACGGGCGGGGGCGCGACGGACAGCTCGAACTCACCTCGGCCGACGAGCGCCGGCACTGCGGAGGCCAGGCCGACGAGACCGGCCCCGATGCCAGCGCCGGCGAGCAACCGCTTGAGGGGCCGAGGGCCGCCGAGTCCGGCGGAGACAAAAGGCTGGCGCACTGCCAGGCAGCCGGCCGCGGTCGCCGCCAGCACCGCTAGCAGAAAGGCGCCCGACTGCGCTCCGAAGCGCGGCTCGTCCACGGCCCACCGCTCGGGCACGAAGCCGGCTAGCTGGATGAGGAGAACGAGCGGACCGCCCACCGCCAGCGCGGTGATTGCGAACACGCAGATCGCCCAGCCCGACCGCAGCCGGCCATCCGAGCTGACGAGGAGCGCGCGAAGCACCGGGCCATCTCACCACCGATCGGTGAGCCCCGCCTCTTCCACAGCCGGTGTCCGGCTGCGCAGCGGCTCGCTGACCAGGGGCAGGCGCAGCTCGAATGCCGACCCGCGTGTCCTTCTCGCCGGCACGCGCGACGCGGCACAGAACCGCTGCCTCGGCGGGTGTGGTGACAAAGCGCCTGGCCTCCTGCAGGTTGCCGAGCAGATCGGCGTCGAGCGAATCGCGAATCAGCCGGCGCGCGGTCGCGGCCAACAAAGCCAGGCCCGCCCGGTCACCGTAGCCATCGAGAAGGCACGCGGAGACTCACCCTATTTACGCACGCGGAGGCCTCGCACTTCCCGCTTGCGGCGTTTGCTCCGCGCCCCGGGTAGCTGGCATTCTTGCGGAGTGAAGCAAGCGATCGGGAAGCTGGCGAGGGTCGGAATCGGAGCCGTGCTCGGGGCGGTGGGCCTGCTGGTCGCCACCCAGCTCTTCGCCCTGACAGGCGTGGCCTGACGCACCCTCTGCAACCCGGCGGTCGCCGGGACGCTCGGGGCGCTCGGAGGCATCTTCTACGCGCTCAGCCTCGCCCCCAGGCCGCGCGATGGCCACGATTCCGCGGCGTGACCGACGAGCTGATCGCGAGGGCGGTGGAGATCCTCCGGCGGGGCGGGCTGGTCGCCTTCCCCACGGAGACGGTCTACGGCCTCGGCGCAGACGCGGAGAACGAGCTGGCCGTGCGGCGCATCTTCGCCGTGAAGGGCCGGCCGGCTACCCACCCGCTCATCGTCCACCTGCCCGGCGCGCCGGCGCTCGGAGCCTGGGCGAGCCGCGTCCCTGAGGAGGCGCAGGCTCTCGCGAAGGCGTTCTGGCCGGGGCCGCTGACCCTGGTGCTGCCCAGAACCGGCCGGGCCTCGGACGCGGTCACCGGCGGACAGGAGACGGTGGCCCTGCGCGTCCCTGCCCACCCGCTGGCGCTGGAGCTGCTGCACGCCTTCGGTGGAGGCCTGGCGGCGCCCTCGGCCAACCGCTTCGGCGGAGTCAGCCCTACCACCGCCGGGCACGTGCGAGCTGACCTGGGAGACGAGGTGGACCTCATCCTCGACGGCGGTCCGTGCGCGGTGGGAGTCGAGTCGACCATCGTGGACCTTGCCTCCGAGGAGCCGGCGATCCTCCGTCCTGGGGGAGTGCCGCGAGAGGAGCTGGAGCGGGTGCTCCGGCGACCCTTGCCAGTGCGAGGGGCGGGCGCGGTGAGGGTTCCCGGCACGCGGGAGTCCCATTACGCGCCTCGCGCCGGCCTGGTGGTGGCGCCACTGGCCGAGCTTGCCCGAAGGGCACGAGCGCTCGCCGCGCAGGGGAAGCGGGTGGCGGTGATGTCGCCGAGCCGCGGCGAGTTGCCTGGCACGATCGCTCACTTCCAGGTCCCAGCCGATCCGGCCGGCTTCGCCCGGGCGCTCTACGCCACGCTGCGGGAGATCGACCAGGCGGGCTTCGAGGTAATCGTTGCGCCAGAGCCTCCGCCCGAAGGAGTCGGCCTCGCCGTCAGGGACCGGCTGGCCAGGGCCTCCGCACCGCGCCGTCTCTACTGAAGCGGCTCGCCGCCGTTTCGGGCCAGCTCGGCCACCGCCCGCACCCAGGCGGGGTGCGCGTTCAAAGACGGCACCAGTGTCAGCTCCCGGCCCCCCTCGGCGAGGAAGCTCTCCCTCCCGCGGATGCCGATCTCCTCCAGCGTCTCCAGGCAATCCGCCACGAAGGCCGGGCAGACGACCGCCAGGCGGCCCACGCCGCTCCTCGCCAGCGCGCGGATGCGGACGTCCGTGAACGGCTCGATCCACCTGGCTCCGAAGCGCGACTGGAACGACACCCCGTAGCGGTCCGGCGGAAGCTCGAGCCTCACCGCGAGCCTCCGGGCGGTCTCGAACGCCTGCGCCCGGTAGCAGCCGCGATTCGCCTCGGAAATCCGCTCGCAGCAGGAGGGAGAGGAGAGGCAGTGCTTCCCGCCCGGATCCATTCGCCGGAGCTGCCGCACCGGCAAGCCGTGGAAGCTGAACAGCACCTGCTCCGGCCGGCCAGACTCGAGCACCGGCCGGGCGACCTCCGCGAAGGCGTCCAGAAACCCACTCGACGCGTAGAACGGCGGCACCCACTTCGCCCGAGCGCCCGGCCACTCGCTCGTGAGCAGCCCCTTCACCCGCTCCACCGTGGACTGCGTGGTGGAGAGGGAGAGCTGCGGATAGAGGGGAAGCACCGTCAACTCCTCCACGCCCCTCCCCCGAAGCGCCGCGAGCGCCGAGGACACCGACGGGCTGCCGTATCGCATCCCCAGCTCGACGTGGTACTCGGCGGCCAGCTCTTTCGCCACCGCCTCCGCCAGGGCGCGCCCGTGCACGAGCAAGGGCGAGCCTCCCTCCGTCCAGATTTTTCGGTAGGCCTCCGCCGACCTCGAGGGCCGAAATGGCAGGATGACGAGCTGCAACAACGCCCACCGAGCCGGGGGACTCAGGTCGATGACGAGCGGATCGGAGAGGAACTCCCGAAGGTAGCGGCGAACCTCGGGCGCCCGCGGCGCGTCGGGCGTGCCCAGGTTGACGAGCAAGAGCCCCTTCATCAATGCAGCGCGTACGGAAGCGTGAGGGGGAACTCGCCGATCTGCGCCTCGAACTGCTCGGCCGAGCGGCGGGCCATCTGGTAGCTGCCTCGCATGGTGCCGAAGGGGGTGCGAAGCATCACCCAGCTCGTGTAGCGAAAGCGCTGCCCGGGAGCCAGCTCCGGCTTTTGCCCGACCACGCCCTCTCCCCTCACCTCTTCCACCCGGCCGTCGGCGTCAGTGATCACCCAGTGGCGGCTCTGCAGCCGCGCCGGCTCGGTCCCCAAGTTGGCGATCTCCACCGTGTAGGTGAAGGCGAACTGCCCGGCCTCGGGCAACGAGCGCTCTGCCCAGTACTCCGGCGTCACCGTCACCTCGATTCCCTCGGTGGTGGTCTTCATCCGAACCGGCAATGTCTCAAGCCGGGAGGCGCGGGCGCAAGCCTCAGCGGGCCTGGGCGGGCGGATCCTCGCGGTCCTGCCGGTCGCGGTCGCGCCCGTCCACCCGCACGCTCGCCTAGGGGTGGCCGTTGGGGCCTGGAGGAGGCCACACCACCGAGAACACCACCGAGGCGGTCAGGGTCACCCCGATGAATCCGAGCGAGCCAAGGATCATCTCCGTCTGGTACGCCTCGCCCAGGTCGAAGAACGTCTCGACGATCATCTTCACGCCGACGAACGCCAGCACCACCGACAGCCCCACCTTGAGGTAGTGGAACTTGTCCATCAGCGAGGCCACCAGGAAGAACAGCGAGCGCAGGCCGAGGATGGCGCAGGCGTTCGAGGTGTAGACGATGAAGGGATCCTGGCTGATCCCGAGGATGGCCGGGATGGAGTCCAGCGCGAACAAGAGGTCGGTGGTCTCGACCACGATGAGGATGAGGAACAGGGGCGTCGCCATCAGCCGCCCGGCCTGCCGCACGAAGAACTTCTTCCCGCTTTCGCCGGAGGAGATCGGCAGGTAGCGCCGTGCCAGCTTGAGGACCCGGTTCTGCTCGGGGTCCACCCCTCCGTCGTCCTTGGAGAAGGCCATCTTCCAGGCGGTCCAGGTGAGGAAGACCCCGAACCCGTACAAAAGCCAGTGGAAGCGGGCCACCAGCGCGGTGCCGGCCAGGATCAGCGCCCCCCGCATGATCAGCGCCCCCAGGATCCCCCAGTACAGCAGGTGGTGCTGGTGCTCGTGCTTGACCTTGAAGAAGGCGAACACCATCAGGAAGACGAAGAGGTTGTCGACCGAGAGCGCCTTCTCCACCACGTACCCGGTGAAGTACGGCACCGCCAGCTTCATCCCCGAGTGCCACCAGATGAGGCCGCCGAAGGCCACCGCGATGCTGATCCAGATCGCCGACCAGACCGCCGCGGCCCTGGTGGTGACGATCCCTCCCCTCCTCTGGGTGACCCCGAGGTCGAGGGCGATCATCCCCAGCACCGCTACGTTGAAGGCTACCCAATGCGCCGCAGTTCCCAAGCTGCTCCTCTCAAGCGGGGCCGGGCACAGTAGCCGTTTTGGCCGTCATGCGGGCCATCAAGCGGGGTGCCGGAGCGCCATCAGCGAGCGCCCCTTCAGCTCCAGCTTCGCGCCCGCCTTCACCGCCCCCGACGCCTCGACCTCCTTGGCCGTATCCAAGGCGAGCTGCCACTCGGCGCCCCACTCCACGCCGGGGACGGTGAACTCCACCGGCTCGTGGTGGGCGTTGAGGAGCACCAGGAGCGTGTCGCCGACGATCCTCCGCCCCTCCGGGTCTCTCGAGGCGATGGCGTCGCCGCCGAGCAGGTAGCCGAGCGACCTCCGGTAGGGGGCGGCCCAGTCTTCCGGGCTCATCTCCGCCCCGTCGGGCCGGAACCAGACCAGGTCCTTGAACCGCGAGTCGCCGATGGTGGCTCCGAGGAAGAAGTTTCGCCGCTGCAGGACGGGCTGCTCCTTGCGCAGGCGGATCATCCGCGCGGTGAACTCGAAAAGCCGCGACTTCCGCTCGTCGAGCCGCCAGTCGACCCAGGACAGCTCGTTGTCCTGGCAGTAGGCGTTGTTGTTGCCCTTCTGGGTCCGGCCCATCTCGTCGCCGGCGCAGAGCATCGGGGTGCCCTGGGAGAGGAAGAGGGTGGCGATCAGGTTCCGCAGCTGTTTCTGCCGGAGCGCCTGGATGGCCGGGTCGTCGGTCTCGCCCTCCACGCCGCAGTTCCAGGCGTAGTTGTCGTTGGCCCCGTCGCGGTTGGCCTCGCCGTTGGCCTCGTTGTGCTTGCGCTCGTAGGTCACCAGGTCGTGGAGCGTGAAGCCGTCGTGCGAGGTGACGTAGTTGACCGAGGCGGTGGGTCGCCGGCCGGAGAGCTTGAGGAGGTCGGAGGAGCCGGTCACCCGGTAGCCGATCTCCGCGGCCTGGCGCTCGTCGCCCTTCCAGAAGCGGCGGATGGCTTCCCGGAAGCGGTCGTTCCACTCGGCGAACAGCACCGGGAAGTTGCCGACCTTGTGGCCGTCGGGGCCGAGGTCCCACGGCTCGGCGATCAGCTTCACCCTCGAGAGCACCGGGTCCTGGTGGAGGATCTGCAGGAAGGCCGCCCGCCGGTCGAACTCGCCCTTGCCGGTGCGGCCGAGGGTGGTGGCGAGGTCGAACCGGAAGCCGTCCACCCGCATCTCGGTCACCCAGCAGCGCAGGGAGTCGGCGATCAGCTTGGCCACCTGGGGGTGGCTGGCGTTGACGCTGTTGCCGCAGCCGGTGACGTTGAGGTAGCGGTTGGGCTCGTCGGCCATCAGCCAGTAGTAGGTGGGGTTGTCGAGCCCGCGGAAGCAGAGCGTCGGCCCCAGCTCGTTTCCCTCGGCGGTGTGGTTGTAGACCACGTCGAGGATGACCTCGATGCCCGCCTGGTGCAGCGCCTTCACCATCTGCTTGAACTCGCGCACCTGCTCGCCGTGGCTGCCGGAGGAGCAGAACCGCTGGTCGGGCGCGAAGTACCCAAGCGTGTTGTAGCCCCAGTAGTTGGTGAGGCCCCGCTCCCCCAGAAAGCCGTCGTCCACCGCCTCGTGGACGGGCAACAGCTCCACCGAGGTGACGCCCAGCTTGGTCAGGTGCTCGATGGCCGCGGGGTGGGCCAGCCCGGCGTAGGTGCCGCGCAGCTTCTCCGGGATGCCCGGATGCCGGGCGGTGAAACCCTTCACGTGCAGCTCGTAGACGACGGCGAAGCGCCAGATGTGGCCGGGAGGCTTGTCGTCGCCCCAGTCGAAGTCGTCGGCCACCACCACCGACTTCGGCACTCCGGCGGCGTCGTCGCGGTCATCGAAGGTGAGGTCGCGCTCCTTGTCCTTGGAGTCCACCTTGTAGCCGTGGACGGGCGCCTTCCAGTTCACCTTCCCGTGGATGGCCCTCGCGTAGGGGTCCACCAGAAGCTTGTGGTGGTTGAAGCGCAGCCCCCGCTTGGGCTCGTAGGGCCCTTTGGCGCGAAAGCCGTAGAGCGTCCCCGCGGGCAGGCCCGGCACATAGCGGTGCCAGACGTGGTGGGTGACGTCCATCAGCGGGAAGCGGGCCACCTCCTGCGAGCAGTCGGACGGATCGAAAAGGCAGACGTCGATGCCCTCGGCGCGCTCGGAGTAGACCGCGAAGTTGATGCCCCGCCCGTCAAAGGTGGCGCCCAGGGGGTAGGGCACTCCGGGCCAAACTTCGAGCTTGGCTTGAATCATTCCCCTCTTTGTAGAGGAGGGCGACCCTCAAGGCTATCTTCCCCGTAGAGAAGAGCCACCGGGAATGCCGAGAGCAGCTCGCTCGCCATGAGGCGGCTCATGCCCGCTCCCCGCTCGGGGCGGTGCGCCCTTCCGGTGAAGACGTCCCTCAGGGCCTTCCCGGACAGCTCCTCGGGCAGCTCGGCGAAGGTGCCCGAGAAAGCGCCGGAGAGCCCTCCGCGGCCGTTGAGCAGGTGGACCACCAGCCGGGGCGCCACCGCCACCGCCCACCCCTCCGGCCCGCGGCGGCAGAGGCCGACGAGGTGCGAGGAGCGCGGCCCCCCGAAGTCCAGCGGAAGGTAGGCGCCGGTGTTGAACAGCGCCCCCATCCTCCGCCGGAGCCGAAGAGCCTGGGCGGTGAGGTACAGCTTGGCCCTCCCGTCGTCCAGCTCGGCGAACAACTCTCGGCAGAGCCCCTCCCGGTCGCGCTCGGCCGCACGGTCCAGCTCCTCGAGCAGCCTCCACCGCAGCTCGTAGTCCACCGGCCTTCGGTTGTCCGGATCCACCAGCGAGAGGTTCCAAAGCTCGCAGCCCTGGTAGAAGTCCGCCGTGCCGGGAGAGGCGGCCTTGAGCAGCACCTGCGAGAGCGAGTTGAGCTGCCCGGGCCGCTCGATGCGTCGCTTGAAGCGGAACGCCTCCTCGACCAGCTCGCCGCCCGACTTGGGATCCAAGCACCCCTCCACGAAGCGCTCCACCGCCGCCTCGTAGGCGCGGTCCGGATTCACCCAGCTGGAGTTGACCTTCGCCTCCCGGACCGCCTTGAGCATGTAGTCCCGAAGCCTCAGGCGGAAGCTCTCTAGGCCCGCCTCGTCAAGCGGCCCGCCCATCGGCCAGGCCCCCACCACCGTCTGGTAGAAGTGGTACTCCTCGTTCCGATCGGGCGCCAGCCACTCCTCCACCCAGCTCTTGTGGCGCTGGCAGAGGCGGGAGAAGGCCTGCACCCGCTCCTCCCACTCCGAGGGCAGCTCCGAGAGCACGTGCAGCCGGGCGCGGACGTCCTCGCTGCGCTTGGTGTCGTGGGTGGAGGTGCACAACAGCGACGCCGGCCAGCTCTCCACCCGCTCCTGGTTTCGCAGGTGGAAGGTAGCCACCGCGGTGCCGAACCTCTCGGGCTCGCCGCCCACCTCGTTGAGCGAGATGAGCCGGTTGTAGACGTAGAACGCGGTGTCCTCGACGCCCTTGGCCATCACCGGCCCGGTCACCTGCTGGAGCTTCTGGGCGAAGCGCAGCATCACCTTTCGCTCTCGCTCGTCGACGTGCTCGGGGTAGCGGCGGAGCAGCACGTCTCTGAGGAAATCGAAGATGGAAACGTTGATGCTCGGGTCCTCCTGCTTCGCCCGGGCGATGGTCCACTCGATGTACTGGACGTCGCGCTCGTCCACCTCCGGCCGCCAGTCGTCGACGTAGGTCCGGTACACCGGGAAGAGGGCGATCAGCTCCACCAGGGCCTTCCGCAGGCTGTTCAGGGTGAAGTCCCTGGTGTGGCGGTTCATCTCCGAGATGCGGTTCAGCTCGCGGGCGAGGACGTTGATCTCGCTCGCCATCGAGGCGCTCATCACCAGCCGCTTCTTCTCGACCACCAGCCGCCGGTAGTCGAAGGAGCGCCCCACGAAGCGCTGGTACACCTCGGTCATCGCCCGCTCCTGGCCGCGGTCCACCAGCACGCCCCCGACGGAGTTGGCGAACCGGTAGCCAGTGGTGCCGTGCACCGCCCAGGCGTCGGGGATCCGCTCCCTTCCGCCCTGGATCTTCTCCAGCACCACGTACAGGCTACGCCGGAGCGGCGAATTGGGGTCCGACCGGACCTCTTCCCGAAAGCGTGCCCGGAGCGGCCGCTCGAGCTCTGCCCACTCCTCATCGGCGCGGGGCAGAAGGCGCCGGCGGCAGCGCTCCAGGAAGAAGCTCTCTTGGAGGTCCAGGAAGTAGGCGGTCGGGTCAAACAGGCCGTCGGGGTGATCGATCCGCACCCCGGTCACCTTCCCTTCCCCGAGCCAGCGGAGCAAGAGCTGATGGGTGTGGGAGAAGACCTCTGGATCCTCCACCCGGATGGCCGCCAGGCTGTTGATGTCGAAGAAGCGGCGGTAGTTGATCTCCTCCCCCGCCACTCGCCAATGGGCGAGCCGATGGCAACAGGCGCTCAGCACCTCATCGAGGCGGTCGAACGACCGGGGGTCTCCCACCTTCCCGTTGATGGTGGCGACGCTGGACTCGATGAAGGACTTGATCGCCGCGCTTCGCTCCGCGAGGGCGGCCAGCCTCCGCTTGACGACCTCTTTCTCCCGGCTGCGTTCGGCCACCTTCTCGGCTTCGGTCTCGGTGCGCGCCGGCAGGTGCTCGACCGCGGTGAGGACGGACTGCAGCTCGATGAAGTCGAGGTCCGTGCGCCCGAGGGTGCGCTCCAGCTCCTCCAGCCCCGGTCCCAGCAGCAGGCGGTAGGCCCTGGGAGCGACGGGGAAGGAGAGGTCCTGGTAGCGCACCTCGAAGCCGCCGTCGGCGAACGCGAGTCTCAGCTCAGCTCGCTCGAGCACCGCCCCGTACTGGTCTCCCAGGATGGGGAGGAGGACCTTGTTCTTGAGCTGCTCCTTCACCGGGTCCCAGTCCACGTCGAAGAACTTGGCGTAGCGGGAGGAGGGGCCGTTCTCGAGCAGGTCGCGCCACAGGGCATTGCCCCGCTCGATGCCCATGTGGTTGGGGACGAAGTCCTGCAAGAGCCCCATCCCGTGCTCGGCGAGCGCGGCGCAGAGCTCTTCGTGCTCGGCCTCGCTGCCCAGCTCGGGGTTGAGGCGGGTGTGGTCGACCACGTCGTACCCGTGGGTGCTTCCCGGCTGAGCGGCGAGGCAGGGAGACGAGTAGAGGGTCGAAACCCCCAGCCGCGAGAGGTAGGGCACCACCGCGCGCGCGTCGGAGAAACGGAAGCTGCGGTGGAGCTGCACCCGGTAAGTGGACTGGGGGAGCCGGGAGCGGGCGAGCTCGGACCTCACCTGGTCGAACAGCTCGTCGACGCCCTTCGGCGCGGCCATGGCGCGTGCATAGCCCGCCGCGAGAGGTGCCGCACCGCGCGCCTCTCCGATGCGACCACTGCTGGACGCAAGCAAAGAGGGCCTGTCCTTTCGGAGCACAGGCCCTCTCGGGAGAAACGATCAACGAACCGCTAGCTGAGGTGCTTGGCCACCAGGGCGGTCATCTTGAACATGTCGACCGACGACTTGCCGCCGAAGATGGGCCGCAGCTTGTCGTCCGCGTGGATGATCTTCCTCTGCTGGGGATCCTGCAGCTTGTTCTTCTTGATGTAGTCCCACACGCGGCTGGTGACCTCGGTCCGCGGGATGGGCTTGTCGCCGACAATCGCGGCCAGCTCTGGTGAGGGCTGGAGCGGCTTCATGAAGGCGGCATTGGGCTTACGCTTGGTGGTCTTCTTCGCGGTCTTCTTCGCTGTCTTCTTGGCGGGCATTCTCGTTGAGTCTCCTCCCCTCAAGGGGACGTTAGCGGCTTCGTGCACGAAAGCCGGGAGGCGCCTCCTAGCAGACGCGGCCGGCGAAAAACAGCCCTTCGTGGGACTTTTTTGAGGGCGGACCCGGCGGAGTGCACAAATCCGCAGGCTGTGCAAGGGTCCCTTACAAAAGCGGCGCACAACCGCGACGGACGGGCCGCGACAATTTGACCAAGGTAACAACCGACTGGTACGCAGACAGGAGCCCAGGGGGACGTCCATGGCAAAAATCACTCGCAAGAGCCCGAGCATGCCGAAGTTTCCGCGGGAGCTGCCGAAGAAGCCGCGGACGGAGAGCCCGAAGAAGCCGGTCACGCCGAAGCGGCCGAAGGTGAGCATTCCGAAGCCGGGCAGGCCGGAGAAGCGGCCGCCGCGGCCAATCCCGGAGATTGCGCCCGACAGACCAGGCAAGCGGCCGCCGAAGCCGCGGCCGATTCCCGAGGTGGCTCCGGAGATTCGTCCCCCGCGGCCGCCGCGCCCGCCGAGGCCGGAGATTCGGCCTATTCCGGAGATTCGTCCGGAAATCCGCCCGGAGATCCGACCCGAGATCCGGCCCATCCCCGAGATTCGTCCGGAGATCCGGCCCCTCCCCGAGATCCGGCCCCTCCCCGAGATTCGTCCGGAGATCCGGCCCCTCCCCGAGATCCGGCCCATCCCCGAGATTCGTCCGGAGATCCGGCCCCTCCCTGAGATCCGGCCCATCCCCGAGATACGGCCGGAGATCCGGCCCCTCCCTGAGATTCGGCCCATCCCCGAGATCCGTCCGGAGATCCGCCCCCTCCCCGAGGTCGCGCCGGAGATCCGGCCCATCCCGGAGATTCGTCCAGAGATCCGCCCCATCCCGGAAGTGGCCCCCGAGATACGGCCGGAGATCCGCCCGATCGCCGAGGTCGCGCCAAATCGGCCGATCCGCCGGAGGGGCGACGACACCTAGGCGGAAAAAGGTCCAAGCATGAGGGACGCCGCGCCGCGCAAGGTGGCCAGGAGCATGCGCGGCGATCGGGCGCCCTCCCTGCACCTGCCTGCCCCACGAGCGACTGAGCGGGAAGCACTGCTCGATCTGCTCCGGCGCGACGGCATCCTCTACCGCTCAGAGACGCAGCCCGTCCTCTCCCGCGACGGCACCTCAGCGAGGTGGATGCTGGACTCGCTCAAGGTGACGCTCACCCCGCGCGGCGCGGAGCTTGCGGGCCAGTGCCTCTTGCAGTTGCTCGAGCAATTCCAGGGGCGTCAGCTCGCCACCTACGGCACCACCGGCATTCCTCTGCTGCAATCGTGCGTGCTCCAGTCGAACGGGCGCTACCGCGGCCTCCTGGTGCGGAAAGAGCGAAAGCCGCACGGCTCGCGGAAGCTCATCGAGGGGCCGATCGACCCGAGCGAGCCGGTCGTCATCGTCGACGACTCGGTGAGCTCCGGGCTGTCGGTGACCGAGTGCGCCTCCAGACTCGAGGAGGCCGGGCTGTGGGTCGAAGGAGGAGTCTGCCTGGTCCGCTTCGGCTGGAACGGCGGCTTCTCGCGGATGGCCGGCACCGGCTACCGGATGGCGGCGGTGTTCGACATCTGGGACGACTTCATCAACCACATGCCGGACGAGGAGCCCATCCCCGCCAACCCGAGCCGCGTCATTCCCCCGTTCGAGTGGAGCCCGAAGCGGGCCGCCGAAGGCCGGCACCCCGCCTCGCTCATGCGAGAGGTGATCGCCGAGTGCTTGCGCTCCGGGAAGCTCTTGCTCCCGCCTCGGCGCCTGGACCGCCCCTATGACGGCGCCGGCGGAGTCTGGGTGAGCGTGCGCGCGAGAGAGAACCTGCACCACCGCCACGCCCGGGGCGGCTTCTGGCACTTCCCCGGTGAGGAACGCGGCCCGTTGCCCCACGAGCTGACCCTTTCGGCGTACCTCACCGCCCGCGAGCTGGCGCAAAAGGAGGCCGACCCCGCCGCCGCCCTCGGCGCCAGCGCCATCGCAGTCACCTTCTTCTCCGCCCTCGAGGAGTGCTCCGCCGGCGAGCTGGACAACGACCGCTACGGCATCGTGGTGCGAAGCCGCGAGCGCCCCTCCTGGATGGGCGGGGCGCTGCCCAGGATGCCCGGCATCGAAGGCGAGTGGCATCAGCTCCACCACGCGCGCATCCGCAACGCCGGGCTGGACCCTTGCGAGCCGTACGCCATCTTCCGCCATGAGGTCTACAAGGTCGTCGAACCCGGAGCGGCATGGCAGAAGACCGGCGTCCCGCTCGGCAACTCCCTCGCCTGGCACGACGACCCGGCCGTATGCGGCGCGGTGTCCCTGCGCGCCCGGGCGCTGGTGCTCTCGAGGCTCGGCGCCAAGCTGGACTCGGCTCCGCTGCCCGAGGGCCTGCTGCCGAAGTCCGTCGACTCGCTCTACGTGAGCATCTACTCCGGCGGCCGGCTCTCCGGCTGCATGGGCGGGACGGTGCGAGAGCCGGAGCGAGACCTCGAGCGCCTCTGCGCCGCCGCGGTCGATGATCCACGCTTTGGCAAGGCGGCGGGGGCTGATCCCCAGGCGCTCGCGGTGGCGGTGGCCTTCCTCCACGAGCCTTTGGAGATGGGAGAGGCCTCACCCGAGGAGGCGGTCTACCCGGTCCGCCACGCCGAGCAAGCCCTGATGGCCTACCAGGGAGAGCGGGTGGGGCTCTTGCTGCCGCACGTGGCGATCTCCTCCAACCTCGGCCCGGCCGACTACGCCCGGGCGGTGCTGGAGAAGGCCGGCATCTCGCAGCCGCCCTATCGCTGGGTCCGCTTCGACTGCCAGAGCTGGCTTTGCGACGAGGGCGGCCCGCGCAAGCTGGACCGCCTCTGGGTTCCCGGCGAGCCGCCGCGCTCCGCCGACGCTGGCGTCGCCAAGCTGGCGCCCCTGCTCGCCGGCTACCTGCTCAAGCACCAGCGGCCCCACGGAGAGCCATTCGGCCATTACGATCCTTTCGCCGACGTGCTCACGCCCGGCCTCGAGCCTCCGCGGCTCGCGCACCTCGCCTGGACGCTGGAGCGCGCCCACCGGAGGCTCAAAGACCCGGCGCTGAGCAAGACCGCGCGCGCGGTTGGAGGCCGACTCGCAGGTACGCTGAAGGACGCCGAAGATGGGCTGTGGCTCGAGACCGAGGAAGAGACGATCTCGGAGCTGTCTTTCCTTCTCCTCGCCCATTGCGACGGGCTGAAGGCGCTCTTGCGCGAGCAGGCCAAGAGGCTCGCCGCCACACTCTGGTCGCGCATCGACGCCCACGGCCGCCTCCGGACTCACCGGAACCCCGCCCTCGGGCACGACGCTTTCCAGGACTACTACCCCGGGCAGGCGCTTCTGGCGCTCGCCCGCGCCGCCGGTTCCGGGCTCTGCGAGGTTGATCAGCCGGCCATCGATCGCGCGTGGCGCTTCTACCGCCACCGCTTCGGAGTGCGGCACTCGTGGGGCTCGGCCTCCTGGCTGCTCCAGGCCTGCGAGGCGTGGCATCGGCTCACCCGGGACGACCGGCTCGCGTCGCTCGCGGAGGAGATCTGCTCGTTCGCGCTCTGGCACCAGCAGGCTGCCGGCGGCTTCATCAACGACCACCAGCGGGACTCGCCGGGGTTCACCACCGCGCTCTACCTGGAAGGGATCGCCGCGGCCGCGATGCTGGCGAGGGATCGCCGCGACCGTTCGCTCCGAAGGCGCTGCCTCGACTCCTGCGAGCGGGGGCTCAGGTTCGTCGACCGGCTGGTCTACCAGGAGCGCGACTTTCCGCTCTTGCCCAACCCGGATTGGGCGCTGGGTGGAGTGAAGGCCAGCCTGGTCTCGGCGGAGGTGCGGCTGGACTTCGTGCAGCACACCCTGCTCGCGGTGCTGGGGATCGGCGAGGCCCTACAGGAGCGATGAGTCCCAAGCCGGTGGCGCTGGTGAGCATGCCGACCCTCTCGGCGCGCTTTCCGTCGTTCCAGCTCGCCCTCCTCCAGCCGGCGCTGGAGCGCGAGGGCATCGAGGTGAAGCCCTTCTCGCTCTTCCTCTACTTCGGGGCCCACGTGGGCTGGGAGCTGAACGAGACCATCTCCAACGTCTACCCGAGCATGGTCGGCGAGTGGGTCTGGTCGAAGGCGACCTTCGGCGATTTCGCGGATCCGCGAGGCTACCGCTCGCTCTACCGGGAGGAGCTGGAGGAGATCTGCGCGCTGGCAGGTTGCACCTTCGCGGATCTGCTCCGGGTGCGTGAGGAGCTGACCTTCTCCTTCCTCGACCGGATGCTGGAGGCCGTCGACTGGTCGCGCTTCGAGCTGATCGGCTTCAGCGTCTGCTTCCAGCAGATGCTGGCCAGCCTGGCGATGGCCCGCTGGCTCAAGAAGAAGCACCCGGACATCCCGATCGTCTTCGGCGGGGCGACCTTCGAGGACGACATCGCCCATGAGGTGCTGCGCGGCAGCCCCCAGGTCGACTTCGTCCACTGCGGCGATGCAGAGAGCTCGTTCCCCGAGCTGGTGAAGCGGCTTCGCGAAGGCCGCCCGCTCTCGGGCCTGCCGGGGCTGATGCGGCGCGAAGGCGGCCAGCTCTCCTACGCCGGCCGCTCGCCGAACCTGGAGGATCTGGACCAGACGCCGGTGCCGGACTTCGACGAGTACTTCTACGCGCGGGAGCGGAGCGGCTACGAGCGCCATCCGGGGGCGAAGGAGGTGCTCCTGCCCATCGAGACGGCCAGAGGCTGCTGGTACGGGATGAAGAACCACTGCACCTTCTGCGGGCTCAACCGAGCGGGCCTCCAGTTCCGCGCCAAGAGCCCCGAGAAGGTGCTGGAGATGTTGAAGGCGCTCTCGCGCCGGTACGGGGCTTTGCACTTCAACGCCATCGATAACATCCTGGCGCCGGAGTACGCGGGCGAGTTGTTCGGCCGGCTGGCCGAGGCGCACACCGACTTGCGGTTGCACTACGAGATTCGCCCCAACACCTCGCGCGCGCTGCTCAAGAAGATGAAGCTGGGGGGGCTGGTCTCGGTGCAGCCGGGAGTGGAGAGCTTCTCCACCCACGTGCTGTCTTTGATGAGAAAGCACACCACCGCGCTCCGAAACCTCGAGCTGGTGAAGTGGACCACCTATTACGGCATCGAGAACTACTACAACGTGCTGGTGGGCTTCTCCGGCGAGACCGCGGAGGACTATCGCGCGCAGGCGGAGCTGATGCGGAAGCTCTTCCACCTGCAGCCACCATACGCCATCGCCCGGGCGCGCCCCGACCGCGGCTCGCCGATGTTCGAGCAGCCCAAGGAGCACGGCATCCGCGTGCTGAGGCCTTCGCCCTGCTACGCGCACCTCTACCCGAAGGACCGCTTCAATCTCTCGCAGGTGTCGTACTTCTTCGAGCACGAGGTGGAGGACACCCCGACGGCCGAGCAGTACCAGGAGTGCTTCGAGGTGGTGGCGGAGTGGCAGCGCCGGTGGAAGGGGGCTCCGCCCTTCCTCCGCTACCGGAAGAGCTGGGAGACCATCAGCCTCGAGGATGGCAGGGGCGACACTCCGCACCTGTGGCGCTACGACGACCGCGAGGCGGAGCTGTACGAGCTATGCGCCGACGGCAAGCGGCGCGAGGATCTGGCCGACCACTTCAAGGGTGACGCCCACTGGCTGGAGGGAGCGCTGCGGGACTTCTTGGCGAAAGACCTGATGGTCTTCCTCGACGGCCGCTACCTCGCGCTGGCTTTGCCGGTGAACCCCTCGTTTTGAGCATCAACCCCACAGCTCGCTCACCCGGACAGTGACTCCGGGGAGCAACGCCGGCGAGAGCACGTCCTCCAAGCGACGCTGATTGCTTGAATCGTGAGCAGCGGGTGATTGCTCTCCTCGCCCCTGATCTCGGGGCAACGTCGCCAGAACGAGTCCCGAATGGGAAGTGCGTGCGACTGTCCGTCCAACTCGATGATCACCTCGGACCACGCCGGGTCGACGAATCTGCGCGCGTTCTCGGCACCGAAACGAAAGCCGAGCGTCACGCCACGAGTGCTCTTCCAGCCGGCTACTTCAAATCCGACTGCCTGGGTCCTGGTCATGTTGGTCCGCCCTCGCGATGGTCAAGGCTCGTCGCGACCGCCGAACCCAATTCGCCGCCTCGGCGTCTCGGGCGGTTCCATCAATTGGCGGATGGCCTCGAACACCACCCTGAACTGCGCGTCGTACCTCTTCTCAAACGCAGCGAACTTCCGCGCCAACTCGTGGTTCGAGGCGAGCATCTCGCGGAGCCGAACGAAGGCGCGCATGATGGCGATATTCACGTGGGCGGCTCGCTTGCTGTGGAGCACGCTGGAGAGCATCGCCACTCCCTGCTCGGTGAAGACATGGGGTGGATACTTCTGATGCTGTCCGCGCCCTGGGTGCGCCCCGGGCTTTAAGATCACGATTTGTGATCTTAGACGCGCGACCTCCTCGGCGTTGAGCTGGAACATGAAGTCGTCGGGGAATCGGTCCAGGTTGCGCTTCACCGCCTGGATCAGCGCCCGAGGCTCGACCTCGTACAGCTCGGCAAGGTCCGTGCTGAGCATCACCCGCTGGCCGCGTAGGAGGTAGATGCGGCGCGCAACTCGGGAGAGCGGAACGATCTCGTTCACGGGCCGGAGACGGTACTCCAACTGCGCAGAGCAGGTCGTCGAGTCGAGCGAGAAGGCGTTGTTGTTCAACGCGAGGCCAGAGCCGGCCGTTGCTCGGTGTAGACCTCGATGCTGCGGTTCTGGGCATTGGCCACCCAGTGGTGCCGTTCGGCTTTGTCCTCGTGATCCGTTGACCGAACTCTCAGCGGAACATCCGACCGTGCAGCTCGGCGACGAGCTTCGCCGTCTTGCGGAAGACCTCCGCCTCGCGCAGCCGCTCGTTCACCTTCGCCAGCGACGGGTCCTTCCGCGTCTGCTTCGCGTACTGCTGATCCACCTCGTGGGTCGCCTTCACCAGCCTCCGGTAGAGGCCGAGGAGCTGCTTGTCCTCCAGCACCGTCGGGTCCTCGGCGATCGCCTTCTCCACCGCCTGCCGCTGGGCGAAGTACTCCTTGTAGCTGACCGGCGCCGGCTCGGGCGCCTTCTTCGCCACCGGAGGAGGTGCCACCGGCTCTACCTTCGCCGGCTGCGCCGCCGCCACCAGCGTCTCGGGAGCCTTCGGCTCCGGGACCTTCTCGGGTGGAGCCTTCTCCGGCTGCGACTTGTCCGGAGGGGCCTCGGACGTCCTTTCCACCGGCTTCGCGGCGCCTTCCACCTCGGCCGCCGCCTCCATCGCCGCCTTGGTCGCCTCCGCCGCCCGGGCCTCGGCATCCTTGAGAGCGTCCACCGCCTCCGCGTCCATCGCCACCGGCACCCCGCCCCGGAGCGCCTGAATGTTCAACCGGGTGGCCTGCACCAGACTGACCGCCGCGCCGACACAGGCCAGCGCCCCGAGCGCGAGAATCGCCATGCGGAACCACTTCACCACTCCGAAGTGGACGAACCAGGAGAAGACCACGAACGCGACGATCAACGTCCCCGCGAGCGAGAGCAGGATCGGCAACAGGTTCACGAACGGGACCGGCACCAACGCGATCAGCGTCCCCAGCGCGCCGGGAATGGCCGCCAGGACCGAGGCCGCGGTCGACATCAGGAAGAAGTTGGTCCGCGACCGCTCGTCGGACTTCCCCTTGAGAAAGCGAACCAGCCAGCCCAGCACCGGGTGCAAAAGGAAACCCGTGAGCACGCTCGCCACCACCGCCACCGCCAAGGGCACGATCGGCAAGATCGCCAGCACCGACAGCTTGCCTGCGACCAACTGGACGATCAGCCCACAGATGAAGGCGAGCAGCACCGTGAAGAGGTTGGCCGGTAGGGCAAAGGCGATGATCTCGATGGGCCCCATCGCCGAGTGGGGCTGATCGGCGATCCCCTTGCGCACGTAGCCGATCGGGTTCACCGCCATCAGCGGCACTGCCTTGGCGTACAAGCCGAACGCCTTCACCGCGGCGCGGGCGAAGCCCTGCCGCCCCTCAGGAGCTCCGGTGACCACCGAGTCGCCCATCGCGGGGGCCGGCGCGCCGGTGGCCGAAGCTTCGTCTTCGTCCGAGGGCCGCTCGTCGCGGGTGGGGGGCGGGGTGGCTTCATCCTCGGGCAGCGCGGTGGGCACGTTCGACTCGGACTGGGCCATCCGCCGCTTGAGCCCCGAATTGCTCACCTCCCCCAGCGAGGCCCGGGTGGTCTTCTCGTCCGGGTGGACGAGCACCACCTCGTACTGCTGCTCGGACATCGCGAAGGTCGACCCGACCTCGAGCTGCACCGCGCCTCGGATCCGCTGGTCGTTCACGTAGGTGCCGTTGGAGGAACCCAGATCCTCGATGAACCACTCGCCCTTCTTGGCGTACACCCGGGCGTGCTTCTTCGAGACGCCCATGTCCCGGAGCTTGATCTGCGCGTCGCCCCCCTCGCGCCCGAACACCGCTCCGCCCTCCTCGATGAGGAGGCTCTTCGACGTCTTGACTTCGCGCAGCTCCAACCTCATGCGGGCTCGTCCTTCGCCGGGCGCCGCATCATCGCCCACTGCGGCCACTCTTCCAATCTGCTAAAGGGGCCTGCCATGCGAGCATTCGTCACCGGCGCCAACGGCTTTTTGGGCTCTCACCTCACGCGGAGGCTCCTGGAGCGGGGCCACTTCGTCCGCTGCCTCATCCGCCCGGGAGGAGACGCCGCCCCCCTCTCCGGCCTCGCCGTGGAGCTGGTCCACGCGGACGTGACCGACGGCGCCGCGCTCCGCCCCGCCGTCGCCGGCATCGAGGTGGTCTTCCACCTCGCCGGCATCCGGAGGACCCCCACCCGCGACACCTTCTTCCGCGTCAACGCGCTCGGCACCCGGAACGTCTGCGAGGCGATGGCCACCGCGGGCGAGGGCAAAAAGCGGCTGGTGCTGTGTAGCTCGCTCGCCGCCTCGGGCCCCTCCTCGCCCTCGCGGCCCAAGCGCGAGGACGACCCCTTTGCCCCCGAGGAGTGGTACGGCGAGAGCAAGGCCGAAGCCGAGCGGATCGCCTTCTCCTACGCGGACCGCCTGGAGGTCGCGGTGGCCCGCCCGGCGCGCATCATCGGCCCTGGCGACCGCGAGAACGCGGTCTTCTTCCGCATGGTGAACAAGGGGCTCCGGTTGAAGATCGGCGGCGGCGAGCGGCCGCTCTCCACCATCGACGTGAGCGACGCGGTGGAGCTGCTCCTCCTTTTGGCCGAGAAGCCTGAGGCGGTCGGCCAGGCCTTCTTCGCCGCCTCCACCGAGACCACCACCCTCGAGCACCTCCAGGACGCCATCGCCAACGCCCTGGGAGTCTCCCCCCGGACGCTGTTCCTCCCCGCACCGCTGTTGAAGGGGTTGGGCGCCGCGGCGGACGTCGCCTCCAAGGTGTCCGGGCGGCACCTCCCGCTCAACCGCAAGCTCGCCCGGCAGCTCCTGGCGCCGGCCTGGACCTGCTCGATGGACAAGGCCTTGCGGCTCCTGGGCTACCGGCCGGCGACGCCCCTGGCCGACTCCATCCGCCGCAGCGCCGACTGGTACCGCCATCAGGGCTGGCTGTAAGAAGGCGCGCGATGCCCTCCTGGACCAAGGCGGCGTTCTACGACGTGGACGGCACCCTGGTGTCGACCAACATCGTGCACGCCTACGGCTACTACGCGATGAACCGGGGCTCCCTGTTGGGCATCGCCGGGCGCACCCTCGCGGCGGTGGCGTCGATCCCCGCCTTCGCCGCGCTGGATATCCTCAACCGCAAGGCCTTCAACGAGTTCTTCTACCGCTACTACGCGGGGCTGTCCGAGGACCGGCTGGTCACCCTCGCCGAAGACATGTTCGAGGACATGATGAGGCCGGCCATCTTCCCCAAGGCGAAAGACCTCATCGATGAGGCCGGGCGGTCCGGGTGCAAGATTGTCCTCGTCTCCGGCGCGCTGGACTTCACCATCAGGCCGCTCGCCCGCCACCTGGGCGCCGACGATCTCATCGCCAACAAGCTCCAGTACGTGGGCGGCATCGCCACCGGGAAGGTGATCCCGCCGATCATCGAGGGCGCCAACAAGGCCAACGCCATCCGCGACTACTGCGTGCGCCAAGGGCTGGCGCTGGACAAGAGCCACGCCTACTCCGACAGCCTCTCCGACTACCCGATGCTCTCGGTGGTCGGCCGGCCCACCGCGGTCAACCCCGACTGGCGGCTGAGGAACATGGCCCGCGCCTACAACTGGCCCATCCTGGACTTGCGCTGATGCGTCCTTTGAAGACCCTGAAGAGGCTCTACGACGAGGAATCACACGTCGTCCTCACCGAGAAGGGCTCGCCGCCGAGAGTGATCTTCTCCGGGGAGGACTTCCTGCTCGAGGACCTGCCGATCGGCACCCGGGTCATCTTCCCCCGGCCGCCGCTGGAGGGAGTGCCCAACCTCAAGGCCGCCATCCGCTGGGCGATCAACCACCCGGAGGGCATGGAGCCCCTGCACGCGCTGCTTCGGCCGGGGATGAAGGTGACGGTGGCCCTTGACGACATCTCGCTGCCGCTCCCCCCGATGCGCACTCCGGACGTGCGGCAGACCGTGCTGGAGATCGTCCTCGAGCTGTTGGCCGACTCGGGAGTCGACGACGTGCATCTGGTGATCGCCAACGCGCTCCACCGGCGGATGACCGAGGCCGAGATGCGGCGGATGGTGGGCCAGAAGATCTTCGACGCCTTCCATCCCGACCGCTACTACAACCACGACGCGGAGGATCCCGACGGCATCGTCGAGCTGGAGCGCACCGCGCAGGGCGAGGTGGTGGCGCTCAACCGGCGGGCGGCGGAGTCGGACCTGCTCGTCTACCTGAACATCAACCTGGTGCCGATGGACGGGGGCCACAAGTCGGTGGGCACCGGGCTGGCGAATTACGCCTCGCTGAGGGCGCACCACAACCCGCGCACCATCCGCGACTCCGAGAGCTACATGGAGCCCAGGTGCTCGGCGCTGCACCGCTCCACCGAGCGGATCGGCCGGGCGATCGACAAGCACCTCAAGGTGTTCCACATCGAGACCGCGCTCAACAACCGGATGTTCGGCGGGCCGCTCGCCTTCCTGGGTCAGAAGGAGGAGGACTACACCGAGGTCGACCGCCTCAAGTTCCAGGCCACCCGCTACGCGCTCTCCAAGATGCCCCGGGCGGCCAAACGGAAGCTGTTCTTCTCGGTCCCGGCGGCCTACGAGGTGATCGGCGTCCACGCCGGCGCCACCGAGGGCTGCCACGAGAAGACGCTGGAGCTGTGCTGGAAGCAGTACTCGGTGCCGGTGGAGGGCCAGTCGGACATCGTGGTGTTCGGAGTGCCCTACGTCTCCCCGTACAACGTGAACTCCATCCTGAACCCGCTCCTTTTGCAGGTGATGGGGCTCGGCTACTTCTACAACCTCAACCGCGGGGTGCCGCTGGTGAAGAAGGGTGGAGTGATCATCCTCTGCCACCCGGCCTACGACGAGTTCGACCCCGAGCACCACCCGAGCTACATCGAGTTCTTCAACCGGCTCCTGCCCGAGACACGCGACGCGATGGCGCTGGAGCAAAAGTACGAGCGGGAGTTCGCCGAGAACCCCTCGTACGTCCACCTCTACCGGAAGGCGAACGCCTACCACGGCGCTCACCCCTTCTACATGTGGTACTGGGGCGAGAACGGCCGGCAGCAGGTGGGGAAGGTGATCGTCGCCGGGGCCGAGAACAACCACGTCCCCGAGCTCTTGGGCTGGGAGCGCACCGACACCCTGGCCGAGGCAATCGACTCGGCGAGGGGCTTCATGGGCCGGAGCGCCACCATCTCGCTGGTGCACATGCCGCCCATCCTCCAGACCGACGTGCGCCTGGGCCGCGAGGCCAAGCCGGAGACGCGCGGGTAGTGGCCCGCATCAGAGGGCTTCCACCCAAGCCCTCTGCCACCCGCGGGAGAGGACTTCCCGGGTTGTCCTCGATGCAATCATTGATTGCATCGACGGCACAGGGAGCTTATTCTCTTGGGTGATGCCGGCGCACACGAGTTTGACGATCAGGAAGCTCGCTCCGGAGGTGAAGCAGAGGCTCCGGGTCAGGGCGGCGGAGCACGGCCGCTCGATGGAGGAGGAGGCGCGCGAGATTCTCCGCGCCGCCCTCTCCGGTCAGCCCGGATCGGGCCGGCGGTTGGTGGAATCGATCCGCCGGAGGTTCGCCGCCGCCGGCTACGTCGAGCTGGCTCCGCCGCCGCGAGGCCCGATGCGGGAGCCTCCGGACTTCTCATGACCGTGCTGGACACCAACGTGCTCTCCGAGTTGATGCGCGAGAGTGCGTCGAAGCCGGTCCTCGAGTGGCTGAGCGCACAGACGCCGGCCAGCCTGTTCACCACCACCATCACCGAGGCCGAGGTTTTCCTCGGGCTGGCGCTTCTTCCCTCCGGGAAGCGTCGAAGGGCGCTGGAAGGCGCGGCAGCAGGGTTGTTCGCGGACTTCGAGGGCCGGGTGCTCGCCTTCGATTCACCCGCGGCCAAGGCGTTCGCGGAGATCGGGGCTGCGCGGCGGAGGGCCGGCCGGCCGATCTCTCACGCGGATGCGCAGATTGCCGCCATCGTGCGCTCGCGGGGCGCCCGCTTGGCGACGCGCGACGGAAACGACTTCGGCGGCTGCGGCATCGAGGTGGTCGACCCCTGGAGCTCCGGCTAGCTGTTCGGTGCGAGATCCCGGACCGAGCAGGGGCGCATGTCGGAAGACGTTCGCAGCCCCGGTTGGAGGTGCATGCCTTTCTCGGCGCTGCGCGTGGCGCGAACGCGAGCGGTGAGTCTCTGGCAGGTTCGCGGGGGCGCCTCCTGTGGCCCCCCGGAGCGGGATTCTGCGGGTGATGTGCAGAGGGCCTCGGCCAGGGTGGAGCCTCCCGAGAAGCGTGGGCAGCCGCAGCTCCAGTTGGCACCCGGTTCAACGACAGCGAGCGGGGCGCCGGCGTGCCTCTTCGGGGGCGTCGCGGAGGAGGAACCGGTTGGTCAACCGCACGCGCGTCAGTCCCGCCTTCCGGGCAGCGGCGAGGCAGCGCCGGGCCTGCTGGCGCGAGGTACTCGGAAGATCCGACATGAGGTAACAAGAGAAGAAGCCAATGAGCAGGTAGGGGATGTCGGGGCCGACCGAGGCGATGAAGCGCGCGAGGGCGGAGACCTCTTCGAAGTCGACGTAGCCGGGGACGAGAGCGGTGGCGGCGACGGCGAGCGGCACCTCCGGGCGCTCCAGCCGGCGCGAGGCGAGATAGGCGAAGTTCTCCAGGGTCCTCTCGTTGCTGGTGCCGCACAGCGCCAGGTGAACGTCGGGATGGTGCGCCTTGAGGTCGAACTTCACGCAGCCGCCGGTCTCGAGCGCCAGGTTCGCGGCGGCGCGCAAGAGTGAGCGGTCCATCGCGCCGTTGGTCTCGAAGCAGAACCGCAACAGCCGCCCCTGCTCCGTGGCCCGCCTCCGGGCGATCTGCGCCGCGGCCAGCGCGTGCCCGAGCTGAGGGGTCGGATCTCCTCCGTAGAAGCAGACGCAGCTCGTCTTCTCGTCCACCGCGTCCGCCAGCTCGCGGGCGGTGTGGACGGTGGCGCTGTCGATGGTGCGCGCCTCCCAGCTCTGGCAGTAGAGGCAGTCGAAGGTGCAGCCGTAGTAGCCGACCGCGAGGTTCGACAAGCCGCGCTCCGCCCTCGGCGCGTAGGAGAAGTTCGGGTAGCCCGACGAGCTGCAACCCGGGCAGACCCAGCTCGCGCAGCAATTGGTGGGCAGAGGCGAGTGGCGGTAGCTCAGCGCCGCGCCCCGGGCGGTTCCCACGATCGGCCGCACTCGCCCGCCCTGGGCCAACCGGGTGCCGCAAAGGCCGATCATCCCTTCCCCCGGGCGGCATCGATTGACACAGACTGGGCAGGCCTGGCTGCTCGGGTCCTGCGGGGCCAGCTCCGGGAGCCCGATCGAGGCCCGGGCCTTCCTATGGGCGCGGATCGCCAGCTCCCGGCTCCCGGGCAGCCTCGCCCGCAAGCAGGCGCCGCAGACCTCGAGGGCCTCGGCCACGAGCTTCCGCGTTCCACAGAGGCGACAGCGGGCCACGCGTCCTCCCACCCGAGTGTCTCTACAAGCCGTACTTCCCAAGCAGGCGGTGCAAGTAGACGCGATCGATGCCCGCCTCCCGGGCGGCGCGCGAGACGTTTCCCTCGCATCGGCGGAGGAGGTCCTCCACGTAGTCGCGCTCGAATGCGGCCACCAGCTCGTCCTTGGCCTGCTTGAAGGGGCGCGCCGAGTCCACCGCAACCTTGGGGCGAAAGACGGCTCCCACCGCCGGCAGGGCCGCGTCGGTGCCCAGGCTCACCGCGCGCTCCACCACGTTCCTGAGCTCCCGCACGTTCCCCGGCCAGGAGTGCTCGCGGAGCAGCGCCCGCGTCTGCGCGGACATCGCGCCCGGCTCCTTGCCGATCGCGCGGAGGAACTCGTCCACCAGGAGCGGGATGTCGTCGGCCCGCTCCCTCAGCGGAGGGAGCGCCACCTTCACCACCGCCAGCCGGTGGTAGAGGTCCTCGCGGAAGGTCCCTTGGGCGACTTCGCGCTCGAGGGACTTGTGCGTCGCGGAAATCACCCGCAGGTCCATTTTCCTAAAGTCGTTGGCGCCGACCCGTTTCACCTGCCGGCGCTCGACCGCGCGGGGCGCGGCCGCGGCCAAGGGCGCGCTGAGAATCGGCACGTCCGGACGGTAGATTCGCCTCCCTTGGCGGTCAAGGCGCGGCGTTCTCGCGGCTAGAATGGCCTCGAATGTCGGGGCCCGTCTCCTTCGGCCGCTACGTCCTGCTCGACAAGCTCGCGGTGGGCGGGATGGCGGAGATCTTCCTCGCCAAGGCGACCGGGGAAGCTGGCTTCGAGAAGGCTTGCGTGGTCATCAGAGAGGTGCTGGACGCCCCCATCGAAAGCCCGAGGAAACGTCGCCCCGAGGTGCCGGAGGATCTCGAGGCGGCGGTGATGGGCGCATTGGAGCGGGACCTCGATCGGCGCCTCCCTTCCGCGGAGGCGTTCCGGGCGGCGCTGGACCGCTCGCTGTGTCGCGCTCGGTGCGAGTCTCGGTCGAGCCCGGGCAGGAACTGGTTCATCGCGCCAAGTTCGAGAAGGGAAAGCTCACGGTGGTGGTGGAGATCTTGCCGGGCAAGACCGCCATCGTCCGCGAGACGCTGCCCTGAACGCGTCAAGTTTTCGCTACAGCCGGCCACAAACTTGATCAGCCCGGTAGCGCGGTGATCCTCACGGGTGGAGGGAGCACCGCATGAAAAATGGTTGGCGCATTCTTCTCTTCGCGATCGTCCTCGTGGCCACGAAGGCGTGGGGCCGCCCGCCCGCGGGTGGCCCGGAGGCGAAAGGGGGCCCTCCTCCCGACCGGAGGGCCTCGGCGCTGGCGTGGGTGGAGGCCAGCGTCGACATGCCGCCCACCATCACCGCCGAAGCGGAGTGGCTGCTCGCCATCGACGGAGAGCCGCTCGCCAAGGACGCCGACGCCGATCCGTCGCTGCCCAGCTCGAGCGCCCTCTTCTCGCGGGCGGTCACGCCGGGCGAGCACATCCTCAGCGCGCGGGTGGTGTACCGCGAGCGGCTCCAGACCGAGACCGCCTTTCTGGAGGGGTACCGGGTCGGCTTCACCTTCGTCGCGGGGAAGGAGTGGGCCCTCACCGGCCAGGTACCCTTCGAGGCCAAGGAGGGCGACGCCGTGCGCGTGCTCGCCAAGGTGACCTCGGGAGGAACCGGGCCGCTCGGGCCTCGTCTAACGCTGGCGCCGGACAGCGAAGCTCCTGGCGGTGTCGCCTTCGCCGCCAACTCACGGTCCGCTGGCGGAGCGGTGGCGAAAGCCCGGCCTTCGCCGGCCGAGGAGGAGGACCGGGTCGCTCCGGCGACGCCCTGCAGGGCCGGGAACCAGACCGCCTGCGTCCTGGAGAATTTCGAGCGGCTCTTCTTCCGCCGGTCCTTGGCCTCGCGCGCCCGGGGGCCGGTGCGCTCCTGGACCGGGTTGTAGGCGACGCTCGGGCGAGCGGTCTCTGGCGCCGGGCCTTCACGCATGAAAAGGTTCCGCACCCATGCCGCTTGCCGCCGCCATCGTCGGGATTCTGCTCGCCGCCGCACCCGTCCCGGCTGAGGGCGACGGACTCATGGCGGTGGTTCACAAGACACTCGATGCCCACGGCGGTGAGAAGGCGCTCTTGAAGGCCCGGACGATGCGCCAGGTCGGCACGGTTGCCTCCACGGTGAGAGGCGGGACCTCCGGACGGATGACCCGCATCTTTCAGCACCCGGACCGGCTCCGGGTGGAGATTGCCTACCCGGGAGAGGAGCTGGAAGTCCGCGTGCTCGACCGCGACCGCGGATTCCGGCGAGGCACCGCGGTGCGTGGCCCACCGCTGGAGGCGATGGTGCTCCAGGCCGCCCGCATGGCGTTGCCGCTGTTGCTCCAGGAACGCAGGAACGAGCTCGTCGACCTGGGCAATCAGACCGTGGGCGGCAAGAGCTACCGCGCGATCGAGCTTCCGCTCTCCAAAGGCCTCCGGCTGACGGCGTACGTCGATCCGGCGACCGGGCTCATCTTTCGAAGCGGCGGGAGGGCCGGGCACGGCCCCAGCGAGATTGAATTCGCCACCGCCTACGCTGACTTCCGCAAGGTGGACGGGGTGCTGATCGCCTTCCAGGAGAAGACGTACGCCCTCGGGCGCCACACCGGAAACACCGCGCTCGAAAAGGTGGAGCTGCTCTCGGCTCCGCCCGAGGGCGCCTTCCGGCCCTAGCGAGCGGCGCGTGCGGCGGCCGCGCGCTCGAGCGGAACCCCGGTGCGCTTCACGAAGTCGCCGATACGCTGCTTGCCGAGGAAGGCGCCCCAGCGCGGCTGTGCCTCAAGCTCCCGCGCCGCTCGGGAGGTGAACTCCGCCTCTCCCTCGAGGTGCTGGATGCGGTGATCCATCACCAGCCGGCCCACCGCCGGAACGTGCGCGGACATCGTCTCCCGCAACGCCCTCGCCTCGGCCAGGTGGGTCCGGAGTCGCCGAGTGCGGCCCTCGAGGATCCGCACCACCTGCGCCTGCTCCATCAGGTAGCAACCGGCGAGGAAGAGGTCGAGGTCGAAGTAGGTCGCGTCCTCGCCGTCGCCGATCTCCCAAAGCGCGGCCTTGACCCGCCTGAGCCCAGCCGGAGTGATTCGGTAGACCCGGCGCGAGCCGGAGTCGGTGGCGCTCACCTGCGCCACGAAGCCCCTCCGCTCGAGCCGCGAGAGCGCGGCGTACAGGTGCCCGTGCTCGCACTTCGCCCACCAACGTACGTGGCGGTAGCGAAGCTCGGTCTTCAGCTCGTAGCCGTGGAGCGGCAGCCGGGCCAAGGTGGAGAGGACCAGGATCTCGATCCGCGAGGGCGCGTCGGTGCTGCGTGCCATGGGCGCGAAAAAGTACCCGAAGGGCCGGGCTGCGTCCACCGCTGGTCAACGATGGACTAGTCAATGATTGACTTACGCCCGCCGGCGGGCTACGAAGCCGCCTGCCCGGGGGAGGAGCGGCCATGAAGAGACTTCGCCTGGCGGTGGCAGCAGCGGCCCTCGCGTGGGCGTGCGGGGGAACGCTTGCGGAATCCAGCGAGCGGGAGCCCGCTCCGGCGAGGCCGGCGGCCTCCGATGCGAGCGTCACCTGGCTCCCGCCCCCGAAGGCTTCGACAAAGGATGCGGGGACGGCGCTTCCCGAAGGACCTTTCGCTCGGGACGCCGGCCAGCCGGCGCCTGCGGCGATCGACCCTGGCGCGGCCGGACCGTATCTGGCGGGAGTGCGGACGGTGACGCTCACCGACGCTTCGCGCAGCCGCAAGCTGGCGGTGGACGTGTGGTACCCGGTCGACCGGGGCAACACTGACGGAAAGGCCAACGAGTACCGGCTGGACGGGCTGTTCGGACCGATCGCGTCGATCAAGAGCTCCGCCCGGCGCGATGCGACTGCGGCGTCATTGGGCGCCCGAGGGCTGGTGCTCTTCTCGCACGGCTACGGGGGCATCCGGTTCCAGTCGTACTTCCTCACCGAGCACCTGGCGAGCCACGGGTACGCGGTGGCGGCCCCCGACCATCCCGGCAACACCCTCGCCGACTTCGGGCAACTCGGCAGCGACGCGGCGGCGGCGCAGTCCGCGGTGGACCGACCGCTCGATATGCTCTTCGTGCTCGGCCACATGCTCGCCGGAAGCGCCGGGGTGGCAGTGAGCGTGGATCCAGCGCGCATCGCGGCGACCGGCCACTCCTTCGGCGGGTGGACCGCGCTCGAGGTGGCCCGCCGCGACGCCCGCATCAAGGTGGCCTTTCCGATGGCGCCCGGGTTCAAGAAGGGCGCCAGCCCCAGCTTCGTCGCCACGCTGGCGAGGCCACTCCTCTTCTTCGGCGGCTCCAAGGACTCCACCACCCCGTTCGAGACTGATCAGCGGGCCCCCTACGAGCTGGCCCAACCGCCGAAGGCGCTGGTGAAGGTGCTCGGCGCGGGCCACCTAGACTTCTCGAACCTCTGCGAGGTGCCGGCGGCGTCGCTCTTGGTCGACGACGGATGCGACCCGCAGAGCATCGACCCGAAGGAGGTCCACGCCCGGGCGCGGACCCTCTCGGTGGCGTTCCTCGGCCGCTACCTCGACGGCGCCCAGAGCTACGAGCCCTACCTCGAGCCGACCTACGCGGCCGGGCTGGGAAAGCTCGAGTACTGGCGGGCGCCGTGACCGGCCGCCTTTCCGCGAACGCCCGGTGGCTCCTGGCCGCGCTGGCCTTTGCGGCCGGGTGCGGGCCCTCGGCAGAGCTTTCGCTCGAACCGCCGGGCAGCTCGCGGAGGGAGATCGTCGGGGGCCAAGTGGACTCGGCGGACCCGGAAGTCTTCATGATCGAGTTCAAGGTCTTCGGAGTCCCCAGCATGTGCTCGGCGACGCTGATCGGCCGCCGAACGCTGCTCACCGCCGCCCACTGCGTGGACAGCTCCCTCTTCCCGGGCGCGGGGCAGCTCTCCTTCCGCGCCACCAACCAGACCCAGGCGAAGATGGCGGCGGCGGCGGACTACACCGAGGTGACGGAGGTGCGCATCCACTCCGGATGGGGAGGGGGCAACGCGGCGAACGACATCGCCCTGATGCTGCTCAAGTCCGAGCCGGCCGGCGCCTCGGGCAAGCCGTGGAACACCGCCAACCTCTCCGGGCTTGCCGGCCAGCCGCTCCGGGTGGTGGGCTACGGCTACACCGACCCCGACGACTACAACAGTTGGGGCACCAAGCACTCGGTGGACCTCTCGATGCGCGCCATCAGCAGCGCCTTCATCACCACCGGGGACCGCACCAGCCGCGGCTTCTGCAGCGGGGACTCCGGCGGGCCGTCCTTCCACACCTTCCCCGACGGAGTGGAGCGCCTGGTGGGAGTCCACTCCAACGGACCAACCTGCTACGACGGAGACGACGTGCGGGTAGACGCGCACGCCTCCTTCCTCCAGGCCTGGCTGAACGAAAAGGAAGCTCTCGCCGCTCCATGCGGGAAGGACGGCCAGTGCGACCAGGGCTGCGCGACCGACCCCGACTGCTCGGCCGAGTGGTCCCCTTGCCTTTCCGAGCTGGGCTGCCGCTCCAGGTTGTGCGTCCCTCATCCGCAAGGGGGCGGTTTTTGCTCGCGGCCTTGCGCGGCGTCCGCCGACTGCCCGCCGGCGATGGCCTGCCTTGCCGGTGCCTGCGGCTTCCCACCGGCGGCTGAGGAAGCACCCGCGCAGCCGCCTAGCGCCGCCACCCCACCGCAAGAGGAAGCCAGGCCAGGGCCGATTCCGAGCCTCCGGGACACTCCCTCTTGCGCCTCCGCCGGAACGGGAAGGTTCCCGACCATTCTCTGGCCGGTGCTCCTCGGCGCCTCCTTCGGGCTTCGCCGCCGTTTCCGCCGCTAGGCGGCTGGATTTCACGCCCGAGCGGGGGTAGGGATCCTCGGCTCGCGCATGAATGACCTTCCAAAGCTCGATGTATCGGCGGCCCTCACCGGCAAGCGGGTGCTCTTCACCGGAGGCACCGGCTTCGTGGGGAAGGTCGCCCTCTCGATGCTCCTCCACCGCTACGGCCACCAGCTGTCCAAGGTGTTCGTGGTGGTACGGAAGGGCTCCTCTCCTTCCGCCGGGCGGCGCTTCTTCGACAAGGTCGCCCAGAGCGAGCCCTTCCAGCCGATCCGCGAGGCCTTGAGCGAGGAGGGCGCGCTCGCCTTCCTGCGTGAGAAGTGCGAGGTGCTGGAAGGCGACGTCACCCTTCCGCTGGTCGGCCAAAGCGAGGAGAAAGTCCGCTCCCTCCAGGGGAAGGTGGACGTGTTGCTCAACTGCGCCGGGCTGGTCTCCTTCAATCCCTCCTTGGAAGTGGGGCTGAACGTCAACACCGTGGGGGTGAAGAACACGGTCGACCTCTGCCTCGCCATCTGTGCGCCGGTGGTGCACATCTCCACTGCCTTCGTGGCCGGCAACCGCTCCGGCCTGGTCTTCGAGGACGAGGAGGTTTCCGGCTACTTCCCCAAGAAGGACGAGCTGGACGGGCGCGATTTCTCGCTCGAGCAGGAGCTGGCCGATTGCAAAAAGCTCATCTCCCGCTTGAGGGAGATGGCCGACGACAAGGCGCTCACCTCCACCTTCCGCCAGAAGGCCCTCGAGCGGCTGGCCGAGGAGGGCCGCGACCCATCCGACGAGAAAGCGCTCCGGCTGGCGGTGGGGCGGGAGCGCAAGCTCTGGCTCTCCAGCGAGCTGACCAAGGCGGGAATGGACCGCGCCCAGCACTGGGGCTGGCCCAACACCTACACCTACACCAAGTCCCTGGGCGAGCAGGTGATGGCGGCGGCGAAGGAGCTGCGCTACGCCATCGTCCGGCCCTCCATCGTGGAGAGCTCCCTGCGCTACCCGTTCCCCGGCTGGAACGAGGGCTTCACCACCTCCGCGCCGCTGTGCTTTGCGGGCATCAAGGGGCACCGCGGGATCCCCGCCGGAGAGAAGACCATCCTCGACATGGTGCCGGTGGACTTGGTGGCGGGCGCCCTGATCGCCATCGCGGCGCAGGCCATCACCACCTCGGAGCGGCGGGTCTACCAGCTCGCCTCCGGCGACAAAAACCCGTTCATCGCCAGCCGCTCGGTGGAGCTGGTCGGCCTCTACAAGCGGCGGCACTACCGCCAGAAGTCGTCCGGCAACCGCTTCTGGAACGAGCTGCTCTCCCGGGTGGAGCCGCAGCCCGTCTCCAAGGCCGCCTTCGAGACCCGCTCCGCGCCGCTCTTCGCCAAGGGGGCAAGGCTGCTCAAGTCCGCGCTGGAGGAGGTGAAGCCCCGCTGGGGCGCGCCCTCCTTGAGCGCGCTCTTGGACAAGGCGGCGGACAGGCTCGGTGAAGTCGAAGAGCAGGCCAGCTCCCTCACCGCGCTGGTGGAGCTGTTCCTCCCCTTCGTGTGGGAGAACCGCTACGTCTTCCGGTGCGACCACACCCGCTCGCTCTACGCGCGGATGCCGGAGGCGGATCGGGCGAAGATTCCCTGGGACCCCGAGGCGATCGACTGGCGCAGCTACTTCCTCGAGGTGCACCTGCCCGGGTTGGAGAAGTGGGTCTTCCCGGGCCTGGAAGAGGAGACCGAGCGGCGCAAAGTCATCCATGCGCACCGCGACCTGGTGGAGCTGTTCGAGGCGTCGGTGCACGCCTTCAGGCACCGGGTGGCCTTCCGGATGGTGGAGGGCGACAAGGAGGAGCGCTTCACCTACCGCGACGTGCACCGCTACGCAGGCAGGGTCGGCTCCTTCCTCATCCGGAGCGGGGTCAAATCCGGCGACCGGGTAATGCTGGTCTCCGAGAACCGCCCCGAGTGGGGGATGAGCTACTTCGGAATCCTCCGCGCCGGCGCCACCGCGGTCCCATTGGACCCCACCTCGAGCGAGGCGGAGGTGGTGAACATCGCCCGCCGCTCCAGAGCGGTGGTGTGCCTCCTCTCCGAGGAGTCCGCTGGCTCTTTGCCCGGGCTGTTCCGGGCGCTCACCGAGGCGGGGCTTTCCACCCAGGTGCACTCGCTCGCGCAGGCGATGGCGGGTGACGACTCGCAGCCGGACCACATCGGCCCGCTCCGCAGGACCTTGGCGCCCGATGGCGTGGCCTCGCTCATCTTCACCTCCGGCACCACCGGCAATCCCAAGGGAGTGGTGCTCACCCACCGGAACTTCGCCTCGCTGGTGGCCAAGCTCGCCGGGGCTTTCGAAGTGGGGGTTGGCGACGGGCTGCTCTCGGTCTTGCCGCTCCACCACACCTTCGAGTTCTCCTGCGGCTTCCTCATGCCCTTCTCCCGCGGAGCGGAGATCACCTACATCGACGAGCTGACCGCCGACCGGCTGGGCGAGGTGTTCGAGACCGGGCGGGTCACCGCGATGATCGGCGTCCCCGCGCTCTGGCAGCTCCTCCACCGGAAGATCACCCAGGAGCTGGCCGCCAAGCCGGCCTTCGTCGAGCAGGCGATGCGGGCGCTGATGTCGGCGCACGGAGAGCTGCGGAACCGCTCCGACTTGAACCTGGGGAAGCTGCTCTTCTGGCCGGTGCACCGGAAGCTGGGCGGGAAGATGAAGTTCTTGGTCTCCGGCGGCTCGGCCCTGCCCGACGAGGTCCACAAGGCGTTCCACGCGCTCGGCTTCAACATCACCGAGGGCTACGGGCTCACCGAGGCCGCTCCGGTCCTGTCGGTGGCGGAGCTGTCCAACCGCCGCCGGCCGGGCACCGTGGGCAAGGCGCTCCCCGGGATCGAGCTGAAAATCGCCGAGCCGGACCAGGACGGCATCGGCGAGGTGTTGGCGCGCGGGCCCAACGTGATGGCCGGCTACTTCGAGGACCGCGAGTCCACCGAGGCGGTGCTCAAGGACGGCTGGCTGTACACCGGAGACCTGGGGAGGCTCGACGAGGAGGGCCGCCTCTACCTGGTGGGCCGCAAGAAGGACGTCATCATCGACGCCAACGGAAAGAACGTGTACCCGGACGAGCTCGAGGAGCTGTACTCCGGCCATCCGCACCTCAAGGAGCTGTCCATCGCCGGGCTGCCCGACGACTCCGGCGACGAGAAGGTGGCCTGCCTGTGCGTGCCCGACTACAAGAGCCGCCCGCGCGAAGAGGTGCGAAAGGAGCTGGAGGAGCACTTCCGCAAGGTTTCCTCCGAGATGCCCTTCTACCGGAGGGTGAAGGTGCTCCGGCTGTGGGACGGCGAGCTGCCCAGGACCTCCACCCGGAAGGTGAAACGGAAGCTGGTGGTGGAGGAATTGAGGCGGCTCGAGCGCGCGGCCTCCTCGGGAGAGAAGCTGCGGGAGCGAATCCAGACCCCGAGCGGGGGCGACTGGCTCCTTCCCCTCATCGCCGAGGTGGCGCAGAAGCCAGTGGGCGAGGTGCGAGCCGACACCCGCCTCTCCGCCGACCTGGGCTTCGACTCGCTCATGCTCACCGAGCTGTCGGTGGCCCTCGAGCAGGCGGGGGTGCCCGCCTCCGCGGTGGACGACCTGGCGCAGATCCAGACGGTGGAGGACCTCCGCCGGCTGATCGCCGCCTCCGGCCGCCGGCCCTCGCCCGAGGTGCGGGCGAAGGAAGCGGCCGCCGTCTCCTCCGAGGAGAAGGAGCTGCCGGTGCCCGAGCTGGTCTCCTCGCTCGGCCGTTCGCTCCTCGGACTCGGCCAGAGGCTCTTGTACGGCGGGGTGTTCGAAGTGGAGGTGAAGGGAAAGAGCTTCATCCCCCAGAACCGGAACTTCCTGGTGGTGGCGAACCACGCCAGCCACCTCGACATGGGGTTGGTGAAGGTGGTCTTGGGAGACCAAGGCGAGCGGCTGGCCGCGCTGGCGGCGAAGGACTACTTCTTCGACACTCCGCTCAAGCGCGCCTACTTCGAGAACTTCACCAACCTCATCCCGATGGAGCGGCAGGGCTCGCTGCGCGAGTCTCTGCGCATCGCCGGGGAGGCTTTGAACCAGGGCTACAACCTGCTCATCTTCCCGGAAGGCACCCGCTCGGTGAGCGGCGAGATGGCCGAGTTCAAGCCCACCCTGGGCTACCTCGCCTTGACCTACAAGGTCGACGTCTTGCCGCTCTTCCTCGAGGGCACGCAAAAGGCGCTCCCCAAAGGGGCCATCTTCCCCAAGGGCAAGGAGCTGGAGGTGCGCATCGGCCCGGTGCTCGCGTACGAGGAGCTCAAGGGGAGGACCCTGGGAATGGCCCGCTCGGAGAGCTACCGGGTGGTGACGAAGATGGCGGAGGAGGCGGTGCGCGCCCTCAAGGAGGGCACGGTGTACAGCCCGGGGCCTGTGCGCGAAGCGGTGAGCCGAAGCCGCAAGACCTCCGGCCGGGGGGAGCCGTGAAGGTCCTGGTCACCGGAGGCACCGGTTTCTTGGGGAGCCACCTGGTCCCCAAGCTGGTCGGCGCCGGCCATTCGGTGCGGCTGCTCGCGAGAAGCAAGCGCCACCTCGCGGAGCCTTTGGAGCTCATCGAGGGAGACTTGCGCGACCGGGAGGCGGTCCGCCGGGCGGTGGCCGGAGTCGAGGCGGTCTACCACCTCGCCGGCCGGGTCTCCTTCCGGGCGGAGGACGCGCGGCAGCTGTACGAGCTGCACGTGGACTGCACCCGCGAGCTGTTGGCGGAGCTGGCGCGGCTCAAGACGCGGCCACGCCTCATCCTTGCCTCCACCTCGGGGACCATCGCCGTCTCCCGCGAGGAGCGCATCGGCACCGAGGCCGATGACTACCCTCTCACCGTGGTCGGCCGCTGGCCGTACTACCTCTCGAAGATCTACCAGGAGAAGCTCTCGCTCGAGCTTTGCCGGCGGGAGGAGATCCCGCTGGTGGTGCTCAACCCGAGCCTCCTGCTCGGGCCGGGCGACGAGCGGCTCTCCTCCACCTGGACGGTGCTCAAGTTCCTCAACCGGGAGATCCCGGCCATGCCGCGCGGAGGGCTTGCCTTCGTGGACGTGAGGGACGCGGCGGAGGCCTTCCTCCGGGCGCTCACCAAAGGAGAGCTGTACGGCCGCCACCTCTTGGGCGTGAACATGCCGATGGAGGAATTCTTCTCCCGCCTGGAGCGGCTGACCGGGGTGCCGGCGCCCAGGCTCAAGCTGCCCTCGGCGATGAACGTCCTCGGTGCGCGCTTGCTCGACCGGGTCGCCAGGGCCCGCGGCTCCGAGGCGAAGCTGGACCCGATGGAGGTGGAGGTCGGCGAGCACTTCTTCTACCTGGACGCTTCCAAGGCGGCCGGCGAGCTGGGATTCGCCGCCCGCGATCCGCACCAGACGCTCTTCGACACCGTGCAGTACCTGCTCTCGCAGATGCCCAATCCCCTCTCCCGCGAGCGGGAGAAGGCTAGGGTGAGGGTGAGCTTGCCCCCTCGGCCGCCTCCACCACGAAGCTCCTGAACGCCTCGGGGTCGCAGGGCTTGCCGATGACTCGCAGCCCGAGGCCTCGTGCCCCGGGTGGGGGATCGGCGGTGTGCAGCGCGCAGCGCACCTGGGGGAAGCCGGCGCGGATGCGCGAAATCAGCTCCAGCCCGTCGAGGCCGCCCATCCGGTAGTCGGAGATCACCAGCCGCGGGCACTCGGAGGCGACCATCGCCAAGGCCTCGTGGCCGCTGGTGGCGAACAGCGGGCGGATGGGCAGGTCCCGCACCAGCCGCCGGATGCTGTTCAAGATGTTCTGCTCGTCGTCGACGAACAGGACGGCCGGCAGTGCCTGCGCGGCGAGGGGGGACATGACCCGTTAGATTCTACTCGCGCTTCCTACCCGTTACATCCTGGCCCGGAGACCGATGCGGACATACCCACTCCGGCTAAGCCGGGAGAGGAAATGGACAAGGGGCTGGCCGCCTTGCTCGGAGCCACCGCCCGCGAGGCGCGGCGCCTGGCGGGGCTTACGCAGGCCGAGGTCGCCGAGAGGATCGACCTCTCTCCCGAGGTCTACGGTCGGATCGAGCGGGGAGGGATGCTCCCCAGCGTGGAGACGCTGCGGAGGATTTCCAGGGCGCTCGCGGTGCCGGCCGACCGGCTGCTCGGGTTGGGCGAGGCGCCACTGCCGATGGCCGAAGAGGCCCCGGCGCCCTTTCGCCCCGACCCCGAGCTGAGACGACTGCTGCGCCGTGCCCGGGCGCTGGACCACAGGCGGCTGCGGCTCTTGGCACAGGTAGCCGCGGAGTTGGGCCGCCCGCGTGGAGGACGGCCGAGGAAAAGGTCGAAGGGGCGGAAACCCTCTGGACGAAGCGGCGAGCGGGAATGATGGCAAAAGCGCCAGCCCGCCGTGGCTGCCGGGCGATGGAGCACGGCTGCGAATGGTGGACGACCGACAAGGGGGTGTGGATCTGATCCTGAGCGCTCCCGGCTTCGATTCGGTTGGGGTTTCGCCGCGACCTGGCTCGGTGCGGTGTCGCGCCGCGCGAGGCGAACGGGTGGCATCGATGCGCTTGCGGCGGCGGGCTCCTGTGGCGGAGGACTGGGACTGTCAGCAATGCACCTGCTCGATGCCCCGGCCCGGCCTCCAACTCGGGGCCGGCTCGACTCGACGCGACGTCGCGCCCCACGGCCGCCTCCGGAGGCACCCAGAAAAAATACATCGGCCGTACGAATTCAGTTGACGCCCATCCGCTCGAGGATGCCGCCGTCGAGACTGAGGCATCCGCAAGAGCCTCCCTCGCGCTCCGCGCCGCTCGGTGCTCGACGAAGTCGGCTTCCCTCCCGCGTCGCGGCCACCACGCTGCGGACTTCCCCCCTCGTAGCCCCCAGGGCCCTCGAAACCGCCCCGAAAAACTCGTGGTAGTAGCTGCGTCATGAATCCTCGCCTCGATGAATTGTCCTCGCTGTCCTCCGACGTCCTCGACGCCCGGCTCCGGCAGATGCTGGCCCGGGAGCGTGCCTCCCTCATCGACTTCCTCTGGCACCTCGCCGAAGTCGAGCGGCGCCAGCTCGACGCACAGCTCGGCTACGAGTCGGCCTTCGCCTACTGCAACCAGCACCTCCGCATGTCCAAGGCCAGCTCCTTC
>JACPVI010000034.1 GCA_016191815.1 Myxococcales bacterium
ACTTCGTCGAGCAGCGAGCGGCCCGGAGCGCGAGGGAGGTGCTTCCGGGTGCGTCAGTCTCGTCGCCGGCAACCTCGGGCGGGGGGCGTCAACTGAATTCGTACGGCCGATGCATTTTTTCTGGGTGCACCCGGAGGCGTCAGGGGGGGCGACACGGCCTCGAGTCGAGCCGGCCCCGAGCTGGAGGCCGGGCTGCGGGCCTCGAGCAGGTGCATTGCTGACAGCCCAAGCCCTCCGCCACGGGAGCCCGCCGCCGCAAGCGCATCGATGCCACCCGTTCGCCTCGCGCGGCGCGGCACCGCACCGCGAGCCCCGTCGGGTCGAGCCAGCCCCGAGCTGGAGGCCGGGCCGCGGGCCTCGAGCAAGTCCATTGCTGACAGCCCCTGCCCTCCGCCACCTCGGGCAACGCAGACACGCCCCCGCCGGGAGCCGCCGATCAGCTCGCCGGCCCACCGGATGCGCCGGCCATCGCCGCGCTGCCAGACCTGGCGCCGCCTGAGACCACGGACTGGGTGCAGGTCCCGCCGCTGCTGGTCTCGGCCTCACGCGTCTCGCTCGCTCTCGAGGACGACGCGACCATCGGGCAGGTCAACCAGTTGCTCGCCGAGCTCGGCGCGACGATCGTCGGCGGCGCTCCCGACATGGCGCTGCTGGAGATCGCCGTCGTTCCCGACGCGTCCGGCGCCGGCGCCGCGGTTCAGCTCGCCAGCGGGCACCCGGGAATCGCGGTGGCGAGCTACGACTTGGGTGGCGCCCAGCCACAGCTTTTACCCCCGGCGCACGACTCGGACATCGTCGGCGAGGCCAAGGAATGGCGATGGGCCACGGCGGACGGCGGCTCCAACTGGGGCCTCAAGCAAACCGGCGCACCCTTCGCATGGAACCTGCGAGACCGGCTCGCCGCGGCCGCCGCGAAGTGGGGGGCCAGGCCCCGCGTGCTGGTGTTCGACGACGGATTTCGGAAACACGCCGACCTCTGGATGCACGACGACTCCGAGTTCGGAGCGACCGTGCCGGATCTGACCAGGCACCCCTGCAACAACATCCACGGGCTATGCGTGAGCGGCGTGCTCAATGCCCGGTTCGATGCCAGCGGCATCGAGGGCGTCGTGCCCGTGGACGTGCGCCCCCTCGGCTACCGCGTCACCGAATCGATGGAGCGCGATCTGCACCGGCTGAGGGCCGTGCTCTCGGTCTACCCGGAGCTGCGCCTGGTCAACTACTCGAACGGCGTCCAGTACGTGACCAAGGAAGCGCAGCGCTTGCCTACCTCTCGCTGCGAGGGGGCCGAGTGCAAGTTCAGCGAAACCATCGAGGAGATGGTGCGCCGCCTCGGGGAGACATGGGCGCGCTCGCTCGACCGATTTGCCGCGGCGAATCAGCGGGAGCTGCTGGACATTCTCCTCCAGCGCGGCGATGGCTGCGTGGATATGGCGGATCTGCGGGCGCTCCGCGACGCCATCCGCCTCGCACCCAAGGGCGACGGCATCGACACCGCCAGGCTCGACAATCCCAAGCGCGACCTGAACGGCGACGGCGTGGTCAAGGCGGCCAGCGCAGGCAAGTCGTGGGTGCCCGACGAGGACCTCTTTTCGCGCTTCGATCTGAACGTGGACCAGAAGCTCGATCCGGGCGACCTCCTCGAGCTGCACCCCGTGTGGGGGAATTGCGGCGATCCCACGGTGCACAAGCAGGCCGCGCCGCAGCTCGAGGGGCATGCGGGGGCGTCCTACGCGGCGCTCTTCGAGCTGTTGGGGACGCGCGACTATCGGCTCCCGGTCGCCTCCGGCTCGCAGACGCTCACCGCCACCGGTGCGACGAGCTACGAGGTCGACGGAGCGTCGCCGTTCGCCGTCCATGACGGGGGCTATGCGCCGATCAGCGCACGAGTCTCCTGCGGCGGAGCGGTGCGCGCCTGCGTGCTGCGTCCCGGGGCCGATGAGATGCAGCTGCTCTGCGACGACGGGCTTCTGGCGGTGCAGTGGGATCAATGGGCAAAGCCCGTTCCCCCTCCGGAGGTAGCCCCGCTCTCCTTCAAGAGCGACCGGGGCACGTTCAGCGGAACATCCTGCGGGGGCAAGGGATGCTTCGGCGACCTGGTCTTCGGTGTGGGAGGTGTGCTGTTGCCTCCGATTCCGCTCGACGGCTTCGACGGCCCCTTCGTGCCGTCGCCCAAAGGTGGGGTGACCGCGGGCTTGCCCCCCACCCGTAATCTTGGGGGGAGGCTCCTCGTCGTGGGTCCACCAACCCATCTCCTCGTCGCGCCTCGCGGTGCGGGCGCGGCGCGGTGCTCGGTCCGGGATCTGACGCAGTAGACGCCGTGCGCCGTTGCGCACCGCCATGCTTGAGAATGGCCTCGGCGCCAAGCGAGCGGAATCTCTTGGTTCCACCGACCATTTTCGTAGCAGGGCTAGCAGCGTGCGGGGAAATGCGCCGACGCGGTGCCAGCCGATCAGCCTCGCCGCATTACCGACCGCGCGAGGGACTCTTGCGCCAACGAGTCGATCGAGCCGCAGTGGCCGGGCACGCATTTCCCCGCACGCTGCTAGGCGCGAGCCACGTCGAGCCGTCGATCATCTCCCGCCCGAGCCGAGGGCGTCGACCCAGGACTGCAGCCGCCCGAGGCTGGAGCTCACCAGCGAGCGCGGCTCTTCGCCTTCGCTCTCGAAGGTGGCCACCACCGACTCGTTCTCGGTGTCGATCACCGTCCCCTCCAGCCGCCAAGCGGAGGCGGTGCGGCTGAGCCGGGCGAGCACCGGGTACCGCAGCCCGATGGCGCCCAGGGCGGCGCAGGAGTCCGCATCGCCTCGCTCCACCGCCTCGAAGCCGAGCCCCCGGCGGCGGAATTCCTCCCACACCGCGATGCGGGCGACCCACCGCACGCCGCTCAACCGCGGGCCGAGGAGGTCGAACTCCTCCTGGACCTGCTGGGCGAGTTGCTCGGCGGCGGGAGACTCGTCGTGGCGGAGGTGGACCATGCTCACCGTGACCGGCTGGGAGGAACGGAAGAGCATAGTGGCCGCGGCCGCGCCGGCCAGCACCGCCGCCAGCAGAGCGATGGCGAGCGGCGCACGTGTCGCGAGGCGGCGCCGCAGGGCCCAGGCGAACGGCCGGGGCTCCGGGGGCAAGAGGAAGATGGGCATCGGCGCGGGGATGTTCTTGAGCCTCCGCGGCGGGAGCCAGGCGCCCTCGAGCGCAGAGTGGTTGCGGAGCTGCGCCTGCACCACCTCGGACATCGCGATACCGCCGGGGTCCGCCAGCGGCTGGATGCGCGCCGCGATGTTCACCGCGTCGCCGAAGATGTCGCCCTCGCGCTCGGTGATTTCGCCCAGGTGGAGTCCCACCCGAACCTGGAACGGCCGGGCCTTCGCCAGCACCGCCCGCGCGCAGGACATCGCCGCGGCGGCGGTGGGAAACTCCGCCAGGGAGCCGTCGCCGAGGAGCTTCACCAGCCGCCCGCCCGCGGCCGGCACCGCCTCCCGCACGATGCGCTCCAGCTCGGCGACCGAACGCAGCGCCGCTGCCTCGTCGTGGGACATCAACCTGCTGTAGCCCACCATGTCCAGGAACATCACGGTGGCCAGGCGCCGGCTCGAGTCCACGGCGGAGAAATAGCAAATTTGCGCCGCTGCCGGCGTCGGAGGGGGCTGATATAGGGGGACCCAACTCGCCCGCGACGGGCGGGTCCTCGAAAGAAAGGCACGTGACGTCATGGCAGGAGGAGGAGTCAACAAGGCGATTCTGATCGGCAACCTCGGCGCGGACCCGGAGGTGCGCTTCACGCCCGGAGGCCAGGCGGTAGCCAACTTCCGCATCGCCACCAACGAGGTGTGGACCGACAAGCAGGGCCAAAAGCAAGAGCGCACCGAATGGCACCGCATCGTGGTGTGGGGAAAGCAGGCCGAGGCCTGCGGCGAGTACTTGAAGAAAGGCCGCCAGTGCTTCGTGGAGGGGCGCTTGCAAACCCGGGAGTGGACCGACAAGGAGGGGAAGAAGAACTACACCACCGAGGTGGTGGCGACCTCGGTCCTCTTCCTCGGCGGGCGGGACGGCGCGGGCGGGAGGGCGAAGGGCCCCGATGACTTCGGGCCTCCTCCTCCGGGCGTGGACGAGGGCTCCAACGGCGGCGGGCCTGCGCCTTCCGGGGGAGAGGACGACGTCCCCTTCTAGCGGTTTGCGCTTTCTGGCCGAGTTGCCCTAGCCTCTCGGTCGTCGCGAGGCCGGTCGCTTCAGTCGGGGCGCCCGGCCTTGCTGTTTTCCGAGCCAGCTTCGCCAGCGGCCGCAAAACCGTTGACAGCCAGCCGGCGATTGGATGAGTCTGCGCGCCCTCCGAGCAACGGGGCACAACCTTCCGCCACGGCCCGGTGTGGCGATTCTGGAGAGATGAGACGATGAACTACAGAGCTCTTGCGCTGGGGAGCGTGGTCGGCTTCCTGGTTGCGCTCATGCCGTCCTGCGGCGGAACCAAGTGCGGCCCGGCCAACTGCGCCGGCTGCTGCGACAGCAATAACAAGTGCGTCAACCCCGGCAACAACAACCAGACCTGCGGCTCCCAGGGCGTGGCCTGCAAGACCTGCGCGGCGACGGAAGTCTGCAGCGCCGGCCAGTGCGCTCCGGGCGGAGGAGGCGGTGGCGGGGGAGGAGGCGGTGGTGGTGGCGGCGGCGGCGGTGGCGGCGCTGCGGCCTGCGACGCCACGAGCTGTCCCACTGGCTGCTGCTCGGGCACCGGGGCGAACGCGGTGTGCCTGCTCGGCACCAGCAACTCCAACTGCGGCGCTGGCGGCGTGCAGTGCGCCCAGTGCAACACCGGGGCGAACGAGACTTGCAACCAGGCGACGAAGAAGTGCGAGGCCCCGGACGCCGGCCCTGGCGGCGGGGTGGTGGGGAGGACCTGCACTGGAGATCCGGACTGCGCCTCGGCGGGGCTGACCTGCCGGCAGACCACCGCCACCGGAGTGGGCACCTACCCCGGCGGGTACTGCACCAAGACCTGCCAGGCGGACACCGACTGCCCCTCCGACGCGATGTGCGTGTCCTTCGGCAACACCCGGGACGAGCCCAACGCGCTCTGTACCAAGAAGTGCAAGCCGCCCAGCTCGACCACCTCGCCCGACTGCCGGAGCCCCGGCTATGCCTGCTACGGGGTGAGGGACCAGAATGGGCAAACCCTCCCCGACGGGGTGTGCTGGATCTACCCGGCGCCGCAGCTCGACGCGGGCATCGCGGACAAGACCGGCGCCCCTTGCGCCACCGACACCAACTGCCAGAACCCGCCCATCGACGGCTTCTGCATCCCGCCGGCGGAGAGTGACGGTGGCCCCAGCGGCTGGCCTTCGGGCTACTGCTCCTCGCCGTGCCAGGGCGATGCGAAGTGCGGCGATGGTGGCGTCTGCGTGCGTTTCAGCGCGACCTCGGCGCTCTGCTTCACCGGCTGCAACAACCCCTTGCAGGGGCAGGGCGCGTGCCGCAGCTTGTACCAGTGCAGCCCGCTGCAGACCGCGGACGGCGGCATCGCGCCCACCGGCATCTGCTGGCCGGACTGCAACAACCCCGGCAACGCCTGCCCGCAGGGCTACAACTGCCAGCCGGCCGGCGGCGCCAACGCGGGCTACTGCTGCAGCGCGACGAACCCGTCCGATTGCTTCTAGTCGAGCGTCGAGGGTCGAGGGTCGAGTGATTGTCTAGCGCTGAGTCGAGCGTCCGCGGTGACGCTCGACTCCGCTGGTCGCGAGGTCGAGCCTCGGTGGTCGAGGCGATGCCGCCGGAGCGATCACCGGCTCGACCGCTACCCGCCGGCGCTCGACCGCCGCTGGACGGTCCCCTCGACGCTTGACCCTCGACCCTCGACCGCATTACGTCGCCTCCTCCATGGACTGCTTCCCGCTTCTCGCCGACGGCGGATTCGAGGCGCTGCACTACTTCGCCGACCGAGAGTCGGGACTGCGCGCGCTGGTGGCCATCCACTCCACCAAGCTCGGGCCAGCGTTGGGCGGCACCCGCGCCCTCGCCACCTACCGCAGCGAGGAAGCCGCGGTGGTGGACGTGCTCCGGCTCGCCAAGGGGATGACCTGCAAGGCCGCCCTCGCCGGCCTCCCCCACGGCGGCGGCAAGGCAGTGGTGATGCTGCCAAAGGGCCGCTTCGACCGGGCCCGCCTCTTCGACGCCTTCGGACGGGCGGTGGAGTCTCTGGGCGGCCGCTACGTCACCACCGAGGACTCCGGCACCAGCCCCGACGACATGGAGCACGTCCGCGCCCAGACCCGACACGTCGTCGGTCTCAAGGCCACCAGCGGAGATCCATCTCCCGTCACCGCCCTCGGCGTCGCAAGGGGGATGGAGGCGGTGTGCAAGCACCTCTTCGGTGGCCCCGAGCTCGAAGGCCGAAGAGTCACCTTGCTGGGAGTCGGACACGTCGGCTTCGCCCTCGCCGGCGAGCTCCACCGCCGCGGCGCCCGCCTGTTCGTCTCGGACATCAACCCCCAAAACCTCGAGGCCGCGGTGGAGGCCTACGGCGCAGTACCGCTGAGCGACGAGGAGCTGCTCTCCGCCGAGGCCGACGTCTTCTCGCCCTGCGCCCTGGGAGCCATCCTCGATGACCGCACCATCCCCAAGCTCAAGGTGAAGGCAGTCGCCGGCGCCGCCAACAACCAGCTCGCCGAGCCGCGGCACGGGAAGGTGCTGGCGGACCGCGGCATCGTCTACGCCCCGGACTACGCCATCAACGCCGGCGGCCTCATCAACGTGGCCCAGGAAGTCGCCGGCTACGACCGGGCCAAGGCCCTCGAGCGGGCCGGCCGAGTCTTCGACACCATCGACGAGTTGCTCACCCGCTCCAAGGAAACCGGCGAACGGCCCGAGGAGGTCGCCGACCGGATGGTGGAAGAGAAGCTAACGCGCTGATGCGCGGTGGGCGAACCAAAGGCCAACCCGCTATGCTCCGCCCGCCCCTATCCTCGATGAGAAGCAAACGCCCACTGTTTGGCCTCGCCCTCGCCCTCCTCTTGGGGTGCCCTCCTCCTCCGCCCGTCCCCGACGCCGGAGAGCCCATCGACGCCGCCCTGCCGCCTCCTGCCTGCGACTCGCCCGAGGACTGCAAGCTCGCCGGCTTCGCCGGAGTCTGCCGGCAGGGAAGCTGCCAGAGCCAGGTCCCTTGCACCGACGACGTGGAGTGCGGCCTGGGCGAGAGCTGCCACAGTGGCGCCTGCGCCTTCACCGGCTGCACCGCCGACTCCGAGTGCCCAAGCGGCCGCTGCCGCACCGACGTCTTCGCCTGCACCGAGTGCGGCAAGGCCTCCGACTGCCCCCGGGACCGGCCGGTCTGCGACGAGGGGCCGGGCAAGTGCGTCCAGTGCAAGAAGGACGTGGACTGCGCCTCCCGCGGCGCCGCCTACTGCCAGGCCTCCTCCGGCGCCTGCGTCTACTGCCTCAAGGACGAGCACTGCCCCAACGGCCTCAACTGCGGCCCGGACGGGCTCTGCCACGGCGCCCCCAAAGGCGCTCCCTGTCCTGATGGAGTGGCCTGTGACTTTGGCCTCATCTGCGTCTTGAGCGGAAGCACACCCTTCTGCCGGGTGGCCTGCAGCCTGTACACGCCCAACTGCGCCCAGGGGGAAATCTGCCTCAAGCTCACCTTCAGCCAAACCAACTCGCTGGTGTTCGACCGCGGCGAGCCATTGGGCATCTGCTCTCCGCCCTATAGCGGGCTCAAGTACTACCGGGAGGGCTGCACCCGCACTCCCCAGGGGCAGAACTGCCAGCCGAATCTGGAGTGCGTGCCCGACAGCTCCACCTCCGCGCTCTGCCGCTCCTTCTGCGATCCAAACCAGAACGCCTGCGCCCAAGGAGAGATTTGCCACCCCTTCCCGGGCGACTTCTCCGGGCACCAGTACGGGCTGTGCTACGCCGACAACGGTTACGGGGACCGCTGCGCCAAGGACGCCGACTGCCGCACCGGCTTCGCCTGCACCCCCGGGGATGACCCGTCGGTGAGCCAGCGCCTCTCCACCTTCTGCCACTTCGCCGTGGGGACTGCCCCCGCCCTCTCCCCCTGCGCCGGCCAGAAGCTGCCCGACGGAGGAGCCGCCCCGCCAGACCAGGTCTGCCAGAGCGGAGCCTGCCGGGGCGACAGCGTCTTCCAGACCCAGCCTTTCTTCTGCTTCGGCGCCTGCTTGAGGGACTCCGACTGCCAGGTGGCGGGCCGAGCCGGCAGCTGCGACGGCACCTTCACCTTCCAGGGGACCGGCGTCACCGGCACGGTGAAGGGCTGCCGCCCTGCCTGCGGCGCCCCCGCGGAGTGCCAGCCCTACGGGGCCAGCTTCACCTGCCGGACCAAGCTCGAGCTGGTGAACTATTCGCCCAAGCTGTCCCAATCGTGCGGGCCCCGACTGGGCGCCGCCGGGCTGGGAGAGGCCTGCACCCAGGACTCCGACTGCCAAGCCGGCTACTGCGTCCTGGAGGATGCGCGCGGCCAGCTTCGCCAAGGCACCTGCGCCCACCCCTGTGCCCAAGTCTCCGATTGCGCCTCCGCCGACGGCCTGGACGGCGGCGCGCCCGACGCCGGCTTCCGCACCGGACCCTTCGCCTGCGAGGAGGTGGCGCTGCTCGGTTTCAAGGGCTGGGACGGAAACCCCAACACCCCCGACGACGTCTTCCTCAAGTCCCGCCACTGCGCGGGCGGCCCATGCCTGCAGGATTCCGACTGCGGCCCTGCTGCCCGCTGCGTGCCGGTGCCGAGCGCTTCGGACCCCTTGGGCACCCTGTTGCTCCGCTGCCGGCCGCCCCATCGCTTCGGGGCGCGGGAGGCGGGAGACCCCTGCTCCTTCGACTCGGAGTGCGCCAGCGGGGCTTGCCTTGCGTTGCAGCCGCCCTCCACCGGCTCCGGGAAGACTTGCTTCATGGGCTGCGACGGCTCCACCGCCTGCCCCGGCACCACCACCTGCCGCGCCGGCGGAGTGCGTGCCCAAAGCGCCAACGGGATGCCCCACAGCTTCACCGCCTGCGCGCCATGAGCAAGTCCCAGAAGCGAAGAGGCCTCGCCAAGGGCGCGGTGGTGCCGAAGATGGTGTCCATCCCAGAGGACATCCACCTCTCTCCCCAGACCGAGGCGCCCCGGCACCAGAAGGGAGCGGACAACTCCGGAGCGAGCCGGGCGGCGCTGCGCGAGATTTCCTGGGCGGACTTCGACCGGCTGGTCCAGGCCCTCTCGGTGGAAATCCGCAAGTCCTTCCGAGCCGAGGCGGTGGTGGGAGTGGCCCACGGGGGAGTCTTCGTCGGAGGAGGAATCGCCTCCGCGCTCAAGTGCGACTTCTACCCGGTGCGGATCAGCCGGAGGAGCCGGGACAAGCTGGTCCGGCGCACCCCGAAGGTGTTCGGAGCCATGCCTGCCGAGCTCAAGGGGAAGCGGGTGCTGGTGGTGGACGACGTGGCCGCCTCCGGCGAGACGCTCGAGCTGGCCAAGCAGCTGGCCGCCAAGGTGGGCGCCAAGCAGGTGCGCACCGCCTGCCTGGTGGCCAAGCTGGAGGGGTACCAGGCGGAGTACGTGGGGCTTCCTACCGACGCGTTCTGCGTGTTCCCATGGGACTACGAGCTGGTGGCCGAGGACGGCCGCTTCGACGTGGAGCCACAGTAGCGAAGGGAAGGCGCTGCCGAGGGAACTTGCGAAAGGCGGCGGAACAAGAGAAGGGAAACGACCGGGTTCGGGACCGGGACCGGGTTCGTTGCCGGGAACGGGAACGGGAACGGGGACGGAGTGGGGAACGGTTCACGGCTGACGGAGGTCGCGGCGGCGGGCAGGCTCCGGAGCCCCCGTCCACCCCGTCCCTGCTAATCGTCAGCAGGTCCCCTGCCGCGGAGCGCGCATGATCATCGGCACCGCCGGTCACATCGACCACGGGAAGACCTCGCTGGTGAAGGCGCTCACCGGCATCGACACCGACCGGCTGCCGGAGGAGAAGCGGCGAGGCATCACCTTGGAGCTGGGCTTCGCCCACCTCGAGCTGGGAGAGGGGCTTTTGGCGGGAGTGGTGGACGTCCCCGGCCACGAGCGCTTCGTGAAGGCGATGGCCGCCGGCGCCGGAGGGGTGGACCTGGCCATCCTGGTGGTGGCGGCCGACGAGGGAGCGATGCCGCAGACCCGCGAGCACCTGGACATCTGCGGGCTGCTCGGCGTCCGCCGCGGAGTCTTGGCCATCAACAAGAGCGACCTCTTGACCGAGTTGGGCCCCGACTGGCTGGGGCTGCTCCAAGCCGACCTCGCCTCGCTCACCCGGGGCACCTTCCTCGAGGGGGCGAAGATTGTCCCTTGCTCTGCGAAGACCGGCGAGGGGCTGCCTGCCCTTCGTGAGGCCCTCTTGGAGCTGGCCCGGGCGCTGCCGGAGCGGCCCTCCGAAGGACCAGCCTTTCTCCCCATCGACCGCGCCTTCACCATGAAGGGCTTCGGCACCGTGGTGACCGGCACCCTCCTCTCCGGCCAGCTCGAGGTGGAGGACTCGGTCTCGCTCTCCCCCGAGCTGTCGGGCCCCTTTCGAGTGCGCGGCCTTCAAGTGCACGGCCGGCCGGTGGAGCGCGCCTCGGCCGGCCAAAGGGTGGCGGTCAACCTCGCCGGAGTGGAGACGGAGGAGGTGTGGCGCGGAATGGCGCTCACCCGCCACGAGGAGCTGCCCCCCACCCGGATGCTGGATGTGGAGCTGAGCCTCTTGCCCGCGGTGGAGGCGAGCCTGCCCCGCCGCTCCAAGCACCTGCTCCACCTGGGCACCGCCCAGGTGGAGGCGACGGTGGCGCTGCTCGGCGAGGCGGAGCTTCGGCCCGGACAGTCGGCCTTCGCCCAGCTCCGGCTTTCCGCGAAGGTGGCGGCGCTGCCCAACCAGCGCTTCATCCTCCGGGGCTCCACGGCTCTCCCCGGCCGCGGGGCCACCCTGGCCGGAGGGCGAGTGTTGGCCATCACTCCTCCCAAGCGCAAACGGGGCGCCGCGGCGGCCCTGGCGCCGCTGTTGGACGCCGACTCGGAGGGGAGGCTCTCCTTCTTGCTCGAGCAGTCCGGCTACCCGGGGCTCACCGAGAAGGAGCTGTTCGCCCGCTCGGCGATGCCGCAGAAGTCCCTCTCCCGCTCGCTGGAGCTCTTGTGCACCAAGGGCAAGGCGCTCCTCGTGGACAAGGAGCGGCGGCTGTACCTCTCCGGTCAGGTGTTCTCCGCCATGGGCCAGCGGGCCATCGACTTGATGGGGCGCTTCCACGACCAGCACCCGATGAAAGACGGCCTTTCCAAGGAGGAGCTGCGCCAGCGGTTGGGGCTCGACTCCGAGCGCATCTTCTCCCGGCTGGTGGCGTCCCTGCTCGAGGGCGGCAAGGCCGAGGCCAAAGGAGAGCTGTTGAGGCTCGCCGGGCGAGGGCGGAGCCTCAGCGCCTCCGATGAGGAGGCCTGCTCCAAGCTGGTGTCCGAGCTTACGGCCGCGGGGCTGGCGCCGCCCACCGTGGGCGAGCTTTCCAAGCGACTGTCGCTGCCGCAAAAGCGGCTCCTCGAGCTCTTGAAGGTGGCCTCTGCCCAGGGCCTGGCCATCAAGGTGACGGACGAGCTCTACTTCGACAAGGGCGCGCTCGAGCGGCTGCGCGGGCAACTGGTGTCCCACCTCAGGGCCAACCGCGAAATCACCACCCAGGCCTTCAAGGAGATGGTGGGGCAAACCCGGAAATTCGTGATCCCCTTGTCGGAGTACTTCGACCGAGAGAAGGTGACCTTGAGGGTAGGGGACAAGAGAGTGCTCAGAGGCTCGAGGGTCTGATGCCCGGCCACATCCTCGTCGTCGACGACCAGCGGAACATGCGGGCCACCACCGCGATGCTCCTGCGCTCCGAGGGCTACTCGGTGCTGGAGGCGGCCAGCGGCGACGAGGCGCTGGCCATCCTGGCGGAGAAGCCGGTGGAGCTGCTCCTCACCGACTTCAAGATGGAGCCGATGGATGGGCTCACCCTGCTCCGGAAGGGGCTGGAAATCTCGCCCCAGACCCAGGTCATCATCATGACCGCCTACGGCTCCATCGAGAGCGCGGTGGAGGCGATGCGCGGCGGCGCCTACGACTACCTCACCAAGCCCTTCAAGGAAGGAGAGCTGGTCCACCGGGTCCAGCGGGCCCTCGAGCGCGCCAAGCTGCTCTCCGCGGTGGACCTCTTCGCCGACGAGTTCAACGCCCGCCACGGCCTCACCGCCCTCATCGGCCGCAGCCCGGCGATGCGGGAGCTGACCTCCCGCATCCTCAAGGTGGCCCCCTCCGACGCCACCGTGCTGGTCATGGGGGAGAGCGGCACCGGGAAGGAGCTGGTGGCCCGCGCGGTCCACGCCCACTCGAGGAGGAAGGATCGGCCCTTCGTCCCGGTCAACTGCGCCGCCATCGCCGAGGGGCTACTGGAGAGCGAGCTGTTCGGCCACGCCAAGGGCGCCTTCACCGGGGCGATCCGCTCCCGAAAGGGCCTCTTCGAGGAGGCCGACGGAGGCACCCTCTTCATCGACGAGGTCACCGAAACCACCCCCGCCTTCCAGACCAAGCTGCTCCGCGTGCTCCAGGACGGCGAGGTGCGCAGGGTGGGCGAGTCCACCTCCCTCACGGTGGACGTCCGCATCGTGGCCGCCACCAACCGCGACATCGAGGCGGAGGTCAAATCCAAGCGCTTCCGGCAGGACCTCTACTACCGCCTCAACGTGGTCAGCTTGCGCGTGCCCCCCCTGCGCGAGCGGCTGGAGGATGTCCCCATCCTGGCGGAACACTTCCTCCAGAAGGCCATCGCCCGCTCCCCCCAAAAGCGCCGCCTCACTGCCGCGGCGGTGGAGCACCTGCTCGGCTACTCCTTCCCCGGCAACGTCCGCGAGCTGGAAAACCTGGTCGAGCAGGCCGCCGCCCTCGCCGAAGGGGAGGACCTCCTCCCCGAAGACTTCCCCACCCCTAAGGCCAACGGCTCCTCTCCGAATGCCGCCTCCTCCACCCCCATGGCCCCCTCCCTCGCCGAGGCGGTCGCCGAGGCAGAGCGCAAGGCCATCGTCCACGCCCTCGAGCGCTCCCCGGATGACCTGGCCAAGGTCGCCTTCGAGCTGGCCGTCTCCCCTACCACCCTCTGGCGGAAGATGAAGCGGCTCGGCCTCAAGGTTTCCCCGGAAGAGCCCCGCGGCTGATCCGATTTCACTTATGAAATAAGGTTTCACCTTTGCAAGCCGCCCGCCGTCTGGCGCGGCGCGTAAATGTGCTGAATCAGGCAGTTCGGGATTCAAAAATCCAATGGCACAGTCGCTGCTATTCGTTTTGATGGGTGCGATGACATTCAGTTGAAGGAGGTTCCCCCCCACCACTTCAGCAGTCTCGTCGCACTTGCGTCAGAAGACCCGCGGCCCGGCGCTCCCCAAGCGTCGGGCCGCCTTCTTGTGCAGAGGGCTGCGCAGGCGGGCTGCTCGGACAGCTACTGCCCAAACATCAGTCCCGCCTGCGCCAGCCATTGCGTCACCGGGCCGGGGAGGATGCCGAGCAGCACCACCGCGGCGGTGGAGGCCCACAGGGCCACTTCGGTGGCGAGCTGGCGCTCGGCGGGGGGGGCGCCCTCGGTGGCCGGCCGCATGAACATGTAAACCACCACCCGCAGGTAGTAGTAGACGCCGGCGGCGCTGGAGAGCACCGCTACCACGGTGAGGCCGAGAAGCCCCGCGTCCACCGCGGTGCGGAAGATGAGCAGCTTGGAGATGAAGCCCACGGTGGGAGGGATTCCTCCCAGGGAGAGCATGAAGGCCGCCATCGCCACCGCCCAGAGGGGCCTTCTTTGTGCGAGGCCGGAGAAGCGATTCAAGTCCCAGGCGGTGCCGCGCTCCTCGTCCTCCCGCCGCTCCAGCGCGGCGACTGCTCCGAAGGCCCCCACCGCGCTCACCGTGTAGCCCAAGAGGTAGAAGAGGATTCCCCGCAAGGCGTCCGCCTCGAGCGTGCCCACCCCCACCCCGGGAAGGAGCGGGGTGGCCTGCAACACTCCGCTCTCCCCGCTGGGCCGGGCGAACAAGACGCATACCCCCAAGAGCAAGTAGCCGGCGTGGGCGATGGAGGAGTAGGCCAGCATCCGCTTCACGTTTCGCTGGGGAAGGGCGAGCAGGTTTCCCCCCACCATGGTGAGGAAGGCCAGGCCCCCGAAGGTGATGAGCGGCACCTTGGGATCCACCGCCTTGCCGGCGAAGACGAAGACGCGCAGGAGCGCGGCGAAGGCCGCCGCCTTCACTCCGGCGCTCATCAGCGCGGTCACCGGGGTGGGCGCACCCTCGTAGACGTCTGGAGCCCACATGTGGAACGGCACCGCCGCGACCTTGAAGGCGAAGCCGGCGGCGATGAGCCCCAAAGCGCAGTAGGCGAGCGGCCGCTGGGAGGGGTCGGCCACCGCCGCGCGCAGGGCATCGGAGAGGGCGTAGAGCCTGGTGGTGCCGGTCACCCCGTAGAGCAGCGCGGTGCCGTAGAGCAGCAAGGCGGCGGAGAAGGCCCCCAGGATGAAGTACTTGAAGCCTGCCTCGGCGGGCCGAGTGCCCCTCCGGAGGTAGCTCGCCAGGGCGTAGGTGGCCACCGAGAGGATTTCCAGGTTGATGAAGAGCGTCACCAGCTCGGCCGAGGCGGCGAGGAGGCTCATCCCGGCGGCGGAGAAGAGCGCGAGGGCGTAGAACTCGCCGCGTTCGGCGTTCCTCGCCCGAAGGAAGCCCGCCGCGAGGAGGATGGCCAAGAAGAGCCCCGCGCACACCACTGCGGTGAGGGCGCCGGCGAAGGCGTCCTGAACCCCCATCCCTCCGAAGACGAGGTGCGGTTGGCCGAAGGCGTAGGAGACCGCCACCACTCCGGCCGCGGCGGTGCAGATGAGCGCCAAGGTGGCCTGGTGGGCCCGCGAGGCGGTGGAGAGGAAGACTTCGGAGAGGAGCAGGAGCATCGCCCCGATGCAGAGGATGATGGCCGGAATGAGCGGGACGAAGTCCTCGCCGCTGATGACCGGGATGTTCATGGGGCGCGCACAGGCTCGGGTGGAGGTGGGGGGCTCTCGCCTGGAGGGGCCATCATCATCAGCCGGCCGGGGAGCCAGGGCGGCGCCGGGTGAGGGCCATCCGGCGGAGCGGGAGGAGGAGCCGGCTGGGCCAAAGGCGGCGGAGGGGGCGGGGCCGGCACTGGGCCTTTGGCCGCGGGTAGCTCCGCCACCCGCATCCGCACCGCCTCATCGGAGAGGTGCACCCGGGCGGTGGCGTACTGCGCCCTGGCCAAGAAGCGCTCGCTGGAAGGAGAGAGCCGCTCGAGGAAGGGCTGGGGGTACAGGCCCATCAAGAGGACCAGCCCCACCAGCGGGAGCGAGGCCCACAGCTCTCGCCCGCCAAGGTCGCGCAGCTCGGAATTCTCGCGGTGGGTGAGGGGCCCGAAGAAGACTCGCTGCACCATCCACAGCATGTAGGCCGCGCCCAGGATGACCGCCAGGGCGGACACCACTCCCACCGCCAAGGGGAGACCGCTCTTGAAGGTGCCGAGCAGCACCAGAAACTCCCCCACGAAGCCGTTGGTGCCGGGGACCGCCACCGAGGAGAGGGTGATGATGACGAACACCGCGCTGAAGGCGGGCATCACCTTGGCCAGGCCGCCGAAGTCGGAGAGCAGCCGCGCGTGGCGCCGCTCGTAGAGCATCCCGAAGAGGAGGAACAAGGCCCCGGTGGAGACCCCGTGGTTCAGCATCTGGTAGGCCGAGCCCTGGGCCCCCTCGGAGGTGAAGGCCAGCATCCCCAGCATGCAGAAGCCCAGGTGCGAGACCGAGGAGTAGGCGATGAGCTTCTTCACGTCCCTTTGGGCGAGGCACATCAGCGCCCCGTAGACGATGCTCACCACCGAGAGCGCCACCAAGAGCGGAGCGAGCTTTTTCGCCGCCAGCGGGAAGAGAGGGATGGCGTACCGCCAGAAGCCGAAGGTGCCCATCTTGAGGAGCACCCCCGCCAGGATGACCGAGCCCGCCGCCGGCGCTTGCACGTGCGCGTCGGGGAGCCAGGTGTGGAAGGGGAACATCGGCACCTTGATGGCGAAGGCCAGCGCGAAGGCCAAAAACAGCCATGGCCCGTAGGCCTGGAGCGCCCTCGCCATCGGAGACAAGTCCGGGCAGGCGCCGGAGGGGTCCTTGACCAGGCAGGCCCCCAGCTCGCGGGTGCCGGACAAAAGCGAGTTGTAGACGGTGGCGAGGTCGAAGGAGCGGCTGCCCGCCGGCTGCCCGATGAAGTAGATGGCCAGCAGCGCCACCAGCATGAGCAGCGAGCCGACCAGGGTGTAGAGGAAGAACTTGGTGGCCGCCAGCTGGCGCTCCTCGGAGCCCCACACTCCGATGAGCAGGTACATCGGGATGAGCATCGCCTCCCAGAAGACGTAGAAGAGCACCAGGTCCATCGCCGCCAGGGCGCCCAGCATCGCGGTCTGCAGGGCCAACAGGGAAAGGTGGAACTCCTTCACCCGCTCGCCGATGAAGCGCCAGCTCCCCAGGACCACGATGGGGCCCAAGACGGCGGTGAGCAGCATGAGCGAAGCGGCGAGCCCATCCACCCCGGTGTGGTAGCTGACGCCCAGCTCGTCGATCCACCTCGCCCGGTGCTCGAGCTGGAACTCGGGCCCTCCCGGCTCGTAGCGGAAGTACATCCAGAGGGCGAGCACGAGGTCCACCAGCATCGCCAAGAGGGTGATGGAGCGGATCTGCCCCTTCTCGCCGCGCGGCCAGAGGGCGAGCAGCGCCGCGAAGAGCAGCGGGACGAACACCACCAGGTCCACCAGGCGAGTGGCGAGCCAGCTCATGAAGCCACCCGGATGAGCACGTAGGCGATGCCCGCCGCCAGGGCCAGCGCCATCACCGCCGCGTAGCTCTGCACGTCGCCGGACTGGAGGTAGCGCAGGGCCGCACCCACCCTGAGCGTCACCCAGGCCGTCCCCCGCACCGCCAGGGCGTCGATGAGCAGCGAGTCCACCACCTTGTAGGAGATGAAGGAGAGGAACTTCACCGGGCGGACCAGCAACAGCTCGTAGGCCTCGTCCACGTAGAACTTGTTCTGGGCGAAGGTGCGGATCGCCTTCGCCAGCGCCGGTGCCGGCTTCCCCGCCCAGGAGGGGAAGAGCTTCCGGTAGAAGTACAGCGCGAGGAGTAGCCCCGCCCAGGCCAGCAAAAGCGCGGTGAGCCAGGCGCCGTAGGGAAGGCTCGGCTCGGAGTGGACCTCGAGCACCCTGGTCTCCCGGAAGATGAGCTGCGAGGTGCGGAAGACCGGCGAGAGGTAGTCCTCCATCATCGGGCGGAGCTGGCCTCCTCCGTAGGGGAGCGGCAGCCCGTGGAACACCAAGCCCACCGAGAGCACCGCCAGGACCACCAGCGGCACCGTCATCGCCCGCCCGCTCTCCTTCACCTTCTCCTCGGGCAGCTTGGCGTCCCGCGCCCGCTCGCCCTCGAAGACGAGCAGGTAGAGCCGGAACATGTAGAAGGCGGTGCAGGCCGCGGTGGCCAGCCCGAGCAGCCACACCACCCTGGTCAGCCCCGGGTAAGCCAACAGCGTGGCGGAGTGCGCGCCGTGGAGGATGGCGTCCTTGGAGAAGAAGCCGGAGAGCGGCAACACCCCGGTGATGGCCACGGTGGCCACTCCGAAGGTGGCCCAGGTCCACTTCATCCTGTGGCGGAGGCCTCCCAGCCGCTTGATGTCCGTCTCGTCGCCGTTGCCGTGCATCACCGAGCCGGCGCCGAGGAAGAGGGCGGCCTTGAAGGCGGCGTGGGTGGCGAGGTGGAGCAGGGCGGCCCAGAAGAGGCCCACTCCCACTCCGATGAACATCACTCCGAGCTGGGAGATGGTGGAGTAGGCGAGCACCTTCTTGATGTCGTCCTGGGCGAAGGCGATCAGCGCCGACCAGAGCGCGGTCAGCCCTCCCAAGAGGGCGATCGCCGCCATCGCGGTGGGAGAGAGCGCCACCAAGAAGGAGAGCCGGCAGAACATGTACACCCCGGCGGTCACCATGGTGGCCGCGTGGATGAGCGCCGAGACCGGAGTGGGGCCGGCCATCGCGTCCGGCAGCCAGACGTAGAGGGGAAGCTGGGCGCTCTTCCCTGCCGCGCCGAGCAAGAAGAGCAAGAGCACCGCGGTGAGCACCCCGCCGAAGCTATGGCCCTCGAGCGGCCCCTGTCGGATGGGAGTGGAGAGGCCGATCGCCCCCGGATTGGCCTTGGGGGTGAGCGAGCGGGCCAGCTCCTCGAGCCCCTGGAAGTTGAGCGGGCCGCGCTCGGCGAGGCCCAAGCGCCACTTCTCCACCTGGGCCGCGGGCGCGTAGGGGCCCCTGGGGGCGAAGCTGTCCGGGCTGGCCTGGTGGCTGAAGGCCTCCACCATCAGCACCAGGAGGAACATCCCCACCAAGAAGCCGAAGTCGCCGATCCGGTTGACCACGAAGGCCTTCCGCCCGGCGAAGGCCTTGGCTGGATCCGAGTACCAGAACCCGATGAGCAGGTAGCTGCACAGGCCGACCCCCTCCCAGCCGACGAAGAGCAGCGCCATGCCGTCCGCCAAGACCAAAAGGAGCATCATCGCCACGAAGAGGTTGAGGTACGAGAAGTAGCGCCACTGCCCCTCGTCGTGCCCCATGTACTCGGCGGAGTAGAGGTGGATGAGGAAGCCCACTCCGGTCACCACCAGGAGCATCGTCCCGGAGAGGTGGTCCACCCGGAGGCCGAGCTGGGCCCGGAAGCCTCCCGCGGCGAACCAGGTGCCGTAGTCCTGGGCGATGGAGTAGTGCGAAGGCTCGGGGGCGAAGGGATTGAGGGCGAGCACGTCGTGGTCGCTCGTCACCCAGAAGGCGAGCACCGAGAGCACGAAGGAGGCCGCCACCGACATGCAGGCCACCAAGGCGGTGTTGGCCTTTCCCAAGGACTTCCCCAAGAGCCCGCACACCACCGCGCCGAGCAGGGGCAGCGCGATGATCAGCCAGAGCGCCCCGGCCATCGCCTCCGGCTCCGCCGGGGCCTTCTGGAAGAAGCAGGCGAAGGTGTCGCCAAAGCCGTGGCCCTGCAGGAACTGCCCGAAGGACTGGTAGCCCGTGCAGTCGATCATGTCCCGCTCAGTGCCTCATGGTGCGGAGCTCTTCCACGTTGACGGTGTTGCGGCTTCGGAAGACGGCGATGATGATCGCCAGCCCCACCGCCGCCTCGGCCGCCGCCACCGCGATGACGAAGAAGGCCGCGGCGTGCCCGGAGAGGTCTCCCCGCTCCCGGGCGAAGGCGAGGAAGGTGAGGTTGGCGGCGTTCAGCATCAGCTCGACGGACATGAACACCACCAGCGCGTTCCGGCGGATGAGCACCCCCAGGGCGCCCAGGCAGAAGAGCGCCGCCGCCAGGACCAGGTAGTGGGTGATGGGGACCGCCATGCGCCCTCCCTTCGCCTCAGATGCGCGACTTGGCCACCACCACCGCGCCCACGATGGCCACCAGCAACAGCACCGACACCGCCTCGAACGGCAGCAGGTAGCTCGTGTAGAGCAGCTTGCCCACCGAATCCAGCGTCCCGAACGCCGCCGCCTTCGCCGGGTCGGCCGCCCAGGCGTCGGGGCGCACGGGCAGCTTGAGGATCGAGCCCAAGAGCGCGGCGAACAGCGCCACCGCCGCGCCCGCTCCGAGCAGCCGGGAGAAAGAGAGCTTGGTGCCCGGCCCCACCTCGGCCAGCGACAACAGCATGATGACGAAGAGGAAGAGCACCATGATGGCGCCGGCGTAGACCAAGACTTGAAGCACCGCGATGGTGTGGGCCCACAAGAGCACGTAGATGCCGGCGAGGGAGAAGAAGGTGCCCACCAGCGAGATGGCGCAACTGAGCGGGCTCCGCACCACCACCACCACCGCGGCGGAGAGGAGCGTGCAGGCGGCGAACAGCCAGAAGAGGACGACTTCCACGCTCAATTCGGGCCCTCCCTCAGCCGAACGCGCCGAAGTGGCCCCACGGGCTGTCCCCGAACGGGCACTTCCTCTGGGCGATGTGCGACTGGAACTCCAGCTTGAACTTCTGCACGAAGGAGTGCACCGGGAGCGCCGCCGCATCTCCCAACGGGCAGATGGTGTTGCCCAGCCCGATGGGCGGATACGGCGCGATGGAGGAGGCCACCTGCACCAGCATCTCCAGGTCGGCCTGCTCGCCCCGGCCCTCTTCGATTTTCCGCAACAGCCGCGCCTGCCAGGGGGTGCCCTCGCGGCAGGGGGTGCACTGGCCGCAGGACTCCTCGGCGTAGAAGCGGGCCACCCGCCAGAGCGAGCGCACCAGGCAGGTGGCGTCGTCCATCACGATGACGCCTCCCGAGCCGGCCATGGTCTGCTTGGCCTTCAAGGCTTCGAACTCCATCGGGAGGTCCAGCTCCTCCGCGGTGAGCACCGGCGCCGAGGAGCCGCCGGGGATGACCGCCTTCACGCGGCGGCCCTCCGGCATTCCCCCGCCCAGCTGCGGGTCGAAAATCAGCTCGCGGAAGGTGGTGCTCATCGAGCACTCGTACACCCCGGGCCGGTTGACGCTGCCGGAGAGGCAGATGAGCCGGGTGCCTCCGGACTTCTCGGTGCCGAGCTTGGCGAACCAGTCCGCGCCGTTCTCGATGATGGCGGGGAGGTTGGCCAGGGTCTCCACGTTGTTCACCACCGTGGGCGAGCCGAACAGTCCCACCACGGCGGGGAAGGGCGGCTTGAGCCTTGGCCAACCCTTCTTGCCCTCCAGAGACTCGAGCAGGGCAGTCTCCTCTCCGCAGATGTAGGCGCCGGCGCCGCGCACCTGGTGGACGTCCAGGGCGTAGTCCGTGCCCAGCACCTTGGCTCCGAAGATGCCCGCCTGGTAGGCCTCGCGGATGGCCGCGTCGAGGATGGCGGAGGGCTTCTTGAATTCTCCCCGGGAGTAGACATAGGCCCGGTGGCAGTCGAGGGCGTAGGCGGTGATGGCGATGCCCTCGAGGAGCATGTGCGGGTCGTTCTCGAGGATGTAGCGGTCCTTGAAAGTGCCTGGCTCGGACTCGTCGGCGTTGACGCAGAGGTAGATGGGCTTGCCGGTGCCCTTGGGCACGAAGCCCCACTTCATCGCGGTGGGGAAGCCCGCTCCGCCGCGGCCGCGGAGGTTGGACTTCTTCACCTCGTCGACGATCTGCACCGGCGCCATCGACAGCGCCTTCGTAAGGGCCTGGTAGCCCCCGCCCGAGCGGTACACCTCGAGGGTGTGGGAGCCCGGCCTGCTCCAGTTCTTCGTGGTGACGGGGGTCAACAAGGTCGGGAGTCGAGGGTCGAGCGTCGAGTGGGCCGTTCAGCGGCCGTCCAGCGGCTGGGGGTCAGGTGAGCTTGGAGAGGAGCTCGTCGAGCTTCTTTCGGTTCAGGGACTCGTGGTGGTCTTCGTTGACCTGCAGGCAGGGGGCAGTGCCGCAGGAGGCCAGGCACTCCGTCTCCCGCAGGGTGAATAGCTCGCTCGACTGGCCTGCCTTCAGGCCCAGCTTCTGCTCGAGGTAGGCGAGTAGCTCCTCCGCGCCCCTAAGCGAGCAGGAGAGGTTGGTGCAGACGTCCAGCACGTACTTGCCCGGCTTTTTGGTGTGGAACATCGCGTAGAAGGTCGCCACCTCGTGGGCGCGCTCCTTTGAGACCGCCAGCCGCTGGGCCACCAGCTCCAAGCCTTGCGGCGGCAGCCAGCCCTTGATGGATTGCAACAGCCTCAAGGCCGGGAGCATCGCCGCGCTCTTCCGATCCTCCGGGTAGTGGGGGAGCACCAAGGCGAGGCCTTCGTCCAGTCGCCGCTGCTCGTCGGGGGTGAGGGCAGCGGAGGAGTCGTTGGGCTCCGCCATCGCGGCGCGCTTCGTAGGCGCCGACGGGTTCGTTGTCAATGAAAACCCTGACTCCTATACTGGCGCCCGAGGACGGAAATCGTCAGGGATTTCGGTCACTTTTCCCGATGAAGGGCGACTGGGGCGAGAAGAGGGAGCACCGACGAGTCACGCTGATCCTCAAGGTGGTGTGCCCCGATCGTGCCGGCGCCCTCGGTGCCACCGAGAACCTCTCCAAGGGAGGGCTGTTCGTCCAGACCGAAGAGCGCTTCGAACTGGGCGAGCGGGTGGCGCTGGCTCTTTCTTTCCCCGGGCTTTTGGATCCGATACAAATCGTCGGGCGGGTGGTGTGGCTGCGCCCGGCGCGGGGTGAAGAAGGAGCAGGAGTCGGAGTGGCGGTGGAGTCGGAGGCCGAGCGCCTCCGACTGGAGCAACTGGTGAACGCGAGCGACACGCACCCTTCGGCCGCGACCACCTCGGCGCTTCCCGCCGAGGGCTTCCGCGTGCTGATCGTCGAGGACAACCCGCACATCATCGAGATGTACAGCTACGTCCTCAAGAAGCTCGCGGCGCAGGAGCTAGGGGGCAAAGTGCCCTTCGAGGTCCACTTCGCGCCCGACGGGCACCATGCCCTCAAGCTATTGGAGGAGGGCCGCTTCAACCTGGTCCTCACCGATCTGTACATGCCAGTGATGGACGGCTTCATCCTGGTGGAGCGGATCCGCCAAAGCGAGTCCTGGAAGTCCATCCCGGTGGTGGTCATCTCGGCCGGTGGGGCTGACGCTCAGGCGCGGGCGATGCAACTGGGAGTAGACATCTACCTGCGCAAGCCGGTGAAGTTCACCGAAGTGCTGGAGACGGTGAAGCGGCTGCTGAGAATCGGCTGATGAGAACAAGTCGAGGGTCAAGGGTCGAGGGTCGAGGGTGACCGGTCGAGCGGCGTTCAGCGCTCGGCGGCTTCCGGTCGACCGAAGGCGTCAGGGGACTCTCAACGGCCGCTGGACGGCGCACTCGACACTCGACCCTCGACTCTCGACCGGCTAAGTTCCGCCTCCGCCATGACCAAGCCGGGCATCAACCGCGAGAAGGTAAGCGGCGAGGCGCTGTTCATCCTCCGCAACCTGAAGGAGAACGGCCGCCTCGGACGCTCCAACAAGCTCGCAGACGTCAAGACCGCGCTCGAGCCGTCGGTATCGCTCGAGTTTGACAGCTACTTCTTCTTCCTCCGAAAGTTCCACTACATCGCCATGGACCGGGAGGCTCAGCTCAAGCTCACCGATCAAGGCGAACGGGTGGTGGAAGGCGAGCACCTGGACAAGTTCACCACCGAGGTGGGCGACTTCTTCGCCGATCAGCTTTCTCCGGGCGAGGACAACACCCAGTCCGGCCCGCTGGCGGTTGCTGCTCCGCCCCCAATTGCTGGTGTTTCCACCGACATCCTTCTCGACGAGACCGACATGGCCCCCCCTCCTCCCCCTCCTCCGTCAGCGCCACCCCCTGCCCGCAGCGGCCGCAAGCCCCCCGCGCCGGCGCTCGACGAGCCGTTGGCTCCGCCCCCCGCCCCACAGGTCACCTCCAGGGTCGAGGTGCCGGACCTCAAGCGCGAGAGCGGCTTCGCCGGCCAGGCCGCGGCCCAGGCCAGCGCCCAGCAGAAGGGCACGGACATCGACCTTCGCTACGTGAAGTTCGATCCGATCGGCTCGGGCCCGCTGGGCACGGTGTTCAAGGGCCGCCATAACGCCCTGGGCCTCGACATCTGCGTGAAGGAGCTAAAGGACATCTTCGGCTACTTCTCGTTCCTCCAGCGCGGCGAGGTGATCAAGCGCCTGAAGAAGGAGCTCTGCGCCCAGGCCCAGGTTCGCCACCCGGCGGTGGTGGCGGTGCTCGACCAGAACACCGAGGTCGCCCGGCCCTACTTCGTGATGGAGCTGTTGAGGGGCTCGCTCAGAGAGAAGCTCGACCAGGCGGGTGGAAAGGGAATTCCGGTCCCGCAGGCGGTCCGCTACTTCCTGCAGATTTGCTACGCCCTCCGCTCGGCGCACGCCCTGGGTCTCACCCACCACAACATCAAGCCGGAGAACGTGCTCTTCGACGGCTTCGGCAACGCCAAGATTGGCGACTTCGGCCTGGCGCGGGTGATCGAGGTAGACCAGTCCAAGGGAATGCCCCAGGTGTTCGTGGGCACCGGCGGGATGGGATACATGGCTCCCGAGCTCATCTCGAGGAACAAGGACGTCGGCAACGCCACCGACGTGTATGGGGTGGGAATCCTGCTCTACGAGATGCTGACCGGGCAGATCCCCGGCCGGCGCTCGCCGTTGCCCTCGGAGCTCAACAACGAAGTACCCTCGAAGCTGGACCCCATCTTCGACAAGATGACCCAGGATCGGAAGGATTCCCGCTACCCGGACTTCGACTCGATGCTCGACGACTTCTACGGAGCTTTCTCCGACGGCGAGTACCTGACGAAGAGCGATCTCATCTTGTGGTCGGAAGCGAAGGGCTAACCAGTCGAGCGTCGAGGGTCGAGTGTCCAGCGCATCCCGTCGAGCGTCCGTCTGGCGCTCGACCGTTCGGGGTCGAGCCTTGGACGTCGAAGCGCTGGACGGACCCTGGACGGGTGACACGCGACGCTCGACTCTCGACGCTCGACTGGTTTCAGCTCAGTCCTCGCTCCGCCAGCTCTTCGGCGCTGCTCACGCCCTTCTCCACCAGCAACTCCGCGAGCGCCTTCAGGATCACCGCGCTCTTGTGCTGGTTGGCTCTGAGTGACTCGAGCCGTTTCTGCTCCTCCGCGGAGAGCCCTCCGGCCGGAGAAGGTCCCAACATCTCGTCGAGGATCGCCGCCGCCTCCGCGATGCCTTTCCCCGAGCCAGCCTTGCTCTCCACCGCGGCGGTGATCCTCGGAGCGGCCACCACCGCCGCTTTCTCCGCCTCCACCTCGGCCGCCAGCCCCGGGTGGACCGACTCCAATGAGCGCATCACCGTCTTCCCGCTCAGATCGGTGATCTTGAACTCCTCCTCGTCAGGTGGCGGCTCGGCCGCACGCGGCGCCTGGGCCGAAGGTCCCCCCAGCAGCTCCGGCTCCACGTTGCGGTAGTGCCGCAGAATCGCCCGGCGAATGTCCCCCTCGCCCGACAACACCGGCTGCACCCGCGCCCGCACCTTCCGGCCTACCGCGTCGATCGTCTCCAGGTCGGTCGGGTTGGCCATCGCCAATACCAGCGTCCGGCCATTGTCCTTGAGCTGCACCGGGAAGATGCCCTTCTCCTCCGCGAACGACAGCTCCACCTTCGAAAGCGCCGCCGGGTCCTTCTGCACCGTCCCCAGTTGCACCGCCTGCATCCCCAGGGCGTCCCCGATCGCCTTGGTGACCGCGTCCTCCTTGGCGAAGCGCATCTCCACCACGATCTTCGCGATCCGCCCACCCCACTGCGCCTGCTGGGAAGACGCCGATCGGAGCTGCAAGTCGTCGATCACCTCCGCCTTCACCAGGATCTCGGCGATTCGGTCGCGAGCAGCCATCGCCCCCAGCTTACCGCCATAGCCCTGACCGCAATGAATTCTCCACCGCGCCGCCCGACCCCGACCGCCAGTGCTACCATCCGGCCAGGGCGGGGCCCGGCCGCTCTCTTGGAGCTCAGCCATGAAACGCGGTCTGCACTGGCTTGCCCCACTGGCCGCCACCACGCTCGTCGCCTCCTGCGACTGCGGCGGCTTTCGGCCGGTCACCGACTGCGGCCAGGATAGCTGCGCCGCGTGCGCCGATGGCTGCGCCGCCCGCAACGGCTGCGTCGATGGGGAGTGGAAGTGCCACTGCGACTGCGGCGCGGACGCCGGCACCGGCGGAGGCGCAGGAGGAGGGGCCGGGGGCGGCGCGGGAGGCGGAGCTGGAGGCGGCGGCGGAAGCGACGACGCCGGAGCGGACGCCGGGCCGACCCAGGATGCGGGAGTCGACGCAGGCGTCACCCCGAGCAACATCTGCCGCGACCTGGCCGTGAAGAAGTGCGACTACGCCATCCGCTGCCGCACCGACCAGAACGAGAACCAGGGCCGCAACAACGACTCGGTGGCCGCCAGCGAGCGCGCCAAGTGCGTCGCCCGAGAGGCGGCCGACCCGGGCTGCACCATCGCCGCCGAAGGCTGGCGCACCGGAAGGGCCACCGTCGACACCGCCGCCTACTTCGCCTGCATCGACGCCTCCTACCCCGCCTCCGGCTGCGCCCGGGACCTGAACCAGGTGATCAAGCTTTGCGCCCGTTTCCCCTTCATCAAACCGGCCACCTTGCCCGGAGGCCTCTGCACCGGGGACCTCGAGTGCGCCGCCGGCTTCTGTCTAATCACCGACGGCGGCACCTGCGGGACCTGCCAGCGGCACCTCAACGCCGGCGGCGGCACCGCCCGCTGCACCCGGGATTCGCAGTGCGACCCTTCGCGCTCCTACTGCCTGGGCAGCGACGGCAACAACCCCACCGCCCTCGGATGCCAGCCGTTCAAGGGCCTCGGGGCCGCCTGCGGCCAGACCGGAACCGAGCTGCTCCAGCAAGAGGAGTGCGGACCGGGCAAGGTCTGCACCGGCTCCCTCCTCGGCGGGTTCCAATGCGCAGTGGGAAAGCTGGAGGGCGCCTCCTGCGCGATGAACCGTTTCGAGTGCTTCCGCTCGGGGCGCGGGCTCATCGAGCTGGCCTGCGCTCCGACCGGCGCCGGAGCCGCTTGCGTCAAGCTGTTCAACTCTGCTCCCGGCGGCCAGTGTGCCACCAGCGAGTACGCCAACCTCCCGGCAGGCGCCATCCGCGCGCCGTTCTGCCTGGAGACGGAATACTGCTCCGGCAACGGTTGCCAGCCGAGAAAGCCCGCCGATGCGGGCTGCTTCGGAACCGACGAATGCGCCTTCGGCTCCCGCTGCGCTGGCGGAGCGCTCGGCGGCTCGCGCTGCGTCCCTTACGGCAGCACCGGGGCGGGTTGCACCGGCAGCGCGCAGTGCCAAAACCTCCTCGACTGCCCGGGCGGCTCCTGCGTCCCCGCATTCTCCAACCTGGGCGGAAGCTGCGGGGCCAACCTCTCCTGCGCGGAGGGCTATTGCGAGTCCGACGGCGGCTGCGCCGCGCTCAAGGCCGACGGCCAGCCCTGCACCTCGAACGCCCAGTGCCACAGTTACGTCTGCTCCGCCACCTGCGCCGACGCCTGCTGGGACGTGCCCTGATGGTGCGGCGAAATCCGCTACTTCCTCGCCGCGGCGAGGGCCACCGGCACCTTGAAGAAGTCGATCACCCGCTGGGCTTCCACCGGCTTCGGCAAGCAGGCGATCGCCCCCGCCTTGATGGAAGCGTCCACCTGCTCGGGGCTGTGCCGCCCTGCCATGGTCAACACCCGGACCCCCTCGAGCTGCTTGCGCGCCTTCACCCTTCGGACCACCTCCAGCCCGTCCAGCTCCGGCATGGTGAGGTCGATCAATAGCCCGTGGGGACGAAGCTCCGAGACCAGCAGGATGGCCTCGATGGCGCTGGTGGTGGTGACCAACTCCACCTCGTTGGCGAACGGCCTGAACGCCCGCTTGATGGCTTCCAGGGCCGGCTTCTCGTCATCCACCACCACCAGCCGCACCACCCCGCTCCCCAGTTCGTCCGGCACCGGCATCTGGTGGGCGACCAGGAAAGTCCTCAGATCGCTCTGCCTCACCCGCCGATGGCCCCCGGGAGTCCGAAACGCCAGCATGATGCCCCGGTCAATCCACTTGCTCACCGTCGATGGGTCTACCTGCAAAAGCCTGCTGATGTCGTGCGTGGTGTAGAGGCGATCCATGGCGCTCCGGCGTCGTTTTGTTCAGTTTCTCTGTAAAAGCACAGCCAGCGTCAAGGAGATACTTTTCCGGAGCGCATCAGCTCCAGGGCTTTGGGCCAGCGGCCGGAGGCCTTGAGAATCAGCTCGATCAGCTCGCGCGCGGCTCCATGGCCGCCGGGCAGCCGGGCGATGAAGAGGGCCTCCTGGCGGACCTCCAGCGCCGCGTCTGCGGGGCACGCCGGCAAGCCGGCGAGGGCCATTGGAGAGAGGTCATTGACGTCGTCGCCCATGTAGGCACAGGCCTGGGGTCTGACCGAAAGCTCGGCGAGGAGCCTTTCGAGGCCGGCCCGCTTGTCCTTGTGCCCCTGCATCACCTTGGCGAGCCCCAGCTCCCTGGCGCGCACCTCGACCGCCCTACTCTTGCGGGCGGTGAGCACCGCCACCTTGAGCCCGGTGAGCCTCGCCAATACCGCCCCGTGCCCGTCGCGGACGTCGAAGCGCTTGAGGGCCTCGCCCCTGGGCCCGTAGTACAGGCTGCCGTCGGTGAGCACCCCGTCCACGTCGAGCACCACCAGCTCCACCGACCTGGCGAGCGAAAGCAGCTCGTCCCCGCCGGGTTTTCTGAGGCCCCGGGGCTCCACCTCAGCCCGCCTGCCCGAGGGCGCGCCGCACCGCCAGCACCTCGCGGAGCAAGCTCGCGAAGGCCTCGAAGGTGAGCGAGCAGGGACCGTCGCAGAGCGCCTTCTCCGGCTCCTCGTGGATCTCCGCGAAGAGGGCGTCGATTCCGGCCGCCGCCGCCGCCCGCGCCAAATGAGCGATGAGCTTCCGCTCGCCGGCGGTCTCCCCCTCTCCCGCCGAGGGGAGCTGCACCGAGTGGGTGGCGTCGAAGCACACCGAAAGCCCCGCCTCCCGCATCCACACCAGCCCGCGCATGTCCACCACCAGGTCGTGGTAGCCGAACGAGGAGCCCCGCTCGGTGACGAGCACGTTGCGATTGCCTTGGTCGAAGGCCTTCTGGGCCTGCTGCGCCATGTCCTTTGGGGCGACGAACTGGCCCTTCTTGAGGTTCACGCCCCTCCCGGTGCGGGCCACCGCGGCGATGAGGTCGGTCTGCCGGCAGAGGAAGGCCGGAACCTGGAGCACCTCGGCCACCTCCGCCGCCTTCTCCGCCTGCCAAGGCTCGTGCACGTCGGTGAGGAGCGGCACTCCCACCTCCCGCTTGAGCCGCCGGAATATCCGCAAGCCCTCGGAAAGGCCCGGCCCGCGGAAGGACTTGCCGCTGGTGCGGTTGGCCTTGTCGAAGCTGGCCTTGAAGGCGAAGGCCACCCCGAGCTTCTCGCACACCTCCCGCACCCTGCTGGCGTGGCGGAGCACCATCTCCTCTGACTCGATGACGTCGGGCCCGGCGATGATGAACAGGGGCTGGCCTTCGCCCACCTTCTGGCCGCACAGCTCTATCAAGGTGGGCGCACACTACGAGCTTCCGCCGCGGGCCGGAAGCGCTCACCACGCCGGCCCTCGAAGAGTAGGGCGCAACACTCCGCGACCGTCAGGAGGGCTTGCGCGAGTCGCGGTGCTGCATCGCCGCCCGGATGAAGCCCGAGAACAGCGGGTGGGGGGCGAGCGGCTTGGACTTGAATTCGGGGTGGAACTGGCAGCCGAGGAAGTGAGGGTGGCCTTCCAGCTCGATCATCTCCACCAGGCCCAAATCCGGGTTGTGGCCGGAGAGCACCAGCCCTGCCTCTTGCAGCCGGCCCCGGTACTGGTTGTTCACCTCGTAGCGGTGGCGGTGCCGCTCCTCCACCTCTTCTTTGCCGTAGAGCTTCTGGGCCAGCGAGCCCACCTTGAGGGCGCACTTGTACGCGCCCAGCCGCATGGTGCCGCCCTTGTCCTGGACGTTGACCTGGGAAGCCATCAGGGTCACCACCGGGTGGGGGGTCTTCTCGTCGAACTCCAGCGAGTTGGCCCCGGACAGCCCGAGCACGTCGCGGGCGTACTCCACCACCGCCATCTGAAGCCCGAGGCAGATGCCGAAGAAGGGCACCTTCTTCTCCCGGGCGTAGCGCACCGCGGAGATCTTTCCCTCGGTGCCGCGGACTCCGAAGCCTCCCGGCACCAGCACCGCGTCCACCTCATCGAGCAGGGCCTGGGCGCCTTGGTTCTCCACCTCCTGCGAGTCGATGAACTTGAGCGTCACCCGGCAGTCGTTGGCGATCCCGCCGTGGAGGAGGGCCTCGTTGAGGCTCTTGTAGCTCTCGCGCAGGTCCACGTACTTGCCCACGATGCCCACCCGCACCTCGCCGCGGGAGGGGCGGTAGATGCGCTCGAGGATTTTCTCCCAGCGCTCCAGCTTGGCGCCGCGGGACCAGATGTTGAGGATCTCCGCCAGCCGCTCGTCGAGCCCCTGCCGGTTCAGCTCCAGCGGCAGCTCGTAGATGCTCTGCACGTCCGGCGAGGTGAAGACGTTGCCGGGGTCCACGTTGCAGAACATCGCGATCTTGTCCTTCACCTCCTTGGGCACCTGGCGGTCGGTGCGGCAGACGAGGAGGTCCGGCTGGATGCCGATCTCCCTCAGCTTCATCACCGAGTGCTGGGTGGGCTTGGTCTTCACCTCGCCGGCGGCGCCGATGTAGGGGAGCAGGGTGAGGTGCACGAAGCAGGTGTTCTGCGCCCCCACGTCGAAGCGCATCTGCCGGATGGCCTCGAGGAACGGCAAGGACTCGATGTCGCCCACGGTGCCGCCGACCTCCACCAAGATGGCGTCGGTCCCCGAGGCGGCCGCCTTGATGTTGGACTTGATCTCGTCGGTGATGTGGGGAATCACCTGCACCGTCTTTCCCAGGTACTCGCCCTTGCGCTCCTTCTGGATGACCGCGTTGTAGATCTTCCCGGTGGTGAAGTTGTTCAGCCGGCTCATCTGGGCGGAGGTGAAGCGCTCGTAGTGCCCCAGGTCGAGGTCGGTCTCGGCGCCGTCGTCGGTGACGTACACCTCCCCGTGTTGGAAGGGGCTCATGGTGCCCGGGTCGACGTTGATGTAGGGGTCGAGCTTGAGCAGGGTGATGCTGAGCCCGCGGTTCTCCAAAAGGGCGCCCATCGAGGCGGAGGCCAGCCCCTTGCCGAGCGAGCTGACGACTCCGCCGGTCACGAAGATGTACTTGGTTTTCTTGGAGCGCATGTCCCTGGATGCACCAAAGGTGGGTGCGCCGTCAACGTCCGAACGCTAGAACGCTGTCCATGCGGACCCGCCCGTTGGGAAGGACCGGCTTCGAGCTGCCGCTCGTGGGCCAGGGAACCTGGAATCTGGAGCTGGCCGATCGGCGCGGGGCGCTGGCTGCGCTCCGAGCCGGGCTGGACCAGGGGATGAGCCACATCGACACGGCCGAGATGTACGGTGGCGGTATGGCGGAGGAGCTGGTCGGCGAAGCTTTGGCGGCTCGCCGAGGCGAGGCGTTCATCGCTTCGAAGGTGTTGCCGTCGAACGCCAGCTTCGAGGGCACCTTGTCGGCGTGCGAGCGGAGTCTGAGGAGGCTTCGCACCGACCGGCTCGACCTCTACCTGCTGCACTGGCGGGGGCCGCACCCGCTCGAGGAGACGTTTGCGGCGTTCGAGAAGCTGCTCCAGCAAGGGAAGGTGCGGTCGTGGGGGGTGTCGAACTTCGACGTGGCCGACCTGGAGGAGGCGCTGAAGAGTGCGGGCGAAGGAAAGCTCGCTTGCAACCAGGTCCTCTATCACTTGAAGGAGCGGGCGATCGAGGAGCGGCTGGTACCGTTTTGCGAGCGGCACCGAATCACGGTGGTGGCGTACAGCCCGTTCGGCTCGGGGGATTTCCCGCTGGCGAGGGGGGCTGGGGGCAGCGTGTTGGCGGAGGTCGCCGCGGCGAACCGCGCCACTCCCCGCCAAGTTGCGCTCGCCTTCCTCCTCAGGCTGAAGGGGGTGGTGGCCATCCCCAAGCACTCGACCGTGCCGCACGCGGTGGAGAATGCGGGCGCCGCGCAGCTGGAGCTCTCCGAACGGGACATCGCTCGCCTCGACCAGGCATTCCCGATGCGGTCGAGGAAGGGGCTGCCGGTGGTTTGAAACCTCGACTAGTTTCTCTTCATCGCCTCGACGAGCTTCTCCACCGCGGGGAGATCTCCCGGCACATCCACCGCGGCGCTCCTGTGCGAGGTCGGCCGGCAGGCGATGCGTACGCCGTGCTCCAGCGCCCGAAGCTGCTCCAGCCCCTCGATTCTCTCCAGCGGGCTCGGTGGCAGCGAGGCCACCGTGAGCAGGGTCGCCCAGCGGTAGCCGTAGATGCCCACGTGCGCCCATCGCGCCACCGGCGAACGCGCCTCCCGCGCATGGGGGAGATCTGCCCGCGAGAAGTACAGCGCATGGCCGTCTTCTCCCACCACCGCCTTCACCACGTTCGGGTTGGCCCGCTCGCCTTCGTCCAGCGGACGCACCAAGGTCGCCATCTCTACCTTGGGATCCTCGAAGGCCCCCGCCAGGGTGCGCAGCGCCTCGGGGTGGATGGCGGGCTCGTCTCCTTGCACGTTGATGAACACCATCTGGTCCGGCGTCCTCGCCAAAGGCACGTCGCGGCCATGCGGCAGCCAGCGCTCCATCGAGCGGGCAACCTCCGCCACCCGGTCGGTCCCGCTCTCACAAGTGCCCGAGGTGAGCTGGGCGTGGCCGCCGAACGCCTCCACCGCCGAGGCCACCCGCGGATCGTCGGTCGCCACCAAGACCTGGGAGAAGGCGCCGCTCTCCACGCAACGCTCGTGCACGTGCTGGATCATCGGCTTGCCGCACAGCTGCGCCAGCGGCTTTCCCGGAAACCGCGTCGAGGCATACCGCGCCGGAATCACTGCCACCGGCCGCTCGGCCACCCGAGCGCTCGCCTCCTTGGGGTGGGCGTGGCCGGAAAGGTCCTTGGCCACCGCCACGCACTCGTCGCACAAGAGCCCATCAGGCCCCGGCACCAGACGGCGAAGGTGCTCCGGCCCCCTGCCGCAGACCGAGCAGCGAAGGCGCCCATCGTCAGCCTCGTACACCGGGACCTCCTTGAGCGGAACGTGCGCGTCGAGCTTCCCCTTATACTCCGTCCGCCCCGCAGCGCGCTGGCTCCTCTGCTCCCCGGTGGCTAGCTTCCGAGCTCAATGAAGACCGTCGTCCATGTCGTAGGCGCCAGGCCCAACTTCATGAAGGTCGCGCCGATTCACCGGGCCCTCGCCCGACGCGGCGCCCTGGCCCAGCGGCTGATTCACACCGGGCAGCACTACGACTCGCAGATGAGCGACGTCTTCTTCCAGGACCTCGGCATGCCGCCTCCGGACGTCCACCTGGGAGTCGGCTCCGGCTCCCACGCCGAACAGACCGCCCGCGTGATGGTCGAGTTGGAAAAGGCGCTGGAGAAGGAACCGCCCGAGCTGGTCTCCGTGGTGGGGGACGTGAACAGCACCCTCGCCGCCGCGCTGGTGGCCTCCAAGCTGCTCATCCCGGTGTCCCACGTGGAGGCCGGACTCCGCAGCTTCGATCGCACCATGCCCGAGGAGATAAACCGGGTCGTCACCGACCGGCTGGCGGAGCTGTTGCTCACCCCCTCCCCCGATGCGGACGACAACCTCTTGCGCGAGGGAGTGGAGAAGTCCCGCATCTTCCGGGTGGGGAACGTGATGATCGACAGCTTGCTCTCCGCCCGCGCCAAGGCTCAGGCCCTCCCGGTGCTCGGGCGGATGCGGCTCTCCCCGCGAAGCTACGCGGTGTGCACCCTGCACCGGCCCTCGAACGTGGACCAGCCGGAGGTGTTCCCCGGCATCCTGCGCGCCTTGGGCGCCGTCTCTCAAAGGCTGCCGGTGGTGTTCCCGGTGCATCCGAGGACCCGGAGGATGATCGCCAAGCACCGGCTGGAACCGCTGCTCTCCTCCCACCCTTCGCTCAGGCTGGTCGAGCCGATGGGCTACCTCGAGTTCCTCTGCCTCACCTCGCAGTCCAAGCTGGTGATCACCGACTCCGGAGGCCTCCAGGAGGAATCCACCGCGCTCGGAATCCCCTGCCTCACCGTGCGGGAAAACACCGAGCGGCCGATCACCGTGAGCGAGGGCACCAACCTCGTCGTGGGCACCGACCCTGCGCGCATCCTGGCCGAGGCGGAGCGCATCCTCGAGGGGCGCGGCAAGCAAGGCCGCGTCCCCGAGCTGTGGGACGGGCGCGCCTCCGAGCGCATCGCCGAGGTCTACGAGCGCTTCCTCGCCGTCGCGCCGGCCACTGCCGCCAAAGAACCCGGCCCTCAGCCGCGCTGACCGTCGCCCCGACGGCGTTGAATGCCCCGGCCGGCGGCCGCGCGTCGCTCGAGCCGCTCCTCCACGACCGCGCGCACACTCTCGGCCTGGGTGGGGTGGGGTCCGCAAGGGGGTCGTAATCGTAAACGTTACGATTGAGGAACCCGCAAGAATTCAGCAGCGATATCCAGCGCTTGGCGCGCGTAACCACAATCGTAACGTTTACGATTACAGGCACCCTGCGAAGACCCCATCCACCCTCCCCTGTTTCACTATCGGCAAACCGCTAGCCTGCCGGGGGGCAGACGAGGCCGGCACAACTCATCCCGTTGGCGCAAGTCTTCCCGTCGCAGTCGGGGTCGGCGCAGTCGGCCTGTCCGTCGCCGTCGTCGTCCGAGCCGTTGCCGCAGGCGCTCTCCCTCGGCACGCACGCCCGCACCGGCGCGCCAGCGTCGCCCGGGCCACCGTCTCCTCCGTCGAAAACACCGCCGTCGCCGGGCGCTGGCCCCGCATCAAGTGGCCCGCCATCGAGCTCTCCTCCGTCGGTCCCGGAGTCTGCTCCGCCATCCGGGCCGGCGTCGGCGTCGCCCGCGTCCGGGGCTCCCGCATCATCTCCCGCATCGGGGTCGCCTCCGTCGGCGCCGCCATCGGTGCCGGAGTCCGCTCCTCCGTCCGCTCCACCCGCATCGGCCTCCGGGAAGGCCAGGCCGCAATTCACCGACGCATCCGCCGACTCGCAGGCTGCGCCGAGGCAGTCGTCGTCGTCGCAGTCAACCGCCAAGTCTCCATCGTTGTCGGCCCTGTCGCTGCACGAAGCCTCGCGGCAGTTGCTCAGCACACAGAGGGCCCCGGCCAGACACGGGCGGTTACAGCCTCCGCAGTGACGGGCGTCGGTGGCCAGGTCGAAGTCCTCGTCCGCGCTCCCGTCGCAGTCGTTGTCCCGCGAGTCGCAGGCCTCCGGTCCCGCCGGCGTGAGCGGCCGGCAGGTCACCGCCCCGTCCACGCATGCGAAGGCGCCGGCGCGGCACACCCCCGGAAGGGCGGTGGTGCATGCTTGCCCCTCCGTCGCGAAGGACTCGTCGGTCAGCCCGTCGCAGTCGTCGTCCTTCCCGTCGCAGCTCTCCTCGCCGCAGGCCCCCTTGAGGAAGCACAGCCCGCCGCCGCTCGCCTGCGGCCGGCACTCCCAGCCCGGGCCGCAGTCCGCATCGCTCCCGCACGAGAATCGGCCCTTGTCCGGATCGACATCCGAGCGGCAACCGCCGGCGAGCGCGCACAGGCAGATCGCCCAGGAAGCCAGCCCGGATATCTTTCTCCCCTCCATCAGAACCGCCCTCGAAGCTCAACGCCCGCCCCTGCGGGGCCGGCCGCCGGCGTCACCGAGGCCGTCGTCCCGGAGTCGAGCAGCGTGAACACCACTCCCGCCGCCAGCGCCGCGCCTGCCACCGCGAAGGACACGTTGGCGACCGTGGCGCCCCGCTTCGCGGCCAACGCCTCGCGCCGGGTGCCCTGGTACACGTTGCGTTCCGGATCGAACCCCGAAAGGAGCTTCCGCTCGGTCGTCCAGGAAGAGACGCCGAAGAAACCTCCCGCCCCCAGCGCGGCCAGGGCCACGCCTCCTGCCAGCCAGGCGTTCTGCGGCACTCTGAGGCCCTGTCCTGCTCCTTCCTTGGGCACCGTGGCCGCGGCGATCGGCGGGACGACTTCCTCCTCGGGAGTCTCACCCGGCCGGACCAACAGCCGCACCTCCACCTGGGCGATCTGGTTCGGCTCCACCGTCACCAGCCGCTCCACCGGCATGTACGCCTTCTTCTCCAGCTTCACCTGGTGCTTGCCCGGCTTGAGGCGCACCTCCAGCGGCGCCGTTCCGGTTGACTCCCCGTCCAGCGTGACCTGGGCGCCCTGCACGTTGGAGGTCAACTTCAAAGTGCCCAAAGCCTCCCTCTCGCCGCGGAGCAGCGCCGGAATCGCCGAGGTGACGTCCTTCATCAGCCGCCGCGAGGCGATGAGGATGGACCGGTCCACCTCGGAGATCACCTTCAGCTCGCGCATGTCCAACAGCCACAGCCGGACCTGGTAGTTCTTCTCGTCGCGGTTCAGGGCGCCGATGGCCACTCGGTCCGCGGCGATTCCTCCCAGCCGGGCGGCCACGCAGCTCGGGCTTCCTCCGCAGCCCTGCAGGTCGCCGTAGTCCTTCTCGCCCAGGCGGGCGCGGATGGCCGCCGGCTCCACCAGCTCGTAGCGCTGGGCCCTGGCCTCGGCGAGCAGGGCCTCGGTGATCTGCCCCGCGAGGCCGATCATGGTAGGAGGGGAGCCGACCTCCACCACCGCGAGCCGGCCCGGACCGGGCGCGGCGCTCGCGAAAAGAAGCAGCGCTGCTGGCAGCGCAGGGAGCATGTCCGGGAAGATAGCTGCAAACGGACCCGGTTGAGAGTGCAGTGATGGAAGAGCGCGTCGTGGAGATTGAATTCGTGGTGGAGCCCAACTACGCCGGCTGGAGGCTGGACCGCTACCTCTGCGAGAAGATCCGCCGCCTCTCCCGCTCGCGGGTCCAAAGAATCATCGAGCGGGACCTGGTCTCCGAGCGAAAGCTCAAGCCGTCGAGCCTGGTCCAGCCGGGGCTCACCTTCCGGCTCCGCCGCCGGGCGATGGAGGAGCCGGCCGTCCCCGAGCAGGTCACCGAGCTTTTCCGGGACGACGCCCTGCTGGTGCTTGACAAGCCGGCGGGCCTGCCCATCCACCCCACCGCGCGCTATCACCACGGCACGCTGGTGGCGCTTCTCCGGAAGCGCTACGGGCCCGACTTTCGCGCGGACCCCGCCCACCGGCTGGACCGGGAAACCTCGGGCCTGTTGGTCTGCGGCCGGACCGAGCAGGCGTGCCGCTGCCTGATGCGCGCCTTCGCGGGGGGCGAGGTGGAAAAAGAGTACCTGGCCATCTGCGAGGGCCACCCCAAGGAGGAGCAGTTCCTCATCGACGCGCCGATCGCCGAGGGCGGAGCGGTGGTGCGCATCGCGGTGCGCATCGACCCGGTGGCCGGCAAGCCCTCGCGCACGCGTTTTCAGGTGCTCCGCCGATTCGAGCGCGATGGTCAGCCGTTCTCGCTGCTCCGGTGCCATCCGGAGACCGGCCGCCAGCACCAGATCCGCGTGCACCTCAAGGCCGCCGGGCACCCCTTGGTGGGCGACAAGATTTACGGCCACGACGAGGGCTACTTCGACCGCTTCTCCCGCCACTGCCTGGAGGACGAGGCCTGGGAGAAGCTCCGGCTGGAACGGCATGCGCTGCACGCGGCGAAGATCCGTCTCCCTCATCCTGAGGACGGAGAGCCGCGCACTTTCGAGTCACCGCTCCCCTCTGACCTGCGGGCCTTCCTCGAGTAGTTCCCTCTCCCCGCGCGCGGGAGAGGGTGAGGGTGAGGGGCGACCCACCCGGTCCCGCCGGACCCACTCCGGCGGCGAAAAAGCACCCTGTCCACGGTCAGTTGCGGAGGCGAGCAAAAGGCACGCCCCATGCTTCGACCCCCGCGGGCGCCGTCTGCACTGGCGCCGGTGGGCAACCGGCCATGAAGCCGCGGTATGACTCAACCGAGCGGGGAGAGCGGAAGCCGCCGAAGGTGTTGGTGGTGGACGACGATCCCTCCACCGTAAGGCTCCTGGAGCGCTACCTCCAGGCTGATGGCTACCAGGTGGCGTGCGCCTCTTGCGGGTCGGAGGCGCTGGAGCGGCTTTCCCAAGGCGGCATCTCGCTGGTCGTCCTCGACGTGCGGATGCCGCTGATGAACGGCTTCGAGGTGTGCCGGCGGATCCGCGCCTCGCCGAGCAACGCCCGCATCCCGGTCATCTTCCTCACCGCGGAGAGCACCGACGAGGAGAGCGAGCTGCAAGGCCTGAGCGTGGGTGGAGACGACTACCTGCGAAAGCCCGTTCGCCACCGGCTGCTCGCGGCGAGGGTGAAAAACCTCATCAGGCTGGCGGACGCCGAGCGGGACCGGGCGTTGCTCACTCAGCTCGCCCACAGCGAGAAGCTGGCGACCATCGGGCAGATCGCCGCCGGCACGGCGCACGAAATCAACAATCCCCTCGCCTTCATTCTCTCCAACCTGAACACGCTCAAGGGGTACCTCTCCGACGCGCGGGAGGTAATTGAGGCCTACCGCAGAGGCATGGAAGAAGGCCGCAAGGCGGAGGGCGAGCTTGGTTTCTCCGAGACCCTGGAGGACCTGGGCCCGCTGCTCGGGGAGACGGTGGAAGGCTGCGAGCGCGTACGGCGAATCGTGCAGCAGCTCAAGACCTTCTCCCGGGAGGACGGCGAGGAGCAGCTCCAGCCGGTGGACATGGCGGAGGTGGTGGCCTCCACGCTCATGCTCACCGAGCGGGAGCTGTCCCGTCGCGCGGTGGTGGAGAAGCAGCTCTCCCCCGCCTCCATCTGCGCCGCGCCGGCGGGAGCGCTCCGCCAGGTGACGCTGAACTTGCTGATGAACGCGCTCCAGGCGGTGCGGGACGGCGATCCGTCGCGTGACCGGATCCGGGTGGCGACCTTCGCCAAGGACGGCCAGGCGGTGCTGGCGGTGTCGGACACCGGCTGCGGCATCCCGCCGGAGCACCTACAGCGCATCTTCGAGCCGTTCTTCACCACCAAGCCAGTGGGGGTGGGCACCGGGATGGGGCTTGCGGTGTCGATCAACATCGTGCGGAAGCTGGGCGGCACCATCGACCTCCAGAGCGAGGTGGGCCGCGGGACCACGGTGACGGTGCGAATCCCCTGCGAGCAACCGGAGGATGAGCCATCAGCCGAGGTTGGTTGCCGCGCCGTGCAGGAAGGCCCTGGGTTTCGCCTGCGGGCAGGCGTTTCGCGCGAGTCATCGCCGGCCTCACCGCTCAACCAGCCCTGCTCAGCGGCTCCGCCCGGCTCTCCGGGGCCACCTCCACCGGCTCCACCTTCCACACCCTCGCGGCGTATTCGCGGATGGAGCGGTCCGAGCTGAACCCGCCCATCCGCGCCGTGTTGAGGATCGACGCGCGGGTCCAGCTCTCCTGGTCCTCAAAGGCGCGGGAGACGCGGCGCTGGCAGTCCACGTAGCTCCGGAAGTCGGCCAGCACGAAGAACGGGTCACGCTCCCTCAGCGAACGGACCAGGGGGGCATACAGCTCCTTGTCGCCGGAGGAGTAACGCCCTTCCGCCAACGCCTCGACGAGCTGTGACAGCTCCGGGTCGGCCGCCAGCACTGCCTGGGGCTGGTAGCTCGCGCGGCTGGCCGACACCTGCTCGGCGGTGAGGCCGAAGAGGAAGAAGTTCTCCTCGCCCACCGCCTCGCGGATCTCCACGTTGGCGCCGTCCAGGGTGCCGATGGTGAGCGCCCCGCTCAAGGCGAACTTCATGTTGCCGGTGCCCGAGGCCTCCATCCCCGCGGTGGAGATTTGCTCCGAGAGGTCCGCCGCCGGGTAGATGCGCTGGGCGTTCTTCACGTTGAAGTCCGGGACGAACACCAACCTCATCAGCTTGCGCGCCTTCGGGTCGGCCTCGACCGCCGCCGCCACCCCGTGCACCAGTCGGATGATCAGCTTGGCCATCGCGTAACCCGGCGCCGCCTTGCCCGCGAGGAGGAAGGTGCGCGGCACCAACCCCTCCGTCTCCCCTCGTCGCAGCCGCTCGTGCATCCAGGCCGCGTGCAGGAGGTTGAGGAGCTGCCGCTTGTACTCGTGGATGCGCTTGCACTGCGCATCGAGCAGCGCCGATGGATCCACCTCCACCCCGAGGCGCCGGAAGAGCCAAGACGCCAGCTCCTCCTTGTTGGCTCGTTTCACCGCCCGCCAGCGGGCGCGGAAGGCGGCGTCCTCGGCGAACGGCTCCAGTCCGCGGAGCCGCTCGAGGTTGATGAGCCAGCCGTCGCCGATCGCCTCGGTGATCAGCCCCGACAGCCGAGGGTTGGCCAGCGCGAGGAAGCGCCGCGGCGTCACCCCGTTGGTGACGTTGGTGAAGCGCTCCGGGTAGATCTCGGCGAAGTCGCGCAGCACCGTCTCGCGCAACAGCCTCGAGTGCAGCGCCGCCACCCCGTTCACGGTGTGGCTGGCCGCGGTGGCCAGGTGTGCCATCCGCACGCTCTTCTCTCCGCTCTCGTCGATGAGCGACATCCGCCGGACCCGCTCCTCGTCGCCGGGGAAGCGCGAGCGCACCTCGTCGAGGAAGCGGCGGTTGATCTCGTAGACGATTTCCAGATGCCGCGGCAAAAGCCGGGCGAACAGCGGCAGGGGCCAGGTCTCCAAGGCCTCCGCCATTAGGGTGTGGTTGGTGTACGAGATGGAGCGGGTAGTGATGCTCCAGGCCTCGTCCCAGGAAAGGCCGTGCTCGTCCATCAGCAGCCGCATCAGCTCTGGGATGGCCAGGGTGGGGTGGGTGTCGTTGAGCTGGATGGCGAACTTGTCGGCGAGCTCGCGGATGGACGTCTTCTGCAAGAGCAGCCGGATACAGTCCTGCAGCGCGCAGGAGACGAAGAAGTGCTGCTGCTCCAGCCTGAGCTGCTTTCCCGCCGGGCTAGAGTCGTTCGGGTAGAGAATCTTGGTGATGTTCTCGCTCCGGACCTTGTCTTCCACCGCGCGCCGGTAGTCGCCCACCTGAAAGGCGCCCAGGTCCAGCTCCTCGCCGGCCGCCGCCGTCCAGAGGCGTAGGAAGTTGGTGTTCTCCGTCCCGCTGCCCAGGACCGGGGTGTCCGACGGGTAGCCCTTCACGAAGCGCTCCGGCAACCAGAGCACCCGGAGCCGCCCCTGCTCGTCGCGGCCGTGCTCGGTGTGGCCTCCGAAACCGACGGTGTGGAGGATTTCCGGTCTCTGCACCTCCCAGGGGAAGCCCAGCCTGAGCCAGCGGTCGGTCCGCTCCACCTGCCAGCCGTCGCGGATGCCCTGCTCGAAGATGCCGAACTCGTAGCGGATGCCGTGGCCGATCGCCGGCAGCTTGAGGGTGGCGAGTGAGTCCATGAAGCAGGCCGCCAGCCGCCCCAGGCCCCCGTTGCCCAGGCCGGGCTCCGCCTCGTGCTCCAGTAGCTCGTCCAATGACAGCCCGAGCGAGGAGAGCGCCTCCCGCACCGGGGGCTCGATTCCCAGGCTCAACAGCGCGTTGCCGAGCTGCGGGCCGAGCAGGTATTCCGCCGAGAGGTAGATGACCGAGCGGTGGCGTCCCTCGAGGAAGGTCCGCGCCGAGCGCACCCAGCGCTCGAGCAGCCGGTCCCGCACCACGTGCGCCAGGGCAAGGTAGTGGTCGCTCCGCGTCGCCACCCCGGGGAACTTCATCAGCTCGAAGAAGAGCTTCTCGACGAAGTCCTTCCGGATGGAAGCGGCGTCCATCCCGAGGTGGATCCGCTCTCCCTCGACTCGCTGCGCCTGTTTTTCCGCCAGCAAAGGTGGCCTCCCGGCTAGCCCACGGTGGTGATCGGCACCACCCGTCCCTCCCGGCGCTCCGAGCTGCCCGCAGGCTCGGCCGCCAGCGGCGTCAGGTACCGCCCGGAGAAGCAGGCGTTGCAGAAGCTGCCCGACTCGCCATCGCCCACCGCCTCGCCCAGGCCCTCCAGCGAGAGGTAGCCCAGGGAGTCCGCGGTGACGTAGCGGGCGATCTCCTCCACCGAGTGGGAGGAGGCGATCAGCTCCTGCCTGGAAGGGGTGTCGATGCCGTAGTAGCAGGGCCAGCGGGTGGGCGGGCTAGAGATGCGCAGGTGCACCTCCGTCGCCCCCACGCCGCGGAGCATCTTCACAATCTTCCTCGAGGTGGTCCCCCGCACGATGGAGTCGTCCACCACCACCACCCGCTTGCCCTTCAAGACCGAGCGCACCGCCGCCAGCTTGAGCTTCACCCCGAAGTGGCGGATGGACTGCTGGGGCTCGATGAAGGTGCGCCCCACGTAGTGGCTGCGGATCAGCCCCACGTCATAGGGAATGCCCGAGACCCCCGAAAAGCCGATCGCCGCCGGCACTCCCGAGTCGGGCACCGCCACCACCAGGTCCGCCTCCGCCGGCTGCTCGCGGGCGAGCTTCTGCCCCAGGCGCTTTCGCACCTCGTACACCGAGAGCCCGAACAAGGTGGAGTCCGGCTTGGCGAAGTAGACGTGCTCGAAGACGCAGCGGCCCGCCCGGGCGGAGCGGAAGGGCCGGCTGGAGCGGAGCCCCCCCTCGTCGATCACCAGCATCTCCCCCGGCTCCACCTCGCGGATGAACTCCGCCTCGATGAGGTCCAGCGCGGTGGTCTCCGAGGCGAGCACGTACGCGTTGCGCAGCTTCCCCAGCACCAGCGGCCTAAAGCCGTGAGGGTCCCTCACCGCGAGCAATTGCCGCTCGGTGAGGAAGAGCATGCTGTAGGCGCCCACCACCCGCGAGAGCGCCTCCACCACCTTCCGCTCGAACGACGTCTCCTTCGAGCGGGCGATGAGGTGGATCACCACCTCGGTGTCCGAGTCGGATTGAAAGATGGCCCCCGCCCGGCCCAGCTCGTCCCTTTGCGCCTCGCCGTTCACCAGGTTGCCGTTGTGGGCCACCGAGAGCTTGCCCCCCGCGTATTCCACCAGGAGCGGCTGCACGTTCTTGAGGTGGCTCACCCCGGCGGTGGAGTAGCGCACGTGGCCGATCGCCGTCCTTCCTGCCAGCCGCTCGAGCACCGGCGCGGTGAAGATGTCCGCCACCAGCCCCATCTGGCGCCAGGAGCGCAGCCCTTCCCCATCCGCCGAGACGATTCCCGCCGACTCCTGCCCGCGGTGCTGCAGGGCGTGCAGGCCCAGGTACGTCAGGTTGGCCGCCTCGTCGTGGCCGTGGATGCCGAACACGCCGCACATGCCGTTTGCTTTATGCCCGCTTCCTCGCGAAAGAGAAACGGCCTTGGGGCTGGCCGAAAGTCCCGATCCTGACGCGGCCGGTCATTTACTGCGGCGCGCCAAAGGAATAAACGTTGCCGCCCACTTTGGGCTGCACTCGAGGCGAGCGTCCGGGGTGATTCTCAGCAGAACAGAAAAAAGCGCCGCCCATGGCTGACCCGAGGGTGGCAGAGCTGTACCGCAAGTATGGGCCCACCATCTACTCGCGGTGCCGGCGGTTGTTACGGGACGACGTGGCGGCGGAGGACGCCACCCAGGAGGTTTTCTTGCGCGTCCTGCGCCATATCGAAGCGGCTCCCCAGGAGCAGGCGGCCCTGGCGTGGATTTACCGCATCTCCACCAACTACTGCCTCAACTGGCTCCGCGACCGCTCGCGTCAGGCCGAGCCGGTGGAGGAGCTGCCGGAAGCCGTTGGAGAGCACCCCGAGCCACTGATGCTGGACCGCGACCTGGCGATGCGGCTGGTGATGAGGGCGCCCGACAAGCTGCGCGCCCCGGCGGTGCTCTACTACGTCGACGGCCTGGAGCAGGAGCAGGTGGCCAAGGCGCTCGGCGTCTCCCGGCGCACCGTGATCAACCGCCTGGGACAGTTCGCCAGCCGCGCCCGGAAGTTCATCTCCCGCGAGGAGGTGCGCCATGAATGACCGCGGGCACCTCTCGGTGGAGACCATCGACCTCTTGGCGCTCTCCTCGCTCTCGCCCACCAAGGAGCAGGACGCCAGGGCCCACCTCTCGAGCTGCGACTCCTGCCAGGCGCGGCTCTCCGAGCTCGAGGAGGACAAAGCCCACTTCCAGCGCTTCGTCTTCCCCCGCACCGTGGCCAAGGTGGAGGAGCGGGCCCGCACCTGGGCGCTGCCCGACCGCCTGCGCGGCTACTGGAAGATGTGGATTCCGGCGCTGGGGATGGCGGCCGCGGCGGCGCTGGTGTTCGTCACCGCTCCCTCCAGCCAGACCGAGGACGAGCCCTACATCGGAGTGAAGGGAGTCAGCCTGCCCCTCTTCGAGGTGGTGGCCAGCCGGCCAGAGGGGAGCCAATTCCAGGTGAAGGACGGCACCCGGCTCAGGCCGAAGGACCGCATCCGCTTCGTGGTGGAGCCGGCGGGAGCGCGCTTCTTGCTCATCGCCTCCAAGGACGGCCAGGGGAACGTCACCGTCTACCACCCCTACGGGGGGCAACAGAGCGCTCCAGTGCAGCCCGGAAAGCGAGAGCTGCCCGGCAGCATCGAGCTGGACGAGGTGTTGGGCCGCGAACGGCTGGTGGCGGTCTTCTCCGACTCCCCCATCTCCGCCGAGCGGGTGAAGGACGAGCTGGCCCGGGCCGATTCGCCGCACCTCATTCCCGGGACCAGGGCGCTGGTGAGCCTCCTGTTCACCAAGGAGCCCTGAGTGCAGAGGCGCGGACTTTCGGGCGCGGCCGGCTGGCCCGTCGCCCTCACGCTCTTGTTCTCGGCATCGCCCGCCCTCGCCGAGTCCAGGCGAATCGCGGTGGTGGCAGGCAACAACGCCGGCTCGGGCGAGCTGCCGCCCCTCCGCTACGCGGAGAACGACGCGGGGAAGATGGCGCGCGTGCTGGTAGAGCTGGGCGAGGTGGCGGAGGAGGACGTGAGGCTGCTGCAGGGCCGTGGGGTCTCCGAGCTGGAGAAGTCCTTCGCCGAGGCCAGGGAGCGGGTGGCCGCCCTCGAGCGCTCGCCCGACACCCGGACGGTCCTCCTCTTCTACTTCTCCGGACACAGCGACGGCGAGGCGATCGAGATGGGGAGGGAGAAGCTCCCCTACGGACGGCTCAAGGCGCTCCTCGCCGGCACCGGGGCGGACGTGCGGGTGGCCATCGTGGACGCCTGCAAGAGCGGCGCGGCGGTACTGGAGAAGGGCGGGCGGCCGGCGGAGCCGTTCACCATCAAGCTCACCGACTCCCTGGTGGCCACCGGCGAGGCCTTCATCACCTCCAGCGCGGCGGACGAGTCGGCCCTGGAGTCGGCGGAGGTGATGGGCAGCTTCTTCACCCACAACCTGGTGTCCGGGCTGCGCGGGGCGGCGGACGAGTCGGGGGACAAGCTGGTGACGCTGGCCGAGGCCTACCGCTACGCCTACGACCGGACCGTCTCCGCCACCGCGATGATGCCGGTGGGCTCGCAGCACCCCACCTACGACTACCGCTTGTCGGGGCAGGGTGAGCTGGTGCTCTCCACGCTGCTTCGCACTTCGGCGCTCCTGGTCCTGCCCCAGGGGGCGGAGCGCGCGCTGGTGACGGATCTCTCGCGGGACCAGGTGCTGGTGGAGCTGCCGCAGTCGGCCGCCCGCGAGGTGGCGGTTGCCCCCGGCAGCTACGGAGTGCGCCTGTTCAAAGAAGGGAAATCCTTCGGGGGCCGCTACCAGGTGGGCGAGCGCTCCCGCACCGTGGTGCGCTGGGAGGAGCTGTCGCCGCTCTCCAGCTCGGTGGTGGTGGCGGCCAAGGGCGCGGAGGTGCGAAAGCCCGCGCCGGAGCCTTCCCCGCGGGCGCCGCTCTTGGCCCTGTCCTTGGGCGGAGCCCTGGGGGTGGCACAGGGATTGGGGCTCCAGGGGATGGCGCGGCTCACCTTCGAGCCGTCGTCCTCCTCCGGGCTGTCCTTCGGGCTGCTCGGGGCCACCGGGAGCTCCGCCGCCGAGGGCTTCAGCGAGAGCGGGTTGCAGCTTCGCGCCGGCTATCGCCTGGTGTGGAGTTTCGGGGCGGTGTCCCTCTCGGCCGGAGGGGAGTTGGGCTTGGCCTACGTGTGGCAGCGATTCCCCGCGGAGCCCACGAGGTCGGCGCTCTCCTTGGGTGCGGGGCCGCGAGGCACGGTGCGCGTGCAGGCTTGGGGGCCGGTGTGGCTTTCGGCGGAGGCGGACCTCCCGGTGTTCCTCTTCTCCACCGACGGGCGGCTGCAACTGGTGCCGATGCCCACCGGCAGCGTCGGCCTGGCGCTGATGCTGAGGTGACTCAGCGGCAATACCCGTCGTCTTCGCAGGTGCCTCCAGGGCATTGAAACCCCATGTTTCGGCAGTCCGCGAGGCAGAAGCCCGCACCTCCGTCGCTTCCCTTGACCGGGTAGCAGAGGTAGCCGGGCCGGCAAGAGCTCTGGCCTCCGTCTTCCGGGGTGCAGAAGGCGTGGCACAGAGGGGGATGCGGCCAACCGAGCGGGTGCCGCTCCGCGCAGATTCCGCCGTCGCCGCACAGGGACGGCTCTTCCCGGCACGGCGCCGAGCAGTGCCCGCCGGGCCAGCCGCTGAGCCCACCGTCCAGCTTCCACTCCGTCTCGCAGAAGCCGTCCGGTGGGGGGCCACGGCACAGCGAGTCGTCCATGCAGGGACCGCCCATCTGACCGGGAAGGGCGGGGCCCGCGTCCTGGAGCGGGTCGCGGGCGATCCAGCAAAGCTCCCGGCCGTAGCTCACGCCGGGGGCAATTCTGCAAGCGTACCCGGGCGTGCGACAGGGGGCGGCGTCGCTGCAACTCTGCACGCACATTTCCGAAACCCCGTCTGCTCGCCAGCAGAGGGAATCGGGCGGGCACTGCCAAGAGCCGGATCCGCAGCTGGTTGTGCAATAGCCGTCTCGGTAGAGCAGTCCGGACCATGTCCACTTCAGGCATTCGCCCCCAGGCAATTGCGAACAATCGCCATCGCTGTCGCAGGGCGCCCCCACCACGCCGATGGGCCGCACCGGATAGTCGAAGTCGTCGCATGCATCAATGCAGGCGCCACCCCAGCAGCAGGCGCTGGATTTTGGACACCCCTTGCATTGGCCGCCGTCTATGCCGCAGGCCTCCAGGCGGTCACCGGGCAGGCAGCGACCGTCCGCATCGCAGCAGCCGCGGCAGGTCTTCTCGCAGCGGGAGCAGTTGCAGTTGACCGCAGCGAACATCGGCACCACCAGCGCCGCGACGACTACCAGCCATCGAGCACGGCCCGCTTTCAACCGCAGTGGCACCGGGAGCGACTCCTCCGCCGCAGCTTGATTCTTCTCGCCTCCGGCGAGCAAGCTGGCCCAGGCGTGAGGTGAGACCTCGCTGGCGTCGGCCTGGCGCTGATGCAGAGGTGACGGTCAGCTGGTCGACTCTCTCCGTTTGGCCTGCACGTAGGATACGTGCTACACCACGGCCCATGGCCAAGCAGAACCTGACCGTGCGGCTCGACAAGGAGATCATCCGCAAGGCGCGGATGCTGGCGGCCGAGCGAGGCAGCTCGATCAGCGAGCTCGTCTCGCGGACGATCGACGAGATGGTCTCGAAGGCCGAGTCCTACGACCGGGCTCGTGACCGGGCGCTGAGGCTACTGGAGCAAGGCTTCCATATGGGCAAGGCGAGGCGCGTCTCTCGCAGCGAGCTCCATGAGCGCCGATAAGGTCTTCGTCGACACCAACGTTCTCGTTTGCGCGCACAACGCCGACGCCAGCTCCAAACACGAGATGGCCAAGGCGCGCATCGCCGAGCTCTGGCGCGCAGGGCTCGGCGTCATCAGCGTCCAAGTGCTTCAGGAGCTCTACGTGACGGTCACCCGGAAGATTCCGGTTCCGCTCCCCCGGAAGACCGCCCGCGAGCTCATTCGCAACTACCAGCCATGGCTCACTGCGCCTACGGACCTCGATTTGATCTCGCGCGCCACTGAGGTCGAGGAGCTTCATCAACTGTCGTTCTGGGATGCTCTGATCGTCGCAGCGGCTCACCGGGCCGGAGCCGCGGTGCTGCTTACGGAGGACTTGAACGACGGGCAGCTCATCGAGGGCGTGAGGATAGAGAATCCGTTCCGACCGATATGAGCCGGATACGCCCCGACGACACTATGGCCGCGCCGCCTTGACCCCCCGCGAGGGCGGTCCGTATCGTCCGACCGTGCTCGCCTCGCTCGCGCTGTTGTTGCTCGCGGCGGATCCGGGCCTCGCCCTGGCGGAGCAGGCCTTCGAGCAAGGCGTGGTGGTGAAGGAGACGATGCTGTGAGGCGGCGGCCGATCCTCCGGGCCACCGCGATGGCGGCGCTGCTCGTCGCGGGAGGCACCTACGCCATCGCCTCGCTTGACTTCTGTGGGCCCTGGCCGGTCGAGGAGCCCGCGGTGCTGGGCGCGGGCGCCGCCCGAGGGAAGCTCCGCGCCGGCGCTGCTCGGGTGGAGCTATCACCACCTTTCCCGGTGGTGGCCGCAGGCTACCCTCCGCCGCGCTCGGTGGCCGACCGCGCCGAGCACCCGCTCCACGCCCGCGCGCTGGTGCTGGAAGCGGAATCGGTGCGAGTGGGGCTCGTTTCCTTGGACCTGCTCTCGGTGCCGGCGCCGCTCGCCGAGGAGATCCGCTCCCGCGTTTCAGCGCTGGGACTGGCCGACCTCTGGGTGTCGGCGACCCACACCCACTCGTCCTTCGGAGGCTATGACGCGCGCCTCGTCTCGGAGCTGG
>JACPVI010000035.1 GCA_016191815.1 Myxococcales bacterium
AGTCCTTCACCGTCTCCCAGTCGCCCGGGCCTTCATTCGAGAGTGCCGCCTCGCGCTCGGCGTCATCGAAGTAGGTGAGCGCGCGGAGCAGCAAAGGCTCGTTGATGGGCTGTGCGTAGACGGTGCGCATCGCCGCCAGGCACTCGGCGATGCCCAGGCTCTCGTGCTGCAACATCACGTAGAGGTCGAAGAAGTCTCGCCGCGTGCCGCGGTCCAGGATGGCGTGAAGCTTGGTCGCCAGAATCCCGGTGACGGTCAGCCGCCGGTCCTCGGTGTGGGGCTTGAGGGAGGCGAGCACGAAGATGGAGACGTTGATGCCGTTCCACCTGAGATGAACCGTGTCGGCGCTTCGCTCGCTGAGCTCGACGGTGCCGCCCCGTTCGAGCTGGGCGAGCAGCGCCTCGAGATCCGCGGGCGCGCCCACTCCGAAGTCGACGTCGCGACTGGGCCGGTAGGGGCAGAAGCACCGCACCGCGTGGCCGCCGATGACGAACCAGCAGGGAAGCGGCGCCACCACCGCCGCCAGCGCCTGGGGGATGACACTCTCTGGCCGATGGGACACGGTTCCTCAGATGCCACGCGCCCTAAGCACCGCCTCCAGGAGGCCGCGGCTCCTCGGACGGAACCCTCGCATCCGGGCGGCCTGGAAAAGCGCGAGCCAGGGCAGTCCCGCGGCGAAGCTGACCGCCGAGACATCCCCGTAGTTGAAGCAGTAGAAGGCGAGCTGGTGGCCGGGGACGGATGCCTTCGGATCCACGTTGTAGAGCGCCTCGCGCACTGCCTTGGGCAAGCGGGCCTGCTCGTACCGCCGCGTGGGAGCTTTCGCCATGAAGCTGTAGAGAGTCCCGCGCGCCGGAGCCCTCTGCCCGCTCTCCCGGCAGAAGACACGCAGCTCCTCCTCGAGCGCGCGCATTGCCGGCCGCTCCTGACCCGAGAGGAGTTGCTCCAGCTTGGCCGCGACGGGAGCCGCCAGCCGAGAACGCCCTCGGTCGGCCCGCGGGCGGCGCGGTGAGCCTCTGGGCACAGGCCCCAGGCGCTTGGCCGCCCGCTCCTGGGCTTCCTGCATATTCATGAACGACATCGGTAGTAATTTTGAACAGACTGCTCGCTAGTGTCAAACTCTTGCCATACAGGTGCGGCGTTCGTGGCGGCTTGACCTCCGCGAGCGGGCTCGCGAGGCTTGGGCCCGAGGTTGGCCGGCAGGGAGGGAGCCGATGTCCCGGGGCACGAGCACTCGCCGTTCCTTCTTCGTGAGCGCGATGTCCAAGGCGGCAGGCGCCTGGGCCTTTCTCACCAGCGGCGCCATTTCGGCGCTCTTCTTCGGCGCCTCGGGCTGCCGGCCCACCACCAAGTACGGCGGGCCTCGCATCGCGGAGAAGTACGGAGGCCCAGAGGTGGTGACCAAGTACGGCGGGCCTCCTCCCTTCGGCCTCCACGAGGGGCCGCCCCTCGAGGACGCGGGAGTGGATGCCGGCGAGCCGGCGGCGGTGCCCAAGTATGGGGGACCGCCGGCGCTGGAGGAGCCGCCTCCGGAGCCGACCACCAAGTACGGCGGCCCTCCGCCGACGGAGGGCGCGCGGAAGTACGGGGGCCCAAGGCCCAAGTACGGCGGACCCCGCCCGGTCACCAAGTACGGCGGCCCGATGCGCCGCGACTAGAGCCAATGTCGAGCCGACTGACTGATTCCGTTCCGGACGGCTATTCTGTTTCGGCCGAGCTTGCCGAGGCCCGCTCGCCGGCCCCACCCCGCTTGGCGCGCGCGACAGCGGAGAACGACGCTGGCTGCCTCGGGCTGCGCGACTTCCCCAGGTTGGTGGCGGTCCGCCGCGACTCCGCCCGGAGGGCACGCCTTCTCACCAGCCCCGACCTCACCTACCTCTTTTGGGAATCCACCCTCCGCTGCAACCTGCGCTGCTTGCACTGCGGCTCCTCCTGCGAGGCGCGCTCTCCGGTGAAGGAGTTGGACACCTCCCAGGTGCTCGCCATCCTCGACACCATCGCCGAGGACTTCGACGCCTCGCGCATCTTCGTCTCCATCACCGGCGGGGAGCCTCTGCTCCGGCGCGACCTCTTCGAGGTGGTGGCGCACATGACCCGGCTGGGGATGCAAAGCTGCATCGTCACCAACGGAACCTTGCTCGGCCGTGGCGAGGCGGCTCGCCTGTCCGAAGCGGGGATGCGCACCGCCTCGGTGAGCATCGACGGGCTCTCCGAAGCGCACGAGGCCATCCGCGGGAAGGGCACCTATCGGCCGGCGCTCGCGGCGCTGGGCCACGCCCTCGAGGCGGGCTTCCACGCCGCCGAGGCCATCACCTGCGTCCGCCCCGCCAACCTGGACAGCCTCGCGGAAATCGAGGAGACGGTGCGCAGCGCCGGGGCCACCCAGTGGCGCCTCATCACCATCGACCGGATGGGGAGGCTGGCCGGCTCCACCGACGAGGGCATGTGGCTCGGCCCGGCCCAGGTGAGAAAGCTCCTCGACTTCGTGGAGGAGCGGCGGCGGACGCTCTGCAAGTCGGGCGACTCCTTCGACGTGCGCTTCTCCTGCGGCGGCTTTCTCGGGGTGCGCCGGGAGCTTTCGGTGCGGCCGGGCGATGGGCAGTGCTTCGCCGGCCTGTGCGTGGCCTCCATCCTCTGCGACGGGAAGGTGAGCGCCTGCCCGTCGCTGCCGCGCTCCTGGGCGCAGGGCTCGGCACTGGAGCAGCGCTTCTCCCGCATCTGGAGCGAGCAGTTCCGCCCCCACCGCGAAGTCGCCTGGAGGAGGTCCGGCGCGTGCGAGAGCTGCTCCTACTTCTCCCTGTGCCTGGGCGGGGGGCTGCACGAGCGGCTGGCGCAGCCGGAAGACTTCTGCTGGCTGGACCGCCAAGGCTGAGGGCCCGGCCCTCACGACGCGGTCTGGCCCAATCCACCGGCCGCCGGGTGGGGCCGAGTGTTTCAGCCGCCCGCGGCCTGCGCCAGCTCGCGGGCCTGCTTCTTCAGCGCGCCCGCGGCGGCGGGGTGGCCCTGCACCTTCGCGCACAGCTTCTTGGCCTCGCCGGAATGGCCGAGCCGCGCGTGGGCCAGCGCCAGATTGAAGATCGCCTCCGGAGCCTGCTCGCCGGACAAGGCCACCGCTTTCTCCAAAAGCGGCAGCGCCGCCGCCGGCTCCTTGCGCCGCTCCAGGTGGATGAGGCCCAGGTCGTTGTACGGCTTCCAGAAGCCCGGCTCGGCGGCGATGGCGCGCTCGAAGAGCGCCAGCGCCTCGTCCAGCGCCCCGGCGGACTCGAGCAGCGTGCCCAACAGGTGCAGCGCGCGCGCGTTCTTCTCGTCGGTGGCGATGGCCCGGCGCAGGGCGCCCTCGGCGTCGGAGAAGCGCTGGGCCGCCAGGTAACAGGCGGCAAGGTTGGTGAGCACGTCGGCGGAGGGCACCTCGGCCGCCAGCGACTCGGCGGTGGCGATGGCTTCGGGCAAATCCCCCGCGGCCAGAGACGCGTTCACCAGCGCGTCCCTGAGTCCGGGATGGCCGGGGTTGTGCTGCAGCGCCGATTCCAGGTTCTTCGCGGCCGCGGCGTGGCGCCCACCTCGCCCCTGCAGGTTGGCGAGCACCAGCCAGGCCTCCACCAGGCGCGGGTTGGCCTTGACCGTCTTGCCCAGCCACTCGATCGAGTCGTCCGGCCGGCCCAGATCCGCCATCACGCGCGCCTTGGCGAAGAGGTAGAGCGCGTTGTTCGGATCGGCCTCCACCGCCCGCGAGATGAGACGGTCCGCCTCGTCGAACCGCCCGGCCCGGGCCACGCAACGGCAGAGCTGGAAGTTGGCGGCGGCGTCCTTGGGCGCCTCCTTCAGCACCGCCTCCAATAGCCGCCGCGCGCCGGCATCGTCACCCTTCTCCAAAAGGAGCGCCGCCTTGAAGGTGCGCGCCGAGCGGTGCCCGCCGTCGGCCCGAAGCGCCTCCTCCAGCGCGGCCAGGCCAGCGTCTACCTCGCCCTGGGCCGCCAGGAGCCGCCCCCGGAAGACGAGCCCGTCGGCGTCCCGGGGATTCTTCTCCAGCAGCGTGCTGACGTCGCGGAGCGCCGCGTCCAGCTTCCCGGCCCGGAGCAGCGCCTCCAGCGCGTCAACGATCGCAGCCGTCGCCATGTCGTGTCCCTTTCCGGCGCGTTCGCCCGGCGAACGAGGGTACTCGACAGCGGCGTCGGGCTACCAGAAGAAGCTCGTCACCTTCTTGAAGGCGGCGGTGGCGCCCTCGGCAACGGCGCTCCTCGCGGTGGACACCCCGCTGGCGATGTTCTGCCCCGCCGTGGCAGCGGCGCCGGCCACCTGCATCGCCGCCCCGCCGACCAGCTTGCCGGTCTCGAAGACGTCGACGTCGAAGTTGAGGCGCACGCCGGCCCCCACGCCCACCGCGGCTCCAAGGTTGATGTCCACGTTCGCGCGGCCGCCCTGGAAGCCCACATTGGCCTGAGCCTTGACACCGAGCCCCGCGTACACCTCGCCCCGGGCGCCGACGCTGGCGACGTCGTGGCCCCCGAGGCCCAAAGTCTGCTTCACCTCGGCGCTGGCCTTGGCGCCCACGAAGGCATCCACGCCTGCGCCCACCCGCACCCCGTCTCGGCCGAGGCTGACGGTGGCGTTACCGGTCGCCTCGGCGCCCACGAAGGCGCGCCCCGACACCTGGGTTTGCCCGTGGATGACCTGGTTGCCATAGACAGTGGACTTCAGCGTGCCCTCGGCATCGGCCAGGTGGGCCTCGGCCCGACCCGAGAGGTCGCCCTTGAGCGTCAGCTTCTTGAGGTCGACGCCCACCGCCGCGCTGCCCGAGGCGCCGGCGTACAGCACCCGCGCCTGCCCGGAGGCGGTGCCCAGATTGCCGAGCTGGGTGGTGCCAGAGGCCGACGCGACGCTCGCCGAAACGGCGGCGCTCCTGGCCAGCAGGGTGGCGTGCGCGGAGATGCCCAGGTCGACTCGCGGTTTCTTGCCGGCCTCGTCGGCGACATCCTTCTTGTCGTCCAGCCAGCCTTCGGCCTTGGTCCAATGACGCTGGCTGGACCCCAGATCGTGCCGGGCGTCGATGTCGGCGAGCTTGACGCCGCCTCCGGAGCTCAACTTGGTGTTCGACTCGATGAGCTGGGCCACCGTGATCTGCTTCTTCACTTCCTGCTGGAGCGCCGGCTGCGCCACCGGCACCTCGGCTTCGCCCTGGGCTTGCTTGGAGTCGCCCAAAAGCTTGCGCTTGCCCTGGTCCACCACCCGCCGCGCGTCGACGCCGTCACCGGGACGGGGAGGGAGGTAAAGCGTCGTCCCCGCCTTGAGCTGCCCCCGCGGTCCCACCTTTCCCTTGTTGGCGGCGGCGATGAGCTTGGCCTGCGCCGCACCCCCGTAGGCCTTCTTGGCGATCTGGGCGAGGGTGTCACCTGTGCGCACCTTGTAGGATTGGCCGGGTGTTGGTCGAGCCGCGGAGGGCGGTGCTTTCGCGGGCGTGGGCCGCTTGGGTGCCAGAGGCTGAACGTCGGAAGACCGGGTGATCATTGCAGTCCTCCCCTCGTCGCGGGGCTAGTCACAAGGGTACGGGAAACGGGGCGGTGGGCACAATCGCGCCTTCTCATTTTCTTGTTCACTCGAGCTCGAGTTGCGTCTGGGCTCGAGCCCTCAGAAGCGGATGCGCAATCCCACTCCCACTCGGCTCTCTCCTGCAGAGTCGTGAGAGGCAGAGAGGGCAAAGTCCACGTCCCGATTCACCTTCCACGAAGCCTCCGCGGTGGCGGTGGTCCGGTCGGTCTGGAAGTTGTGGTTGAGCCCGGCGCTCAAGTGGAAGTCTTCCCTCGGGCGCCAAAGGGCCTGGGCGTCAACCGACTCGAATCCCGAGCGGTTGAAATTGGTGCCGGCGGAGAGACTGAAGTCGGGCCGGTCTAGGCCGTAGGAAATCCGTCCCCGGGAGAGGCCATCTCGGGTGTCGGCGGAGAGCGTCCCGGAAAGACGCCCCGCGCTTCCCAGCGACACCGACGAGGAGACGTTCGCGGTGGCGCGCAGGTTCTCGAAGCGGGGCCCGAAGTCTGCGCCCAGCTTCACCTTGAGCTGGCCGTCGAAGAAGCTCTGGCCCACCTCCGGCTTGATGCCCAGGCTCTTCAACCGCTGGGAGCCTCCGGACCAGGCGGCGTAGCCGGCCGCCCCCGCAAGCCCCGCGGCCAATGAGTAGTAGGCGGTGGGAGAGCTCTCCTCGAGCCGGCCGGCGAGCTGTTTGACCAGCTCCTCTCCTGCCTTTCCGAAGTCCGCCAGCCGGGCGGCCTCCCCGTTGCGCACCGTCACTCCTCGCTCGGCGAGCGAGGCGCGCAGCCAGCCGCTCACCTCCGGGGAGAAGGCCGCCAGGGGCAGCTCGCGCAGAAAATCGGTGGTTGCCTTCTTCGCCTGACTTTCCTGCGCCTCGGTCAACTCCTCGCCCTCGCGCAGCGGGGTGGCGCCCCTGGCGAGGCTGGCGGCGTCGGGGTTGAACATGCTCTCCAGCCGCGCCGTGTAGCGGTCGAGCGCGGTCCGGATGGAGGCCTCCACCGCCGGGGAGGCTTGCGGCGGCGCGGGAGGAAGCGGAGGCGAGGCGAAGCTGTCCTGAGGGCGAGGGCCGGCGCTGGTCCAGACCAGGTTCTGCTCCGGAGCCGCCGGCCCGGGCTCCTCCGGGGTCGGAGAGGTGGAAGCGGGGGCTCCTGGCACGGGCGCGGTTCTGCGGGGGCCGTTGACGGGCACGAAGACAAGTCTACCCGGGTGGGGAAGAATGCGCCGCCCATGACCCTGCTCCAGCTCGACCTCGCCTCGCTTCTGGACGCCAGCAAGGTGGGACGCGACGCGGCGCGAGCCCTGGAGAACGAGTGGAGCATCACCGAGGGCATGCCCGAAGACCGCCGGGGCGAGGTGCTCGCGAATCTCAGGGAAAAGCGCGACGCCTTGCGCTCGGCGCTGCTCGCGCGCGCGGGGCCGATCGTGGCGGAGCTCGCGAAGAAGAGGGGAGCCAGCGCGGTGCTGGAGCGCGGCTCTCTGGTGTGGGCCGCCGAGAAGGTCGAGGACATCACCGCGGCGGTGATCAAGGAAGTCGACGCGCAAGGCCCACTCAAGCTCTGAGAGGGTCGCTCAGAGCGCGGTTCGACCGGGCCGCCACCCGCTGTCCACTGCCGCACGGGTGGACGGCGGGACTGCTGGTGGGCCCAAGCCGAATGCCCATCCTCGTCGGCATGGAGCTCTTCCGGGTAGTCACCCTGAACCTGATGGGAACCGGCGAGCCGCTCGCGCGGCGGATGGAGCTGGTCCGGGCCGGCCTGGAGAATCTCTCCCCGGACGCGATCGCGCTGCAGGAAGTGGTGGAGGCGGACGCCGCCCCCAACCAGGCGCAACGTCTCGCGGAAGCCCTTCGCTACGCCTGCGTGTTCGAACGAGCCCGGACCCCGGCGGGCCAGGTGGGCGAAGGCCTGGCGCTCTTGTGCCGCCACCGCATCCTCGACCACCGCGCCTGGCCGCTGCCTTCGAACGAAGGCGGGCGCATCTTGCTGATGACCCAGGTGGAGACTCCGCAGGGGACGCTGCGGCTGTTCAACACCCATCTGGACTTCCGGCCGGAGCACGGCGTGGTGCGCGAGCGGCAAATCCTCGCGATCCACGAGACGGTGGCCACCCGGCCGGGCGAGCTGCCGTCGTTGCTCCTGGGCGACTTCAATGCCACCCCGGAGCACGACGAAATCCGCTTCCTCCGCGGCCGGCACACGCTGGGCGGGCGGCGCGCCTACCTCCACGACGCCTACGCGCGCATCAATCCTCGGGAGGAGGAGTCGGGCGCCACCTGGAGCATACGCAACCCGCTCACCCGCCGCTGGCGGTGGCTGGAGAGCGACCGGCGCATCGACTACGTCTTCGTCTCCTCGATCGAGCCCAACGGCCGCGGGGAGGTGCGGAACTGCCGGGTGGTGCTCGATCAGCCGGACGACGACGGGCAATTCCCCTCGGATCACTTCGGGGTGCTGGCGGACGTCCAGCTCGCGCCTTCCTGATCCACCTCGTGGCGGCGTCCAAGCGCGGTCAGAGGCGTGCCTCGATGCCAACCGGTATCCCCTCTGCCCGCCGCTCGGGGCGATAATACTCGTAGACGGTCGCCGGCGGGATCTGCGCCTTCACCGGCATGCGCGCGAGCAGCTTCAAAGGGAGCCAGACCTCCTGCCGCGCGGGCAGCTTGGTCAGGTAGAAGACGACCTCGCGCGCTCCCCGCTCGTACTTGTCGATGTGCTTGTCGAGCACCAACCGTTCGAGCGCCGCCTCGTCGACGAGGAACCCGGGCGGAATCCCGGCTCTCACCACCGGCATGGCGATCGCCTCTCCGGCCCGCACCACCACGGTCTGCTCAACCTCGCCGCCGACGCGCGTCATCGACTCGTCCAGCGCGGTGCGCACCGAGAGCAGCTCGCCAGGAGCTGGGGCCTCCTCGGGGCGGGGCTCGTGGAAGCTGCTCACGAGCTGGTAGCTCACCTCCCCCTTCCCCTCGAAGCGCAAAGTGACCTCGTGCTCGCCAGCGGCGCTCAGCTGGGGCAGCTCGAGGGTCTGCACCAGATCGGCCGCGCCACCCTCGCCGCGGACGGCCAGCGTCCCCACCTGCTTGCCGTCGACCTCGACCAGGAGCGCACCCTTACGCCTGCTTCCTCGGGCCCGCTCGTAGTCGAGCAGCGCCTGGAGGGATCGAATCGTCGCCTGCGTGGAATGCCAGTTGCCGAGGCTGTCCTTGGAGGAGACGAGGTAGGCGATGGCCTTCTCCACCCGGTCGCCGGTCCCGGGCAGGGGAAGCAGCGCCGTCGCCGCGCGCGCGGTGGTCTCGACGTCGCCCGACTTTCCGGCTCCGTAGGTGAGCGTCTGGCCGCGCGGCGCGGGGAAGTAGGCGCCGGTCCCGGCCGGCTGCCGTTGACTCCAGAGCCTCTCGGCGAGCCGCTCCCCGGAGAGGAGCTGCACCGCGAGCGCCAACGTGTAGGCGTCGGCGTCGGGCGCGAGATGCTTGCGGACGTACTGGACCGCCCGGTCGATCGTCGCCGGAGAGGATCCCGCCTTGCGCAGGGCGAGGCCGATGTAGGCGGTCGTTCGGACCGCGTGCTCCTGGTAGTGGTCGGTCGCACCCTCGTTGATCGGCGAGCGCTCGACGCGCCAGCTCCCGTCCTCCTGTTGCCTGCGCTCCAACCATTCCCGGGTGCGGGTGATGAGCCGGCGGTCGACCGGGAAGAGCTGGGCCATGTCCACGAACTCCTCGAGCCCGTAAGCGGTGAGCACCTGGTTCGCCGGCGGATCTCCGAACCAGGAGAAGCCGCCGCCGGGCACCTCGTAGGAGAGCAGCTTCTGGTAGCCCGCCGAGAGGTAGCGCCGCGCGCGATCCTCGATCTCCGGCGTCGTCTTCTTGGTGCGCCGCAGGTAGTCGAGGATCAACGCGTTCGGGTAGGTGGTCGAGGAGGTTTGCTCGAAGCAGCCGGATGGCATGCGCAACATCCCGTCGAGGCCCTCCATGACGTGGGCGGACATTCCCGGGTAGAGCTTCAGCGCCGCTCGCGGCGTGCCCTCGATCGTGGCGGGTGGAATCACCAGCGCATGTCGCCGGATCGCGCCGGCGCGCAGCCGGTCCTGGAAGGAGGCGGTCCGCTCGACCCCGTCGGGGAAGACCTCCGCCTCGCGGCGAATCGCGTCCGCGGCGGAGCTGCCCCGGGCCAGCACGGTGAGCGGGTGGCGGCCCACTCCGCGCGCGCGGATTCGGAAGTGGCGGACCCCGACCTCATGCGGGGAAAGCTCGAGGCCCTGGGCAGCTTCGCCGAGGCGTTCGAACCAAGGGGCGTCCTCGAGCGCCAGCGTCACCCGCTGCGGGCGCGGGAGATAGTTGTAGACCGCCACCGGCACCGCCACCTCGTCCCCCTGGGTCAGCGCTGGCGGCAGATCGAGGTCGACGAAGAACTCCTGGAAGACTCGCACCTCGAGGCTGGTCTGCCCGAGCCGGCCGTCCGCGGCGATGGCGTCCGCCGAGAGCAGCCAGGTAGTGATCGAGTCCGCGACGGTGACGTCGACCGATGCCTCCCCCGACTCGTCGGTGACGACGTCGGGGCGCCAGAGCATCGTCTCCGGGAAGCTGTCGCGCACCCGCGCGGGTTGGCGGCCGAAGACTTCGTGCCCCAGCCCGGCCGACCCGGGCACTCGCGACATCCCTCTTCCGCCGAGCGAGATGGAGCCGTAGCCGGCCCCGCCCCCTCCGGCGCCGGTGCCGCGGCTTCCCAGGCCACCGAATCCGATGGCGCTCCCGGTGACGCCCATCACCGCGAGCAGGCCTTGCCCGCTCGCGTCGGCAGGGAAGCGGTCGTCCCTGGTGTCCGGCTCCTGGTCGGGCCCGCTGGAGGCCACCAGGAAGCGCGATCGCACCCCGCTGATCCACCGCACGCGCTTCTCCAGCTTGACCCGGAAGGGGCGGTCCCAGGGATCGACGAGCGCGGCCTCGGCGAGCTTGCCCGCCTCGGCGAGTGCGCGGAGATCCGCCTCGGCGAAGCGCACCACCTTCCGCTTCGCCGAGTCCCCCTCCAGCGGGAGCCTTCCGGCGCGGGCCTCCTGGGCCAGCGCCTGGTAGATGCTGCTCAGGCGATCGTCCAGCTCGCTCTGGGCCCAGTCATCGAAACTCCCCAGGTGGGCGGTCACCTCGCCGAGGGGAGAGGGGCGGCCCCAGGGGTCCGCCGCATCGCGAGCGGGGAGGGCGCCGTCCGCGACCATTTGCTTGAGGAGGCCGCGCCGAAAGCGCCACGCCGCCCGCGAGCTCGACACCCGCTCGCCGAGCTGGTGCCCGCGCGAGTACCGGTCGACCGCCTCGATGACCCGCTCGCGCCGCGCCGCCGCCTCCTCGAGCAGCTTCTCGAGCCCGTCCTCCTCGAAACCGGTGTCCCAAGGCGGGGCGGCTCCGGCGAGCAGCACGCGGGCGACGAGGTCCTCCAGGGGGTCTTTTGCGCCCTGCTCGATGAGCGAGGCGAGGTTGCCCGGCTTCACGGCGAGCTTTTCGAGGTGCTTGGTCGCGGACTCCGCGAGCAGGAAGTAGCTGCGCGCGAAGGCCGGCCGCACCGGCCGGAGCGCGAGCAGCGCCTTGTCCACCATCACCAGCCCGAGGGCGGCGCGGGCCGGCTGTCCGGAGGCGGCATCCACCACCTTGAGCCGAAGCCGGCCGTGCTCACCCGGGGCGAAGGCGCCGTCGCGGCCGCCCTCGGCGCGCGCCTCGACCTGGAGCGCGCTGGGCCGCTCGACGAAGACGAGGCGCGGGCTCCCGCGTCGCCCGACTCTCCCGCCGCCGGCCCAGTACGGCTGGAACTGCAGCGTCCCGAAGCGGCGCTGCTGTGGGTCGAGCACGAGCCGGCCCCTGCCGTCGCGCACCTCGACCGCCGCGGTGTCGACGGTCTGCCCGTCCTTCACCACGTCGACGAGCACGGTTCCGCTGGCGTGCGGGGCGAGCACCTGTAGCCCAATCGGGGCCCCGAGGGGATAGAGGGCGCGATCGGTGCGGAGCAACAGCGGGCCGGGCTCGCATTGCGTTCGCGCCGGTCCCTGAGCCGTGACGGTGGCGCATCTCGCCGGCCGCTGCACGCCTACGCAGCGGCCGATGACTCGGGTCTCGCCAGCGTGGCGCACGGAGGCCTCGAGCTCCAGGCAATGTCGGGCACCCGGGTTCGACGCTGGGGTGAGCTCCAGCTCGGCGATGCCGGCGGCGTTGGTGCGGGCTTCGCCGGTGGGCTTCAAGCTCACCTCCGCGCCCGAGATCGGCGAGCCATCGGGCGAGGCGGCGAGCACATACAGCCGGTTGGGAACCTCGGCGACGAGCTCGGGCGCCTCGGACACCAGCTCGAGCTTCAAGCCCGAGTCGTGGGTGGGCACGCGCCGGGCGCCCTTCTCGGTGTGTCCGGCGGGGTCGGTGACCTCCGCGTTCACCACCAGCTCCAGCCCGGGCTCCGACCGCTCACCGAGCGGCACCTCGAGCTCGAGGGTCGCCCGGCCCTGGGAATCGGTGGTGGTCTCCAGTCGCTGCGACGCGGCGAATGTCCGCTCCCGGCCCAGACCGACCTCCGCGCGCACCTTGGCTCCGCTCACCGGCTTGCCGAAGAAGTACCGGGCATCGAGGTGCACCCGCGCCCTTTCTCCAAGGCGGTACCAGCTCCGATCGGTCTCCAGGGAGACCCTGAACTTCGGCAGCGCGTAGCGCTCGACATTCAGCTCGAGCTCGGCTGGCGGCGCCGAGCCATCGACGGCCTGTGCGCGAGCCTTGTAGGCGCCGAGAAGAATCTCCCCGCCCAGCTGAAAGTCCGCCCAGGCCACGCCGAACTCCGAAGTCTTCCGCCGCTCGGTGAACACTCGGTTGTCGCGCGGGTCGAACACCTCGAACTGCACGAGCATGCCGGCGGCGGGCTTCATGTCCCGCGGGCGTACGGCGATCGCCCGGAGGTGGACGGCTTGTCCGGGCTGATAGAGGGGCTTGTCGGATTGCAGTAACACCTTTCCTTGCGAAGCGAGACGAACCGCGACCCGGCGCAGGTGTTGTCGCTTCCCCGCCGCGGCGCGCACCACGAGCGAGTACTCGCCCTCCGGCCAGTCGGGAGCGAGGAAGCTTGCGCCGGCCTCTCCGTCCGCTCCGGCGGCACCTTCGAAGAGCTGGGCGGTTCGGCCCTTGCCCTCCATCCACACGGCGACATTCGCGCCTGGCCATGGCCCGTGCTCGTCTTCCGAGGTGGAGCGCTGGGCGATGATCCGAACCGCGGCGGGGGTGCCGGCGACCATCTCCCTGGAGCAACGGATGTGGGTGGTGAGCACTCCTGGGGGCGGTCTCTCGACTGCACCGATCGAGAGCATCGCCATCGGGGCGAGGACGAAAGCGGGGAGCATGGATCCCTCCACGGGCGGGAGCGGGAGCGGCAGCCGGCCAGACAACGGCCCGTGCGCAGAGTTCCAAGCCCGGTTTCTCCGGCTTCGCTCGCGCCACTGCGCAAAGCGGGTCCGGGTATTGCTCGCCCCTGATTGGCGGCTGGAGCGGGCCGAGCCGATGCTCAGGCGCCGGCGGCGACCTTGGCCTCGCTTGCGGAGGGAAGCTCCTCGGCTTGGCCGACCCAGTCCTTGCCCAGGGCCTGGAGGATGGCCGGATCAGAAAACTCGTGCGGCCCGCGGAGCACGGTGGGGATGGCCTGGTAGTTGTAGTGCGGTGGCGGAGAAGGGGCGTGGGTCCACTCCAGGGTGCCCACCTGCCAGGGGTTGGCCCCGGCCTTCTTCCCGGCGAAGGCGCTCTTGATGAAGTTGAACATGAAGGGGAGCTGGAAGGCGCCCAGGGCGAAGGCGGCGAAGCTGGTCCAGCGGTTGAGCGGCGCCAGGTGGCGGAGAAAGCCGTATTGGAAGGGGTCGTACAGCCTGCGGCTCTGCCCCGCATAGCCGGCGACGTGCATCGCCACGAAGACCGCGGTCAAAAGGACGATGGTGCCCCAGAAGTGTAGCTTGCCCAGGGTGGGGTCCATCTCCCTTCCGAACATCTTGGGGAACCAGAAGTAGATGGCGGCGAGGCCTCCGAGGAAGGTGGCCGCGGCCATGGTGAGGTGGAAGTGCCCCACCACCCAGATGGTGTCGTGCAGGTACACGTCGGTGGAGATGGTGCCCAAGAAGAGCCCGGTCAGCCCGCCGATGCCGAAGACGAACACCGTGCCCAGGGCGAAGAGCATCGGCACGGCGAAGCGGTTGGAGCCCTGCCAGACGGTGTGCAGCCAGTTCACGAACAGCACCACGGCGGGGAAGCTGATCGCCAGGGTGAGGATTTCGAAGCCCAGTCCGAGCATCGGGCTGATGCCGGCCACGTACATGTGATGGCCGTAGACGAGGCCGGAGACGATGGTGACCGCGGCCATCGCTCCCACGGTGCCGCGGTACCAGTAGGCGGGCTTTCGCGCGAAGAAGGAGAGCAGATCGCCGATCACTCCCCAGGCAGGGAGGATGAGGATGTAGACCTCTGGGTGGCCGAAAATCCAGAACAGGTGCTGGAAGAGGAGCGGGTCTCCGGCGGCGCGGCCGACCATCGCGCCGGCGATGAAGAATTTGGTCCCGGCCAGCCGGTCGAGGAGCAGGAGCAGGCCGGCCGACCCGAGGATGGGGACGAAGAGCACGTTCAGAATCGAGGTGAGCCAGAGGCCCCAGACGGTGAGGGGCATGCGCATGTAGGTCATCCCGGGGGCGCGGAAGCGGATGACGGTGACGATGTAGTTGATGCCTCCCATGATGGTGGAGGCGCCGACGATGAAGAGGGCCGCCACCATCAGGGTCTGGCCGGCGCTGGGGGCGCCCACCATGGTGGAGAGGGGAGGGTAGGTGGTCCACCCGGCGGTGGCGGGACCCAGTTCGGCGAAGAAGGCGGCGACCACCAGGGCGGCGGAGAGGGCGAAGGTCCAGAACGAGTACATATTGAGCCTGGGGAAGGCCATGTCCCGGGCGCCGATGAGGAGCGGGATGCAGAAGTTGCCGATCGCTCCGATGAGCAGGGGGGTGATGGCCCAGAACACCATGATGAGGCCGTGCATGGTGAAGAGGCCGGTATAGGAGCTGGGGGTGATGGCGCCGTCGCCGCCGAGGATGAGCCCGAGGAGCGGAACCCGTTGGCCGGGGTAGGCCCACTGCCAGCGGATCATCATCGCGAGGAGGCCGCCGAGGAGGAGGAAGGAGAGCCCGCTCCAGAGGAACTGGCGGGCGATGACCTTGTGGTCGGTGGAGAAGAAATACCGGAACCAGAAGGAGGTGGGGCCCGGGTGAAGGTAGGGCTCGCTCATGGTCGGTGGTCCTTCCAGCTCCAGCCCCAGCGGGCGGATTCATCGAGCTCGTCGAAGGCGCGCAGGGAATGGGCTTGTGCCTCGGCGAGCCAGCTTTGGAATTCGGCCTCGGGAAGCACGGTGACCAGCCCGCGCATCTTGTAGTGGTGGGTGCCGCAGTGCTGGGCGCAAGCCAGCTCGAACTGGCCGTTGCGGGTTGCCTGGAACCAGGCGCGGCTGATCGAGCCGGGGAGGGCGTCCACCTTGACTCGGAGGTTGGGGAGGTTGAACGAGTGGATGACGTCGGTGGAGCCGATCTGCAGGACCACCGGCCTGCCCGCGGGGACCTTGAGCTCATTCAAGGTGATGACGTCGTCGGGCGAATCGAAGCGGCCGTCGGGGCCGGGGTAGCGGAAGTCCCAGGCCCACTGGCGGGCGTTGACTTCGATGCGCAGGGCATCGGGTCGCGACTCGACTGCGCTGAAGTTCCAGAAGACGTGGTCGATATCCCGTGAGGACTTGACGAAGAGGTTTCCGTCGACCACGAGGAACACGAAGGCGGCCATTCCGAGGGGAAGTGCCTTCCCGGCTGCTCCTTCGCCTCGCTCGAAGCGGGCGGAGTGGCCTTGGCGGTGGCGGAAGAGGGCGTAGGCCATCCAGGCGAGCATTCCGAGGAAGAGGAGGCCCACCAGGACGAGGGTCTGGTGGAGCAGGGCGTCAATCCGGTGGCCCTCGGTGGAGACGTCCAAAGGGAGTCCGACCTTGGCCTCGCCGGGGCCATCGGCGCCCGAGGCGCGGGGAAGGAGCATCACTGCGCCGGCGGCCAGGGTGGCGGTCCGCATGAGTCTTTGCATCGCCGTCACTCCTTCGAGGAGGAGCGGCCTTTAACGGAGTGCCCCGGCGGTGGCCACGAAGCACGAGACGAACGGTGACTACCGAGCAATCGGCAGCGAGCCGAAGGACGATTGGCCCTGCAACTGACCGCCAACCATCACTCCCACCCGACCAAAGGACGCCGTACAGTCGACGGCCGACGCAGGGGCGCTGGACCGCCGCTCGACGGCTCGCTCGACGCTCGACCCTCGACTCTGGACTGCCTCTAGAATTCTGGCCTCTTCAGCTCCGCGGTCGGGGGCTCGACGCCGGTCTCGAGGAAGCTGAAGTCGGTGGGCCGGGGTTCGGGCTCCTCGGAGAGTTTGGGAGAAGGCTTGGCGGCCTTTCTGGGCGCCTTCGGCCGCGCCACCGTTGCCGCCGAGTGACGGGCAGGACGCTTGGGGGCTGCAGGGAGCGGCGCGATGAGGTCCGCCTCGGCCGACGCTTCGACGCTGGCGGCTGCCTTTGGCGCCGGAACGGACAGGGCAGGCGCAGCGGGGCGCGCCGGCTCCAACGGCGGCCGGGAGGAGGGCGCCCGGGTGGCGAGGAACAGGGCGGTGGAGCCGACCAGGAGAATCGCCGAACCGACCGCGAGCATCACCGGCGCCAGACGCCGGGCGGGCGCGGGCTCGGCCGCGGGCGGCTCCAAGGCCGGCATCTCCGGGATGGTGGGCATCTGCTGAGGTGGGCGGCTCAAGAGCTCCGCCACCTCTCGGGCCGAGGGCCGGGCGAGCGGATCGGGATGCACCATCTGGCGCATGAGCCCCCGCATCACCGGCGGCTGGGACTGGGGGACCTCCGGGGTCCACTTCCCGGTGGCGAGCTGATGGATGGTGGCCAGGGTGGTGGCGGCGGCCGGCGCCCGGCCTCCGGCGGCGAGGCAGAGCACTGCGCCGAGGGCGTAGACGTCGGCGGCGGCCGAGGGCGGCATCCCCTGGGCCCGCTCCGGCGAGAGGAAGGCCGCCATCCGCACCATCAGCGCCATCAGCCGCTCCTCGCCGCGCCGGTCGGTGAGGCGGTTGGCGATCACCAGCGGCATGTCCCAGAGCACTGCCTTCTTGTCCTGCCGCAAGAGCAGCGAGTCGGCGCTCAATTCGCCGTGGAAGACTCCCTGCGAGTGGATGGTGGCCAGCACGTCGGCGATGTCCGCTCCGATTCGGCCGAGGTGCAAGGCGCTGAACGGCTCCCCGAGCATGGTGGAGAGGAGCACCCCGTCGGGGAAGTCCATCGCCACGAAAGCCGCCGAACCCATCCTCCCGGTCTGGTGGATGCGCGGCAGGGTGGGGTGCGACGGCAACTGGCTCATCGCGCGCGCGGCGGCGTCGCCGTTGGCGTCCAAGGGCAGCCAGCGGACCGCAATCCTCTCCCCGGACTCCTCGTGCTCGGCGCAGTCGAGACGGCCGATCCCCTCGCAGCGCAAGGGCGCGCGGATCTTGATCTTCGGATCCAGCTCAGCGTTCATCGTCTTCTCCCCTTTCAAGTCGCTCACTGCCCCTCCACCACCACGCCGTTGTCTCCCACGAAGATCGCCCTGCCCGTGGCGGAGGTGCCTCCCCAAAGCGGCCAGGGGGCGGTGAGCCGGCTGGTCCAGCCGCTCCCGTCGAAGCGCACCACCTCGGTGCCATTGGAGATGGCGTAGGCCTCGGCCGGCCCGAAGACCTGTAGCGCCTCGAGGGAAGCGCGTGCCGGGAGCTGGGTCCAGCTTCCGCCCTCCAGCCTGGCGAAGACGTTGTCCCCCGCCACGTAGATGGTGCCGCTGGAGGTGAGCCAGCAGCTCGAGAGCGAGGCCGCCGGGTTGGGATAGGGGGGCGAAACCGGTGCCCAGTTTCCGCCGGAGAGCCGCAGCACCGTGCCGCCGCTCCCGCAGGCCACCGCGCTTTGCGGGCCGGCGCAATGGACCGAGCGGAGGCTGGCGCCGGTAGGGGAGGTCATCGGGCTGACGGTGGAGCCGTTGCACGAGCGGATGACTCCCGAGTCGCCCACGATGTAGAGCTCGGTGTCGCTCACCCGGCAGAGCGCGTTGAGGTTCGAGGTGGTGTTGGAGGTGAGCAGCGCGTAGCCGCCGGCGGTGACTCGGTAGACGTCTCCGCCCGAGCCCACCACCAGGGAGTAGGTCAGCCCCGCGGCGAGGCCGTACATCCCGGTGGTGGGGCTCCTCCGGAAGGAGAAGGCGCTCTGGCCTGCCATGCGCACCGCGAGGTCGCCGTCCTGATTCATCAGGTACAGCGAGCCCCCGGGCGAGAAGGCGGCGGCCTGCCAGTGCTCTCCCAGATCGAGCACCTCGTTGGTGAGGACGCCGCGGCGGAAGATGCTGGCGCTGTTCGGCCCGCTGTCGGCCACGATGACTCCCCCGGACTCGTTCCGGGAGAGGCACTGCCCACCGCCGCCGGCGCCTCCACCCAGGTAGAGGTCCAAGAGCGGCCCGTTGGGGTCGAACCCGTTGGAGGTGAAGCGGTAGAGGCGGCCGACTCCGGCGCCGCCGCGGCCGGTGAGGACGTACGCCGCCTTGCCGCTCATGTAGGGGGCCTCGGTGATGCCGGCGATGTGCCCGCCGCTCATTCCCGCCGGCACCTGGGTGGCATCGAAGCTGCCCGCGGAGAGGTGGCGCCTCACCGCCGGCGCGGTGGAGCGGCCGGTGAAGGCCGCGCCGGAGCCGGTGCTCACCGAGGGGCCCACCGCGCGGAAGGCGTCGGAGGTGGAGCTGTCCTGGTCGGTGTACCAGGTGCCGGTGAGGGAGCTGGCGTAGGCGACGCAGCCCCTCGGAGTCGCCGAGACGCAAAGGCCGGCGATGCGCTCGTTGTCGATGTCGTTCACGAAGACCGCGGCGCCCCTGAAAGAGACGCTGCTGCTCACGCTGCCGTAGGACCAACTGCTTCCGTTCCATCGCCAGTAGCCGCCGGCGTCATCGGCCAAAAGGACGTGGCTGTCGGTTCGGCCGTGGACGGACACCAGGCTTGCGCCGCCGGGCCCCGGCCCTGGGGGGGCCGAGGTGAGGGTGCTGCCGTTGTAGCGGAGCAGCGTCTTGCCTTGGCCGACAATCCAGCCGGAGCCGGAAGAGCTGAGCCAGACGCCGTTCAAGTTGGAGTTGGTGGGCGAGCCGAGCTCGGTCCAGTTGGTGCCGTTCCACTTGCTCACCTTCCCCAAAGGGCCCACCGCGAGGACATGGCCGCCGCTGGAGAGCGGGGCCTGGTCCACCGCGTTCACCGCGTGGCGCACCTTCGGACCGGTCTGGGTGAAGGTGAGGCCGGCGGGCACGCAGAGGTTTCCCTGGCAGGTGCCGTTGCAGCTGGTCTCGGTGAAGGTGTAGCTGCACTGTCCGGTGCTGGGCTGGCAGGTGCCCGGAGAGTTGTAAGTGCGGACCCTTCCCGCCAGGCAGGTGGAAGGCGGCGGGGTGTTGCAGACCACTCCCTGGCAGAGGTTCTGGTTGACGCACTGGTTGCTCTGGCAGCCGTTGGCGCAGCCGGTGTCGTTGAAGGAATAGCTACAAATACTGCCCTGGCAGGTCCCGCTCGGGGCGTAGGTGCGCAGTGTGGTGGCGTTGACGCAGAAGGGCGCAGGGGGAGTGGTGCAGCTCACTCCGGTGCAAGGCTCCCCCGAGCAAGCGTTGTTGGCGCAGCCCTTGGCGCAGGTGACGTCCGAAGAGGAGTAGCTGCAGCTGCCGTCGGCCGAGTTGCAGGTGCCGCCCGAGGCGAAGGTGCGCAGGGTGGAGGAGTTGACGCAGAAGGCGGCCGGCGGAGTGGAGCAGCTGACTCCCTGGCACCGATCCCCGCCGTCGGTGGCGCAGGCGTTGTTGGCGCAGGTGACCTGATTGCGGCACACCCCGCCCACGCAGATGAAGCCCGCCGGACAGGGGTTGGACAAGTCGCACTTCAGCCCCTCGGGGTCGACCTGGATGGCGGTGTCGCATGCCGAGAGAGCCAAGAGGGCCAGGGCCCAGCGCTTCATCGGTCGCCTCCGCGCTTCGCCCCCGGCTCCGGCAGGGTGAAAACGAACATCGCTCCGCCGCCCAGAGCGCCCACCCCGCCGGCAATCCACAGGGCGTTGGCCCACCCGCCCTTGCCGTTAGCCGCGGCGGCGAGGACTTTGGCATCGCCGTAGGTGAGGCTGGCCCGGTCGTTGTCGAGGCGCGACTTGTCCGAGGCGGCCATCGCTCCCATCGCGGTGCCGGCGGCGAGGGCGACCACCGAGGCGCCGAGGACGGCGTAGGAGGCGGTGCGCACCACCCCGCGCGCGTTCACGGGCTTGGAGCCGTCAGCGGCGGCCCACTGCGGGGTGGCGCTCGCCGCGTCGAGAAGCGGCGGGGGAAGCGGCTCCACCGGGACGGTGTGGGTCTTGCCGGTGCGGATCTGCACCAGCCGCTTGTGCGGGCCGCCGGGAAACTGGGCCAAAAGCTCGTAGTCGCCCGGAGGGAGAAAGACCGCCAGGGGGAGCTCGGGAAACGCCTTCCCCGCCACCGACGCCGAGTGCAAGCCGCCGCCCTCGGCCTCGAGCAACCCGCGGCCCTCACCCTCCGCCAACGCGAGCGCCGCGCCGACTTTCTCCGCGACGTCCAGAGCATCCTTGGCGGTGGGAGAGCGCCGCAGGTAGAGCCGGTAGTAGTAGGTGGAAAAGGCCAAATCCCCGAGCTTCTCGTGGCACTTGGCCAGGTCGAAGGCCACCTCCGGGGTGACGCGGATCAAATCCGCCTGCCTAAAGTGCCAGATGGCAGCGCCATATTCACCCTGCTCGAAGAACTGTTCTCCCTGGGTGAAGTGGGCCTTGAAACGCTCCAAGTCCTGCGCCGGCGGGTCGACGGGCGCATTCGCCAGGACTAGGGCGAGGAGCGAGAGGAACATCGAGTGGCTCCGGCAGTGGACTCACCCGTATACGACAGTTGGGCGGGTACCTTCAACCACCTGGGGGTACATTGTCGGAGTTGGTGGGTGCGAAGTTGAGTGCCCAGGCCCGGGGGCCTACTGTGGCGGTCCCCGATGCGTCCGGCCCCAGAGAGGAGTGAAGCGCGGGAGCTGGGCCTCTTGGGGCTCTGCCAGTTGGGGCTGGCGGCGGTATTCGGGGCGGTGAGCTGGCCCTTCTTTCCCACCGAGCGGGGGATGGCGGGGCACGACTACGGGTATTTCCTGCCCCAGCTCTTGGACGGCTTCCTCTGGTACCGGGCGAACGGGCCTTGGGAGGTGCCATGGTTCAGCCCTTCGTTTTGCGGTGGGGTGCCGGCGCTCGCCAATCCGCAGAACCTCTTCTACTCGGTGCCGCAAGCGCTCTCGCTTGGGGTGGCGCCGATCCGGGCGGCGTGGCTGACCGGGGTGTTGTTCGCCTGGCTGGGTTTTCTGGGCAGCTACCTGTTGCTTCGCCGGGCCTTCGGCGCGGGGAGGGCGCCCTCGGCCCTGGGCGGAGGGCTGTTCATGCTGAACGGCTTCTTCCTCCACCGGATGCTGATCGGCCATCTCTCCTTCCACGCCTTCATGCTCTCGCCGCTCTTGGGTTTCTTCCTGCTGCGGCCGTGGGAGGGGAAGCGACTTCGCTTCGCGTTGGATGCGGTGGCGGCGGGACTGTTGCTGGCCTACTGGCTCTACTCGGGGATGGTCCACCTCGCCCTGCCGGCGGTGGCGGGGGTGTTGGCGGTGGGGCTTTCCCGCTCGATGCGGGGGCCGGGCCTTGGGCCGATGCTCTCCAAGCTCTTCCTGGCGGGCGCTTGGGCGGCGGTGGTTTCCTCGGCGAAGCTCCTTCCGGCGCTCGCCTTCGTGGAGCTTTTCCCGCGGGGAGACTATCCGCTTCCCGGAGTGCGGAGCCTGCTCGAGCAGCTTCTCTTTCTGGGGCGGGCGCTCTTCGCCGGAGGAGTGGCCGGGCTGGCCGAGCGGGTGGTGGTGGGCGCCCAGTTCCGGGTGGAGCCGCAGGAGCTGGAGTACGGCGTCTCGGCGGTTCCGCTGCTGTTGCTCTCGGCGGCGGCGGTGCTCGGGCTGAGGAGGCGGCTTGGGTTGGCTGCGCCTTCCGGCGCTCCTCGCCGGAGGCCGCTCCGGGGAGCTCACCTCGCCGCGCTGGTCGCCTTGCTTTGCCTCCCCCTGCTGCTCAACCACCATTCGCCGGGATGGAACGCCTTCCTCAAGTCGGTGCCGTTCTTGGGAGCCTCGGCCAACTTCCTCCGCTGGTACTGCCTCTACCTCCTGCCGCTCTCGGTGGGCGCGGCGCTGTCTTTGGAGAGGGTTCCGGAGCTCAAGCGCTTCGCCCTGCCCCTTTGCGCGCTCGGGCTCGCCGCCGCCGCGGTGCAGACCGTCCTCTACGACCGGAGCTACTACCGCGAGCAACCGTATGAAACCAAACGGCTCACCGAGGCCCACTCCCGCTTTCGCCAGGGGATGGTGCCCGGCATCGACTACGTGGTGGCCCGCGTGGGGCCGGACGGAGTGGCGATGAGCGTGGCCAACCGGAACGAGGCCCTCATCGCCTCCGGCTCCCAGCTCAACTGCTACGAGCCGATGTTCGGCTACCGGCTGGAGAAGCTTCCTCTGCGGACGCTCGAGCCCGGGCAGGTCCGAGAGCTTTCTTCGGGCGCCTTCAACCTGAAAAACCCTGCCTGCTACGTGTACCCGAAGGAGAACGGCTGCTCGCCGGGAGACCATTTCACCTCTGCGCAGCGGGACGAGCTGGAGCGCTTCGTCCAGAGAAAGCCCTTCGCCTTCCGCGTGCCGGTGCGGCAGCGGGTGGCCAACTGGGCCTCGCTCCTGGGGCTGGTTTTCAGCCTGGGCTTCCTCGGCTATTGCGGGGCGAGTGAGGCCCGAAGGCGCCTGGGGGGCCGCTGAGTGCGCGCCTGGGCCAAGGCCGCCGGCGTCCTCCTCCTCGCGGTGGCGGCCTACTTCCCGGCACTCGGGGCGGGCTTCGTCTTCGACGATGCGCTGCTGCTCACGGACAACCGGCTGATCCGCGAGAGCGGCGGGCTCTTCGACATCTGGTTCAGCACCCAGCCCAAGGACTACCTCCCGCTCACCCACACCTCCTTCTGGCTGGAGTGGAGGCTGTGGGGCGAGTGGGCCGCCGGCTACCACCTGTCGAACGTGCTCCTCCACGGACTCTCGGCGGTGCTCTTGGGCCTTTTGCTGGAAAGGCTCTCGGTGCGCGGGGCCTTCTTCGCCGCGGCGCTGTTCGCGGTGCACCCGGTGGCGGCCTCCTCGGTGGCGTGGGTGAGCGAGCGGAAGAACGCGCTCTCCGGGCTGCTTTTCCTCGTCGCGCTCTGGGCGTTCTTGCGCTTCGAGCGGAGCGGGAAACGGGCGGCCTACCTGGGCTCGCTGGGGCTTTTCCTCCTCTCGCTGCTTTGCAAGGCCTCGGCGGTGATGATGCCGCCCCTTTTGCTCCTCCTCGCCTTCTGGCAGCGCGGAAAGGTTTCCTGGCGGGACCTCCTCCGGAGCGCGCCCTTCTTCGCGCTCTCCGCCGGCGCGGGAGCGGTGACCATCTGGTTCCAGCTCCACCGGGCCATCTCCTACGACTCGGGGCCTCCCGAGGGAGCGCTGGAGCGGCTCGCCGCCGCCGGCTGGTCCATCTGGTTCTATCTCGGGAAGGCCTTCGTCCCTTTGGGGCTGAGCCTCATCTACCCGCGCTGGGAGGTGGAGGGCCGCTCGCTTCTCCACCACCTTCCCTGGATGGCCTACCTCGCAGGGCTGGCCTTCCTGTGGGCCAAGCGGAAATCATTCGGGCGGCCGCTGCTCGTGGGCCTTGGGCACCACGGACTCTTCCTTCTGCCGGTGCTGGGCTTTCTGGAGATGTACTGGAGGCGCTTCTCCTTCGTGGCGGACCACCTCCAGTACCTCTCGCTGATGGGACCGGTGGCGCTCGCAGGAGGGGCCGGGGCCTTCGCCTTCGAACGGGCGGGAAAGCTCGGCCGCGGGGCGCTCCTGGCATTTGGAGCGCTGTGCTTGGGCGTGCTGTCGGCGCTCACCTTCAGCGAGGCGCAGTCCTTCCGCGACGAGGAGACGCTCTGGCGGACCACGGTGGAGAGAAACCCCAAGGCCTGGGTGGCGCACTACAACCTGGGCGCCTCGCTGGTGGCGAAGGGACGGAAGGCGGAGGCGGAGGCGTGCTTCCGCCAGACGCTCAGGCTCCACCCCGGCTATTCCGAGGCGCACAACAACCTGGGCTCCATCCTCTCGGAGATGGGCGAGCTGCCAGGCGCTCTCGAGCACTTCGCTCGCGCGGTGAAGAGCCAGCCGCGGAACCTGGCGGCGAGGAGGAACCTGGCGGTCCACCTCGCCCGGAGCGGGCGCACCGAGGAGTCTCTTGGCGAGTTCGGCTCACTCCTCCGCGACGCTCCCGACGACGCCGTGGCGCTTCACGACTTCGGAGCGACTCTGGCCGGAATGGGACGGCTGGAGGAGGCCATCGACCGGCTCTCCCGGGCGGTGGAGCTACAGCCGGAGGCGTCCTGGCGCGAGGGCCTGGGCACCCTTCTCGAGGCACGCGGCCGCCGCTCCGAGGCGGCGCGGGAGTACCGCGAGGCGCTGAGGGTGGACCCCAGCCTCACCCGGGCCCGCGAGGGGCTCTCGCGCCTGGAAGGCCAGTGAGCGTCAGTAGATTTTCGAGGTGCGGGCCGCGCCGGTGTAGTCGAAGAACACCGTCTTGAGCTGGGTGAAGAACTCGGCGCCTTCCTCGGCCATCTCCCGTTCCCCGATGCCGGTGGACTTCCAGCCGCCGAAGGGGAGCTGCGCCTCGCCGCCCACGGTGGGGTTGTTGACGTGCACCATCCCCACCTCCACTCGCTCCACGAAGCGCATCGCCAGGTTGGAGTCGCGGGTGTAGATGGAGGAGGAGAGGCCGAACTCCACCGCGTTCGCCACCATCAGCGCCTCGTCGAAGTCGCCCACCTCCACCACCGCGATCACCGGGCCGAACACCTCCTCCTGGTGGATGCGCATCCCCGGCCGCACCCCCACGAACAAGGTGGGCTGCACGTAGTAGCCGTTGTCGAAGGCCCCGCCGGTGAGGCGCTGGCCGCCGGTGAGCAGCTTGGCGCCCTCCTCCTTGGCCAGCTCGATGTAGCGGAGGTCGGTCTTGAGCTGCGACTCGTCCACCGCCGGCCCCATCTCGATGCCCGGCTCGAGCCCGTTGCCCACCTGGAGCTTTTGCGCGCCGGCCACCAGCGCCTCCACCAGGCGGGGAGCGATTCCCCGCTGGGCCACCACCCGGGAGGTGGCGGTGCAGCGCTGGCCGGTGGAGCCGTAGGCGCCCTGGAGGATTCCCGCCACCGCCAGGTCCAGGTCGGCGTCGTCCAGCACCACCGCGGCGTTCTTCCCGCCCATCTCCGCGGTCACCTTGATGCCCCGCTTGGCGCAGCGCTCGTTGAGCGCCATCCCGATGGAGTTGGAGCCGGTGAAGGACACCGCCTTCACCTCCGGGTGGTCCACCAGGGTGTTGCCCACCGCCCCACCGGGGCCGGTGACCAGGTTGAACACCCCCTTGGGGATGCCTGCCTCCTCGTACACCTGGGCGAGCAGCGTGGCGGTGGCCGGGGTGTTGGAGGCCGGCTTGAGCACCACGGTGTTTCCGGTCACCAGCGCGGGGGCGCTCTTCCAGGCCGGGATGGCGAAGGGGAAGTTCCACGGGGTGATGAGCGCCACCACTCCGAGCGGCTGCCGCACGGTACAGGTGAAGGTCTGCCGCACCTCCGAGGGCAAGGTCTTGCCGTGGATGCGGAAGCCTTCGCCCGCGTAGAACTCGAGCAAGTTGATGCCCTTCATCACCTCGCCCCTGGCCTCGGCGAGGGTCTTCCCCTCCTCGCGGCAGAGGGTGCGGGCCAGCTCGTCCAGGCGGGATTTGAACAGCTCTACCGCCTTCCAGAGGATGCGCCCGCGCGCCGGCGCCGGAGTGGCCGCCCAGGCGGGAAACGCCGCCTTGGCCGCCTGCACCGCGGCTTCGGCGTCCTTGCGCCCGGAGGCGGGGAAGTGGCCCAGCACCTCGTCGAGGTTGGCCGGGCTGCGGTTGGGCGCGTACTCGGCGGTGGAAGGCGGCACCCACTCTCCGCCGATGAAGTTGCAGGAACGGCCCTGAGCGTCGCTCTTGAGTGGCATGGCTCTCCTTGCTCCCCGCCGACTTCCGGGGGCGGGAGGCGATCTACGACGCGCCGGGCGGACGCGCAAACGATGGCTGGCTGGGCCCGTCCCGCCGCTGTTCGAAGCCCCCTGCGAGCAGGCCGATTCCGCGCCGCCCCGCACGCCTATGCCGGGACACGCGCCGCGAGCGCAGCCACCTCGCGCCCATACGCCGCCGCGAGGCGGCGCAGCTCGCCGGCGATCTCGGCGCACGCCTCCACACGGCGCCAGTACTCGATGGCCCACTTCGCGGCGTCCGCCCAGACGTCCAGAGTGGCGGCCGTGGGTGGCGTCGGAGTGAATGGCCTGTCGATCAGCTCCGTGCCAGCGGGCGCCCACAGCATCGGGAGCATGTCGTAGGCGGGTGCCAGGTGTAGCGCCCGGGCGTTGCTCGCGAAGAAGGTGATGTTCCCGAGGTGCCGGTCGGTGTTGGCGATCAGCGCGCCCAGGGTGTCGAGCCAGCGGACCCGACGGGCGTCTTCGCCCGAGATGCTCCAAGAGCCGCGCAGCGCCTCCACGGTCCGTGCCCAGCCGTGCCCGAACCCGACATACTCGTTGTCCAGCGCGAACAGCGTCACCGTGCCGCGCCGCCCCCGCGAGCCAACACGATCGAAGCGCAGCGATTCCAAAAAGCGCATCCCGCCTTCCTCGAACGTCTCCGTCTCCGCGGCCGGGACACCGGCCTCCCGGAGGAGCGCCAAGGCGAGCCACTCGCACACCAGGAGATCGCGCCAGCGGCGCGCCACCGCTTCGACTCCCGCCGGCGCGAGCTTCACCAACACCCACCCGCGACGCCCGAGGCCAGCGAACTTCGGCCACTCCCCGGCCGCCGAAGAGCCCGCTTCTCGCAGCGCTTCGCGCCGGGCGATCTCCGGGTAGCGGCCGCGGTCGAGGACCGCCGGAGTCGACCTCAGGAAGCGGTCGAGCGATTCCTCCCCGACGATCAGATTTCCGGGGGTGTCTTCTCCCCGGCGGGCGAGCGCGATCAATCGATGATCGTCCGACCAGTCCTGGATTCGAGACGGAAGGTCGAGGTCTGGCCAACGATCCGAGAAACCACGGCCAAGAAAGCCCTGAGGCGCCATGTCTACCGCGAACGGGGGCAAGCCGTCGAAGCGCTCCCACTTGCCCTCCCTCCAGTCGATCGCCTGGCGACCGCCCCACAACAGGTGCATCTCGGCGATTTCCACCGGCTTGCCATCCTCCCCGACCCGATACACCGGGAGCTGCGATGCAATGCCGCGGACTCGCCTTCGGCGGGCATAGCTCGTGGCGGGACCTCGCCCGATCTTCACCACCTCGCCCGAAAGGCCCCGGAGCAGCCTGGACAGCGTGGGCTGGCTCACGCCTGCTGCCCGTGCAAGCTCCGAGGCCTTCGCTTCTGGGACGGTGGCCAGTAGCGTGAGAATGGGGTGGCCGGCTTCCATGCTTCACTCATGAATAGATTTGTGATTGGAAGATATGTGCTTATCAGCTCGATTTCAGGTGATGTTATCTACTATTGATGCGTTTTGATGAATAGATTTTGAAAAGACATTGAGGCCACGCGGGCCTGGAGTCACGGCGATAGCCGGGTGAGGAGCGCGCCGTTCTTTCCGGCGTCCGCCCCGCGCCTGAGCAGGACGAAGTCTCCGCGCTCCTCGACGACTCCGAACGTGGGATCCACGAGCGCCGATCGAATGACCGCGCGCTCGTCGGAGCGAAGCATGGGCACGTCGAAGAGCACGTATTCGGCGTCGAAGAGGCCGAGGCGGAGCGCGTAGGCATCGGGGCGCGAGGAAACGTGTGGGTTGAGAAACTCGGAGGCCGCGACTTTCGCGGTGGGCGGAGTTTTGGCGATGAGCACGTAGGCGTCGGCGTGGCGCTGCCGGTCTTCCGCGGTGAGCCCGAAGCGGTACTTCCCGAAGGCGCTGCGGGCGGTGTTCTGCTGGACGACCGAACCGAAGACGACGGTGTTGCAGCCGATGGAGAGGGCGAGGGCGGCTACGAGGGGCCAGCGCTTCCTGGTTTCGAGCGCGCGAAACGCGTGCGCGCATGCGGGAAACAAGAGCAGCGTCCAATAGGCGGTGTACTGGAACGAGGTCTGCACCAGCGCCGGGTACTTGGTCTCCAGCAGGGTGAAGAAGAACCCCGGCGCGCAGAAGAGAAACGCCATTCGGTTGCGCAAGGGCAAGAAGGCCAGCGGGGAAAACAGCTGGAGCAGATAGACGACCTTCTCCCGTTCGAGCAGCGTGGTGAGGGTGAAGCCAGGGTTTCCGAACACTGTCTTCAGCACCCCGCCGAAGCCCTTGTCTCCTTCGGGGAGCAGGTCCCGGTACTGGTGGATGTACGCCGAGACGCCGTCGAGAAAGCGCGGCATCAGCACGAACTTGAGGAGGACGAAGGCGACCGTCCCGCCGCCGGCGAGCAGCGCTCCGAACTTGGGGTGCTCTCCGGAGAGGATGAGATACGCGCCGGCCACCAAGAGCAGCGCGCCCATGTCCTCGCGCAAGGAGAGCGTGATCAGCGCGAATACCGCGGCGGCGATCCAACGGCGGCGATCGGCGAAGCACAGCGTCGTCCAGAGGAAGAACGGGGCGAGCGGCTGATAGTGAAAGTCGTATAGGTTGGCGCCGTGGACCGGCGGGTAGAGCAGGTACGCCAGCGCCAGGAGGCACGCCACCCACGGCCCGACGCGCCGCTGGGCCCAGACGAAGAGCGGCACTGCGGCCGCCCCGACGCAGAGCGCTTGCAACGCGAGTAGGAGCTCGGGCTTCGGCCATAGCCGGTAGGGAAGCGCCAAAAGGTATGAAAAATACGTCTGGTGGAAGCCGGCATGGCTCGCGGTCGGACCTCCCAGAGGCGAGGTCTTGAAGAACGAGCCGAGCTGCGAGGCGTTCCACACCAGGTTGTTCTCGATGCCGAGGTCGAACGCCGAGGTGGCGAACCGCCAGTGCCCTTGAATGGTGTGGAACGCGAAGTAGGCCGCGTAGCCGGACGCCGCCATGCCCACCAGCGCTGCGGCGAGCCCGGGCCGTTCGGACAGCGTGCGGACCGCGGCGCGGATGAGACGGCGGCTCGCCTCGGCCGCGGGAAAGGGAAGCAGCGACGGTCCCGCTGCGAGCGACGCCGTTACCGCCCGTTCGAGCAGAAGGCAGCAGCTCCCCGCAAGGACCAGGTACGTGAGCTCGAGGCCTTCCCAGGGCGCCCAGTCGAAGAGCAGCGGCAGCGCCCCGGCGATGGCCAAAGGCGAGAGGCGCAGCGCGGCGCGCCACAGCCGATCGAGGCTTCCGCCGCGGCGCCACCAGAACAGCGCGCTGCCTGCGACGAGCCATGCCAGCGCCGCCGCCGCCATGAGAAGCAGCAGCTCCTTGCGGTCGCCCGGCGAGAGGGAGTTCTGCCGCAAGTACGCGGTCAGCTGGCGGGAGTGAAGAACGGTCCAGGTAAACAGGCCAATCGACGCGCCCTCCCCGAAGAGCAGCGCGGCGGCGGACGCGAAGCGCGTCAGCTTGGGCGCCGGCAGCGGCGCCAGTGACTCGAGCTGGGCCGGGGTGCGTTCGGGCTGCGCCGGTGAGGCTGGCTCGATCGAGCTCACGCTCCGGGGTGTATCGCCGAGCGTCCCGCCACAGGCAAGCCGGAGCTGGCCGCCAGCTTCAGGGCTGCGGCGGGGGCGCATCCTTGGCCGGCGCGGTCAAGGCGAGTCTTATCTCCTCGAGCTGCGGCGAGGTGGGGAAGGACTTCGCCACCAACTCCAGCGCGGCCTGGCGCTCCTCCAGCCGCCCTTCCTCCTTCAGCTTCTTCGCCAGGTCGATCGCCGGCGCCAACCCGTTCGAGCCCGAGGTGAGGAAGGCCAGGTGGTAGCGCGCCCCGGCCACCGTCCTCTCCCCAGCCTGCACCCGCACCCCCGCGCCGCCCTTGGAGATGGGCAACAGCCGCAGCAACCTCGGCCGCTCCTCCGCCGGCACCGGCTCCGGAGGAGTGGCCTTCGCCCCCTCGGGAGATGAGCGCTTCCGCTCCCAGGTTTCCCACTGGAAGGCGTCCACCACCCAGAGCTTCCCGCCCGGAGGCGGCACCACCAGCGCGTGCACCTGCTCGGTCTCCTCCCCGACCACGAAGAAGTCTGCCGCCGAGAGGTACGGCGCCGCCGGCCGGACCCGCGCGTCCGGAGGCGGGTAGCCCATCGGCGCCCCGGCAAACCCGGTGAGCGATTTCTCCACGGAGACCCGCTGCGCCTCCTCCAGCAGGTCGTTGGGCTCCCGCTCCACCACCCCTTCTGCGGGCAGCGCCGCCACCGTGAGCCGATACTCCAGGGCGCTCTTCTCCAGCGGCGGCCGGATGGGCTCGGTGAAGTGCGACTGCTCCTCCACGTGCACCCGCAGCTCCCCTCCGGGAAAGGAAAGCCCGTCCACCCGCTCCGGAAGCCCCGGCCCACCATCGTCGAGGAACAAAGTCCGCCGGCGCTCCCCTCCCTCCCCCGCTTCGTGCCAGGAGAGCAACACGCTCAGGTTCAGGTTCGCCACCGCGGTGAGCTCCACCGAGAGCGGCCCCGGCGGCGCCTCCAGCACGTACAGGTCCACGTCCGAGCGCTCGGCCTGCTTGCCCGGACCGATGGCGCCGCTCACCGCTTTCCCCAGCGCGATGCGGTTGGCCTCGAAGGGCTGGTCGTTCGGCTCCTGCTCCGCGGTGAGGAATGGAGCCTGGCCACGGCTTCGGTAGTAGAAGACTCCGCCCGCCGCCGCCCCGCCGAGCAGCGCCAGGGCCAGCATCGGGGCCAGCACCCGCCTTATTCTTAGTTTCCGCTCGAAGCGGTCGAAGTCCTGCCGGCTCGCCATCTGCAAGGGCGAGTCCTCCGGCAGCGGAGTCAAGTCGTGCGCCAGCGCCCCCAGCTCCCGGCGCACCTTCTCCAGCGCCGCGCGCATCTGGTCCGCGTCCACATGCCGCTCCTCCGGATTCTTCCCGAGCGCCTTGCGCAGCACCTGCTCGAAGGCGGGGCTGACCGGTCGGCCGGGCGCCACGTCCACCACCCTTGGCGGCGGCTCGTTGAGGTGCTTGGTCACCACGCTCATCGGAGTGGGCCCCACGAAGACTCCCCTTCCGGTCACCAGCTCGAAGAGCATCGCCCCCACCGAGTAGAGGTCGCTGCGTGCATCCAGCTTCTCCCATTGGGCCTGCTCCGGGGACATGTAGGCCGGGGTGCCGATGAGGTCGGCCACCCCGGTGATGTGCTTTCGCCCCTCCGCCTCGTTGAGCTTGGCGATGCCGAAGTCGAGCACCTTCACCAGGTCGTCCCGCTCCTTGCGCTTCACCAGCATCACGTTGGCCGGCTTGATGTCGCGGTGGACGATGCCCTGCTCGTGCGCCTCGGAGAGCGAGGAGAGCACCTGGACGCCGACGGTGACCGCCTGCTCCTCGCCGAACGGCCCCCGGTTCCTGAGCAGCCAGGCCAAGTCCCTCCCGGCGAGGAACTCCATCGCGATGTACATCGAGCCGTCTTCCAGCTCGCCGCAGTCGAACACCTGGATGGTGTTGGGGTGCGAGAGCCGGGACACCACCCGCGCCTCCTGGAGGAAGCGCGCCCTCAGCTTCTTGTCCAGGGCGATGTCCGGCCGCAAGAGCTTGAGGGCGAGCACCTTCCCCATCCGCACGTGCTCCACCTTGAAGACCGAGCCCATCCCTCCTTCGCCGAGCTTCTCCAGCAGCAGGTAGCGGCCGTCGATCACCCTCCCGCTCCAGGGGCCGGAGAGGGTGTCGGAGAGCGGAGTCAGCCCGCGGAGGTCGTCTCCGCACCCGGGGCAGAAGTTCTCCACCTCGGAGAGCGCCTTGCGGCACTTGGGGCAAATCATCGCCGGAGGGTCCACTCGGACTGCGGACGGTAGCCCAGCGCGGAGAATCGGAAAACCCGACCGGCGGGCGGCAGGCTCTCGCCAACCGCCGGAGGACGTTCTTTACGGACCGCCAGCCGGCTGCTATTCGCGGCGCGATGCTGCTCAGCGTGGTGATTCCCGTCTACAACGAGGTCCGCACCGTCTCGGAGGTGCTCCGGCGAGTCTCGGCCGTCGAGTTGCCGAAGGAGTTGGTGGTGGTCGACGACGGCTCCACCGACGGCAGCCGAGAGCTGTTGCGCTCGCTCTCGGAGAAGGGCCTCCAAGGCCTGGAGGGCGCCAGGTCCGCGGGGGAGAGCCGGCTCAAGGTGCTCTTCCAGGAGCGAAACCGCGGCAAGGGCGCGGCGCTCAGGGCGGGCTTCGCGGAGGCGGCGGGAGACATCGTCATCGTCCAGGACGCCGATTTGGAATACGACCCGCGCGACATCCCGCGCGTCATCCAGCCCATCCTGGATGGAGTGGCGGACGTGGTGTTCGGCACGCGCTTCAGCGGCGAGACCAGGAGGGTGCTTTACTTCTCGCACGCGGTGGTCAACCGCGCCCTCACCACGCTCTCCAACCTCACCAGCGGGCTCAACCTCAGCGACATGGAGACCTGCTACAAGGCCTTCCGTGCCGAGGTGCTGAGGAGCCTCACCCTGGAGGAGAATCGCTTCGGCATCGAGCCCGAGCTGACCGCCAAGGTGGGCAAGGCCGGCTGGCGAGTCTACGAGGTGCCTATCCGCTACCACGGCCGCACCTACGAGGAAGGAAAGAAGATCGGCTGGAAGGACGGAGTCCGCGCCCTCTACGCCATCGCGAAGTACGGGCTGTTCCGCTGACGCGCTGCGCACCAAGCCGCGGGAGAGGTGCGCTCCAAGCGCAGCTCCGGCGCCCAGCCGCCACCCAACTGGCGGGAATCAGGCCGGCAGAGAGGTGGCCCAAAGATTGATGCTCGAGGAGGCCGGAGGTGTCTTCGGATGATCCGGTCGATCGCAGTCCTTGCCTTCTGCGCCGCGTTGCTGCTCTCCCTGGCGGCGCTGGCGGATCCGCTCAAGCTGGCGCTCCCGGTGGGCCACACCCGGATGGTGTCATTGCCGGAGCGGGTCGCGGCGATCAAGGTGGAGGATCCGAGCGTGGTGCAGATCCGCCGGATGTCCGGCGGGGTGTCCATCTACGGGCGGGCGCAGGGCAACACCACCGCGGTCATCCGCACCGAGGGCGGGGAGAGGGAGCTGCGCATCTACGTGGCGGCCGACTCCTACGCGCTGCCGCGGTAGCCGGGCTCACTTCGGCGGGAACTTCTCGCTCAGTGCTCCGCGCCTTCCAACTGGCCGCCCCGCAACCTGCGGTTTCCTGGCAGCGGGGAGCGCGCGGCACGGCGCGGTGAGCAAGCGGGCCCCATCTCAGCCCTGCGCGAGGAGGCGGCGCAGCTCCTCCACCCGCTGCTCGGGCGGGCCGAACCGGGCGCGGTAGTCGGAGAGGCTCCGGCGGACCATTTCGTGCGACTCGGCCCGGCCGTAGCGCTCGGCGATCCGCACCCGCCTGGGCTCGGCGCCCGGGAGCTGCTTGTAGGTGAGGAAGTAGTGTTCCAGCCGGTCGACGACTCCCTCCGGCAGCTCGGACAGCTCCCGGTAGCCGCCATAGGTTTGGTCTCCCTCCAGCACGGCCACTACCTTGTCGTCGGCCTGGTTGGCGTCCACCATCCGCAGCCCGCCGATGGGCCGGGCGCTGGTGAGGAAGCTGCCCTTGGGAATCCACTTCTCCGCGAGGATGCAGACGTCCATCGGGTCGCCGTCGCCCTCCACGCCGGACTGGCCGGTGCGCTCGGAGCAGCGGGCGGCCACTTCCTCGCCGCAGTAAGTCTGGGGGATGAACCCGTAGAGCGTCGGGCAGAGGTTGGAGTAGCGCTGCGGTCGGTCCATGCGCAAGAGCCCGCTCGGCTTGTCCAGCTCGTACTTGAGCGCGTCGGTGGGGACTATCTCCACGAAGGCCACCACCGCCTCCGGGAGCGCGCTGCCCGGCGAGACTCCGTGCCAGGGGTGCGCCTGGAACATCACCGACAGCAGCTCCGTGAGGCTTCGCGCCACGGCTCCTCCTTGCAGGCCCCTCGCCCTACTTGCGTGGAGGCGGGCGCCCAGTCGGCCCGTGGTTGTATCTCAAGCCCGTGCGGCCAGCTTTCCCGCGGGGAGGCAGGCATGCGGAAGGCAATCCGGGCGGTCTGGGCGGCGCTGGCGCTCTCGGGCGCGGCGTACGCCCAAGGGGACGAGGGGCTGGCCTCGGGAGTGGCCAGGGTGGAGTTCATCGGCAAGGTGCAGGCGGTGCTGCCGAAGGAGGTCCACGTACTCGACGACGAGGGGAACGTCTACGAGCTGAAGGTCGACCGGCGCACGCGGGCCTTCAAGGGCAAGGAGCAGTTGAAGGTGGAAGAGCTTCCTGAGGGCGCCACCGTGCGCGCCACCTTCGACCTGGTCCGGGGAGTGAGCCGCGCCCGGGAGCTCGAGGTGCTCGAGGACGAGCCGGAAAAGCAGAAGCCCGACGGACCTCCCAGCGAGTCGTGAGTGCGCGCCGGCGCTCGAACGCCTCCTAACTTGGCCTGATGACTGGCGAAGTGTCCTGGCATCGGCGGGGGGCGGATGCTACGGTCGGCGCCCCTAGACGCTGCGCGTCGACGGCTGATGCTCGACTGGCTCCACACGCTCTTCTCGCGCGACCTGGCGATCGACCTGGGGACGGCGAACACGCTCATCTACATCCGGGGGGTGGGCATCGTCTCCAACGAGCCCTCGGTGGTGGCGGTGCAGCAGGACGCCCGAGGTGGGAAGAAGGTCTTGGCGGTGGGCAAGGAGGCGAAGGAGATGCTCGGGCGGACCCCGGGCAACATCGTCGCCATCCGGCCGATGAAGGACGGAGTCATCGCCGACTTCGAAATCACCGCGGCGATGCTGCGCTACTTCATCCAGAGCGCGCACAACCGGAAGACTTTGGTGAAGCCGCGGATCGTGATCGGCATTCCTTCGGGAATCACCGAGGTGGAGCGGCGGGCGGTGCGGGAGGCGGCGGAGAACGCGGGGGCGCGGGAGGTCTACCTCATCGAGCAGCCGATGGCGGCGGCGATCGGCGCCGGGCTGCCGGTGACCGAGCCCAGCGGGAACATGATCGTGGACATCGGTGGGGGAACTTCGGACGTGGCGGTCATCTCGCTCGCCGGGGTGGTGTTCGCGAAGAGCGTGCGGATCGGCGGCGACAAGCTGGACGAGGCGATCATCCAGTACGTGAAGCGCAAGTACAACCTCCTCATCGGGGAGCGGACGGCGGAGCTGATCAAGATGGGGATCGGCACCGCCTATCCGACCGACGAGGTGATGACGATGGAGATCAAGGGCCGGGACCTGGTGGCGGGGGTGCCGAGGACCTTGAAGGTGACTTCGGACGAAATCCGGGACGCCTTGGCGGAGCCGGTGAATGGCATCGTGGAGGCGGTGAAGATGACCCTGGAGCGCACCCCGCCGGAATTGGCCGGAGACATCGCCGACCGGGGCATCGTGCTCGCCGGGGGCGGGGCCTTGCTCAAGAACCTGGACACGCTCTTGCGCGAGGAGACCGGGCTGCCGGTGTTCTTGGCGGAGGACCCGCTCTCCGCGGTGGTGATGGGGGCGGGGAAGGCGCTGGAGTCGCTGGACATCCTCCGGCAGGTCTGCCAGCCGGGGTAGGAAGCTCGGCGGTCGTCAATTGCCGCGGGCTCCGTGGGGTGGCGCCTCTGGGCGGGAATCGGGCTCGGGGTAGTTGCGGCCGGGCGGCCTCGGAGGCGAGAGGCCAGGCTCGGTCGATATCGACAAGTGCCAGCGACGGTTCGTCCCCACGAGCGAGTCTGCTTGCTCGCATGGACCGGACGATGACCTCCTCCAGGGGGTTGTTGCCTCGGCACGCGGTGAATGGGATGCCGCCCCTGATGCTCGCCGTCTTCGAATTGTACGGGCCCAGGTCCCACAGCGAGAATCCTCGGCGGCGGCCCATTCACCCGCCCTTTCCACACCACGGCTTCGTGCGCCCTGTCGCGCAGGCAAGGCGACACATCGCCACGGGCCTGCGGCGGCCCTCGCCCATTCGCGTTGACCTCTCCTGGTCTCCCGGGAGGTCGAGCCTCAACCCACACCTCCCAGGACGAAACACCACTCATCATCGGAGCACTGCCTCGTTGGACCTCGATGTCATTGCCGGTCCACGCGCTCCTTCGTGACCGGCGACGCTCTTCACGATCTCGTCCAATGTGGAACCTGCAGCGGAAGGGCACTCGCTCGTGATTCCAAACATCAACACAAAGGAGGCCTCGACGGCGTTTGGGTTGCCCGGTCCCGGCTACCGCCGCGACCCTAAGGGGAAAAAGCTTCCCGGGGGGGCGCGGACTTCACCTTCGTCGCAGACCTGAAGTTCACGAACCGCAACCCGTACCCGGTCAACGTCACGGTTTCCGAGCTCACGACTACCTGCTCGGACGACTCGCAGGTCGTCGTCGGGTTCGGAGCGCGGACCATCACGGTTCCGGCGAACGGCGAGCAGATCATCGACCAGTCGCTCACCACTCCCTGTAGGCCGTATACGACGATCCAGAAGGTGAAAATCCGCTGGACGGTCTCGCGATCGGACGACGCCGCCGTTGCGACCCCCTCCCCCGCCGCGAAGCCAGCCATGCCGACGCCGGCGCCGCGGTCGGCAGCGCTGCAGGAGATGGAGCAGGACCGGCAGCAGCTCGAACAGCAGGCTTCGGGGCAGGAGCGCCAGCGCGAACTCGAGGTCCAGCAGCAGAAGCGCGAACAGCAGCGGGCCCAGCAGACCGCGCAGCTCGAGCAGCAGCGGAGCGCCCAGGCCGACCGCGAGCGCGCGCGCCTCGCCGAGGCCCGGCAAGAGGCGTCGCAGCTCAACGCCCACCATGTCCAGCAGCAGCAGAACCTGGTCAAGTTCGAGAACCAGATGAAGGAGGGAGTCGATGAGCTGCGCGCGCACTTTCAGGCGCAGCTCGGCGAACGCGCTTCCGTCGACCAGCAGATTGCTCGGAACCGGGAGGAACTCGCGGCCTCGGAGGCCGAAGCCGAGCGGCGCTTTCAGGAGGACCTGAAGGAGATTGATCGGCGGCTCGAAGACATCCGGCGTCAGGACGCCGCGCGTGACGCGCAGTTCGAAGAGACGCGGCACAGCGATCCGTCCAGATTCAGCGCGAGCTCGCTTCGAAGAGAGAGCAATTCCGCGCAGTCGATGCGGAGGTTCGCGCCGCCCTGGACAGGCGGATGCGAGAGGCGGCCGCCCGGTTCAAGCGCGTCGTCGGCGCGGACGTACCGCGCGAAGTCGTCCATTGGGCAGAACGCGGCCACGCCGCACTTGCGCAAGGCAATCTCGACGAGGCGGAGGACTTGCTCGCAAAGGTGGTCCAATCCGCGCCGGGCTCCAGCTCGCTGCTCCACGACCTGGCGCTCGTGTATGAGGTTCGTGCTGCGTGGTGGCGCTACGCGCTCAGAGCAGGTGCTCCGGACGACCGGCCCGTCACCTATGTGCGGCTCGCCGCGATGTCGTGGCAGCGCTATCGCGAAATTGCCAGCACGGACAAGTCGTCAATCGACGACGCACAGCTCGCGGCGCTGATCGCCGAGGCCGAAGTCGACGACAAGGTGGTAGCGGCTGCACACACTCGCCGCGCAGAAACCGTCAAGCTGGAAACGGCCGAGCTGCTCAAGAAGCGGCGGGCACACCACACGTATCCCGGCAGGCAGCATTTCACGGATATCCCGCAGCGAGACACGCCACCGCCAGCGGCGCGACCGTGGTCGCGCAGCCCCGCTCCGATCACCGGTCCATCGCTCGAGGACACCATGTCGTGGCTGACCAACACGCTCAATGGCGTTGGCCCGCAGATCCGCCGGACCAGGCACGCGACGGAGGAGATGAGGTGGAAGGTGTCGCGAGTCGGAGAATGCGTTTTGGTGATGGACGTCGAAGGTTACGAGCGTCATGTCGCTCCGCGAGTTCGCGCTGCCCGCCAAGGTGGCGACGTTTTCGGTGGGACAGGAAGCACCGCTCTTCACCGTGGAGAGCGCCAACGGAATGAGCTTGATTTTCTTTCTGGAGAATCAAGTGCTCGCAGAACGGTTGAGGAACGGCTTCGAGCAGGCGGCGCGCCTGTGCGCGCGGCCCTCACCGACAGCAAGCGCATCGACCTCCGCGGAACCTTTTCAGTTTCCAGCCTCGAGCGGAAGCTCGGCTAGCAGCCCCGCTCCCGCTTCCACATCCGCACCGTCCGCGGCGTGGGTACCGCATGGAGCTCGACGAATAGAACCTCAGCGCCCGCCGGGCGCGAGCCGCCAGCACCAAGCGGAGCACTGCCGCGGCCAACAGCACTGCCCAGGCCACCACCGCCAGCACCCAGGCGGAATCGAGCCAGGCAGCGATGCCTCCCGCCTCGAGCGTCAGCGCCGCGCCAAAGGCCAAGAAGGGCGCCGAGCGCGCCGCGACCACGAGGAGGCAACCGGCTGCGCGCGATGTCATTGCGGCCTCGGCTGACTTGTCCCTCCGGCCGAGGGGCCTGGCCCGCAGTTGGGTTTCGAGCCGACCGCCTTCGCGCCCGCTGGGCCGAGCGGAGTCCAGACCCGACCAGCCTGCCTCGACCAGGGCCGACCATTCTGGGCGTAGTTTGCCTCGGATTCCGAGGCAAACTACGCCCAGTTTGGGCGCGCCCCCGCCCCGGGGGTGTCAGGCCGGTGTGTTTTAGGGAGCGCGTGGGAAGCGGAGGCCCGAGAAGCGCGCGCGACGTAGCGGCAATGGAGTTGGCGGCTCGCCAGCAGGGGCTGCTCTCGCGTGCGCAGGCGCGCCGGCTAGGTTTCTCGAGGGGGGCAGTGGATCGCCTGCTCCTTTCGGGCCGTTGGGAGCTGGCGCACAGGGGGGTGTACCGGCTCGCCGGCTCGCCGAGAACCTGGGCGCAGGAAGTGATGTCGGGGTGCCTGGCGGCGGGAGCTGGCGCAGTGGCGTCGTTCCAGACTGCCGGGCGGCTGTGGGGGCTGGACGGGATGCCGCGACGCCCCGCCGAGGAGATTCACATCTCGGTTCCTCGCCCGATGTGCCCTGCCCCGTGGGGGAACACCAAGATCCATCGCCCGAGGAACCTTGGTCCGAAGGACGTCGCCAGCCGCCTGGGCATCCCAGTGACGAACTTGCCGCGGACCTTGATCGACCTTGGGAGCGTGTTGGAGCCCAGGGATTTGGAGAGCGCGCTCGAGTCGGCCCTGCGGAAGCGAGACTCGCTGCTCGGCTGGTTGTCCGACCGGTTGCGCAGACTCGGCAAGCGTGGTCGGGAGGGGGCAGGCGGGCTGAACGCACTAGTGAGGCGGCACCTCCATGGGGCGTCGGTGCTGGACAGCGCGCTGGAGGTGAGGGTGCGCCAGTTGCTGACTTCGCTGGGCGTTGGCACGCCGCGCACGCACCACGACATCGTGGATGGCAAGCATCACGTGGCCAATGTCGACTTCGCTTTTCCGAAACCGAAAGTCGCCATCCAGGCCATGGGCGAGCGGGTCCACCGCCAACGGGGGAGGTGGCTTCGCGACCTGCAGCAGATTTCCCACCTGACCAGCCTCGGCTGGTCGGTCATCTGCGTGAGCTGGGAAGACCTGGAGCTCCGGAGGGAGGCCGTGGGCGCTCGAGTCCTCCAGGCGCTGGAGCGTGGACGAGGAGGAACCCCGCCCCCAAAGCGTCCATGACCTTGCCGATCTCATGGGCGGCCGCTGTGCCACCGGCCTGCCGGGCCAGCTGGCGAATGGGCCCGCTTGTCGCGGAAGCGTCCGGTGTGGAGCCTTCCGCCCGGGAGGTGGCGAAATGGTCCGCCGCGGCGACGGAAGGAAGTCGGCAGGAGAGCGGGCGCACCGGCGAGCGCACTTTGGCGCACGGCCGGAGCGGAGGCGGCTTGGCTACGCGGTGGTGGGCTTGGGCCACATCGCCCAAGCGGCGGTGCTGCCGGCCTTCTCAAACGCCTCCCGGAATTCGAAGCTGGTGGCGCTGGTGTCGGGGGCCGAGGAGAAGCGCCGGCGGCTGGGGCGGCTCTACCGGGTGCCCAGCTACGACTACGAGCGCTTCGAAGACTGCCTCGCCCAGCCGGAGGTGGACGCGGTCTACATCTCGCTCCCCAACACCCGGCACCGGGACTTCGCCCTCCGCGCCGCCCGGGCCGGAGTGCACGTGCTCTGCGAGAAGCCGATGGCGACCTCCTCGCAGGAGTGCCGGGAGATGATCCGCGCCTGCGAGGAGAGCGAGGTGAAGCTGATGGTGGCCTACCGGCTCCACTTCGACGAGCCCAACCTCCGGGCCGCCGAGCTGGCCCGAAAGGGAAGACTCGGCGAGCTGGGCCACTTGATCTCCTATTTCAGCTACCAGGTGAGGCCGCCCAATATCCGCCTGCGCCGGGAGCTGGGCGGCGGGCCGCTGTGGGACATCGGCATCTACTGCCTCAACGCCGCCCGCCAGCTCTTCTCTGCCGAGCCCATCGAGGTCCAGGCCTTCGCCGCCAAGGGGAGAGAGCCGCGCTTCGCGGAGGTGGAGGAGGCGCTCTCCGCCATCCTCCGCTTCCCCGGTGAGAGGCTGGCGAGCTTTGTTTGCAGTTTCGGCACCGAAGCCTCCGCCTGGTATCAGCTCAGCGGAGCCGACGGCTGGCTCTTCCTCGATCGCGCCTACAACTACCAGGGCGAGCGCACCCTGGAGCTGATGAGCCGCGGCCGCACCCGCCGGCTGACCTTCCCCGGGCGGGACCAGTTCGCCCCCGAGCTGTCCTACTTCTCGGACTGCGTCCTCCGGGACCGCGAGCCGGAGCCGGATGGCTACGAAGGCCTGGCCGACGTCCGCGTCATCGAGGCGCTCTACGACTCGGCCCGCATCGGCCGCCCGGTGAAGCTGGAGCCAATGGAGCGGAAGAGGGGGCCGAGCCGGGCCCAGGCATACCGCGTCCCTCCGGTGCGTGAGCCGGAGCTGATCCACGTCTCCCCACCCAGCTAGCGCAAGGTGAAGCCGGCCATCACCGGCAATGCCTGGATGACTCCCTGGTGGCCCACTCCGGCAGCGTCATCGGCGGCGATGGCCCGCCGGGCCATCCCCCTAAGAGCGAAGAAGCCGACCACCACGATGAGAAGCGGCACACAGAGCATCGGGAGCGCCAGCACCGCCAGCTCCTTCGGCACCAACGGGAGGAGGAAGAGCGCCGCGTCGTAGGTGCCGTGGAGCGCGATGGCCAGGACCAGGCCGCCGAAAAGCCCGGGCCCCTTCCCGTCGAAGCGCCGCCGGGCGGCGAAGTAGCCCATCATCCCCGCGTAGATGGCGTGGCCGGGCACCGCCAACACCGCCCGGGCGATGAACACTCCTGCGAAGCCCGCCATGCTCTCGGTGCCCAAGAGGTAGCCGACGTTCTCCACCAGGGCGAAGCCCAGCCCCGCCCGGGTGGCGTAGACGATGCCATCGAAGCGCTCGTCGAACTCCGGCCGGTGCCACACGAAGAGGAACAGGCAGGCCGCCTTGGCCAGCTCCTCCACCGCGCCCGCCATCACGAAGGAAGTGAACAGCGCCCCCTCCACTCCCTGCAAGGGGAAGAGCTTCGTCAGCACGAGCTGCGCGGCGATGCAGGGGATGGTGGAGAGCCCGCCGGCCACCGCCACCTTCCGCAAGGTGGCGCGCGGCTCGGGCCGCCTGGAGTCGGCCTTGTCCACGTACCACATCGCGGCGAGGGCGGGCAGCGTCCCCGCCATGGCGGTCTGGAGGTCCATCGCGTCGCGACTCTACTCGCGCCGGGCCGAACTCGGCGCGGCCGCCCGCTTCCTCAGCGCCTCGTGGAGGGCTTCCGGCGAGGCGGCGATCTGTGCCGCCAGCTTGGTGGCCTCCGCCGGGGCAAGGCTGCCCAAGAGCGCCCGCTCCAGGTGCTGATCGACGAAGGACTGCTCGTAGCGCACCTTCAAGTCGACCAGGTTTCCCCGCTTGTCCAAGGCCGGGACGAGCTGGGGCGAGGCCATCAACGTCACCGTCGGCACGTTGGCCGCCTTCACCCGCGCCACCACCTCGTCCCGCAGGCGAGGGTCGAACTTGATGCCGTACCTCTGCACCAGCCCCTTGATGCCCTCGTAGTCCCCGGTGGCCTTGATGGCCATCAGCTTCGTCAACAGCTCTCCCACCGCTTCGCGCATCTTCGGGAAGTCCACCACGTCCCAGTAGGTATGGGGCGGCTTTCCCTCGGAGACCTGCCGCACCGCGCCCTTCTCGATGAGGAAGCTCACCGTCATGTGGTGGCCGCGGTGGTGGTCCTCCTCCAGCTCGTCGCCCCTCTCCACCCGGTGCAGGTTGGTCAACCCCTCCACGAGGAAGCTCCGGTACATCTGCCGGGCCACTTCCTCGTGCTCCAAAGACAGCTCCTCGAGCGCCGGGTCGAAGGCGTGCCAGAGCGCCACCAAGTCGGCGCGCGCCTCCTCCAGGGTGTTGTCGTACTCGGCGAGCTTCTTCGAAGTGTCCCCCGCCTGCTTGTCCACCTGTCCCGAGGCGTGGCCGGCCACCTCGTGGAACGCCACCAGCCACTTGCGGGCGGTCACCGCGTGCTTTCTCGCGGACTCCCGCTCCTCCTCGGTGCGGCTGAACTCGATCGCCAGGGGCAGCCGCTTCACCGCCGCGGCCGCCTCCATGGTGTTCGCCACCAGGACGCTCTTCGAGCCGTACTTCTCCCGGATGTGCTGCTCGTTGGGGAGGTTGATTCCCGCAGGCGGCTGGGGATAGGCGGCGAGGAAGTTGATGGCCTTGGCCACCGGCGGAGAAACCTTCTTCCGCTTGTACTGCTCGGGCCAGGGGAGCCGGTCCTCGAAGTACTGGGCCCGCTTCGCCAACAACTCCATCACCTGGTTCTCCTTGGCGTCGCGGTAGTTGACCAGCGCCTCCCACTGCCCTTTCTGCCCGCGCGCGTCGACGTAGGTCTCGATGAAGCCGAGGTTGGCGTCCACCTTCGGGTCGGCTTTCAGCCAGGCGATGTTGTAGGCGTCCCAGTCCTTGAGGTCGCCGGTCTGGAAGTAGCGCACCAGCTTTCCGAGCGCGTCCCTCTGATCCGCCCGGGCGTGCTTCATCGCTTCGCGGAGGTGGGCGACGACCCGCGACAATTCCTCCGCGTAGAGCCCGGGCGGCACCTTCTTGTCCGGCGTCCCGGCGCGGAACACCCGCTCGACGAGCTCTCCCTCCACCTTCACCACCCGCGAGTTGAGCGGGTTCTTCTCCGCGAAGCCCTCCAGGTCCGACAAGGCGACGTCGCGCCCGTAGGCGGTGTTGGCCGAGGCGGTGAGGATGTCCTTCCCCGGCGGCGGGGCCTTGGAGGTGAGCAGCGGCTCGAAAGTCGGGTCGAACAGCGCCGGCGATAGCTCCAAGAGGTGCGCCTCCAGCGCCGAATCGTCCTTCACTCCCAAGGGCGCGCCTGCCGCGAGCGCCCGCTTCGCCGCTTGCGACAGCTCCTCGGGGGTGAATTCGGGGAGGAACTTCTGACCGGTGACGTCGTCGTGGTTGCCGCCGTGGCCGTAGAGCTTCTTTAGATACTCGGAGAGCCGGGCGTCGAAGCCGCGCGGATCAGCCCCGTCGCCTTTCAGGCCGAAGAGGACCACCGACTCGAGCAGCGCCTTGATGGCCAGGTTGCTCCAGCCGAGCTGGTCATAGGCGATGGGCTCCCCGGCGTAGGCCGCCAGAGAAAGGTGCCAGGCGACCTTCTTCTCCGAGAGGGAGAGCTCGGCCACCCCGGGGGCGCGCAGCTGCGCCACCGCGTGGTTGCCGAACCGCTCCTTGACGAAGCCGTCGCCGGGAGCGGCGGCCAAGAGGGCGAGTAGCAGCGCATTCATCGGGCTTCCTCCGAGCTGGGCGCAGTTAGCAGAGAAAGGCGATAAGGTCGCGCCCCAAAGGTGCGCCGATGCGCGAGTGGATCGTGGGCTTGCAGAAGGGGGCCCAGCAAGCAGGACCAGGAATTCGTCCCGAGGAGTGGGCGGGCATCGAGGCTGCCTCCGGAGTCCCGGTGCCTTTGGAGCTCCGGGAGCTGTACCAGGCGTTCGACGGCGCCTTCCTCGCGCCCGACGTCCGCCTCTTCCGCTTCCGGGCGGAAGGGAAGGAAGCGGGCGTCCTCGAGCGGAGCCGCGCTCCCGGGAAACGGGGCTGGAGCTTCGGCCTCAAAGGAGAAAGCGAGCCGCTCTTCGCCGCGCGGAAGATGGACCTCCTGGCCCAGGGGATGAAGGTGCCGGAGTGGCTCCAGCCGCTCCCCGACAATGAGTGGTGCTACGGCTTCGTGCGCGCCGATGGAGAGGTGCGCCAGTACCGCACCCTGGAGCAGCTCCTGGCCCGGCTGGTGCCGCCTTTTCAGACCGAGGAGTTCGGCGACATCACCTATACCGCTGCCCTGAGCGCGGTGGCCGGCACGGTGGAGGCGATCGCCGAGACGCCCCGGAGGAAGAGGACCCCCAAGCCGAAGCCCAAACGGGCGAAGAGGGCCCGCAGGTGAAAGCCATGCATCCCAAGAGAGCCAAGCTGGAGCGCTACGTCGACGAGAAGCACGGGTTTGCCCTCTTCAAGCCCCCCAGCCCCTTCAAGTTCGCCCCGGCCAAGGGCGCCTTGCGGCCGGACACCCCCGCGCTGAGGGTGGCCTCCTCCAAGCAGAAAGTGGAGCTGGCGGTCATTCTGGGACCCGAGCTCGCGCCGGAGGCGCAGGAGGCGATGACCTCCAAGATGGCGGCCCAGCTCGCCTCGAGCGTGGGCGGAAAGAGCGGCACGCTGAGAAGGATGCCGCGGCCAGACAAGCGCCTCTGCTTCCGGATGCCCTACGTGAGCAAGAAGGCGAACGGAGTGGTGGTCTCGGTGGCCGGAGAGGGGCGCACCTACGTGGTGGTGAGCAGCTTCCCCGCCAAGTCCCGCTCGGCCGCGGTGCAGGATGCGCTCTTCATGCAGCTCGCCCTGATGGTGCTCGGCAAGAAGCGTTCATGGGCTTAGCTCGAAGAGCACCCAGAGGTCGCTCACCAGCTCCGCCTTGGCGTCCGGGTCGTGCGCCATCGCGGCGATGAAGGGCCGGTAGGCGGGGAGCTGAGACTCGCAGAGGACGAAGCGGGCGCCGAACTGTTCCCGCACCACCGTGGAGGGCCGCGGCGGCGGGCTCCGGACGAGCTCGAACCACCGCCGGTAGAGGGCGGGGTCCTTCTTCCAGAAGAGCACCGGATCCAGCGCCACCACGAAGCGGCGGTCCGGGAGCGCCAGCATCATCTCCCCCGTCGTCAGCCAGTTGCAGGTGAAGACCTGCTCTCCGCCGGGAATCAGCGCCTGAAGCCTTTGGGCCACCTGGGGCGGGAAGTCCTCGGCGCGGCGGCTCATGTCGCTCAGAGGCCTAAGGCCGAAGAGCGCAGTGAAGGCGAGGGCCGACCCGGCGAGGGCGGGAGGAAGCCACCTGGGCGCGCGGGTGCCCAGCCCAACCGCCAGGCCTATGACGCAGAAGGGTGAGAGGTACTCCACGAACCTCGCCGAGCCGAGAGTCATCACCCCGTAGGCGAGCGCCGAAAGGCCGAAGGCAAGCGGGGCCGGCGACTGCTTGCGGCGATTCCATCCCACCACCAAGGAGGCCAGGGCGAGGGCCAAGGGAAGCGCGCCGTAGGCCAACAGGCCGGGCGGATCCGACACCAGGGAGGAGAACTCGGTGCCCAGCTCGAAGCCCTCCTTCTTGCTCCAGGCGGTGAGGAAGAGGATTTCGACGTTCTCGATCCAGGCGAAGCGGACGATGTTCGGGAAGTTCGGGTGGAGGAGCACTCCCAGGCTCGAGCCTGCCGACACCGCCGCCAGCGGGCGCCAGCTCGGCCTTCTCCCACAGAGGAGCTGGGCCAGCTCGGCGAGCACCGCCAGGATGAGGGCCTGGTGCCAGGCCACGTAGAAGAAGGGGTAGAGCGCCCCGGCCGCGCCCAACGGCCAGAGTCGTCTCCTCGCCGCCGCCCAGGCCACCACCATCGCCAGCGTCACCGAGGCCAAGTGGGGGCGCACCAGGCCGAGGCGCATCAGGAAATAGCCCGAGGAGGCGAGGGCGAGCAGTGCCCAGGCCCCCGGAAGCCGAGCGCCCATCGAGCGGAGCACCAGGTACAGAGTCCACAGCAGCATCGCGCCCAGCACCGTCCCCACCAATTGCGCCGCCGCCTTCCACTCCAGCGAGGTGAGCGGGACGAAGAGGAGATGGAAGGCCAATTCCTTGTCCGCGTAGTGGTCGGAGAGCCAGCTATAGGGAGTCCAAGGAAAGGCCTGGAGGATGCCGTGCTCGCGGATGAGCCGAGCCACCGCCACGTGGTAGGCGGTGTCGGCGTCCCAGGGCACCCTGGCGTGGAGCTGCAGCGCCAGCGCCGCCAGCGAGAAGACCCCGAGCCAAACGGCGGGCCAGAGCCAGCGCGCCCTCTCCAGCGTCTTGGGCGAATCGCCGAGCGGCGGGGAGGCGGGCTGCAAGCGCGGGGCTCAAATAGGCGGCGCCGGCGGCGGAAGTCAACAGCTAGGCCTTCTCCGCCTCCGGGCTGGTCATCTGGGGCCGCTCCTCCGCTTCCTCCTCCAGCTCCCGCTCCAGCTCATCGCGGCTCGGCGGCTGGGTGGGACGGGCGGTCAGGTGCTCCTCGTCGGAGAGCGGCGAGCCGGCCAGACGCTCGATGTGGTCGGGCAGGATGTCCAGCGCGTTGGGCTCTTCCTCCGCCTCCCGGAAACCCCCGGTGAGGTCGGCGCCGAACATCGAGGCCCCATCTCCCGCGGAGCCGAAGGCCGCCTCGGACGGATCCGCGTCGAAGCCGGTCAGCTCCTTCGTCTTCTCCTCGGCACCAGCGGGCAGGCGCTCGCCGACTCGGCTGCGTGGCATCTCGATGCTCCTTCGAGGAAGAAGATGCAGTCGGCGGGGCCGCCTCGCCACTCGAAGCTCAGGGCGGGGCCAGCCTGGAGAGGCTTCGGCCAAAGCTCAAGGGCTCCACAGCACCATCCAGAGCGCGAGAGGCCTGGAGACGAATTCGCGGAGCTCGTACGAGTGCCCCCCGCTTCTGCCCTGGTCCGCCGAGACGCCGTGCGCGTCGATGCCCACCGAGTTGGCGATGAAGAGCGCCCTGGGCAGGTGGAAGGATTGAGTCACCAGAATCGCTCGCTCCACCCCGAACACCGCCCGGGCCCGGTAGCAGCTCTCGTAGGTGGAGAGGCCGGCCAGGTCCTCCACCACCGCCGAGCCGTCCACTCCTCGCCCCAGCGCGTAGCGGCGCATCGCTCCCGTCTCGTCGTGGTAGCGGTCCGAGTTGTCCCCCGAGAGCAGTAGCTTCTCCACCTTCCCCGCCCGGTAGAGCGAGATCGCCGCGTCCATCCGCTCCGCCAAGACCGGGGAGAGCGCCCCGTTCGGGCCCAGCCCGGCGCCGAACACCAAGGCCACCGGGGCCGAGGGAGCCTCCTCCGCGGTAGCGATGCGCTCCTGGTAGCGCCGCCCGACGAAGGTGGAAGTCCCCAAGAAGGCGAGCGGCGCCGCAAGCAGCCCCCCGAGTGCCCAGGCCGTCCATCGCTTCCAGCGCCGCATCCTCTCCGATTGTGGTTCGAACCGGGCGGCGGCGAAAGGGGCAGCGCCAGGCGATTGACCCCCACATGACCGGTGGCTAGGGTGCGCGCCCGCCATGGCCTCCCTCCGGGACATCCGAAAGCGCATCCGCTCGGTGAAGAGCACCCAGCAAATCACCAAGGCGATGAAGATGGTCGCCGCCGCCAAGCTCCGGAAGGCTCAGGACGCCATCCTGGCGGCGCGCCCCTACGCCCAGATGCTGGACTTGATGATCTCCGAGCTGGTGGCCCGCTCCGAGGCAGTGGCCCACCCGCTTTTGGTCTCCCGCCCGCCCAAGGTGGCCGAGCTGGTGGTGCTCACCTCGGATCGCGGCCTCGCCGGCGGCTTCAACTCCAACGTCATCCGCCGCGCCAGCCGCTTCCTCTTCGAGAACGCCAAGACCTACGAGAAGGTGTTCCTCTCCACCATCGGGCGGAAGGGCCACGACTACTTCAAGAAGCGGCCGGTGCAGCTGCGCAAGGACTTCGCCGGATTGTTCGCCAAGGTGAGCTACCGCACCGCCGCCGACCTCGCCCAGGAGCTCTCCGCCCGCTACGTGGCTGGCGAGCTGGACGCGGTGTTCCTGGTCTACAACGAGTTCGTCTCCGCCATCACCCAGACGGTGAGCCTGGTGCAACTGCTTCCCTTCCAAGGCCCTCTGGGCGCTCCCGCAAAGGCCGGCAAGGCCGAGCCCTCGCCGGTGGACTTCAAGTACGAGCCCGCCCGCCCGGAGGTGCTCGACCGGCTGCTCCCCCAGGCGCTGGCGGTGAAGCTCTACCGGGCGCTGTTGGAGTCGGTGGCCTCCGAGCAGGGCGCCCGCATGAGCGCGATGGAGAACGCCACCAGCAACGCGGCGGAGATGATCTCCAACCTCACCCTCTTCTACAACCGCACCCGCCAGGCGGTCATCACCAAGGAGCTGATGGAGATTGTCTCCGGCGCCGAGGCTTTGAAGTAGTCCTCCGGCAGGCGCTCCAAAGGCGCCGCCTCGCTCGGCACTCCGAAGCGCTCCGCCCCGCGCACCACCCGGGTCGAAAAAGGTTGCTGCGGACGGTACAATGGCGCCCGTATTCGGATGGTTGCGGGGGGCTCAGTGCCCGGCGCGCGCTCGGGCTGGAGGAGAAATGGCGGAGGCGGCCCCGCTCATCCTCATCTCCGACGACGACCCGGTGTTGCGGGCGATCCTGGGCGACCAGTTCCAGGCGGCTGGCTTTCGAGTCTTGGAGGACGGCCAGGCGGAGGTGGTGAAGGTGGCCTCCGAGGCTCGGCCGGACCTCATCCTGCTCGACGTGGTGCAGAAGGTGGAGGGCCTAAAGCTGCTCACCTCTCTCAAGGAGCATCCGGCCACCCGCCAGGTGCCGGTGGTGATGATCACCGCCTGGCCGGACGAAGGGCAGATGCGCTTCTGCCTTAAGGCAGGCGCCACCAGCTACACCCGAAAGCCGCTCTCCGAAGGGGACGTGATGCGCTTTGCCCGGATGGCGGTGGAGTCTCACCGCCGGAGGGCCTGCCGGGAGGGGACCAGGCTCGAGCGGCTCTCCTGCGCCTAGCCTGCTCCCGCTTGACCCCCCCACCCTCGGTGGCTAGGGTGCGCGCGCCCAATTTCTTTCGGAGAAACGCTCCTCGATGGTCGCGACAGTTCAGGCGGCAGGCAGAGTCACGCAGGTCCTCGGCCCGGTGGTGGACGTGGAGTTTCCTCCCGGCGGGCTGCCGGAAATCAACACCGCGCTCAGGGTGACCAACCCGGGCATCTCTCAGGAGCCGGACAACCTCACCGTCGAGGTGGCCCAGCACCTGGGGGAGAACACCGCCCGCTGCATCGCGATGGACTCCACCGAGGGCCTGGCCCGCGGGGTGGTGGTGAAGAACACCGGGATGCCCATCATGATGCCGGTGGGCAAGGAAACCCTGGGGCGCATCCTCAACGTGGTGGGCGCCCCGGTGGACGAGCGCGGACCGGTGAACGCCAAGAAGTTCCTTCCCATCCACCGAGCCCCGCCAACCTTCGTGGACCAGGACGTGCGGGTGCAGATGTTCGAGACCGGGATCAAGGTCGTCGACCTGCTCGCCCCCTACACCCGAGGCGGGAAGATCGGCCTCTTCGGCGGCGCCGGGGTGGGCAAGACGGTGCTCTTGATGGAGCTCATCCGCAACGTGGCCACCGAGCGAGGCGGCTTCTCGGTGTTCGCCGGAGTGGGGGAGCGCACCCGCGAGGGGAACGACCTCTACAAGGAGATGCAGGAGAGCCGGGTCATCAGGCTGGACAAGCTGGACGAGAGCCAGTGCGTGCTGGTGTATGGGCAGATGAACGAGCCGCCCGGCGCCCGCGCCCGGGTGGGGCTTTCCGCGCTCTCCGTCGCCGAGTACTTCCGCGACGACGAGGGGCGGGACGTGCTGCTCTTCATCGACAACATCTTCCGTTTCACCCAGGCCGGCTCCGAGGTCTCCGCCTTGCTCGGGCGGATGCCCTCCGCGGTGGGCTACCAGCCGACCCTCTCCACCGAGATGGGCGCTCTGCAAGAGCGCATCACCTCCACCAAGAAGGGCTCCATCACCTCGGTGCAGGCCATCTACGTGCCGGCGGACGACCTCACCGATCCCGCCCCCGCCACCACCTTCGCTCACCTCGACGCCACCACGGTGCTCTCCAGGGCGCTCACCGAGATCGGCATCTATCCAGCCGTGGACCCCCTCGACTCCACCTCCCGCATCCTCGACCCGCAAGTGATCGGCCAGGAGCATTACCAGATCGCCCGGAAGGTGCAGGGCATCCTCCAAAGATACAAGGAACTGCAGGACATCATCGCCATCCTGGGGATGGATGAGCTCTCCGAAGAGGACAAGCTCACCGTGGCGAGGGCGCGGAAAATCCAGCGCTTCCTCTCCCAGCCCTTCCACGTGGCCGAGGTGTTCACCGGCAAGAAGGGCGCCTACGTGAAGCTCTCGGACACCATCAAGGGCTTCAAGGAAATCTGCGAGGGCAAGCACGACGAGATCCCCGAGTCCTGCTTCCACATGAAGGGCACCATCGAGGACGTGCTCGAGGAAGCCCGGAAGATGGCCGGGTAGGCCGGAGGGCGCCTTGCGCGGGACGAGCTTCGCCTTCCTCATCTGCTCCTCGCTGGTTGCGGCGAGCGCCTCTGCCGAGCCCAAGCAGGGCAAGGAGCAGGCCTCCGCCGACGGCAGCTACTCCATCCGGCTCACCCAGCTTTCGGAGGGCGCCTGCACCCTGGAGGTGAGGAAGGGCTCCCAGGTGGTCTGGAGCCTGGAGCGGTGCCTGGGCACGGTGGACGACCTCTTCTTCGTCTCCAATTCCGGGGAGCGGTTCTGGCTCCTTCGCACCATCCCCCAGAAGCCTCCGGAGAAGCGCTCCAAGTCGAAGAAGCCCCGGCCGCCGGCGTGGACCCTCACCGAGGTGGCCGTGCTCTACGACCGCGAGGGGAACGCGCTGGAGCGAAAGCAACTGGGCGAGCTTCTGCCGGCGCGGCTGCGCGAGGAGGTGCGGCACCTCGAGCGCCACTTCAAGTGGATGGAGGGGGTCCTGGGGGTGCCCGGGAAGATGCCCAGGGTGAACGACCTGAACCAGGTGGAGCTGGAGACGGTGGGCACCAAGTCGGTGAAGTTGCCCTTCAGGGACTGACAGACGATTCGAGGAGCGCCATGGCCAAGCTGTCGGTGGAAATCGTCACCCCGGAGCGAAGGGTGCTCTCGGTCCAGGCCGAGGAGGCGGTTGTCCCGGGCTACCACGGCCTGTTCGGCGTGCGGCCGGGGCACACTCCTTTCCTCTCCCTGATGGAGCCGGGCACCCTCACCTTGCGCGACGGCGGGAGCAGCCAGTCGTTCTTCGTCTCCGGCGGCTTCGCCGAGGTGAGCCGGGACAAGGTGTTGGTGTTGGCAGAGTCGGCCGAGCCTATCTCCGCCATCGACGTGGCCGCCGCCAAGTCCCGGCTGGAGGAGGCGCAAAAGAAGCTCAAGGGCCTCGCCGCGGAGGACGCCCGCTTCGAGGTGGAGACCGCCGCCGTCAAGCGCGAGGCGGCGCGCATCGCCGCGGCGGGGCGAAGGTAGGGTGAAGCCCTCTTTCGAGCTGTTCCACCTCATCGCCGATTCGGGGAGCGCCCGGGTGCGGCGGCGGGTGGTGGAGCTGGGGCTGGAATCGCGCCTGCGCTTCCGCAACGTCGGCTTCGAAGAGGCGCAGCAAGCGCTCGAGGACAGAGGCGGAAAGGGCGTGCCCGCTCTGTGGGACGGGGAGCGGCTCTTGGAAGGGCCCGATGCGGTCATCGAACGGCTGGAGTCTTTGGCGCGCCGGAGCTGAGCCGCGCGCGGGAGTCAGCTCCAGCGGAAGCACCTTTCGGTCTTTCGTGCGAACGCGTAATTTGCGCGCCCCCGATGCCGCTCACGCCCTCTGAAATCCAGGATCGCTTCCGAGCGAGCATCCTCGGGTTCGCGGTGGGAGACGCGCTGGGGTTTCCGCTGCGGGGCGTGCCCGCCTCCAGCCTCTCCCGGTTGCCTGCTTTGGCGGAGGACTTCGCCCCCAGGCCGCGCGGCCGCTTCGCCAAGGGGCAATTCACCGACGACACCCAGCTCTTGCTCGCCGCGGCGGAGAGCGTGGCCCAGGAGCGCCGCATCGAGGGGCGCTCGGTGGCCGCCCACTTCGCCTGGCTCTGGCAGGAGGGAGTGGTCCTCCACCCGCCCCCGAGGCTGTCGGAGACCGCCGAGCGGCTCTTGCGCGGCGCTCCGTGGATGAGCGCGGGAGCGCCGATGGGCGCGAAGGACCCCGCCGTCCTCTCCCGCTCGGTGGTGGCCGGCCTTTGGCATCACGCCCGCCCGGCCCGGCTGCCCCACGATGCGGCAGTGCTGGCGGTCATCACCCACAAGGACCCCACCTGCGCCGCCGCCTCGGCGGCGATGGCCAAGGCGGTGTCGTTGGGGCTCTCGGGCGAGCAGCTGGCGCCGGCCGACTTTTGCCAGCGGCTTTCGGCAGCCGCCTCGGAGAGCGACCTCGGGCTGGCCGAGGAGCTGCGCTACCTCCCGCGGGTGCTGGGGTGGGAAGTGGAGCGGGCGCTGGCGCAGCTCCGCAAGGTGGGAGTCCCCGCTTCGGAGCTGCACGAGACCGACGGGCTGCCGGCGCACGTGGTGCCGGTGCTGCTCACCGGACTGTACGCCGCGCTCAAGGTGCCGCACGATTTCCGCGAAGCGCTCACCTTGGTGCTCCGCTGCGGAGGGGAGGCCGACGTGGCCGCCGCCTGCAGCGGTGCGGTGCTCGGCTCGCAGCTCGGCTCCGACGCCATCCCGGCGAGGCTAAGGCGCAATGTGCTCTATGCGGACCATCTGGTGCGGACGTCCGACCGGCTCTTCCATGCCCTCAACGGGGCGCCCGCCGAGGTGGCTGCCCAGGTGGGCGTGCGGCGGCGAGGGTAGCCCTCATGACTCATACGACTCGATTGACGGTCGGTGCACCCGGCCTGCATCATCGGCCGGTGTCCAGTAAGCCGACGGGGCCGGTGAGCCCTTGCGAGGATTGTGGGGCGACACACGGGCAGGTCGAGTCACCAGCCGGGCCGCTGCCGGAGTCTTGGCCGGCGGAGGTGTGGGCGGTGAAGCCATCCGCCGCGCAGGAAGAGAAGCCGCCGGCGGCGCAGGCGCAGCCATCCGCCGCGCAGGAGGCGCAGCCCCCGAACCAGGAGGCGAAGCCGCCCGCCTCGTCCCCGCTGTGGGATACCTTCGAGCCGACGCTGGTGCCGGTCAGCCGCCCGGACCACGCGTTGGATCCACACCTCGGCCAGACCTACGGCGGCTATCAACTCCTCAGGCTGATCGGCACCGGGAGCTTTTCCCGGGTTTACCTCGCGGAGCACGTGGTTCAGGGCACCCGGGCGGCGGTGAAGCTCGCCGAGCAGACGGTGATGAGCGCTCCCGCCTTGCTCCAGCGCTTCCTCGGCGAGGCCCGCACCGCCAAGGCAGTGCAGCACCCGAACATCGTCCGCATCTTCGAGATCAGCCTCCACGAGGGATGCCAGCCCTACTTCGTGATGGAGTACCTGGACGGCGAGACCCTGGAGGCCGCCTGCGCCCGCGGGCCGATGAAGACCGAACAGATTTCACGCATCGGCCTCCAGCTCTGCTCGGGCCTCGCCGCGGCACACCTGGCGGGCATCGTTCACCGTGACCTCAAGCCAGAGAACATCTTCCTCATCCATGACGGCGAACGGCTGGTGGTGAAGATCGTCGACTTCGGAATCGCCCGCCGCGAGCAGCTCGACGAGGACGAGGTGCGCACGGTCGCCGGCACCGTCCTGGGCACCCCGCTCTACATGTCGCCCGAGCAGGCGTCCGGGCTCTCCGTCGATGGCCGCAGCGACATCTACTCGGTGGGCGTCATCCTCTTCCAGATGGCGACCGGCCGGCTGCCCTTCCAGCATGACTCCTTGGGCGAGATGTTCCACGCGCACGCGAACACTCCACCCCCGCCGCCCCGCTCGGTGAACCCCACGGTGCATGGAGAGCTGGAGGCGATCATCCTCAAGTGCCTGGAGAAGAAACCCGACGACCGCTACCGCACCATGGCGGACCTCGGCCGGGCTCTCGCGGCGCTGCTCGAATGAGGCCTTCCGGGCCCTGAGGCCGTCGGGGAGCGGACGGAACTGCCTCGCCAAGCGAACGGCGCTGAACGGTTCCCCTCCTCGGAGCGTACCGCCGGGGCGGGCGGCGATTAGCTTGCCCGCGGTCTCGGCGGTGCCCCATGGGAGCCCTCTTCCCTCGCTGGACGAATAGCTTTTCGCGGGCCGCCGGCGCGGTGGTGCTGGCGACTCCGGCCGCGGCCATCGCCGGCTTGATGCTCTACGTGCGCAGCCCGCTCAACACCGGCGAGCGAAACCCGGTGGGCCAGCCGGTGCAGTTCGACCACCGGCACCACACCGCCGACGAGGGCATCGACTGCCGCTACTGCCACTCCACTGCCGAGACCTCTCCCCACGCCGGCCTTCCCAGCACCGCCACCTGCATGGGCTGCCACGCCCAGCTCTGGAACAAGAGCCCCAAGCTGGAGCCGGTGCGGGCGGCCTACTTCAGCGGGCAGGCGATCCGCTGGAACCGGGTCCACGACCTGCCTGACCACGTGTACTTCAACCACTCCATCCACCTCGCCAAGGGAGTGGGCTGCGCGGTCTGCCACGGAAGGGTGGATCAGATGGCCCAGGTCCAGCAGGCGGTGTCCAACCAGATGGCCTTCTGCCTGGAGTGCCACCGCAATCCTGCGCCCTACCTCCGGCCCCCGGAGAAAGTGGCGGAGATGGACTGGCAACCGAACCGCGACCCGGAGGAGCTGGGCCGGGAGCTGATGCAGAAGCTCGACGTGCGCGCGCGGACGAGCTGCACCGCTTGCCACCGGTGACACCGATGACGCCCCCGCCGGAAAGTCTTTCTGCCCGAACCATCGTGCCCCCCTCTCGCTCCTCGACCGGACACGGGGAAGCGTCGCCCTACGGTCGCGAGTACTGGCGGAGCCTCGCCGAGCGCGAGGGGCTTTTGGGAGCCGGCCCGGAGTTTCCCGAAGGGGCGGAGGAGCTCACCTCGGTCGACCGCCGCGACTTCTTCCGGCTGTTGGGGGCCTCGCTCGCGCTCGCCGGCGCGGGAGGGCTCTCCTCCTGCACTCGACCTCCCGCCACCAAGGTGGTCCCCTACCACCGGGTGCCGCCGGAGCTGACTCCGGGAAACGCGCTCCACTTCGCCACCGCGATGCCGCTGGGAGGAGTCGCCACCGGGCTTCTGGTGACGAGCCGCGAGGGGAGGCCGGTGAAGGTGGAGGGCAACCCCGAGCACCCCGACTCGCTGGGCGCCGCGGGCATCCTCGAGCAGGCCCACTTGCTCGGGCTGTACGACCCGCATCGGGCGAGGCAGCTCAAGCAGCGCGGCTCACCGGTGGGGAAGGAGCACCTGCTCGAGGCGCTCACCATGCGGGCCGCAAGGCTACAGGAGCGCCGAGGCGAAGGGCTCTACCTGCTCCTCGAGCCCACCAGCTCGCCCTTGCTCCAGTCGCTGAGGGAGCGGCTGCTCCGCCGCTTTCCCAAGGCGAGAGTCTTCGCCACCTCGCCGCTCTCCGAAGCCAATCGGGCGGAGGGCGCCCGCATCGCCTTCGGCCGGCCGTTGCAGCCCCGCCAGGACTTCCGCGGGGCGAAGGTGGTGCTCTCTTTGGACGAGGACTTCCTCGAGCCGCGCGGCCAGAAGCTCTCCTACGCCCGACACTTCTTCGAGACGCGCGAGCCCGGAGCGGGGATGAGCCGGCTGTACGTGGTGGAGCCCTCCCTCACCATCACCGGGATGTCTGCCGACCACCGCCTCCCCGCCCGCGGCTCGGACGTGCAGCGGCTGGCCTACGCGCTGGTGAGAAGGCTCACCGGCCTCGGGGTGGCGCCCGCCCTCGAGCCGCTCTCCCAGGCGGCGAAAAGCTTCGCCGCCACCCCGGGGAAGGCGCACCGATTCATCGACGCGGCTGGGGCGGACCTGGCCCGCGCCAAGGAAGGGGCGATGCTGCTCGCCGGCCCCAGGCAGCCTCCCGCGGTGCACGCTTTGGCCGCCGCGGTCAACTACGCGCTCGGCTCCGCCCGGGGCTCATCGCCGCTCGTGCGCTACCTCTCGCCTCCCGCCGAGGTGGAAACGGGACCCTCGGCCTTGAGGGAGCTGGCCGCCGACTTGCGCGCAGGGAGGGCGGACACTCTGCTCGTCACCGCGGCCAACCCGGCCTACGCCGGCTTCGCCGACCTGGAGCTGGGAAGGCTCTTCCGCGAGGTGCCGGAGTCTTTCTACCTCTCCCTCTACGAGGACGAGACCGCCCCAAGCTGCAGCTTCTTCGTCCCCGCCCTGCACCCCTTGGAGAGCTGGGGCGATGGCCGCGCCTCCGACGGCACGGTCAGCCTCATCCAGCCTTTGGTGGAGCCGTTGGCCCCCGGCTTCTCCGAAGCCGAGCTGCTCTCCGCGCTCATCGGCGCCCCCGCGCCCACCTACCAGCTCCTGCGCGAGCACTGGAGGGCGGCGCGCGAGGACTTCGAGCGCTCCTGGGAGGAGTGGCTGCGCGAGGGCTTCATCCAGGGCACCGCGGCGGAGGCCTCCGCGCCCGAGCCAAAGTTGGAGCGGGTGGCCGAGGCGATGCGCGAGGCCGCCATCCGCCCCGAGGAGGGCGGCCTGGAGGTGGCCTTCGCCGGCGACTACAAGGTTCACGACGGCCGCTTCGCCAACAACCCCTGGCTCCAGGAGCTGCCGGATCCAATCACCAAGCTCTCCTGGGACAACGCCGCGCTCCTCTCCCCGCGCACCGCGGAGGAGCTGGGCCTCGAAACCGGGGAGCTGGTCCGGCTTTCCTACCGGGGCCGCTCGGTGGAGGCGGCGGTTTGCCTCGCCATCGGCCACGCCGAAGGGACGGTGACCTTGCCCCTGGGCTACGGGCGAAGCGGCGCCGAGCGGACCGCAAAGGGCGCCGGCTTCGACGCCTACCTCCTCCGGCCCTCCGACGCGCCCTGGTTCGGCTACGGGCTTTCGGTGGAGAGGCTGGGGCGAAGGCGCGAGCTGGCCATCACCCAGGAGCACTGGGGCATGGAGCAGCGGCCGCTGGCGCTGGAGCTAGCGCTCGGCGAGTTGGGGAAGGCGGAGGAGCGGCTTTCGAAGCTCCGCGGCGCCGAGGCCACCCTCCACCAGCCCGTCGATTACTCGGGAGAGCCCTACCGCTGGGCGATGGCGGTGGATTTGAACCGCTGCACCGGCTGCAGCGCCTGCGTGGTGGCCTGCCAGGCGGAGAACAACATCCCGGTGGTGGGGAGGGACAACGTCAGGAAGAGCCGGGAGATGCACTGGCTCCGGGTGGACCGCTACTTCGAGGGCGAGCCGGACTCCCCCCGCGCCATCGCCCAGCCCTTGGCCTGCGTCCACTGCGAGGCCGCTCCCTGCGAGTACGTCTGCCCGGTGAACGCCACCGTGCACAGCGACGAAGGGCTGAACGAGATGGTCTACAACCGCTGCATCGGCACGCGGTACTGCTCGAACAACTGCCCCTACAAGGTCCGGCGGTTCAACTACCTCCACTACAACCGGGAGAAGAGCCCCACCGAGCGGCTGGCGATGAACCCCGACGTGACGGTGCGGGCCCGGGGAGTGATGGAGAAGTGCACCTACTGCGTGCAGCGCATCGAGCGAAAGCGCATCGAGGCGCGGGTGGAGGGCCGGAGCATCCGCGACGGGGAGCTCCGCACCGCCTGCCAGCAGGCCTGCCCCAGCCAGGCCATCGTCTTCGGCTCGCTCAACGACCCCACCTCGCGCGTCTCCGAGCTGCACCGCGACGGGCGGAGGTTCGACCTGCTCCATGAGCTGGGGACGCGCCCCCGCACCGCCTACCTGGTGAGAGTGCGAAACCCCAACCCGGAGCTGGGCTGATGGCGGCGCCGTCCGAGAGCGCCCTGGAGGGCTTCCCGCTCATCCTGGGCAAGCAGGACGACCGGACTCTCACCCAGAGCCTCTTCGCCCACGTCGAGCGAAAGGCCACCTTGGGCTGGTGGGCGCTCTTCTCCGCGGCGCTCGCGGGGACGCTCCTGCTCGTCTTCGCCATCGCCACCACCCTCTACGCCGGCGTGGGCACCTGGGGAAACAACGTCCCGGTGGCCTGGGGCTTCGGAATCATCAACCTGGTCTGGTGGATCGGCATCGGGCACGCCGGGACGCTCATCTCCGCCATCCTCCTCCTCTTCCAGCAAAGGTGGCGCACCTCCATCAACCGGATGGCGGAGGCGATGACCCTCTTCGCGGTGATGTGCGCCGCGCTCTTTCCTGCCTTGCACCTGGGCCGGCCCTGGTTCGCCTATTGGTTGGTCCCCTACCCGAGCACCATGGGCGTCTGGCCGCAGTTCAAGAGTCCCCTGGTGTGGGACGTCTTCGCCATCGGCACCTACTTCACCGTCTCCTTCCTCTTCTGGTACGTGGGGCTCATCCCCGACCTGGCCACCTTGCGGGACCACGCCAGGACTCGCCTCCGCCGCATCGTCTACGGAATCTTCTCCTTGGGCTGGCGCGGCTCCGGGCGCCACTGGACGCACTGGAGGGCCGGCTACCTGCTCTTGGCCGGGCTGGCCACTCCGCTGGTCCTCTCGGTGCACACGGTGATCAGCTTCGACTTCGCGGTTTCCCAGCTTCCCGGCTGGCACTCCACCATCTTCCCGCCCTACTTCGTGGCCGGGGCGGTCTTCTCCGGCTTCGCGATGGTGATGACCCTGATGGTGCCGGCGCGGAAGGCGCTCTGCCTGGAGCACGTGGTGACGCTGCGGCACCTGGAGAACATGAACAAGGTCATCCTGCTCACCGGGCTCATCGTCTCCTACGGGTACCTCACCGAGCACTTCGTCGCCTGGTACGGCGCCAGCCCCTACGAGCGCTTCGCCTTCGCCAACCGCGCCGGCGGGCCGTACGCCTTCATCTTCTGGACGATGCTCTTCTGCAACGTCCTCGTCCCGCAGCTCTTCTGGCTCCGCTGGGCGCGCCGAAACCTCTGGGTGATGTGGGTGGCCTCGGTGCTGATCAACGTGGGGATGTGGTCGGAGCGCTTCGTCATCGTGGTGACTTCGCTCCACCGCGATTTTCTGCCCTCGAGCTGGGCGATGTTCTACCCCACCTGGGTCGACCTCTCGCTGTTGTTCGGGACCATCTCCTTCTTCGGGCTCTTGTTCCTGCTCTTCCTCCGCTTCGTCCCGGCGGTGGCGGCGGCGGAGATGAAGGAGCTGAACCACGAGCTGGCCGCGCACCCCGCGGAGGCGGCCTGATGGAAAAGGCGCGCTCCTTCGCCCTCGCCGAATTCGTAAGCCCCGACCGGCTGCTCGACGCCGCCAGCCGGCTGAGGCTGGAGGGGCACCCGGACATCGACACCCATACCCCCTATCCATTGCGCGGCACCCGGGCCGCCCTGCTCTTGGCGCCCTCCAAGGTGCCGGTCCTCGCGCTCGTGGGGGGAGCGGCCGGAGCGGCCACCGCCTACCTCTTCCAATGGTGGACCTCGGCGGTGGACTACCCCTTGAACGTCGGAAACCGCCCGCCGCACGCCTATCCCTCGTTCGTTCCCATCACCTTCGAGCTGATGGTGCTGTTCGCCGCCTTCGCCATCTTCTTCGGGATGCTGGCGCTCTGGCGGCTGCCGAGGCCCCACCATCCGGCGTTCGAGTTGGAGCAGTTCCGCAGCGCCTCCTCGGACGGCTTCTGGGTGAGCGTGGCGGAGGAGAGGCGGGAGCTGGCGGAGAAGGCCGCCCATCGGCTGCGCGAGCTGGGGGCGAGTCACATCTCGGTCCTGGAGGAGGAGCCTTGAGCCCCCGCCTCCTCGCGCCTTGGCTGTGGTTGGCCGGCTGCGGCGGCGAGCCGCTGCAGCGGATGATCGAGCAGCCCAAGCTCGAGGCCTACGAGGAGAGCCCGGTGCTGGCTCGAAGGGCGCCCCCGGAAGGCACCGTGCCCAGGGAGCGGCGGTTTTTCGCTCCCGAGGTGAGGACCGGGCTCCAGGGCGGCCGGCCCGACGCGGGCTACGTGGAGAGAAACCCGCTGCCGATTTCCCGCGAGCTCTTGGAGAAGGGGAGGAGGCGCTTCGAGGTGGTGTGCGCCACCTGCCACGGATTGGTGGGCGACGGCCAGAGCATCCCGGCGCGGAACATGGCGCTTCGGCCGCCGCCCTCCTTGCATCAGCTTTCCCAACGCCCCGATGGCTACTTCTTCTCGGTCATCACCCAGGGCTTCGGGCTGATGCCCTCCTACGCGGCGGACATCCCCCCAGAGGAGCGCTGGGCGGTGGTGGCCTACCTGAGGGCGCTGCAGCTCTCCCAGCGGGCGGCCCTTGCGGACGCACCTTTCGAGGCGCGGCGGAAGCTCGAGCAGGGGCGATGAAGCTGGAGCGCTTCCAGGGAGGAAGGAGGCTGATGGCCGGCTTCGCCATCGCTGGCGGGGCGGGGCTTCTCTCCACCGGAGCCGGCTTCCTCTTCACTCCCGAGGGCGCGCTTCGCTCGTACCTTCTGGCCTTCTGCTACTGGGCGGGGCTTTCGGTTTCGGCGCTCATCCTGCTCGCGGCCTTCCACGCCGCGCACGCCAAGTGGATGGTGGTGCTCAGGCGCGCGCTGGAGGCGATGGCCTCGGCCTGCTGGCTGTTGCCGCTGCTGTTCCTCCCCATCGCCTTCGGGATGAAGCAGCTCTTCCCCTGGATGGAGCCCCAGGCGCTGCCCGAGCACGTCCAGGAGTTGGTCCGCCACAAGGCGCCCTACCTCAACGCGCCGTTCTTCCTCCTCCGGGCGGCCTTCTACTTCGGGGCGTGGATTGCGGTGGCGGCGCTGCTCCGCCGCTGGTCTCTCCAGCAGGACGAGGCTCCCGGCGACGAGCGGCTCACCACCCGCCAGCGAAGGCTCTCCGCCGGCACGCTGCCCCTTTTGGGCGTCACCATCACCTTCGCCGCCTTCGACTGGCTGATGTCGCTCGAGCCCGCCTACGCCTCCACCGTCTTCGGGGTGTACTTCTTTTCCGGTTCCTTCCTCGCCGCGCTCGCGGTGCTCACCCTTTGCACGGTGCTCTCCCTGAGCCCGGCGCTCCCGGGCGGGCTGGTGCGGGGAGACCACCTCCAGAACCTCGGGAGGCTCCTCTTCGCCTTCGTCTGCTTCTGGGCCTACATCGCCTACTCGCAGTTCATGTTGACCTGGATTGCCGACCTCCCCGAGGAGGTGCCCTGGTACCTCTCGCGCCTCTCCCCGGGCTGGCGCCCGATGGCGCTGTTCCTCTTCGCCGGCCACTTCGCCCTGCCCTTCGTGGCGCTCCTGTCGGGGAGGCTCAAGCGGAACGCCGCCTGGCTCACCCTGGTGTGCCTGTGGTTGTTGGTGGCCCACTTCGCGGACCTCTACTGGGTGGCGATGCCGGCCATCGGCAGGGCGATGCCGCAGATGCGGTGGACCGACTTCACCGCCTTCTTCGGGGTGGGAGGCACCGCCGCCGCCTTCGCCCTCTCTCGGCTGCGCGGCAGGTACGCGGTGCCGGTGGGAGACCCCTACCTCCTCGAGTCGCTGAGGTACACCCAGCCATGAGCGAGAAGGACCAGCTCCACGGGCCGCCCCTGCACGAGCCGGAGCCCGACCGGCTGCCCACTGGAAAGCTGGCGCTGATTGCGCTGGCCACGATTGTCTTTCTCGGGCTGGGGAGTCTCGCCTCGGGGTGGATGCTCTACCGCGCGGCGGGCTCGTTGGGGCAGCCGGAGGGAGCGCCGGCGGCGTCGGTGGGGCGGGCAGAGGTAGGAATCGTCGACCAGCGGCTGTTCGCCCAGGAGAAGCGCGCCCAGGAGCTGAGGCTCGAGCAGCGGCAGAGGCTGGAGAGCTACGGCTGGGTGGACCGGGACGGCGGGGTCATCCACCTCCCCATCGAGCGGGCGATGCAGTTGGTGGCGGAGGGACGACGGTGACCCCGTTCCTCCTTCTCTTTTCGGCCGTCTCGGCCCAGCCGGGCTCCGAGCCGAGCGCAGCGGCGAAGGTGCAGGTGGTGGAGAAGCTCGGCGAGCGGCTGCCCTTGGACCTCACCTTCACCGACTCGAGGGGAGAGGCGGTGGCGCTCTCCTCTCTGCTCACCAGCGAGCGCCCGGCGGTGCTGGCTCTCGTCTACTACCGCTGCCCCACCCTATGCGGGCTGGTCCTCTCTGGGCTGGTGGGCTCGCTCCGGCAGACCGGCCTCCGGCTCGGCGAGGAGGTGGAGGTCTTGGTGCTGAGCATCGACCATCGGGAGTCGCCCGCCCAGGCCGAGGAGAAGCGCCAAGAAGCGCTGGTGGCTCTCGGACTTCCTCCCGACGCGAGGGGAGTGCGCTTCCTGGTCGGAGAGGAGGCCCCGGTGAAGGCGGTGGCCGACTCGGTGGGCTTCGGCTACGCCTACGACGAGGAGCTGGACCAGTACGCCCACGCCGCGGTGCTCACCGTGCTCGCGCCGGGCGGCAAGGTGTCTCGCTACCTCTACGGAGTCCGCTACCCGCCCAAGGACTTGAAGCTCGCTCTGCTTGAAGCGGCGGGCGGCAAGGTGGGCACCGCCTTCGACCGCTTCCTGCTCACCTGCTACCGGTACGACCCGGCCAGCCGGAGGTACCAGCTCTACATGTGGGGCTTCCTCCGCGGAGGCGCGCTCTTGGTGTTCCTGGCGCTCGCCGCGGTGCTGGGAGGCTTCTGGCGGAGGGAGCTTGTGGCCCGCCGCCGAGCGGGGGTGGACCGATGAGCCTGCTCGACCAACTCCTCTTCCTCCCCGAGCGCGCCTCCACCTTCGCGGAGCAGGTGGACCAACTCCACTACTTCGTGGTGCTCACCACCATCGTGGCCTCCACCGCGGTGGGCGTCACCGCCCTGTTGCTCTTCGTCCGCTTCCGGCAGCGCACGGTGGGCCAGCAGACCGTCCCGGTCCACCCTCCCATCTGGCTGGAGGCGCTCTTCGTGGTGGTGCCCCTCGCCTTTTTCCTCGTTTGGTTCGGCATCGGCTACCGCGACTACCTCCTCCTCTCCACTCCGCCCAAGGACGCGATGGACGTCTACGTGATGGGCAAGCAGTGGATGTGGCAGTTCGCCTACCCGGACGGCCCAAGCTCGGTGGAGGTGCTCCGCGTCCCCAAGGGGAGGCCGGTGCGGCTGCTCCTCACCTCCCGGGACGTCATCCACTCCTTCTACGTCTCTCAGTTCCGCATCAAGCAGGACGCCCTGCCGGGCCGCTACACCCAGACCTGGTTCACCGCCACCCGGGCGGGGAGCTTCGAGGTGCTCTGCACCGAGTACTGCGGAGTGGACCACTCCATCATGCGCGGGGAGGTGTTGGTCCTCGAGCCGGAGGAATTCGACCGGTGGTGGCAAGGGCAGCGGCGGGGGCTGTTCGCCCGCGGGGACTACCCCGCCTCGAGGGAAGCCGAGGAGTCCAGCATGGTAGGCCAGGGGAGGAGGCTCGCCATGGAGCTGGGCTGCCTCCGCTGCCACAGCCTGGACGGCACCCCGCACATCGGGCCGAGCTGGAAGGATCTCTACGGGCGGGAGGAGAAGCTGGAGTCCGGCGGGCGCGTGAAGGTGGACGAGGCCTACCTCACCCGCTCGATGATGGACCCGCTCGCCGAGGTGGTGGCCGGCTTCAAACCGGTGATGCCCAGCTTCCGCGGCCGGGTGGAGCCGGCCCAGGCGGCGGCGCTGGTGGAATTCATCAAGTCGCTCAGGAGCGAGCCGTTCGCGCAGGAGCTTCCCCGAGGTGAGCGATGAACGGCGCCGAAGCTTGGGCTCCCGGCCCGCCGGAGCGGACGTACCTCAACGCCCGCCGCGGCGTCGTCTCCTGGCTCACCACCAGGGACCACAAGCGCATCGGGCTGATGTTCCTCATGGGCTCGCTCACCGCGCTGCTCATCGGCGGGGCGATGGCGATGGCCATCCGGCTGGAGCTGCTCTCGCCGGGGCCGAGCGTGATGGACGCGCTCACCTACAACCGCTTCTTCACCCTCCACGGAGTGGTGATGATTTTCCTCTTCATGGTCCCCGCCATCCCCTCGGTGTTCGGGAACTTTCTGCTCCCCATCATGCTCGGGGCGAAGGACGTGGCTTTCCCGCGGTTGAACCTTGCCTCCTTCTACCTCTACCTGGCCGGGGCGGCCCTCGCCCTCTGGGGGATGATTCACGGCGGGGCGGACACCGGCTGGACCTTCTACGCGCCCTACAGCACCACCACTCCCACCCAGGTGGCGCCCATCCTCCTCGGCGTCTTCACCGTGGGGATGTCCTCCATCTTCACCGGGCTGAACTTCATCGTCACCATCCACACCATGCGCGCCCCCGGTCTTTCCTGGGGACGGCTGCCGCTCTTCGTCTGGGCGGTCTACGGGGCGAGCATCATCCAGGTCCTCGCCACTCCGGTCTTGGGGCTGGTGCTGCTTCTGGTCGCCGCCGAGCACACCTTCGGGTTCGGGCTGTTCGACCCCGCCCGGGGAGGAGACCCGCTGCTGATGCAGCACCTCTTCTGGTTCTATTCGCACCCCACCGTCTACATCCAGGTGCTCCCGGCGATGGGAGTCATCTCCGAGGTGGTGGCCTGCTTCTCCCGCCGCCCGGTGTTCGGCTACCGGATGGTGGCCGCCTCCAGCCTGGGAATCGCCCTGGTCGGCTTCTTCGTCTGGGGCCACCACATGTTCATCGCCGGCCAGTCCACCTTCGACTCCGGGGTGTTCGGAGTGCTCTCGATGATGGTGGGCGTGTTCACCGCCATCAAGGTGTTCAACTGGGTGGGCACCCTCTACCGCGGCGCGGTCTCCTTCACGACGCCCTTCGCCTATCTGATGGGCTTCCTCTATTTCCTGGTCTTCGGCGGGATGACCGGAGTGGCGGTGGCCACCGTGTCCTTGGACGTGCACTGGCACGACACCTACTTCGTGGTGGCCCACTTCCACTTCATCATGGTGGGCGGAGTGATGATGGCCTTCCTCGCCGCGCTCCACTACTGGTTCCCGAAGATGTTCGGGCGGCGCTACCCCGAAGGCTGGGGGCTGGTGTCGGCGGTGCTGATCATCCTCGGGTTCAACGCCACCTTCGTGCCCCAGTTCCTCCTCGGCAACCTGGGGATGCCCAGGCGCTACTACCAATACCCCGAGCGCTTCGAGGCGCTGAACGTCGCTTCCAGCGCCGGAGCCACCCTGCTCGCCTTCGGCTTCCTCCTCATCCTCGTCTACCTCTTGCTCTCGCTGCGCTACGGCGAGAAGGCCGGGGACAACCCCTGGCTCTCCAAGGGCTTCGAGTGGAACACCCGCTCGCCGCCGCCCGAGCACAACTTCGAGCGGATGCCGATCATCGAGGGGGCTCCCCACGACTACGGCGCTCCCCCGGAGGTGGCCCATGCCACCCGCTGAGGTGCGCGCCGCCCACTTCGCCTCCGCCGAGCAGCAACTCGCCGCGGCGAGGATGGGGATGTGGCTCTTCGTGGCCAGCGAGGTGCTGCTCTTCACCGGGCTGTTCGTCGCCTACGCCGCCTACCGGTTTCTCTTCCCGGAGACCTTCGCCCAGGCCAGCCGGCACCTGGACCTCTTCTTGGGCACCCTCAACACGGTGGTGCTCATCACCAGCTCCCTCACCGTGGCGCTGGCGGTGCACTTCGCCTCGGCTGGGCGCTCCAAGCTCGCGGCCGCGATGCTCGCCGCCTCGATCGCCTTCGGGGTGGCCTTCCTCCTCGTGAAGGCGAGGGAGTACGGCCACCACTTCGAGACGCGCGCCTTGCCCGGGCGGCACTACGGGCTGGAGGGGCTCACCCTTCCGGGGGCGAGCCTGTTCTTCACCCTCTACTTCTTCATGACCGGGCTCCACGCGCTGCACGTGCTGGTGGGAGTGGGCGTCTTGGGCTGGGTGGCGGCGCGCTGCTACCGGGGCGACTTCTCGGCCGAGTACCACACCCCGGTGGAGCTGGGAGGGATGTACTGGCACCTGGTGGACCTGGTGTGGATTTTCCTCTACCCGATGCTGTACCTCATCTGAGGAGCGGTCGATGAAGGCCAATGCCATTCACCGGGGGGCCTGGAGCTACGGGGCGGTGTGGCTTTCGCTCTTGGGGTTCACCTTTCTCACCTTCTTCGCGGCCAAGGTGGACCTGGGGACCTGGAACATCGGCATCGCGCTGGCCATCGCCTCCGCGAAGTCGGCGCTGGTGGTGATGTTCTTCATGCATCTTCGGACGCACGCCGCCACCAACCGGGCCTTCTTCGCCCTGGCGGTGGTGTTCGTCGGCTTGCTCGCCTCGCTCACCCTGGCGGATCTGGCCACGAGGCTTCCCACCGCCAGGCCGGGGCACCCGGCCCTTCCTCCTCTCGGCGCCGAGCCGCGCGGCCGCTAGTGCTCCGACCCGAGCGTAGCGATTCCATCGTATCGGAATGTGCGCCGGGCGCGATCCGCCCGGTGCGTCCATGCCCGCACCTCTGTCTTCAGCAGGCGAAGCGTTCCGATTCGGCGCTTCCCAAGACACTCACGAGACACGAGCCCCGCCTCCATCTCGGCCGCGTTCAGCCAGCTGGCGTTCGCCACGGCTTTCGGTCCCCAACTGATAGCCTGAGCCCTGTGAATCGCTCTCGTTGCCCCATTCCATGCGGTAGATCAAAGTCAGATCCCTCACGCAAGCCCGACCGCGTGATCAAAGCGACCGGGTCGGAACACTAGGGGGCTACCAGTCGTCGTCCCTCGGCTTCCGCTTGTACTCGCGCTCCGGCGCCGGAGGCCTGGCCTGCTCGTGGGCCAGCACCTGCTCGTGCATCCGTTCGACCGGAGCCGACATGTTGATCGGCTCGAACTGCACCAACCAGGCGGCCGGCGCCCGCGCGAGCAGCTCCCGGGCGAAGGGTTCTCCCACCCGGTCGATGCCACGGAAATCGAGGATCGCGGCGCGGTAGGCCCTCAGCGAGCCGATGAGCTTCTGCGCGTCCCTCCTCGTCTCCAGAGCGAGGCCGGATTCCACCAAGCGGACGTAGGCGAGCCAAGGCACCGCCGACACCACCGCTTGCCACATTGCGAGCGACCTGCCGAAGAATCCCCCGCCCTGTCCGCTCGCCTCGCTCGCCGGCCGCACATAGCGCACCGAGCGACCATGCCCTTCGACTCGCAACACCCCCAGGCGCACCAGCCTCGAAAGTTGCCGGTGAACCGCCTGCCTCGTGACTCCCGCCTTTCTCGCCACCTCGCGATTGGTGACGGCCGAGCGTCGCTCGAGCAGCTCCTCCACGACGGCGCGCACGCTCAGAGCCAGGGTGGGGGTGGGGGTCTGCAAGGCGGGTGTAATCGTAAACGTTACGATTACCGAACGCGCCAAAAGTCAGTAGCAATATCCATCGCTTGGCAAGGGCAAGCGCAATCGTAACGTTTACGATTACAGGGCCCCTGCGAAGAAGCCGCCCACCTCCGCCTGGTTTACTACGGGCGAACCGATGCACGAGGAGGGCGCAGGAGCCCGCGATGAAGGGGGCAGCGCCAAGAGCGAGCGGCGTGTGCAGCACGTCACCGTGCGCCACTCCAAAGAGCGCGGCGGTGACGGCGATGCCCGCCCCGAGTGCGCGTGTCCCTCCGCTGGAGCGCACCCCCGGACTGACTTGATCGCGGCCCCCGAGGACGGCGGGGCGCGGCAAGCTCCCGCGGCATGGCGGTCTGCTGACACGTCGTCCCCACCCGGCGCCCCGGCGGCCGTGCCCGGTGTGCGGCCTGGAGAGAGTTTGCATCGGGCACGACGTCACCGAAGTCATCGACCTGATTCCGGCGGAAGTCATCGTCCGCGTGGACAAGCGCGAGAAGCTCGCGTGCCTGCCATGCGAGGGGAAGCTGGTACGGGCGCCATTGGGGGACAAGGTGGTGGCCTGGGCGACGGATGCTTCCATGGGGCCTTGGCCGCAGCCTGGGGGCTCGTCCAGGGCGTCAGCCCGGCGCTTCGCGCCGAGGGATTCGCCCGGCCTCCCCCTTCGCCCGCTCCTTCCAACTCCCCTTGGGCTTGGCCTCCCGGCTGGGGCACTGCTCGTTCACCGGGCAGGCGGCGCAGTCGGGGGCGCGCGCGGTGCAGAGGTAGCGTCCGTGAAGCTGCAGCCTGAGCGCCGACCGATTCCACTCGCCCATTGGGAAGAGCCCGCAGAGGTTCGCCTCCACCTTCACCGGATCCGTCTGCGTGGCGAGGCCCAGCCGCTGCGACACCCTGAGCACGTGGGTATCCACGAAGAGGCCGGCCTCGATGCCGTAGGCGTTGCCGAGCACCACGTTGGCCGTTTTCCGGGCCACTCCCGGCAATTCGATCATCTCTTCGATGGTCCTCGGCACCTCTCCGCCGTGCCGCTCCACGAGGGCCCGGCTGCACTCCCGAATCGCCTTCGCCTTGTTCCGGAAGAACCCCGTGGACTTCACCAGCTGCTCCACCGTCTCCTGGGGCGCTCGCGCCAGCGCAGCCGGCGCCGGGTACCGCCGGAACAGCTCGGGTGTCACGCGGTTGATCAGCTCGTCGTTGGCCTGCGCCGAGAGGATGGTCGCGATCAGCAACTGCCACGGGCTGCGGAAGTCCAGCTCGAGGTGCGGCTGCGGAATGGCCGTCGAAAGGCGCGCGCGCACCTCGTCCGCCCTTCGGCGAAGGGCGGCGGTACTCCTCGGCATCGCTGGACGCGCCGACATCGCGCGACGCATACCTCAAGGGCGATCCACGCGCATCGGCCAGGAGCCCCGAGCGTCAGCGGGAGGTCCATCTTGGACGCCGCACCTTCACCCCCTTTGCCGCGCCCTGGAATGCCCTCGGTCGCGGTGCTGGATAGCCTCCTTGCCCCTGAGCAACGCGAGCCCGAAAAAGAGCGCGCGGAGCCGGCCAGGGATCCGGCTCCGCGCTCCTCGGATTTCCTGCTTGGATTGTCTTGACGGCCTCCTTTCTCGGTCGTCCGCGCCCCTACCGACGGAGCGCCTTCGCATCGAACGCACCTGGAGCAAGCCTTGCGCCAGGTCTGCACGCTGTCGGCAGGCCAGGTTGCAAGCCCGGCGCCCGGGTCAGTCATCCCTCCCGGGGTCGAGCCGGCCCAGCGTGCGGACCTCCGCTCCAGGGACCGCAGGCCCCGCCCTCCTTCGGTCGCAAGGCGGGCGGGCGAGGGGGCGGTCCTGTCGGCGCACCGGAGCGGCCTCACCTTTCCGTCGAGGAGGCTCCTCGCGGGCATGGACGCTGATCAGCTTCGTTCCCTGTCTACGCCCGAGCTCCTGCGGCACGCCGTCGAGGAAGCGAGGCTGCTCGCGCGGGCGGAGGTGCTGCACGCCAAGGCAGAGCTCAAGGAGGAGCTTGGGAAGGCCAAGTTGGCGGGCCTCTTGCTTGGGGCAGCGGCCTCCGCCGGCCTCAGCGGACTCTCGCTGCTCTTCGTGGCGCTGGCGGTGACGTTCCCCTTGCCGGTGGGGATTGGGCCGCTGCTCCTGGGAGCGCTCCTGCTCGCCCTCTGCGCGACGCTCGCCTTCGCCGCCTACCGGAAACTCCCCAAGAGGCCGCTCCCCAGGACACAGCAGCGGCTCCGCGAGGACTTCACGCTCGCGAAGGACCAATTCGCATGAGATTCGGCATCGACCAGACCGAGAAGACCGCCGACCGGATTCGAGGCGATTTCCTCGCCACCCTGCACGAGCTGGAAGCCCGCCGGCAGCGGGCCACCGACCTGCGCTACCAGCTCACCCAGCACCTCGGCACCGTGGCAGTGTCGCTGGTCGCCCTCGGAGTGGCGGTCGCGCTCGGGGGGCTCGCCCTCCGACTCCGGGCGAGGACGCGCGGGCCGCGGATGCTCCGCAAGAGGCTCCGGGCCTTCATCCGCGCCTGGGAGCACCCCGGCCGCCTGGCGAGCCGCGTCGAGCAACGCCCCCTTCCCCTCGAGCTGGCGCGCCGGTCCGCCCTCGCGTTCACCTCGGCGCTCGCCGCCCAGCTCGCCCGAGGCGCCGCCACCGGCATCGCCCGCCGAAGCTGACTGCCTTCTCACGCTGTGTCAGGACTGTCCTGGCACCGACACCGCGAACGACCGGGGGACAGATGATCGGCCCGCCCGGATCTGTTACACAATCGAGCTCCTCTCCCGGGGGCCGCATGCCGACTGCAGGGCTGGTGTTGGAACGACGTTTGCGAAGCGGCCGCTACGACTTGTTGATGGCCATCGACCATCTCCTGGAGGGCGCTCAGCTCTACGGGAAGGCCGCTCAGGACGCGGCGGGCGCGGGAGACTCCGAGGCTGCCGAGTTCTTCGGCTCGCTGGAGCGCGGCAGCCGGCGCCAGGCGCAGGTGGCACGCGAGCTGTTGGAGAGGCCGATGCCGCAGCGCGCCCAGGTGCATGCGGCAGTGGGGAGCTGAACCCAGGGCGCTGGGTCGCCCGGCCTGCGTTGCGGCGGGCGCGCCCGCCTGACCTCCTTCGTGCGGAAGCGCTGGCGCAGCTTCACCTTTGAAGGGTGAAGCAGAAGCTCATCCTGCTCGTGTCGGGAGACGAAGCCACCCGCTCCTCGCTCGCGGCGGCGCTGCGCCAGGGCGGCTTCGAGGTGGCGTGCGCCAAGGGCAGCGAAGAGGCGCTGGCTCGGCTTCAGCGCACCTCTCCAGTGGCGGTGGTGCTCTTGGACTGCGCCGCGCCGGGAGCGCCGGGCTTGGCCCAGGCGGTGGCCTCGCGGGCCGGCCTGCCGTCGCTGGTCTCGGTGTCCGCCTCGGAGTCGGAGGGCATCTCGGTGAGGTTCCAGGGCGCGCTGCCGCGAGGGGTGGATCAGGGCTCCTTCCTGGAGAAGGTGGTGCGGGCGCTCGAGGCGGGGCGCTAGGGCGTTCCCTGCTCGCTCCGCGGCGGCAACGCGGGCGGCCTCAGCCCCGACTGCCTCGCCAGCAGCGCGAGCTGGGTCCGGTTGTCCTGGCCGAGCTTTCGGTAGAGGTTGGAGACGTGTGCCTTCACCGTGCGCTCGGAGATGCGCAGCGCATTGGCGATTCTCAGGTTGTCCGCCCCGGCGGCGAGGTGGGCGAGCACCTCCCGCTCGCGCTCGGAGAGCGCGCGCAACAGCTCGGAGGACTCGTTCCTCTTCCCGGCAGCGCGCAAGAGGTCCTCCACCGCGTTGGCGGGGAAGACGTTGTTGCCTCGAGCGACGGCGTGAACGGCGTCCACCAGGGCCTCCAGGCGCGCGCTGGAGCAGTCCACGTAGCCCGAGGCGCCCGCCCGGAAGCAGGCGTCCAACAGCTCGTGATCCAGCCTGGGGGCCAAAACCAATAGCCGCACCTCGGGGTGGAGTTGGTGGGCCTCTTGCAGCACCGTGAGGGCGTCGGAGCCGTCCATCGCCACCGCCACCTGCGGCTTCTCCGTGCCCAGGGCGAGGAGGAACGGGTGAGCCGAGGAGTGCTGGGAGCCCACCTGTAGCCCGGAAGCTTCCAGCATTCGGCACAGGCAGTCGCGGTGCAAAGTCTGCTCCCCCAAAACGGAGAGCCTCAAGGGCTCGGGCAGTCCGGTCGACATGGATGAGGCCAAATAACTCCAGTGCGCGCGCTTCACCCGCCTTCCCGACGCGCGGTGTCGAAAAGTGGCGAAAGCGCCCGGCCACCTGTTCATTCCCGGCCAATCCTCCGGCGGTTCCCCAAAGGGCGTTTCCGTGCGAGAACTCGCCGCCCGAGATGACCGCGCCGCTGCTCCTGTCCGGCTCCGCCAACCCCTCCCTGGGGAACGCGATCGCCCGAGCGCTGGGAGTCGCGATCGGCGCGTGCCTGGTGGACCGCTTCCCCGACGGAGAAATCCAGATCGAGCTTCGCTCCGAGGTCCGCGGGCGCGACGTCTACCTGTTGCAGCCGACTCGCCCGCCCGCGGGGGAGTACCTCTTGGAGATGGTGCTGCTCGCCGACGCCGCCCGGCGCTCGGGCGCCCGACGGGTGACCGCGGTGATGCCCTACTTCGGCTACGCCCGCCAGGACCGGCGCGTGCTGGGGAGGGAACCGCTCGGGGCCCGGGCGGTGGCCGACCTCATCGCCGCGGCGGGCATCGACCGGGTGGTGGCGCTGGACCTGCACAGCGCCACCGTGGAGGGCTGCTTCCGGCTCCCCTTGGAGCACGTGAGCGCGGTGAAGCCCCTCGCCCAGAGGGTGCGCGAGCTGGAGAAGCCCTCGGTGGTGGTGTCCCCCGACTTGGGCGCGGTGAAGCTAGCCGAGCGCTACGCGAGGGAGCTGGACCTGCCGGTGGCGGTGGTGCACAAGCAGCGCCTCTCCGGCTCCGAGGTTTCGGCCCGCGCGGTGGTGGGCGCGGTGAAGGGCGCCACCCCGCTGGTGGTGGACGACATGATCAGCACCGCCGGGACGATGAGCGCCGCGGTGGAGGCGCTGCTCGAGGCCGGCTGCATGCCGGAGGTGACCTTGTGCGCGAGCCACGGGCTCTTCGTGGGCCCGGCGATGCAGCGGCTCTCCGCGCTTCCTTTGCGGCGGGTGGTGACCACCGACAGCGTGCCAGCGCCGCAGGCGAGTGGGCTCCCGCTCGAGGTGGTGAGCGTGGCGCCGGTCTTGGCGGAGGCGATTTCCCGGCTCTCGCAGGCCTGAGCTGCCTAGTGCTTGAGCCCTCCGGCGTGGCCCAGCTCCTGCTCCTCCAGCCCGTGGGACATCAGGAAGTGGTAGAGGGGGAAGGGCTCCTCCTTCGGCCCGCCGATCAGCTCGAAGAGGTAGCGCCCGCTCTCTTCGGCGTCGGGGTCCCTGGTCACCTGGACGAAGAGCAGCTCGCGGACGTCGAGCACCAGCTCGCCGACGAGCTGCTTGCCGCGGACCACCTGGATCATCGGGTTGTGGTCCTCGTCCTCGTCGAGTTGCCAGTGCAGCTCCTCGAGGTCGTACAACACCGCGTCAGAGGTGCCAGCGCGCAGCAGGCAGTTGGAGTGCTCGAGCAGCCACCGCCAGAAGCGCTCGAAGGTCAGGGAGAGCCCGCTCTGCACGGAGATGGTCATCGGGCGCGCAAGCTTACCCGAAGCGGCCCCTCGCCTACCGAGGAGACGTTCCAGTGTTCGCCAGAGCGCCGATGGGCAACCGAGGGCCCAGGTTGGGAAATGCGCACGGCCGAGCGCGGGTTTTGGGGGCCGCGTTGGCACCGCCCGTCTGGACGCTCCTCTTATGGGTCGGCTTGAGAGCTGCCCCGGCCGCCCCGCTGCCTTTGGCCAGCGTGCCCTTCGCCTGCGGCCGCTCGTTCGTGGTGTCCCAGGCGCACCAGGTGGGGAGCCACCGGAGCCACGACGAGTTCGCCTGGGACTTCCGAATGCCGGAGGGAGAACCGATCGTCGCCGCGATGCCGGGGGTGGTCCGGCTGGCCAGGGGGGACTCGATCATTGGCGGGTGCGACGCGGCCTTCGCCAGGGAGGCCAACTTCGTGGTCATCTCCCACGACGGGGGCATCGAGACGCAGTACCTCCACTTCTCCAAGGTGGTGGTGAAGCCGGCAGAGGCGGTGCAGCAAGGACAGCTCATCGGGTATTCGGGGAGGACCGGCTGGGCCTGCGGCTCCCACTTGCACTTCAAGGTGGCGAGGGCAGAGAGCCCGAGCTGGAACAACCGCTCCATCCCGGCGCGCATCGAGGGCCACGGGGACCCGGGCTTCGGAGTGCGGGTGGACGCGCCGCCCTGCGGGGGCGCCTCTGCCAGGCCGGAGCTCGCCAGTCCGTAGTGGGTGCTTGCGCACGGGCGGCCGCGCCCGTTTGATGCGGGCCCGGAGGGAGGCAGCGCATGGAGCCGCAGACCGAAGGTGGCCTGACCCCTGACAAGGTTCATTCGCTGTTGCAGCTCGCGGTCAAGCGCCAGGCCAGCGACGTGCACTTCGAAGTCGGCTACCCGCCGACCTACCGCGTGTTCGGCGACCTGTTGCCGCTCAAGCATCCGCCGCTCACCAGCTCGGACACCGAGTCGGTGGTGGCCTTGGTGCTCAAGCACGCGGGGGAAGGCTCGGTGGAGTTCTTCCGGGAGGGGGACCGGAGCTACTCCTTGCCGGGGGTGTCGAGGTTTCGGGCCACCCTGTTCAAGCAGCGGGGCACCTGGGGCGCGGTGATGCGCCTCATCCCCTTTGCCGTCCCCAACTTCCAGCAACTCGGGCTGCCCTCGGTGGTGCAGACAGTGTGCGGGGCGCGGCGCGGGCTGGTGTTGGTGACCGGCGCAACCGGCAACGGCAAGTCCACCACCATCGCCGCGATGCTGAACCACATCATCCTCCAGGAGCGGCTGCACGCGGTGACGGTGGAGGACCCGATCGAGTTCCTCTTCCCCTCCAACGCCAAGGGGATGGTCATCCAGCGCGAGGTGGGTACCGACACCCCGAGCTACAGCGAGGCCTTGCGGATGGCGCTGCGGCAGGACCCGGACGTCATCATGGTGGGCGAATTGAGGGACCGGGACACCGCGGACACTTGCCTCAAGGCGTCGGAGACCGGGCACCTGGTGCTCACCTCCCTGCACACCCCGGACGTGGCGAGGTCGATCGGCCGGCTGGTGGGGATGTTCCCCGCCGGCGAGCAGGACACGGTGCGCTCGCGACTGGCCGAGAATCTCCAGGCGGTGCTGTCCTTGAGACTGCTCACCCGGGCCGACGGCTCCGGCCTGGTCCCGGCGGTGGAGGCTCTGCTCACCACCAGCACCGTCCGCCAGATGGTCCGCGAAGGAAAGACCGACGAAATCCACAAGTACATGGAGACCGCCGGCGCCGACCTGGGGATGCACAGCTTCGACCAGTACCTCTACCGGCTGCACGAATCGAAGCTGATCACCCTCGATGCGGCGCTGGCCAACGCCACCAACCGCGCCGACCTGGAGCGCCGGCTGATGATCGAGACCGCTGGACCCGCCGTATGAGCCAAGCGGCGGCACCTCTCCGGGTGGTGGTGGTCGGGACCGACGCCGACGTGTCGGCCAGTCTCCACCTCTACCTGGAGCGCGCCGGCTGCGCGGTGCACTGTGTGCCGTTCCCCAACCAACTGGAGGCGATGGTGCGGGCGGTGGCCGCGCAGGTGGTGGTGGTAGTGCTGCCGGCGGTCTTGGAGGAGGCCTGGCTGCGCGGGGTTTCGGCGGCGAGCGGGATGGCAGGCGGGGCGCAGGTCACCGCGATGGCGCCCACTCCGGAGGTGGCTGCCCGCGTCGGGAATGTGCCCGGGCTGAGGGTGGTGGGGCGGCAGGAGCTGCTCTCGCGGCCGACCTTGGTTTTGGATCGCCGCGGCGCCCCGGTCGCCGCGCCCCCGCCGGCTCCGGCGGCATCGGCGGGGATGTCCCCGGTGGTTCCTCCGTCGCCGCCCGCCGCGGCGTCGGCGCCCCCCTCAGCGGACCTGCTCAGGCTCATCGAGGAGGAGTTGGAGGAGCCGATCGTCGGCCAGCCGCTGGACTCGGAGCTGTTGGAGGTGGCGGTGACGCTGGTCTCCCAGCACAACTATTACGTGGGGCCCACCGGGCGGTTGGACTCGGGCGGGGTATTCGTGGCCTCGGGGAGTCCGCCCCAGGTGGGGACGGCGGTGAAAGTGCGGTTGGTCCTGGCGGACGGCCGCACCGTGGACGTGAATGGAGAGGTGTCCTGGGTGAGGGCCAAGTCCGGCGTCACCCGGAGCTTCGTGCCCGGCTGCGGGGTGCGCCTCTCGGGCGTGCCGGAGTGGGCGGTCCAGTCCATCGAGCGCTTCATGAAGGCGCGGCCGCCGATCCGGATGGGAAGCTGATTGCCTCTCCCGCGAGCGGGAGAGGGTGCCCGAGCCCCGCCTCAGCGCTCGATGTGCCGCCCTCGCGCACCCTGGCGCTTGACACCCTACGCGCTCGGTGTGGATACCATCTACCACCTCGACAGAAGGGGGACCCATGGGCGAGCCGGCCATCGGAGGCGAAGCGAGCCACGGCGGAAGGCGCCGGGCATCCAGGCTGCTTCCCGCGGGCTTGTCCGCGGCGGCCGCGCTGGTGGCGCTGACGTGCGGGGTGCCGGACGATGGCCGCACGGCGTCGGCGCTCGATGGGGGGGGGTAGCACGGGAGGCGCGTCGAGCTGCGGCCTCCCCGTCGACGCGCTGATTGAGGAGCTGCGGCTTTCGGACCCAGGCCTCCCGGTGGAGCGGTTTGCGCTGGGCGAGGTTTCGCGTGAGGCCTTCCTCTTGCTCGACGCCATGGAGGCCTCGGGCCCGCTGCCGGCGTTCCCTTCCATCTCTGCCCTTGGCCCGGCGGAGCGGAGGATGACGGCGGCGGGCGCGGCGATTCGGCTCCACGGAGTCTTCGCGCTCAACTGCGCGGAGCTCCGGCGGCTCGCTTACGGCCCGCCGAAGTCGGTGCTCGAGGTGGCACAAGCGGTAAACCTGGCGGCGGGGGCTCCGCTTTCGCCGTCCCAGGTGGCGGCGCTCCCCTTCGAGCGGCAATTCTTGGTGTGGGAGGTGGCGCGGGCCAACGACTTGGGCGAGGGGTGGAACGCCGCGGCGCACAACTCGGGCCCACCCGCCGAGAAGGGCGCACCCGGAGATGACCGGGTGGTGAGCGCGTCTTCCACCGTGGTTGCCAACCCGGTGAAGCAGCTCCTCATCGCCTTCATCGGAGCGCAGAAGGGGCGAGAGGCCTTCCCGCCGAAAGGAGCGGAGGATGCAGCCAAGCGGTGGCTTTCGGCGACTCGGGAGCAAGTCGACTTCGACGCGCTCTTGCGCGCGCTGGGGGACACCACGCCTCCGCCCGCCCCCAGCCTCGACCCTCTGCGCAGCCCCACCAACCAAACCCCCATCTCGCTCTCCGGCAGCACCGAGGCCTTCGCCACCGTCTTCGTCCTCGGAGGCAGCGCCCCGACATCCGCCGTGGCCGACGCGGCCGGACGCTTCTCGGTGGCAGTGCAGCTCCAATCCAACGTGGAAAACCAGCTCCGCGCCACCGCGGTGGACCCAGCGGGAAACGCGGGCCCCGAGGCCACCGTTGCCATCCGCCACGACGATGTCCCGCCCACCGTGGTTGTTTCGGCGCCCGCAGATGGCGCGGCCACCGAGGAGATTGTCGTCCAGGTGCGGGGCAGTGCGGCCGACGACTTCCTGCTCAAGGAGGTGAGAGTCAACGCGGTTGCCGCGGCGCTGGCCCAGGGCGCCTTCGCCTCGGAGGTGACGCTGTCGGAGGGCAGCAACCTCATCCGCGCCGAGGCGGAGGACGAGGCCGGCAACCTCTCGGCCTTCGACGTGACCGTCCTTCACCGGAGGCCACCGGCCTACGCCCTCATCGGCCCGAGCGGCGGGAGCATCGAGGTGACGGATGTGAATCCCCTGTTGGGGGCCAAGCTGACGGTGCCGCCGGGAGCCGTCTCCCAGCCGGTGTGGGTGTGGATACGGCTGGTCGGCGCGGACTCGCTGCCGCCGCTCGGAGACGGAGTCGTGGCGCTCGGCCCGGCTGCAGCCTTCGAGACGAATGCCACGAGTTTCGCCGCGCCCGTCACCATCTCGGTGCCCTTCGACCGGACGCTCGTGCCGGCCGTCTGGGGCGACGTCGCGAGAGTGCGGATGTACCGACTCGACTCTGCCCAGGACGTTTTTGCAGAGGTGGCCGGAGCGGCCGAGAGCGGCGGATTCTTGCAGGCGCGCGTCACGAGCTTCTCCATCTACCAGGACGGCCTTCCACCCACGGTGCCGCTGGATGTCCGGGTGGAGACTTTGGCGGGCGATGGCACCTCGGGCGCGACGAGCTCCACGGACGAAGCCTGGAAGACCGCCCTCCCCACCCCCGAATGGACCGCGGTGGCCGCCGACGGCTCCTTCTATGCGAGCAGCTACGATGGCTCGAAGACGAGCGTCTACAAGCTGGATGCCGCCACTCGAAGCCTGGTGCTCAAGGGCAGCGTGAGCGGCGTGCGGGGCAGTGGCTTGGGCGTAAACAAGACCGGAGACGCCTTCGTGGGCGACAGGCAGGGGAAGAAGGTGTGGAAGCTCTCGGGAGGAGTCGCCTCCGCCTACGCGGGAGGAGGGACGAGTGCCGTCACCTCTACTTCCAACCTCGTCCAGCCCGCCACCTCGGCAGACTTGGGTGAGGTGCTCGGGCTCGCAGTGGATGTGGACACCGGAGACGTCTACGTCGTCGGCAGCCAGTACTTCGTGGTGCCCTCCGGGGGCGCCGGAGTGAAGCTGGCCGCGCCGCCCTTCACCCGGGCGCCGCCGCCTCCCTTGCCACCGAGCCTCGGCTTGTGCCCCACGCCGGCAGGTGGCGCGACGCGGCATCCTTTCGTGGTGGCCGTTTCGCCGGCTGGATTGCAGAGCGGGACTTCCCCGAAGCTTCTCTACATTGCCGACAGCGAGGCCAAGACGCTCGAGGTGGTCAACCTTGGCGCTTCTTCCGTCACCGTCTGGCCCGCGGCAAACGGCGTGTGCGGCTTTTCGAAGACGGTGGCCCCGGGGCAGAAGGCGACGCTGCTTGCGCCGACTCTCACGCTGTGGCCCGACTTGAAGCAGGAGGTCCCGTTCGAGGACCTCACCGGCCTGGCGGTGAGCAAGACCGGCGACATCTACTACACCGAGCGCCTGCAGCAGCGGGTTTCAGTCCGCTCCGGCCAGACGGGTTGCCCGACCGAGCTGGGGGGCGACAGGCAGTTCATCTCCACGTTCCGCATCTTCGCCAACGCCTGCGCCTATGACGGAGACGGGCGGCACCCAGTCGGCACTGCCTTCTTCGACCCGACTGGAGTGGCGCTGACGGAGGACGGGAACCTCCTGGTGGCCGACGCCGCCAACCAAAGGCTGCGCCTCATCTACGACGACGACCTCGACAACGATGGGGTGAGAAACGGGGACGGCTTCCGGGTGAAGGGTCCCGACAACTGCCCCAAGGCGTCCAACCAGAGCCAGGCCGACTACGACGCGGATGGCGAGGGCGACGCCTGCGACTCGGACGACGACAACGACGGAGTGCCGGACACCTCGGACAACTGCCCTTGGGCCTCCAACCCGGACCAGAGCAACGTCTGCCAGGGCGACGCCGACGGCGACGGAGTGCTGGACGACGGGAATGCGAGCGGTGTGGCTGGGGACTTGCTCTGCCCCCGGACGTCCAGCTCGCTGGGCCCCACCGCCTGCGACGACAACTGCCCCACCGTCGCCAACTTCGACCAACTGGACCTGGACGGCGACGGGAAGGGCGACGCCTGCGACGGCGACGTGGACGGGGATGGCGTCGACGAAGCGGGCGCGGCGGCGGCCTGCAAAGGAGGGGCGACGACGGGATGCAACGACAACTGCGCGAACTTTCCCAACCCGACGCAGGCGGACATCGACTCGGACGGCGTGGGAGACCTGTGCGACTCGGACGCGGACGGCGACGGCATCCTGAACGACGCGGAGATTCTGGTCGGGCTGGACCCCGCGAAGGCGGACTCCGATGGCAATGGGAAGTCCGATGGCGCCGAGGCGGGCACCTCCCTGGGGCCCGACGGGAAACTCACCGGGCCGCTGCCGGACCAGGACGGCGACGGCCTCCCCGACCCAGCCGAGGACGAAAACGGGGACGAAGACGACGATGGCACCAATGACGAGCAGGACTCGACGGATGACCGGCCGCTAGTGGCGCGTCTGTGGCTGGTCCGAGAGGACGTCACTGCAGTGGCGATGCCTGCCAGCACGACGCTGCTCGGGCTAAGGCATGGCGCCCAGACATCCTTCACGGCCCTGTACGGGCTCGCCACTGTCCCCCTGGCAGTCGGGCCGCCGCAATATGGCATCGTCCACGAGAAGCTGCCGCTGCCGAACGCCAGCGAGAACGCGAGGGTGTCTCCGTTCTGCGAACCCCGAACGAGGACGATCTCCGGTCCCTGCGGCACTGTGACCAGCTTGAAGACCTCTACTACCTGGTGCGAGTCAGAGACTCTGCGAGGCAGCATCCCCTGGCCCACCTTCAGCCGAGGCGCGGATTGCGGGCCGAGTGATCCGTCCTGCCTGGCAAGCACGCGCCTTCTCGGTGTTGGGCGCGGCAACGCGGCGGCCTTCCAGGTCGGTGAGGAGCAGGTCGACGTCGACGAGGTGCGGCGCGTCTCCTGCACCGCGTGCACGACCGGGACCGCCGAGTGCGGCACGACCGTCAGACAAGCCTCGGACAGCATGCTGATGAATGACGAGGCGGCGGTGAATATCCTCTCGATGGCCCACGCCATCGCGCGCCCCAACTCCGGCGCCAGCACCATGCTGTACCGCCTCACCGACTCCCGCCTGAAGGACGCCAAGCCCTTCACGACGTCCTACTGGTACCAGGGCGGCACCTCCGCTGGAGGCCTCGTGTTCTCGCAGGCGACGGTTTCCGGCACTGCGGCACTGACGCCAATCCGGGCTGTCCTCTCCGACACTCCATCTTCCTACGTGCCCGACCTCGCCACGCCGCCGGGCCTCTACACGGTCGACCTAGAGCCCAAGACGTGGGAGGGAGTGCCCCTCAAGGCGAAGTTCCGTGTGACGCTCTTCGACACCACCGACTATCCGGGCTGCGCGATGAATGCGCACAATGGGGTCGCGCCGTGCAGAATCGCCTTCGATGGGAAGCCCGTGACGGACACGGACCCCGACATCGCCTTCGAGGTGCCGCTCCCGCTTGGAGCCACCCAAGTCACCAAGAGCACCGACACCAACGGCAGCCCGGTGCAGTACTTCGAGACGGCGCAGTTCGCCGACTCGTTCGGCTTCAACCTCAACGTTCAGGACTACGCCGCGTACTCGAAGCTGAAGGTGAGCATCGTGGCGCTGGAACTGGATGGCAAGCCATGGACGCCCTCCACTCCGGGTGCCTTGCCGCCGTTCCCCGGCTTCGTCTTGGGCCGCAAGCCGACCACGAAGGAGTGCGAGTTCAAACCGCTGGGGGCCACCGAGGAAGCTGGGTGCTTCACCCTCATCCCCATCGACCGCGGCGAGTTACCAAACAGCCAGCCAGACAACAAGATCGCGGATCTTGGATGGACCGACGGCGCTGGTGCCAACGTCCCAGATACCTTCTCGGTCGCCATGCTCAACGACAAGAACGTGACCGACGTGGAGTTGTACGGGAGCATCTTCGGGAAGGGCGACGGCTTCACTGTTCGTGAGGAATACCGGGGATTCGTGGCGCGGGGCGTACATCTGCGCACCAACCCCAACAAAGCTGACCTTTTTGCTACCGTCTACCCTCCGGCTCGCCTGACGATCCAGCACCTGGACAAGCTACCGACGGTTGCGGTGCACGAAGTCCTCTGGCCCGAGGTGGAGCGGAAGGCGGGCACCACTGCAGAGCTCGACGACCACCGAATCAACCTCCAGGGCAGTGTCTCTCACTTCCCCTGGTGGCGAGCGCAATCCGCGGTCGTGATACGCGAAGACGCCGACACGCATACCGGCCTGATCGATCCAAGTTCTGGCCTTCCACGCAATTGGACATTGGGCGAAACTGCCTGCCTCGTCCCGAATCGCGGTCCGAATAGCTGCGGTCACGCTCGGGTGTTCTCGAAGCACATCGCATGGGTCAGCCCTCCTAACACATGCTTCTGCTGGGACGAGCAGCAATACCCGGCCCCGGTTGATTGCCAGCCGAACTACCTCCTCGGCCCCCCGCCTCCCGACCCCCTCGATCCCGATGTCGAACGCGTCATCGCGGCGCACGAAGGCGGCCACGCGACGCCCATGGAGCACTACGATCGCGGCGCTGGGGTGCCAAGAAGCTTCATGGAAAACCCCGGACTCGCGTGCTCGCCGACTCGAGATCTCGGTTGGTTCTCGAGTCTCCCAACTTCATACAACGCGGCGCGCGACCCTCTCCTGATGGAGTTGACCGAGCCGAGGTAGGAGGTAGTCAAATGGTGTTCCATCCCGCTTCCATCCTCCTCGTCGCTATCTCCTCTTCCGCTCCGGAGGAATGTCCGAGGGACACTGCCGCCGTGATGGATTTTGGCATCAAGTTTGATACGGAAGAGGGCCGCAGAGAGCCAGGGGGTGCCGAAGCACTGTTTCTCGGCGAGAAGATCGACGCATCGGTCACCTTCTCTTGGACGGGGAATAGCTCGGCGATGGTCGCTGTTGGGCTTGCTCCGCAGCCAGCCGAGAGTTTCAACAATTACGTGTATTGGGTTGCCGCTCAGGAGTCAAAGAGTGCCGTTGCGCCGGCGAGCGTCAACCGGGAAGGGGGTGCTCCGCAACGTGCCCTTCGACTTCCCATGGAGAAACTCCCCCCCCCGGTCTCTACACGCTTGCCGTGAGAATCGGAACCTGTCCGCTGCAGGGAACGCCCGAATGGTTGCGGGTGAAGGAGTCCAGAACCAATCGCGAGAAGGCAATCGTTCACTTGCGTCGGGCGTTCCTCCTGCAGACTCGTCCTGACGGGCTCGAGGCGGCGAAGATCGAGCTGCGCGCCGCGCGGGAGTTGGCTGGAGTTTGGCAGCCGTACATCTTCGTTGGGATGTTCGTGAACGCGAAAGACACGCATAGACGCGGCTCCAATAAGCCGGACCCCGAGTTCTGCAAAGACTTGTGGTTCAACCTCAGCCAGCAGCCGGCTAATCGGTTCGATCCAGGTGGACTCGCGCGCATGGAAGAGAGCTGCGGAAAGAGTCCATTCCCATTGGGTACGATTCCGGCCGAACCGCGGAAGCGTGTAGTGGATCGGCAGAGTTCTGACTACCTTCCCCACCGCGCGAAGTTGGCAGCCGGCTATGGACGGTACAAGGAGGCGAGGGAACTCTTGGCAGAAGCAAGGCGAATGTTGCATGACAAAGAAGACGCACTGGAGATTCAATACGTGGAGTACTTGCTGGCACTCAGGGAGGCTCGTTTGAGTGATGCCCTTTCGATCGCTGAGGCGATTGATCGCGAAAGCCCTCCTCCACACCCGACCTCATCACTTGCTCGGGCGGTCTTGGGAACCATGGTTTCAGTGGCGGCGCGAAAGGTGGAGGAGGGTGACCTGCAGGGAGCGGAAGTGCTGCTGAAGGAGGTTCGCCCGCGCATCGCGCCGGGCGACCGGCACCAGTTTCTTCGCGTGGAGGCGACCATCGCCAAGCGGCAAGGCCGCTGGGCAGACGCCGTTCGTCATCTCGAGGAGCTGCAGAGGCTGGAAAGATCGACCCCGCCAGAGATCGAGGAGCTCCGACGCCAGGCCCAAGAAGCGCGGTCGCCCGCCGGGCCTGCTCAGCAATGACCTTCTCGATGGCGATGGTCGCTCCCTTGCCGTTCGCCCCGCTGGGTAGCATCCTCATCTTCCATGGCCGGACAGCCCGCCAAGCGCCTTGCGACCTATGCAGATCTCGAGTCGGTACCCGAGCACCAGCAAGGGGAGATCATCGGCGGCGAGCTGATCGTCAGCCCGCGCCCTCGGGGCCGGGCGACGGTGTCCGCCAGCCACCTGGGAGGCATTCTGATCGGCCCCTTCCGGTTTGGAGTCGGCGGCCCCGGGGGGTGGGTGATCCTCTATGAACCGGAGATCCGGATTGCGGGAGAGCTGGCCATCCCCGACCTCGCCGGGTGGCGGCGCGAGCGGATGCCCGTCGTCCCCGAGACGTTCGAAATGGCTCCGGACTGGGCGTGCGAAATCCTGTCGCCCTCCACGGAGGCCCTCGACCGCGGAGAGAAGATGCCGCTCTACGCCCGCTGGGGCGTGGGCCACTCCTGGCTCATCGACGCCAGCCTGAAGACCATCGAGGTGTTCCGGCTCGACGGAGGAAGCTGGCGCGTGGTCGGAACCTTCGTGGGCGAGCGCAAGGTTCGGCTCGAGCCCTTCGAGGCCATCGAGTTGGACCTCTCTCTCCTCTGGGCAATATAGAAACTGGAGGCGAGCCTCAACTCCCTCTCGTCGCGGCCACCTTCCGCGAGGCGCGCGCGCTCTCCTCCACCACCTCCAACACTTGGGCGAAGCTGGAGAGCGCGTGGGTGGCGGTGTCGCGCTCCGCCTTGTCCGCCTCGTACACCGAGGCCGCGTGCCGGCGGGTGACCGAGATGGCGGAGATGATGTCCAGCCGCTCCCGGTACTCGATGGAGACGTAGGTGCCGTACTCCGCCCAGCAGTCGATCGCCCCCACCGCCCGGGCCACTCCCACGTCCTTCCTGAGGCTGTCCCCAATCACCAGGGTCTCCGCCGGCGCTACCCCGCTCTCGCGGCAGACCTGGAGCATCCCAGCCGGGTTGGGCTTCTCGTACTCCCGAGGCAGCTCCACCACCGGGCAGCTCGCCCGGTAGTCCCCCCGCTCCTCCCGCCGGAGGATGTCCGGCGCCACCAGCTTCTCCCCCTCGCTCCCCGAGGGAAAATGGAAGCCGGGCAGGGTGTAGAGCGCGGTGAGCAGCCGATCCAGCCCCATCCGCTTGGCCCGGTACTCCGCCGGGTTCCTCGGGGCATCAGTGAGCGCCACCACCGGGATGCCCCGCTCCTTCAATCCCTCCAGCGCGGGCACCACTCCCTTGTAGGGGCGCAAGTACTTCCTCCGCGCCTGGGAGAAGGCGGCCCGGGCCGGGTCAATCACCAGCTTGTCGAAGCTGGCGAAGTCGGGGAACTCCGAGAAGAGCGACGACTCCTGCAGCGCGAAGGGGTACTCGTTGGACTCGTAGCGGGAGTAGACCTGCTTGAGCGACTGGACCACCTTTATCTTCGGGAAGCCGGTGGCGCGGCAGACCGCATCCACCATCGCCTCCACCGCCGGGACGATGTAGTCCACCCACGAGTAGAGGGTGTTGTCCATGTCGGTGACCACCAGGCGGACCGGCACGGGCCTCCCTTACCGTTTCGGCACCCCGAGGGGAAGGCCCTCACTCTGACCTTCTCCCAAGGGGGAAGGCTGACTTTTGCGCCATGTGGGTGACCGCCTTCCGGCACCCCGCCGCCCGCGCGCGGGCAGATCCGCCCTCTTTTCGCGCGCCGCCACCGTCCGGGAACGACAACCCGCCCCGCCATGTGGGCATCGGCCTTGCAATTTCGGCTAGATTCCCCCGCTTCGCCATGCGCCGAGCCCTGATTCCCGGAATGCTGCTTTTGGCCGCCTGCCCCAAGGAGCGGCTAAAGCCCGCGCGCCCTCCGGACGTGTGGGTGGACACTTACGACCAGCAAGCCGCCTCCAAGGTGGACGTGCTGTGGGTGGTGGACAACTCCGGCTCGATGGCGCCGCGCCAGGAAAACCTGGCGAAGAACTTCCAGTCCTTCATCGAGCTTTTCTCCAAGGGCTCGATCGACTTCCGCATCGCCATCACCACCACCGACGTCTTCAAGGACCAGGGGCAATTCAAGGGCACTCCGAGAATCCTCTCCTCCACCACCCCCAACCTCGCGAACGCCTTCTCCGCCAACATCAAGGTGGGCATCACCGGCAGCCCCTATGAAGCGGGGCTGCAGGCGGCGCAGATGGCCCTGGAGCGCCAGGCCCAGACCAACGCCCCCAAGCTCGCCGCCATCGAGCAGTGCAAGACGGATTGCCAGAAGCAGTCCAACCCGCTCACCTGCTCGGAGGCCTGCCCCGCGAAGACGCCGATCGACTTCCTCCGGCCCGACGCCTACCTCTACCTCATCTTCGTCTCCGACGAGGAGGACCGCAGCTCCCAGGACATCCGCTACTACTGGCGCGCCTTCGAGACCGCCAAGGGCATCGGCAACGACGGCACCGTCACCACCGCGGCGATCATCGGCGATGTGCCGACCAATTCTTGCGGGGCCACTCCCGGAGCGCGCTACGTGGGGCTGTCCAGCCTCACCGGCGGAGAGGTGGGGAGCGTCTGCGACGTGAGCTTCGCCACCACCTTGCGGAAGCTGGCGACCAACGCGGTGGGCCTCAAGCGGAAGTTCGCCCTCTCCCGCTCGCCGAACGTGCAGACCATCAAGGTGCTGATCCGCTACCCGTGCAACTCCGCCGAGGACGTCTTCAAGGGCTGCGCCGAGGTGAACAAGGAGGACTGCAAGGACGCGCCGGCGGATTCGCTGAACGCGGTCTGCACCCCGCGCCAGGGAGGCCCCGACGGCTGGAGCTACGAGCCTTCCACGCAGGTCATCTTCTTCGCGGGCGAGTCGGTGCCCGGGCTTCGGGCCTCGGTGGAGATTGAGTACTACGAGGAGGGGACCGGCCCGTGAAGCGGCTCCTCCTCTCGCTCCTCGCGCTCGCCGCCGCCTCTTGCGACTGCGGCGGAGGAGTGTCCCGGGTGAAGGCGCAACTGGTGCCTCCGCCCGAGGCGGTGGACTTCGGCACCGTGCCGGTCTTGAACGAGAGGCTTTTGGGAATCGAAGTCACCAACGCCGGGAGGGCGGTGCTCAAGGTGAAGGGCGCCTCCATCCGCGAGGAGGGCCCCTTCAGCTTGAAGTCAATCCCCGAAGAGGTGGGCACCAGCGAGACCAAGCAGGTGGAGGTTTCCTTCGTCCCGCCCCGCGAGGAGGAGTTCTTGGCCACCTTGGTCCTGGAAACCGAGGACGAGGTCTACCCCACCGTGGAGGTGAAGCTTTCGGGCCGCGGCTCCACCCGCGCGGTGATGGAGGTGGAGCCCTCCGCCATCGACTTCGGCCGGGTGGGGGAGTGCACCTCCGCGGTGCGGGCGCTCACCATCCGCTCCAAGGGCACCGCGGATTTGGTGCTCAACGCCATTCGCTTCGCCGACGGGACTTCGCCCGGATTCTCCAGCTTGGGCTCCTGGAACGCGCCGGTGGCCATCAAGCCTCTGGGGGCGAACGGGCTGCCCGGGCAAATCCAGCTCACCGTGAGGTACACCGTGTCGCAGGGGGACGCCCCGGCGAACGGAGGCGTCTTCCTCAGCGGGACGGACCCGGACCGCCCGGAGATGGTGGTGCCTCTCTCCGGCCAGCCGAACCGCGCGCCCTTGCCCTCCATCCAGCCCTTGGGCAACGGGGCGCCGGGGATGACGGTGTCGCTGGATGGCTCGGCTTCGAGCGATCCCGACGGCGACGCCCCGCTCTCCTACAAGTGGACGCTCCGCTCCAAGCCGCTCGCCGCCAGCACCCAGATTGTCGGCCCCGAGCAGCCTCAAACCTCGATGACCTTGGACCCCACCCTCCCCGGCGAGTACGAGGTGGAGCTGAACGTCACCGACGCCAAGGGGGTGAAGAACTGCGCCCCGGCGAGGGCAAAGGTGGTGGCCACTCCGGCGCAGAAGCTCCTCATCGAGCTGTTCTGGAGCCACCCGAAGACGGACATCGACCTGCACGTCTTGCGCACGCCCACCGCGATGGTGGGGCAGGCCCCCGACGACTGCTTCTACGCCAATCCCAAGCCCGACTGGGGAGTGGCCGGGGATTCCTCGGACGACCCGGAGCTGCTCCGCGACGCGCTCACCGGCTACGGGCCGGAGCTCCTGGGCTACGTCAACCCGGCTGACGGCAGCTACCGGGTGGTGGTGGAGTTCGCCCACGACCATCTGGACCCCAACCCGTCCACCGAGGTGACGGTGCGCATCTACGAGTTCGGGGTGGTGAAGGCCGAGCTCAAAAAGACGATGCTCCAGCGCGGAGAGGTGTGGCCGGTGGCGGACATCGACTGGCCAAGCGGCACCGTCACGAGGCTTCAATGAGGCGCTGGCTTTTGGCCGGCCTCTTGCCGGCGCTGCTTGGGGGTTGCCCTCCGCCGCCTCCTCCGGCTTTGGACGGAGGAGGCCCGCCTCCCTGCGAGAGCCGCGCCGACTGCGAGCCGGGCTTCATCTGCACCGAGGAGAAGGTGTGCGATGCCTGCGAATCCTCCGGGCAGTGCCGGCTCAAGGAGCAGTGCAGCCCCACCTCGCTCCTCTGCGAGCTTCGCGGCGGCTGGGGAGACGCCTGCGCCACCCACGAGCAGTGTCTGGCCGGCCAGTGGTGCCGCCAGGGGCTGTGCCTGGACCGCTCGGAGGTCTCGCTCTGCCCCGGGGGCCAGAAGTCGGAGTGCCCCACCGGGATGAGGTGCAACGCCATCAACCTGGTCTGCGAGGAAGACTTGGGCTGCGCCGAGGCCGCCGACTGCGGCCCCGGAGAGGTGTGCAACACCGGCAGCCACGCCTGCGTCCCCCGCTGCACGGTGGACACCCAGTCCCAGGTTTGCCTGGGCGGGGAGAGGTGCGTCAACGAGCTGTGCGTGCAGTGCGCCTCCGATGCAGAGTGCGGGGTGGGGCTGGTCTGCGACGCCGCCGGGAAGTGCTCCTCCGCGCAACGCTGCTACCAGGACCGCGACTGCAAGGTGCCCTTGGTGTGCCACCTCCAGACCGGGGCCTGCCTGGAGAAGCAGCCTCCTTGCGTCTCGGACGAGAACTGCGCCCCCGAGCAGCGCTGCGACGTGGGCAGCGGCAAGTGCGTGCCACGGGCTTGCCAGCCGGACCGCTACGAGCCGAACAACGACTACTCGAGCGCCTTCGGCATCTCCGCCTCCAAGTACGTCGGCCTCACCTTGTGCCCGCAGGATGTGGACTATTTCTCCATCACCCTCTCCCGGGGGGACCAGCTCGGGGTGAACGTGGACGCGGACCCCTTCGCGGAGAACACCTTCAGCGCGGTGGTGAAGGACGCCACCGGCCGCACCCTCGCCGCCGGCAAGCTGCTCACCAGCTACGTGGCCTCGGCCTCGCAGAAGTACTTCGTGGTGGTAAGCACCACCGACCTCTACCAGCCCTATGACGTCACCTTCCTGCTCTCGAGGGGCACGCCCTGCGACGACGACGGCTACGAGCCGAACGACCTCGCCAGCCAGGCCACTCCGGTGAATGCCGCCACCACCCTCGAGGGAGCCATCTGCCCTCAGGACCAGGACCATTTCGCCGTCGCCGTCCCGGCGCAGAAGGGCGTGCGGGTTTCGCTGGTGAACTACGATGCCTCCAAGGGCCTGCTTCGCCTGTGCCTGATGGATGGAGCTACACAGCTCGGCTGCAACGATGATCCGGCGCCGGAGGTTTCGGCCAGCTCGAGCCAGGCCGGAGGGAAGAGCCTCACCGCCCGGGTGGTCGGCTCGACCGACCGGGTGGCCAACAGCTATACGCTCAAGGTGGAGTTTCTATGAGGTTGCATGAGTCGCAGGTGACGAGGGTAAGGGTGAGTGCGCTCTGCTTCACCCTCCTCTCCGGCCTCCTCGCCGGTTGCGGATGCGGAAAGCCGCCCCTCCCACCCCCCGAGCAGGACGCCGGGGAGGACGCCGGTCTTCCGCCCGAAGAGGACGGGGGAGTCGACGCGGGCGAGCCCGACGCCGGCCCGCCTCCGGAGCTGAAAATCCTCAAGGTGCTCCCGCCCCGCGGAGGGGTGGCCGGCGGCACCCAGGTGCTCATCACCGGCTCCGCCTTCATCCGCGACTTCTCCACCCGCGGCACCCAGGCGAAGAGGGACACCACCATCAAGTTCGGCTCCAACCCCTCGCTCGACTTCCAGGTCATCGACGACGAGACCATCGAGGCCAAGTTGCCGCCGGGGAAGGCGGGGCTGACCAACGTCTCCATCGCCAACCCCAACGGGCTATTCGTCTGCACCGGCTGCTTCACCTACTACGAGGAGCTGTACCTCACCGGCATCGCCCCCAAGGAAGGCCCGCTCCGCGGCGGCAACGAGGTGGTGCTCGACGGGCAGGGCTTCACCCCGGAGGTGGAGGTGCTCTTCGGCGGCTACTCCAGCCCCCAAGTCACCTTGGTCTCCTCGAAAAAGCTCAAGGTGGTGGCGCCGCGCGGGCAGGCGGCCGACCTGGTGGACGTGGTGGTGTACAACAAGAACGGAGTCGGCTCGCAAAGGCGCGTCTACCGCTACTACGAGGACCTGCGCGTCACGACTGTCTCGCCGCTCACCGGGCCGCTCGGCGGCGGCACCCAGGTAATCATCTCCGGCAAGGGCTTGGAGGGCGCAACCTCGGTGAAGTTCGGCAGCACCGCCGCCTCCTTCACGGTGGATTCGCCCACCCAAATCACCGCCACCGCGCCACCGGCGACTTTGGCCGGCGCGGTGGACCTCGCCATCCTGACTCCGCGCGATGGCTGGACGGTGAAGGGCGGCTTCACCTACGCGGACGCCTCCGGGGCCTTCGCCCTCTTCGGCGTCTTCCCTCACCTGGGCGCCGCAGCCGGAGGAGACACCGTCACCGCCACCGGCCAGGCACTCGACACTCCCGGGCTCAGCTTCTCCGTCGGAGGCGCTTCGGCGACAGTGCTCTCCGCCAGCTTCTCCACCGCCGTCCTCCAAACCCCTCCGCGGGGCGCCTCGCCGCGCAAGGTGGACCTCTCCGCCAGCGACGGGACTCTCTTTGCCACCCTGAGCGGGGCCTTCACCTATCGGCTCTCGCTCTCGGACATCTCTCCCAAGCTCGGCCCCTCTTCGGGAGGCACCGCCGCCGCTCTCACCGGCTCCGCCCTCCCGCCGGACCTGAAAGCGCACGTGGGCGCGCTCGCCGCGCAGCTCTCCGGCGCTCCCACCGAGTCGCAAGCCAACCTCCTCACCCCTCCCGGCTCCGGGGGAGGCAAGAGCGACCTCTGGGCCTTCGAGGCCGCCGACCCGGAGAACGAGGCTCTGCTCGAAGACGCCTTCACCTTCGAAGAGCCCCTCTCGATTGGAAGGGCCCAGCCGGAGCGCGGCGCCATCGCCGGAGGCACCCTCATCACCGTCCTCGGCGCCGGCTTCGGCGAAGGCACGGTGGTGACCTTCGGGCAAAACCGCGCCAAGGACGTGAAGGTGGTGGACAGCCACACCCTCACCTGCCGCACCCCGCGCGGCGAGGTGGGCACGGTGGACGTGGGGGTGGAGCGCCTGAGCTCCACCGACCTCCTGCCTGGAGGCTTCTCCTATTTCGATCCGCGCAGCATCTCCGGAGGGCTCTCCGGCGGGCCCTTGGTGGGCACCTTGAACGTCACCGTGCTCGACGGCACCCAGGGCTTCTTCGGGCTACCGGTGCCGCTCGCCTCGGTGATGCTGGGAATCGACGCCGCCACTCCGTTCCAGGGCCTCACCGACGCGAGAGGGCAAATCACCTTCTCCGACCCCTCACTGGTGAAGGCGCAGGCGGTGACGGTGTGGAAGGAGGGCTACGAGTCGGCCACCGTCACCTCGATCACCTCGGAGAACTTGACCGTCTTCATCGCCCGCACCGGAGGGGACGGAAACCCGGCGATGCCGCCGCCCGGGCCGCCGCCCTCCATCATCTCGGGCCGGGTGACCGGCTTCAAGGCGCCGAGGGCGCTCACCGCCAACGAGTCGCTCGAGGCGCGGGTGTTCGTCACCCAGTCCTCGCTCTACGGAGGACCGCCCTACCGTCCCCCGCCGAGCAAGAAGAGCGAGAAGTGGGTGCTCACCGCCGACGGAGCGGAGTACATCGTCTTCTCCGGCGCCGGCCTCCGGGCGGTGTACGCGGTGCTCGGGGTGAAGAACAAGCAGACCGGCCAGTTCGAGCCCACCCTGATGGGCATCAAGCGTGGCATCACCACCTCCCCCGACAACCCGGCGGTGAACCAGGACATCATCCTGGACATGCACCTGGACCTCACGGTGCCCATCACCATCGACTCGCCCATCAACATCCCCCTCGCCCAGGGCGGCACTGCTCCGGCCAACAACAGCGTCTACGCCTGGCTGGACCTGGGGGCGGAGGGCTTCATCCCCAACCCGCAGAACTGGGACACCGGCACCCGCGGCACCTCGACGGTGAACGGCACCACGCCCTCGCTCAGCTTCCCCTCCTTCCCGCGGCTGGACGGCTCGAACTTCATCTTCCTCAACGAGGCGGCCGGCTCCGACGCCTATCCGGTGAGCTACTACTTCCGCCGCCAGCCGGGAGACCTCTCCCAGGGCGTCACCATCGGCCCGATGCTGCCCACCCCGCGCTTCGCCCAGCCCACCTCCGCCGGGTTGACCGGGACGATTTCCTGGACCACCGAGCCGGGAGCGGTGCCCAACATCCACCAGGTGCTGATCCTCAAGCCCACCATGTTCGGCACCGTCACCCTCTGGTCGATGGTGCTGCCCGGCAGCGAGACGCAGGTGGTGCTGCCTCCGCCGGCTTTGCAGAAGCTCCGCGACGAGGAGGCGACCAGCACCCTCTTCGCCGCCATCCTCTCCAGCCGCTCGCCCAAGTTCAGCTACAGCCAATGGACGTACGACTCTTTGAGCGGCGTCAGTTGGTCGAGCTACACCATCGCGGTGTCGGATCCGTTCCTGCCGTGAGAAGTCGGAAGCCAAAGCTCCCCGGCGTTGCCCTCCTCGCGCCGATGGTGCTGCTCCTCGGCTGCCCCAAGGACCGGCTCACGGACAAGGGCTGCAAGGAGGACAAGGACTGCGGCAGCCCCACTTCCGCCTACCGCTGCGAGACGCGCACCGGGGCCTGCTACTGCCGGACCAACGAGGCCTGCCTGCCGCGCGAGTTCTGCAACACCGCCGGCTTCTGCCAGGACAAGTCCGGCTGCGAGAAGAACGAGGACTGCCTGGACCAAACCCTCTTCTGCGACACCACCACCGGCACCTGCCTCTCCAAGGGGCGGTGCTCCATCGACCTGCACTGCCCGCTCGGGCAGGTGTGCGACGTCTCGCGGGCGAGCTGCACCGAGGGCTGCCGCACCGACGGAGACTGCCAGGGCTCGAGCTGCCGCTGCGGCGAGAGGCCCTGCTCCTGCACCGGGAAGACCCAATCGGAGCTGGCGAGCTGCCCCTTGGGGGTGTGCGACTCGAGCTTCTGCTCCAACGAGACCTTCTGCCGCTTCGGAGAGCTGTGCGGAGTGGCCCCCGACGCGGGCAGCCCGCTCAACCAGTGCTACAGCGACTTCGACGACAACCGGCGGCCCTACTGCGCCAACTGCTCCTGGGGCGGAGGCACCCAGGTGTGCGGCAGCGGGGCCAACTACTGCCTCATCGACACCGCCCACCCAGGCAACTTCTTCTGCGGAGTGGACTGCTCGGAGGGCCAGGCCTGCCCGCGCGGCTACTCCTGCCAGGACGTCATCGTGGTCTTCACCCAGTGGCAGTGCACCCGGAGCAACCCAGCCTGCCCCGCCAACCCGCGGCTTCCCTGCACCCAGGACAGCGACTGCAAGCGGGGAGGCTATTGCGCCAAGCAGCCCGGGGCGGCCAGCGGCTCCTGCGCCGGCAAGTGCGGCATCGACGAGGGCGACAACGTGGGCTTCTGCAGCTGCCAGGTCGACTCCGACTGTGCCCAGGAGACTTGCTCCGCCGGCGAGTGCACCATCTCCCGGAAGAAGTGCGTCACCGACCAGGACTGCCGCGCCATCCGCTGCGTGGACTTCCAGGGCGCCGGGGGGTGCCTGATCGGCCAGAACTGCGCGCCCTCCAACGGGCTCTCCTGCCTCGAGGTGCAGTGAGCCGAGCGGCGCGCCCCTCGAATCCACGCCCGCGGAGAGCCCTTGCCATCGCCAGACGCCGCGCGTAGTCTTACTGCGTCTTACTGCAGAGGTGCGGCGGTGGGCTCGATGACCAGGCTGTCGACCAAGGGCCAGCTCGTCATTCCGCGTGAAATCCGCGCCCGCCACGGCTGGGGTTCGGGCACCGAGCTGGAGGTGGAGGACCGTGGCGAGTCCGTCGTCCTGCGCCAGGCCAGGAAGATTCCGCGCACCAAGGTGGAGGACCTCCTGGGTTGTCTCCCCTACGCGGGACGCCCCAAGACCATCGTGCAGATGGAGGCGGCGATCGCCCGCGGTGCTCGTCTCCGCCGGTGATCGGCATCGACACCAACTTGGTGGTGCGAGTCATCACCAACGACGATCCCCAGCAGGCTCGCCGGGCGGCGGAGTTGATGCGGAAAAACCGCCTGTGGCTGAGCAAGACGGTGCTGCTCGAGACGGAGTGGGTGCTTCGCTACGCCTACGGGTATTCGCCAGCGGCCTCATGCCACGCGCTGCTCAAGCTCGTGGGATTGGAGAATCTGCAGGTCGAGGACACCTCCGCGGTTGAGGCGGCACTGGTCTGGCACCAAGCCGGGCTAGAGCTCGCCGACGCCCTGCACCTCGCCTCCTGCGGGCCTGCGCGCGCATTCGCCACGTTCGACCGAGGGCTGGCGCGCCGGGCCACGCGCATCGGCGACGCCCCGAAGGTTCGGCTGCTCCGAGCGCGATGAGCTTGCCGATCATGGCCGCTCGCCCGGGCAAGCCGCGCCGTTGAATAGCCGGCCGGGGCTCCCGTCCAAGCGGCCGTTCACAGGAGGTCGACAATGAAGGCCAACACCCTCACCCTCTCCTTGGCGCTGGCGCTCGCTCCTCTCGCCGCCCGGGCCGACCACGACGACGACTTCGAGGAGCAACGGGCGACAGTCCACGTCCACGACCAGTTCTGCGGCCACACCGCCACTCCTACGGGCACCCCCGCCCAGTCCGGCCGCTACGAGCTGCGCACGGTGCTGAAGTGGGTGCCCGGCTACCACCAGCAGGTCTGGGTCCCCGGGAGCTGCGAGTACAAGCAACACCAGCACCGGCGGCACCGCCACCACCTCAGGTGCAGCCAGGGCCGCTACGAGCAGCAGTGGGTGCCCGGCCGCTACGAGACCGCCCAGGAGTGGGTCTGGGTGCCCACCTCCCAGGGCGGCTACGGCTGGAACGCCGCCCCGAGCGGCTGGCGCGCCGGCGTCTCCTCGAGCAACGGCTCGGCCAGCTTCGGCTTCCGCATGAGCGGCGACCTCTAGAGGAGCAGGCGAGCGTCGGTCGCAGCAGCAGGGGGAGCGGGCGGCAGGTCCGCGATGTAGAGTAGGCGCCGGCCGTGGCCGGACCGCTCCCCAAGCCGGTGGTGCTCGTCCCCCAGCGCCCTCAGGCGCCGGGGGCAATCTTGCGCGCCCTAAAAGAGGTGGGCGCCATCGCCGTCGAGCCCTCCCGCGCCGAGGAAGCCGAGCTGGCCGTCGCCGACCTCTCCCTCCCCGAAGGCGAGAAGGCCCTCGCCGACTTGAGGGAAACTCCGGCGGGCGGACGGCTGTCCATCATCGCCATCGGCGAGCTGCCGGCCGTCTCCGAGCTCGGGGTGGCCGACTTTCTCACCCCGGCCGCGGTGGAGCGAGAGCTTCCCGGCCGGCTCCGCGCCGCCCTGGCCCGGCACCAGGCGCTCAAGGAGGCGCACCAGAGGCAGCGGGACCTCTCGCTTTTGCTCAAGCTCACCGGAGACTACGCCGAGAGCCTGGAGGTGGAGGACCTGCTCCACGGGGTGACCCGCCGCCTGGCCGAGGAGATGGACATCGCCCGGGCCTCCTTGGTGGTGCTGGATGAGGCCCAGGGGGCCGGCTTCATCGTGGCGGCGAGCGACGACGCCGCTTTGAAGGACCTGCGCATCGAGCTGTCGCGCTACCCGGAGATCCGCGAGGTGGTGCGCACCGGCAAGCCGGTCATCGTGGAGGACGCCCCCACCCACCCGCTCCTCGAGGGGGTGAAGAGCCAGGTTGCGGCGAGGGGAATCCAGAACATCGCCGCCCTGCCCTTGGCCGTCCGGGGGAAGGTTTTGGGGGTGCTCCTGCTTCGGGCCTCCTCCCGGCGGGGCGCCTTCACCTCCAGGGAGATAGACCTGCTCGCCACGGTGGCCCACGCCACCGCGGTGGCCTTCCGCAACGCGCGGCACCTCGAGAGCATCCGGGGGCAGAGCGAGCGCGAGAAGAACGCCCGCATCGCCGCCGAGGAGCGGGCCAGAAACCTCAAGCGCTACGAGTCCTACTTCGAGCATCTCTCGGACGGCATCGCCATCGTGGACGAGAGCGCCCGGGTGCTCTCCTTGAATCCCGCCGGGCTTCGGCTGTTGGACCTCTCCGCCCAGGAAGCCCAGGGGCGGCACGTCAACTCCGCCATCAACCCCGCCGACGACGGGCTGATGTTGGACCTGTTGCTCCGGGTCGCCCGGGGGGAGCAGGGCGGAGAGGTGGACGTGCAGGCCCGCACCATCGCCGGCCGCCGCCTCACCCTCTCCGTCTCCGCCTCCCCCATCCCCGACGGCAGCGGGGCCACCATCCTCTCGATGAGGGACGTCACCCAGGCGCGAAGGCTGGCCGACGAGCTGCGGCAGACCAAGGATTTTCTCGAGCGGCTCATCGACAGCTCGGTGGACGCCATCATCGCCGCGGACATGAAGGGGAAGGTGGTCCTCTTCAACAAGGGGGCGGAGGCCATCTGCGCCTACGCCGCCGAGGAGGCCCTGGCCAACCTCAACGTGCGCGACCTCTACCCTCCGGGCGAGGCCAAGGCGGTGATGGCCAAGCTGCGCAGCCCGGACTTCGGCGGCAAGGGCCGCCTCACCGTGAGCCGGCAAGAGATTGTCACCAAAAAGGGCGAGCGGGTGCCGGTCAACATGACCGCCTCCATCATCTACGAGAGCGAGCGGGAGACCGCCACGGTGGGCATCTTCTCCGACTTGCGCGACCGGATGCAGCTCGAGCGGAAGCTCTCCGACGCCCAGACCCGCCTGGAGGAGTCGGAGCGCAACGCGGTCATCGTGGCGCTGGCCGGCACCGCCGCCCACGAGCTGAACCAGCCGCTCACCTCGGTGATGGGCTACGCCGAGTTGCTCAAACGCAAGCTCAAGGAAACCGACTTCGCCTACCGCCCGGTGGATATCATCTACCGGGAGGCGGAGCGGATGGCGGAGATCGTCCGGAAAATCGGGAAAATCACTCGATACGAGACAAAGTCGTACATCGGCGCGGCAAAGATCCTCGACCTAGAGAAAGCATCGTCGCATGAAGAGTGAAGGTTCGGCCAAGAACCTCCCTGTCGGCCCCGCCGCCGACGCGCTGCAAGCCTTCTTCAAGCTGGTGGAGTCGCCCGCGGCCCTGTGCGACGTCCAGCTCAACCTGCTCAGCGCCAACCAAGCCTTCGAGACTTTGTGCGGAGTGGAGGAGACGTCAGGGCAGCTGCTCTGCGAGCTGCTCCAGAGCGCCGCCGGCGCGGTGCCTCCGGACGGCGCCTCGCGGGAGGTGACCGTGAAGTGCCCCAAGGGGCAGGACGTCACGCTCACCCTTTCACGGAGGGGGAGCGCGGTGGCGGTGTTGGCCCGGCGGCTCTCCGAGGCGGCCGAGGGAGTCTCGCTCGCGGTGGCGGCGAGCGCGCTCCAGGAGCAGGCGCGGATCGAGCAGGCGCTGCTCGAGCTCGGGCGCCAGGTGGCGGGAGCCACCTCCGAAGAGGAGCTGGTGGCGGCGGTGGCCCGGGGGGTGAAGGGGCTGTTCCCCGGCCGGAGCTCCTGCGTGCGCATCACCGACCAGAGGACCAGCGCGCTCACCTCGATGTACGCCGAAGGGAGGCTAAGGGAGGGCGCCAGGGACGTCATCGCCATCCGGCACTCCGCGGCGGAGAAGACCCACCTGCTCACCCACCTCTTGCCGCCGGACAAGGTGAGCATCACCGATGACGAGGTGCCGCTGATGTTCCACGGCACCGGGAAGTCCATCTGCGCGCCGCTGGTGGCCTCCGGGCAGCTGTTCGGGGCCATCAACATCGAGTACCCGGAGGGCCCGCAGTTCGACCTCGAGTCCGACGACCGGGTGCTCATCCAGCTCGCCAACCAGGTGGCGGTGGGGGTGCGGAACGCCAAGCTGATCGACGAGCTGACCTTCGTCCGCAAGTACCTCGAGGAGCTTCTGGAGCACGCCAACGCGCTCATCCTGGTCGCCAACCGCGAGCGGCGCATCGTGGTGTTCAACAAGGCGCTCTCCACCCTGACCGACCTCTCCAAGCACGAGGTGTTGGGCCAGGACCTGCTCAACTTCGTGCCCGACGGGGAGCGGATGCGGGTGATGCGCATCATCGCCGCCTCCTTGCGGGGCGAGCCGGTGTCGAACTTCGAGACGAGGGTGGTGGGGAAGGACGGCCGGGAGGTGCGCGTCTCCTTCGCCACCTCCACGGTGCTCACCGCCACCGGCGAGGTGGAGGGAGTCATCGCCATCGGCCAGGACTTGACCAAGATGCGCGAGCTGGAGCGCCGCATCATCCACGCCGAGAAGCTGGCCTCGCTGGGGCAGTTCGCCGCCTCGGTGGTGCACGAAATCAACAACCCGATGACCGCGGTGGCCGCCTACACCGACGCCCTCTTGACCCGCTCCATGGGCCGGGCCACCGACAGCTCCGAGGTGGAGAAGCTGAGGAAGATCCTCGACAACTGCGAGCGGGTCTTGCGCTTCACCCGCGACCTGGTCAGCTACGCGCGCCCGGCCCAGGACAAGCCGGAGGAGGTGGACCTCCACCGGGTGATCGACACCGCCATCGGCTTTTGCGACCATGTGGTGCACAAGCACGGGGTGCACATCGAGCGGGAGTACGGGGAGCTGCCCAAGCTGCACGCGGTGAAGGGGAACCTGGTCCAGGTGTTCGTCAACCTGGTCACCAACGCCTGCCAGGCCACCCAGCCGGGCGGAGTGGTGACGCTCAAGACCAGGCGGGAGGGGAGCCACGCGGTGGTGAGGGTGAAGGACACCGGCTACGGCATCGAGCCCAAGCACCTCGACCGCATCTTCGAGCCGTTTTTCACCACCAAGCCCGACGGCAAGGGCACCGGGCTGGGGCTGTCCATCGTGCAGGGCATCGTGGAGAGCCACGGCGGAGGCATCTCGGTGGAGAGCACCGTGGGGATGGGCACTACCTTCCTGGTCCGGCTGCCCTTCGGGGAGTGAGGCTCACTCCCCCTCGTCCAGCTCGTTCAGGAACTCTTCCTTGGTGATGAGGCCCTTGCGGGCCATGATTCTCATCAGCGCCCAGAACTTCCGCTCCAGCTTCTCCACCGACTCGTCGCCGCCCATCCCGAAGAGGTAGTCCATGTCCTTGGAGACCGCCTCCATCCCCTTGCCGGAGCGCTGGCCCCTCCTCTGGGCGCGCTGCTGCTCGCGCTTCTTGATGAGGTCCGCCAGCGCGGTGCGCTCGGTCACCTCGCCCGGAGGCAGCTCCACCCCAACGATGACCTCCTCCTCGGCCTCCTGGGGCTTGGTGTCGGTGTCCACCACCCGCGAGACCCCGCCGGGCTGGATGACGGTCATCTTCCCCGCCGGCGCGTCGTCGGGATTCACCTTGTAGTAGTAGCGGAGGATGGCGGCTCGAATCTGGGAGAGCGGCGCGATGCGGGGGCTCACCTTGAAGCCGGTAGTGAACTCGATTTCCTCGATCGCGGGCAGGTTGAGCGGGTCCGCCATCGCCACCATCACCTGCTTTCGGGCCTTGCTATTCTCCAGGGCGAAGGGGAAGAGGTCGTTGCTCTCGCAGAAGCGCGCCCGGAGCAGGTGCACCGCGCTCCAGTCCGGCGTCTGGGACTTCAGGCTCACCTCGGAGATGGCCAGAGCCTCGGAGAGCGCCCTGGAGAGCTGCTCCTCGTTCACGAAGCCCTTCTGCACCAGCGCCACCCCCAGCCGCTGGCGGGAGGAGCGGTGGTAGGAGAGGCCCTCCTCGAGCTGCTGGACCGTGATGACGCCGCGCTCGAGCAGCAGCTCTCCGATTCGCTTGCGCGCCATTTCTCCGGAACCCTGGAAAGTGCCCTGTCTAGGCGGTTTTCGCAACGGAATCAAAGCGTTCGTCCCCCGGCCCGCCTTGACACCTTTTTTAGGCCCCCTGTAAAGTCCGCGCGATAAAAAACCTGATCCGACAGGCCGAGGGCGCTGTCAGTCAGGTACACCGGACCGCGTCGGTCTGGCCACTCCGGAGGCAAACGTCAAATGAAGCTTGGGCACCTGCTTCTCCTCGCGAACGCGCCGGGCTCGGACCGGTCCTTCTTCGATGAACTGTCCTACCGCTGGACCGCGGGCGACTGGGGCATGTACCCCATCGCCATCTGCCTGGTGGTGGCGCTGGCGATCATGATCGAGCGCAGCATCGTTCTGTACTTCTCGGCCTCCATCAACAAGGAGGGCTTCCTCCGCGGGCTGAAGAAGCACATCTACGCGGGCGATTTGGACAAGGCCATCAACTACGTGGCCGGCCAGAAGCCCACCCCGCTCACCAACGTCATCAAGTCGGGATTGATGAACGTCCCCAAGGGCGAGGAGGAGGTCCAGGCGGCGCTCGACGAGGCGGCGCTGCGCGAGACTCCCAGGCTGGAGGCCCGCACCGGCTACCTGGCGATGCTCGGCAACGCGGCGATGCTCGCCGGCCTGCTCGGCACGGTGTCCGGGCTGATCCGCTGCTTCGAGGCGGTGGCCACGGTGAACCCGGCCGACAAGGCCACCATCCTCGCCGCCGGCATCTCCGAGGCGATGAACTGCACCGGCTTCGGGTTGCTCACCGCCATTCCGGCGCTGGTGGCCTTCTCGGTGCTCAACGGCCGGACCCAGGCGCTCATCAACGACATCAACGAGACCTCGGTCTCGGTGTTGAACCTCATCGTCTCCAACCGGGACAAGTTCAAGAACGCCACCATCTCCTCGCGGCACGACGAGGACTAGCCGACCGGCTCGCCTTGGCCGGAACCCGGCCGAGGTGGGCGCTGTCACCACTGCTCGGAAGAAGAGGAGTAGCGCATGGCCGGCGGAATGGACCTGGGAAGCGGCAAGGGCAAGAAGAAGCCGCTCGACACAACCATCAACCTGGTGCCGTTCATCGACCTGATGGCGGTGACCATCAGCTTCCTCATCATGACCGCGGTGTGGACGCAGATCGGCCGGCTTCAGGTGGCGCAGTCGGGAGGCCCACCGGACCCGAACAAGGAGCAGGAGGAGCAGAAGACGGTGCCGCTCATCCTGCTCATCACCGACAAGGAGCTGCGGCTCACCGCTGGCGGCAGCGCCTTCGACCCGATGCCGATGATTCGCGACAGCAAAGGGAAGCTGGACCTCAACAAGCTCACCGGGAAGATAAAAGAGCTGAAGACGCAGCTGCCCGACCAGAGCCAAATCACCCTCCAGACCGAGGACGCGGTTCGCTACGAGGACCTGGTGCGGATCATCGACGAGTGTATTGGAGCGGGCCTGCCCAACGTCTCGGTGCAGGCCGCGATGGGCTAGGAGGAATTCGCCATGCCGATCAAGGTTCCCGGCAAGCGGGTGGGCAAGCGGCTGGAGCACTCCAAGGTGTTCGGCCACGGCGCGCAGCACGGCAAGAAGTCGATCTTCGCCGACCTGCTCATCACCCCGCTGGTGGACATGTTCGTCATCATCGTGCTCTTCCTCATCGCGAACTTCTCCGCGACCGGCGAGGTGCTGATGATGACCAAGGACATCCAGCTCCCCGAGGCGGTGAACGTGAAGGAAGTGGAGATGGTCCCGGTGGTGATGATCTCCAACGACCAGGTGCTGGTCTCGGGGTCGGTGATCGGCCGGGTGGAGGACCTCTCGCGCGAGGAGTACCTGAACATCCCCGCGCTGGAAGAGAAGCTGCGGGACATGAAGAAGCAGTACGAGGACCTGCACTCGATGGCCCAGGACCGCGAGGCCTTCAAGGGCGACGTCAACATCCAGGCCAACAAGGACGTGCAGTTCAAGATCATCAAGCGGGTGATGTTCAGCTGCGCCACCGCGGGCTACCAGAACATCAACTTCGCGGTGACCAACAAGGGCTCTACCAGCGGCTCCCAGCCCGAGGGCGCGGCGCCAGCGGCGACGACGGGATCTCGCTAGTCGAGCGTCGAGAGTCCAGCGTCTGGTGTGACCCGTCGAGGGTCCGTTGAGTGGCTCCCGACGTCGTCCGTCGACGGGAATGCGTCGAGGCCCTCGACGCTCGCTCGACCGGTTGCGCTGGACACTCGACGCTCGACCCTCAACTGATTGGCAGCGACTCCAGGGCGCGACATGTGCGTGTGTTGACCTCCTCGAGCCCACCCTACGCGCCCCGGGGCGCGCCATTGCAGCCGCCCGCCCGGCGCCGGGCCTGCCCGGCGTGTGGCCATAGGGCGGCCGCCGCACCGCGGCGCGGCATGAATTGACTTGGGGGCTGTTGCCCTGGAGAGTTTTCTCAGTTCCGCCTTCCAGCGGCGGTGGCTAGGTTCGACGCGATGCGCTCTCGGTTGACTGTGGCGATTGGGGGATTGGCGCTCATCGCCGCCCAGGCCTTCGGACAGGTTGAACCAGCTCCGGGCGAATCGCCAGAGGCGGAGGCTCCGGAGTCGGTCCACGACGCGGGCTCGGCCGAGGCGGAAGACGCCGGCGCACCCCCCGCGGCCACCCAATCGGCGCCGGAGGACGCCGGCCCCTGGGAGGTGGTTTTGGAGGGGCGGGTGACGGTGAAGGCCCGCGAGCGCGCCGGCTCCCCGGTGCGGGAGGTTTGGGCCGAGGGGCCGATCGACGCGCCGGCCATCGACATCCAGGAGGCGCTGATCGACGCCGAGCGCTTTCCCAAGTTCATGCCCTACGTGCGGGAGTCGCGCCGCCTGAAAGCGGAGAGTCCCGACGGAGCGCGGCTGATGTACACCAGGCTGGAATTGCCCATCGTCACCTCCCGGGACTACGTCACGCTGGTGCAGGAGGATGAGTTGGTGGGGGCGGACGGCACTGGAGAGTTTCGGCAGCGCTGGGAGGCGGTGAACGACCTGTTGCCGAGCCGCGCCAACGTCATCCGCGGCCAGCTCAACGAGGGGGGCTGGAACGTGAAGCCCGACGGGGAGGAGAGGAGCTGGGCGGTGTTCCGCACCACCATCGACCCGGGCGGCTGGCTCCCCAACTTCGCGGTGGAGATGGGGAACAAGACCGCGATGACCAAGACCTTCGAGGCGGTGGAGAAAGAGGCCAAGCGCCGCTACAAGGATCGCAAGAAAGCCCAGGCGCTGAAAAAGTAGGCGCCGCCGTCCCCGGCTGCGCTTTACTTGGGCAGGGGAGGTCCTCCACCCATGCGACTCGTCAAGCTCGGCCTCGCGAGCGTGAACACTACCGTGGGCGCGTTCGCGGCCAACGTGGACCGCGCCCTCGCGTTGGCACTCAAGATGGCGGCCGAGAACGTCACCGTGGCCGTCTTCCAGGAGCAGTTGGTGGGCGGCTACCCCTCGGAAGACCTGATTCAGTGGCAGGGCTTCGTGGAGCGGCAATGGCCGGAGCTGTTGCGCTTCGCCCAGGCTACCGCCCACACCCGCACGGCGTACGTGGTGGGGGTGGCGGTGGCCCACAACGGCCTTCGCTACAACTGCGCGGCGGTGCTCGCCTCCGGCACGGTGAGAGGGCTGGTGCCGAAGGAGAAGCTGCCCACCTACAACGTCTTCTACGAGGGCCGCACCTTCTCGCGGGGCCACCTCGGCCAGGACGACCGCTTCGAGGGAGTGCCCTTGGGGGACCACATCTTCGCCTTCGACTTCGGCACCCTGGCGGCGGAGGTGTGCGAGGACATCTGGAGCGCGGACGGGCCGATGCGGCGGCGGGCCTACTCCGGGGCGGAGCTGGTGGTGAACCTCTCGGCCTCGCCGTACCGGATCGGCGTGGTCCCCACCCGGCGGGAGATGATCGCCACCCGCGCCTCGGACCACCAGTGCACGGTGGCTTACGCCAACGCGGTGGGCTCCAACGACGGGCTCATCTTCGACGGAGGCGGCTTCGTCTTCCAGAACGGCAAGCCCATTCTGGAGGCCAAGCGCTTTGGCGAGGGCTACGGCACCTGCGTGGTGGATTTGGACCGCACCACCCGACTGCGCTCCGAGAACACCACCTGGCGCTCGGACCGGGAGAGCTACGCCGCCAACGAGCGCCTGGTGCCCGTGGTGGCGGTGCCCGCCTCGGAGCTGTCCACCCAGCGAGAGGGCCTGGTCTACCCGGTGCCTCCCCACCGGAGCTTCTTCCTCCCGATGCCGCAGGCGAAGCGAACCGCTCGGGAGGAGCTGTGCGAGGACATCCTCGACGCCTTGGCTTTGGGAGTGGGGGACTACTTCGAGAAGACGCGCGCCTTCAAGTGCATCGGCATCGCCCTCTCCGGGGGGAGGGACTCCTTGCTCACCCTCCTGGTGGCCCACCGCTACGCCCAACGGGTGCGCCCGGAGGACCCCAGCTCGCTCCTCCAGACCTTCTACATGCCGAGCCGCTTCTCCTCGGAGCAGACCAGGAAGGCGGCGGAGACCATCGCCCGGGAGCTGGGGGTGGGCTTTAGGGTGGTGTCCATCGACGAGGCCTTCGAGCGGGAGCTCTCCGCGGTGAAGGCGATGCTGCCGGAGGGTGCGCCGGTGACGCCCATCACCCAGCAGAACATCCAGGCCCGGCTTCGGGCGCAAAGGATGTGGAACTGGGCCAACTCCTCGGGGGGGCTCTTCCTCCAGACCGGGAACATGAGCGAGCGGGCGGTGGGCTACACCACCATCGGGGGAGACCTGATGGGCTCGCTGGCGGTCATCTCCAACGTGCCCAAGACGGTGGTGATGTACCTGCTCGACTACCTATACGAGAAGCACGGCTACGAGGGCATCAAGCTGGTGGCGCTGCGGCCAGCCGGGCCGGAGCTGGCGCCCAACCAGGTGGGGGAGGAGGAGCTGATGCCCTTCCCCATCCTGGACGCCTGCTTCTACCTCTTCGCCGGGGAGAAGCTCTTGCCCAAGGAGATGGTGGAGGCTTTGGCCGCGATGTTCCCCGAGCTGCCCAGGGAGCGGGTGGGGGGATACGTGGAGAAGTTCGTGCGGCTGTTTTTGCAGTCCATCTACAAGTGGGTGCAGGCGCCCCTCTCCTTGCACATCGGGAACCTGGACCTGGACCGCGAGCGGGCGCTGCAGCTTCCGGTGGTGACGCGGCGGGACTGGTCGCAGTAGCGCCTTTAGGCTCCGCTCGCCTTCTGCGTCTTCTCGTGCGCCTTGTCGAAGCCCTGGTAGTGGCGCAGGGCCTCCTCGCCCACCCGCTGCAGGTGCACGCTGTTCAGGTAGGCGGTGATGGGGGCCGCCACCAAGGGCACCGCCCTCCCCAGCATCCCCAGCCCTCCCCGCCGGAGCAGTAGCCCCGCCACCGAGCCCAATACCTTCGGCCCCGCCCTCCGCATCGACCCGATGCCATTGGCGTAGCCGTAGAGGTCCAGAAGCTCCCGGCGAGCGCGCTCCGGCTTGAGGTTCACCTTGTAGAGGGTGGCGATGTCTACCAGGAGGACTATCTGCAGCCAGCCGATGACCACCAGGTCCGCCGGCACCGAGAGGACGCCGAACACCCCGCTCACCCCGCCGATCATCCCGGCGAGGTTTTTCTTGTCGTCCACCATCCGCTGCGCCAGCTCGCGGGGACCGGCGGTGGGGTAGCGCTGCTGCAAGTCGTCCAGGCGGCGGCGGGACCTCCCCGCCTCGCGCAGCACGATGTCCGAGAGCTTCTCGCCCGCCAGCTTCTTGAGCCTCGAGGGGCTGAGGCTCTTGATGAAGTCCAGCGGGTCGGAGAAGGCCATCTCAATAACCGTGCTCGGCGAGGTAGAGGTCCACCAGCGCGCCTTCTTCGAACCACACCTGGCTCTGAACCTGCTGGAACCAGCGGGATTCCGGGCGGGCCCCGCGGATTTCCAAAAGCACCCTCCGCCCGTCCGCGTCCGCCACCGATGCCCGGGTGAGGCAGGAGGCTCCCGGCGCCTCTCCGAAGCCGCCCTCCAGGCACACCGCGTCCAAGGTGGAGAGCCCCCTGGCGTACGTCTGGGCCAGGTACTTCGCCTCCTCGCAGCTTTGGCGGGCCGAGGACTGGCCGTGGGCCTTGCACCGGTCGGAGAGCGGCGCCTTCACCTCCGGCGCGGCGTCGAAGATGGCCGCTCCTCCGCGCTCTCGTGCGGCGCGGTCGTCGCGGATGCACCCCGGCACGAGAACGAGCACGATGAGGAGCGGCCTCACTTCTTCTCCTCGTCGGAGTATTTGGCGGTGAAGGCCTGGAGCCGCCGCTTGTCCTCGGCCGACAGGTCGATGAAGCGCACCCCCATGCCGAACTGTTGCTCGTCGGGCACGTTCACCACCTCCGCGGCGCAGACGATGGGCCGGTTCTCCCCCGGCAGGGTGAAGGAGGCAGTCACCTTCGAGCCCACCGCATGAGGGATGGCGCGGTCGAAGAAGGCGCCTCCCAGCGAGACGTCGCTGGAGGAGTGCAAGGAGAAGCCGCGCTCGTCGCGCAGCTCCACGGTGATGGTCACCGCCACCCTGGCCGACCGGCGCCGCTCGAGCGAGAAGTCGTCCATCGGCCGCCGAGCATACCCCAGCGCGTCAGGGCCGAGATCCGAACCGTCGGCTTGCCTCGGCGGGCTCGGGCGATCAGGGGCGGAGCGCCCGAGCCTCGCCGGCGCCTGCTCGGTGGCTCTGCACTGCGCCGAGGTCAGATGGCGCGGGCCTTCATCCGAAAAACGAGGTAGCGGTGGATCCGCCGCGCCGCCTCGCGGCTGGGATTTCGGAAGGCGAGCCGCATCCCTCCGTGCACGTCGTAGGGGCTGACCACCTCGGCCTCTACCTCCACGGGGCAATCCATCTCGTCGGGAAGGTGAATGAGCAACTTGAGCCGGGTTCCCACTTTCCTCGGGCAGCCCCGCCTCACTCCGATGCCGAAGGTGGACAAGTCCGAGGTTAGGCGGAAGTAGCGCGCCGGGCCCACCCGCTCCTCGCACTCGAGCTGCACCTCCACCCTCGGAGTGGCCCTCCGCTCGGAGCGCTTCCGGCGCTCCCGCTCGAGGATCGGCCGGGAGCCGATCAGCGCCTTCGCCAGACTCTTTTGCTGCCGGCGCTCTCCCAGCCGGCGGTCCGCGGGCACCTTCGGCCTCGGGGTGATGAGCGGCAACTTCGTGATTTCGCTCAGCGGGCCCATGCTGGAGGACTGGCACCTACATTATCGCCTGGCGGCTCTACTCGTTGCCTGGGCGGCCCATAACAATTCAGCCGAAATGGAACCGCCTAGTGCTCTCAGGGCAGAGCACTAACGGCGGAAGGAGAGGTGCTGGCTGAAGGAGATGGGGATTAAGGCCCCGCCGGACTGGAGCTGTCCGTTGAAGGAGACGGTGCCGGAGCCCTGGGCGAGCGCGGCGGCGGCGGCTCGGGCGGAGGCGAAGTTGACGGTGATGGGGAGGTTGAGCTGGCGGGTGCCGCGGCCGGGCAGAACTCCCACCTCTCCAGTGGAGAGGTTGCCCACGTTGGCGCCGGCGATGGCGAGGGAGCCGGAGAGGCCGCCGATGGGAAGCTCGAAAGAGTTTCTGCTGGTGACGGTGAGGGGAAGCTCCAGGGTGGCTCCCTGCAAGGAGAGGTTGGCGATGCGCGGCGAGCCGAGCTGCACCTCGGGGAGCTTGGGCACCTCGAACTGCCCCTCGTAAGAGAGGGGTAGCTTGAGGATGCCGATGGGAGTCTGCACTCCCAGGTGTCCCTCGGCGCGGTAGCGGGCGTAGTCCTGGGTGAGGAAGGTCTGCACCAGGGGGGCGATGTCGGCGAACTTGACGTTGGCGGGGAAGACCAGCTCGCTGGAGCCGCGGGCGGGGATGGTGAGGCCGGCCGGCGGCTTTCCCGCCACCACCTGCTTGCCCTCCACGAAGAGGGCGTAATCCACCTCCGCCAGGGAGAGCCCGATGGAGTTGGGGTTGTCCAAGGACCAGTGGGTATTGAGGGTGATGCCGGAGAGCGCCGCGTCGCCCAGGGTGACGGTGCGGAATTGGAGGGTGGGCTTCCGGAAGGCGCGGGTGAAGAGGTCTCTGAGGAAGGTGCAGCCGGAGAAGGCCAGCAAGACCGCGGCGGCCGCGAGGAGGCGTCGGTTCATGAGCGTCGAATTTGGGGCGGCTTGACGGCGGAGCACAACTGGAAATTCAGCAGGCGTGCTATTCGTTCAGGCGTGGCCGTGGAGCGCGCCCTCGAAGCCCCGCTGCAGCGGATCGCCGAGCCAGAAGCTTCGAGCGGGAGGGACCCGCGCGCCGCCCTCTTGGAGCTTTTGCCGCAGCTAACCTCGGCGGAGCCCGAGGAACGGGAGGAGCTGGCCGAGCGGATCAACCACTGGCTGACCGCGCTCGCCAAGCTCGAGGGGGGGCGGGCGGCGGAGCTAATCGACCGGCTCTTGGACGAGAGCGCCTTCGCGGACCTGCGCGACTCGAATGGAATCTCCTGCCGCGCCCGGGCGGTGGAGTTGCTCTTGGCGCTGGGCTTCCCCCACGCGCTCACCGTCTCGCCCGAGGACTTGGCCGTCTTCCGCGCCGAGGAGAAGCGGCGGGGCTTCTCCTTCCGGCGGCTTTTGGCGAGGCTCTTGGTGAGCGTGCCCGCGGCCGTCTCTTTGGCCTGGAGCGTCATCGCCATGGTGCCTTCGGTGATGCTGGCCGCGGATGGCTCATTCGCTTGGCCGTACGCCGGCACCGCCGCTCTTCTCTACCTGGTCGGAATGGGCCACGCCGCCCTCGCGCTGAGCGCCGCCAAGGGGGCCGCCTCCAAGGGCGACGAGCCGACGCGCGAGAAGGGCCTGGCCCGGCTCGGCAAGCTCGGCTGGACCGGCCTCGTCTTCCTCATTCCGGCGGCGGTGGCGGAGGTGGGCTTTGGCGCAAAGGGTTTCGGGCTAATTCTCTTCGCGCCCCAGCTCGCCACCTCGCTTGCTTGCTTTCTGGCGCGGCCGCTCCTCACCGGCGCCGCCCCGACCAAGGTACCCGCCGCTCTGGCGAAGTAGGCTCCGTCGCGGTACGACTCCGGGGCCATGGCCCAGCCTCCTGAACGGACCGAGCTGTTGCACTCCGACGTGGCGCGCTTCCCCCGCGCCCGCCTCACGGTGGTGAAGGGCCCGGACAAGGGCGCCGAGGTGGTGCTCGAAGGACAGGCGGTGGTGATTGGCTCCGAGGAGAGCTGCCAGCTCAAGCTCTCCGACACCTCGGTCTCCCGGCGCCACGTGGAGCTGTCCGGAGGCCCCGGCGGCTACCGGGTGCGAGACTTGCGGTCCACCAACGGGGTGTTCATCGAGGGAGTGCAGGTCCTCGAGGGCCGCCTCACCGAGAAGGCCCGCCTCACCATCGGCCGCACCGAGCTTCGCTTCGAGCCGGAGCGGCAGCAAATCCAGTGGCCGCTCTCCCAGTCGGACCACTTCGGCGACGCCTTCGGCCAGAGCACCGCCATGCGGAGGCTGTTCGCCCTGCTCGAGCGGGCCGCGCCCACCGAGTCGGCCATCGTGCTCGAGGGCGAGCCCGGAGTGGGGAAAGAGCTCTTGGCCCGCGCCATCCACATGATGAGCGAGCGGAAAGAGCACCCCTTCGCGGTGGTGGACTTGGGCTCGCTGCCGGAGCAGCTGGTGGAGAGCGACCTCTTCGGGCACGACGTGGGCGCCTTCACCGGAAGCCGCTCGGCCCGGCCGGGCGCCTTCGAAGAGGCCCAGGGAGGGACGCTCTTTCTGGACGAGGTGTCCGAGCTTCCCTTGGCCCTCCAGCCCAAGCTGCTCAGGGCCATCGAGGCCAAGGAGCTCAAGCGGCCGGGGGCGGCCGGGACGCTCAAGCTGGACGTGAGGGTGTTGGCCTCCTCGCAGAAGGACCTCGAGGCCGAGGTGCGGGCCGGACGCTTCCGGGAGGACTTGTTCTTCAAGCTCTCCGTCTTCCGGGTGAAGGTGCCGCCCCTGCGCGAGCGGGCCGAGGACATTCCGATGCTGGTGCGGATGTTCGAGTCCAAGCACCACACGGCGCACCCCATCCCCGCCGAGACGGTGGAGATGCTCTCCCGCCACGACTGGCCGGGAAACGTGCGGGAGCTCAGGAACGTGGTGGAGCGGCTGGCCGCCTTCCCCGACCTCGGCGCCGGCGCCATCGCCCGCGCGCTGGGGAAGAACATCGACGGCGACGAGTCGAGCGGCGCCAAGCTTCGCCAGGAGGTGGCCAAGCAGCTGCTCGCCTTGCCTTACCACGAGGCGAAGGAGCGGGTGTTGGAGAGCTTCGAGAAGACCTACTTGATGGAGCACTTGAAGGCGGCGGGCGGAGTGGTGACCAGGGCGGCGCAGAGGGTGGGGCTACCCCGCCAGTCGGTGCACCGGATGCTCAGGAGGCTCGGCATCTCCTCCAGCGACGAGTAGGCGCGCTTCACTCGCCTTGGTGAGGGGATTCCCTCTCCCTCTGAGAGAGGGATAGGGTGAGGGTGCCGTGCCCTTTCAACCTGGACAGCGGGTCGGCCGGTACCGGGTGGTGCGCCTGCTCGCGCAGGGCGGGATGGCCGAGGTGTACCGGGCCGAGCAGGAGCTGGCGGCGGGCATCTTCCGCCCGGCGGCGCTGAAGGTGATCCGCCCCGAGTACTCCGGGTCGCAGGACTTCCGCGAGATGTTCCTCGACGAGGCGCGGACCGCCTCGACCCTCTCCCACCCGAACATCGTCCACATCTACGACGTGGGCGAGGACGGCGGGCTGCTCTACATGGCGATGGAGCTGGTGCCCGGGGAAACGTTGGCCAACGTGGCGCGCACCCTGCGCGATCGGAACGTTCGCTTCACCGACGAGGTGCTCCTGGCGGTGGGAATCTTCACCTGCTCGGCGCTGGAGGCGGTCCACGCGCTCAAGCTCCCCGGGGAGGGACACGTCAACCTGGTCCACCGCGACCTCTCACCGCACAACCTGCTTCTCTCCTCGAGTGGCTCGCTCAAGCTCATCGACTTCGGCATCGCCAAGGCCGCCACCAACCGGAACCTCACTTCCCCCGGGGTGACCAAGGGGAAGGCCGGGTACTTTTCCCCCGAGCAGGCGATGGGCAGGGCGCTGGACGGGAGGAGCGACCTCTTCTCGTTGGGAGTGACTCTCTACAAGCTGGCCCACGGAGCCACCCCCTTCGATGATCACCGGACGCACCACTCGAGGAACACCGCACTGGTGCGCGGGCAGTGGGAGAGTCTGAGGAAGGTCTGCCCCGGGCTGCTTCCCGGGCTGTACGCCGTCGCCGAGCGGGCGCTCGAGCTCCGGCCGGAGGACCGGTACGCCGACGCGCGGGAGATGCGCGAGGCCTTGGAGCGGGTGGCGGTGGACTCGGGCATCCACGTGGGCCAGAGCTCGCTTGCGGGCTGGGTGGGCGACGACGGAGAGATTTCCGCCACTCCCTCCCAGAAGCACCAGGTTTTGCGTCCGCCGCCTCCGGACGAGACCGCCCTGGACTTGACCCTCAAGCGCAAGGGCGAGCCCGCTGCGCCGGCGCGAAGGAAGACCGAGCGGGTGATGGCCAGCCCCGCCACGGAGGAGAAGCTGAAGCGGACCCGCTTCGCGCTGGTGGGCGCCTCGGCCGGGGCGCTGGTGGTGATTGCGGCGGTGAGCTGGCTGCTGCTCCGGACCGGGCCGGCCCCGGTGACCTCGCCGCTGCCGCCCCCGGAGAAGGTCGAAGTAGAGGCCCAGCCGGAGGCGGCGATTTCGATCTCCGAGCCGGTGGTGGAATCGCCGCGGCCGGCGGTTCGGCCTCCGGCCACTTCCGAGCCGAAGGGGCGGCCCAAGCCTTCGAAGGTGTCCGTGGCGCCCAAGGAGCCGGAGCGGCGCGAGGAGCCGGCGGAGCGGCGCATTCCCAAAGGGGAGGGGAGGCTCCGGATCGGCGCCACCCCCAACGGCGAGGTGGTGGTGGGCAAGGAGGTGTGGGGCACCACCCCGGTGGACCGGAAGATTCCCTCCGGGCTCTACTCGGTGTTCATCACCGCCAACGGCCGCAAGGGCCGCTGCGAGGCGGAGGTGATGCCGGACAAGGTGAACATCTACATCTACAACTTCGAGCTGGGCAGCTGCCGGCGGACGCAGTGAGCTACAGCTCCTGCTCGAGCCATCGCCGCAGGGCCTCCCACAGGCCTCCGAAGAGCCTGGGACGGGGGCGGGCGAAGCTCGCCGACGGCGTGGGGGCAGGCGCAAACCGGAACGTCAGCACTCCCGCCGTCTCTGCGCCTTCGTGCAGGCTCGAGCTCACCGGCACTCGCTCTGCCAGCTTCAGGCCAGGCGCTTGGTCCCTGCTGTCGCGGGCTTGAGCTGCGGAACTGTCGCCACTGGGTACGGCGATGCGCACCAAGCGCAGGGCGTGGAGGGCAGCGGTCAATTGGACGCGGGGCGTCACCGCGGGGGAGCGGGGCTGAAGAGGTAGACGACCCCGGCCACTGCCACCACCGCCACGCCGCTCGCGCCCCAAATCCAGGGGTCCTCGTACCAGGCGTCCTGGCCGACCACCGAGAGCTGCAGGGGCTCCTGGGGGCCGGCGGCGGTGGCGATGGTGTCGCCGTCTTCATCGAGAGCCTCGGCGTAGTACCAGGCGGTGAAGGACGACGCGCCTCGCGGCAGAGGAATGGAGCCCTGGCAGCGCTCGCCATGGCAGCGCATCGGGCTCGAGTGGAAGGGGCCGGCGGGTGAGAGCGCGTGGCGGATCAGCACCCGCTTGGCGCGTCCTTGTGGATCCGTCAGGTGGGCGTGGACGGTGCGCGGCGGATCAGCGCCTGCCCGGGGGAGCACCTCCAGGCGGGCGCGGGCGGCGAGGCTCTTGCGGACGGTTTCCACGAAGGCAGCGTGCCTGGAGCTGGCGCCCGGGGGCAGCCGGACCTCGGGGTCCAGCTCGAGCGCCTCCACGGTGCGCTTCTGGGCGTTCACCTGGTCCTCGAGCAGCAGGTGGAGGAAGCCCAGCTCGAGCAAGGCCTTGGCGCGTTCGGCGACGGGGCGGTTGGGGTCGCCGAGGTAGCGCTGGTACTCGACGAAGGCCTCCTCGAAGCGCAGCTCGTCGGCGAGCCGGCGGGCGTCGAGGAGGCTCTTGGGCACCTCGCTGGGGCCGGCGGCGGTCACTTCACGGGGGAGCTGGAGCGGGAGGAGGGCGACCCGCACCTCTCGCGGCGCGTCGGGCGCGGCGGCCAGGAGCAGAAGGAGCAGGCCCATCGGCGGGGAGAGAGTACCCGACATCCGCGCCCGAAGGAGCTTCTGCTTCGAGGGAACACCCACGGACGACGGCCGCGGCAAAGGGGAGGTACGGCTTGCTTGTACAAGTAATTATACATAAAGTTCCATCATGAAGCCGGTGCAGATCGTGATGGATGAGCAACTGCTCGCCCGGTTGGATCGGGCAGCGAGGAGGCGGAAGCTCTCCCGCTCGGCGTTCATCCGCCAATCGGTCGAGGCGGCCCTGTCGTCGGATCAGCTCCAGGCCCTGGTGGAGGCGGAGCGGCAGGCCTATCGGAAGCAGCCCCTCTCAGCCGCTGAGCGCGCCGCCTTCCGGGAACTCTCGAAGGCCCAGGAGCGGGTCCTCCAGGGCCTCTCACGCGGGGAGCGTTGGTGAAAAGGGGGGAGGTTCGCTGGTACCGCTTTCCCTCGCCAGACAAGCGGCGGCCGGTGCTGGTGTTGACCCGCTCCGACTTGATTTCTCACCTGGGAACGGTGACGGTGGCGGCAATCAGCTCGACGGTTCGAGGAGTCGCGAGCGAAGTGCGGCTGGGGCCGGAGGTCGGGTTGCCGAAGGTCTGCGCGGTGAATCTCCACAACGTCTTCACCCTAGAGAAGGCAGAGGTGGGGCCGTTCTTGGCAGAGCTTCCCTCCGAAGTGATGGCCCTGGTGGATCGGGCACTCGTCTTCGCCCTCGGCGTGGGTGAGCGCAGCGCTGAAGCCTGAGGCGCGCGTCGGCCAGGAACAGAAGGAGCAGGCCCATCGGCGGGGAGAGGGTCTCGCGAAAGCCTGCGCGGGCCCTCGCCGGCGCGTGAGGCCCGCGGAGTTGCAATCGTTCGTCGAGTCGCTCTACGGCCGAGCCAAGCCGGAGCACGTCGTCGAAGACTTCGTCCTCCAGCGACATCGGGACGCGAGCAAGGAATGATTGCAATCGACGCCTCCGCCCTGCTCGCGCTGCTCTTCAAGGAGCAGGGCCATGGAAGGGTCGCCGAAGTCATGACATCCGAGGAATGCTGGATGTCCACGGTAAACCTGGCGGAGGTTCTCGCCCGTTTCGCTCGCGATGGCCATTCGAGCCTGCTGGTGCTCTCGAGGCTGCAGGCTACCTCCATCGAGTGGATGGGACTTCGGCGGCCGGCAGGCCGGCCTCTCGGCGGATTTCCTGCCACGCACACGGCACCTCGGGTTGTCCTTGGGAGACCGGGCCTGCCTCGCTTTGGCGGCCACGCTGGCTTGTCCGGCGCTGACTGCCGATGCCTCGTGGAAGGAGGCCGAGCTCGGAGTGGCGGTCGAGCTGATTCGCTGACTACTCGTCGAGCTCCAGCCGGTAGCCCACCCCGCGGACGGTGCGGATGTGGAAGCGGGAGCGGGGCTGCCAGCCGAGCTTCCGCTTGAGGCTGGAGACGAAGTTGTCCACGGTGTGGGAGTCGACCACCACCTCTTTGCCCCACACCTGGTCGAGGATTTCGTCGCGGGTGAGCACCCGGTCCCTGGAGCGCAACAGGCAATGCAGCAGGTCGAACTCGGTCTTGGTCAGCTCGATGAGCTTGCCCTCGCCATCGGCCAAGGTGCGCTTTCCCAGGTTCAGCTCGAAGCCGGCAAAGCGGAGCACCTCCGGGGCCGGGCCGACGCCGCCGCGGCGGGAGAGCGAATTCACTCTGGCGAGCAGCTCCCTCAGGCGGTAGGGCTTGCCCAAATAGTCGTCGGCGCCCGCCTCGAAGCCTTTCACCAGGTCGTCTTCCAGCGTCCGCGCGGTGAGCATCAGCACCCGGCAGCCGAGCCCTTCCTGTCGGATCCGCCGGCAGAGCGAGTAGCCGTCTCCGTCGGGGAGCATGATGTCCAGCACCACCACCTCGTAGGGGCGCCCGCAAAGCTGCGCCCAGGCCTCCGCGGCGGTGGCGGCGGAGGAGACCTGGTATCCCTCCTCGGCGAGGTTGTCCTCCAGAGTCAGGCGGAGGTTGTGGTCGTCCTCCACGATGAGCACCGCGCCGCTCATGCTTCTCCTCGCCTTGGGAAGCAAAGCTCGAAGGTGGTGCCTTCCGGACCGGACTTTTGCACCCGGATGCCTCCTCGGTGGACGCCCATGATTCTCTTGCAGATCGCCAGTCCGAGCCCACTGCCTCCTTTGCCGGCGGTGCGCAGCCGGTGGAACTCCTTGAAGACGTTCTCCCGCTCGCCCTCGGGGATGCCCACCCCGTTGTCCCGCACCCCGATGAGCAGCTCCCTTTCCCTTCGCTCGGCGGAGATGGCCACCTCCACACGCTCATTCGCGTTGTGGCGACAGGCGTTGCGGAGGAGATTTCGAAACAGCATCGAGAGCAGCTCGCGGTCCGCGGTGAGCGATATGCCTTCCATTCCCTCGAGCGCCACCGTCACCTGGGCTTGCGAGTAGCCCTTGGCTTCCTCCGCGAGCGGGGGGAGCAGCTCGTCCAGCCGCACCAACTGGAGGCGCGCCACCCACCGTCCCTTGTCCAGCCGGTTGAAGGAGAGAATGTTCTCCACCAAGAAGCCGAGCGAGTCGACCTCCCGCACGATGCGGGCGGGGTAGTCCCTGGCGCCCGCGTGGCCCAACAGGCGCTTCTCCAGAGTCTCCGCCATCACCCGCACCGAGGCGAGCGGGGTGCGAAGCTCGTGCGAGACGGTGGAGATGAAGTCCGCTTTCAATTCCAGGAAGCGGTGCCGCCGGTGCTGGAGCACCACCGCCATCGCGGCCAGAACGGTGGCGAGCAGGCCGCAGCCCAGAAGCAGCGCGGTCTTCACCCGGTAGCGGGCCTCGATGGAGCGCTGGGCCTTCCCGAAGGAGGGCGACTCGACCGCGACGGCGAGGGAGGAAACGGCCCTGGTGGCCTGCGCGGCCGGCGGCAGAGGGAGGCGTTCCTCCGCTCCGAGCAGGGCCCGTTCGCGCATCTCGGCCAGGATTCCGGCCAAAAGCTCCTCCAGGCTCACCTCCACTCCCCGGGCCCCCTGGGAGGTGGGCTCCACGTACCACCTGCCCCGGTGCAGTGAAGGCCCTCCGAGCGGCGAGGGGACTCCCAGCTCTTCGGCCGGCTCCTCCTGGCAGCGGGCGGAGAAGTCGTCGAAGGCCGCGCCGGCCCTGGCGGAGAGGGAGGCGATGCGCTCGCAGAAGTACGACAGCTCCTCGGCGGTGAAGCGGTCCTTGCGCCGAATGAGCGCCCGCTGCAGGCCCTCCAGCTCCGCGCCGCGCGGGCCTCCGAGGCCATCCCGGAGCAGCGCCCGGAGGAGCGACGGCTCCGGCGAGCTCTTGGAGAGCAGTTGCTCGAGCAGGTGGAGGGTGAAGGGCACCTCCTTGGCGGGGCCCACCCGGTACATGGCGCGGTGGAAGAGGATGGCGCGGAAGCTCTCCTCGATTTCGCGCCGGTCGGCCTTGCGGAGCGCGGCCTCGAAGCGCGAGAGCAGCAAGAGCCGCTGTCCCCAAGGCTCGCCGGCCTCGCCCGCGAGCGCCGCGCCGTTGGCGAGGTCCCGATGGAGCGCCCTGCCCTGTCCCTCGCCCATCGAGGGGGCGGGAAGGAGCCGCCGGGGGAGGAGCTGCTGGGACTGCTCTTGGAAGAAGAGGCCCTGGTCTGGGGCGAGCGGATCTGCCAGGGCCCGGTCGATTGCGGGAGCGGCGGAGGAGAGGCGGGCGGAGAGCTGCTGCTTCAAGGCCTCGAGGGCGTACTGTTCGAGGGCACGGCGGCGGGCGGACAGCTCGGCAGTAGCCTCGTCGCGCTCGGCGCGGAAGATGCGCCCAAGGCCGGCCAACCCGAGGAGCAGGGCGGCCAGCCCGAGCGCGAGCGCCAAGAGGGTCGGCAGGAGCCGCCTGAGCATCCGCCTACTTCAAGACCGGGATGCGGTCGAAGTCCATCATCGCCAGCGGGAGGTCCTTTTCGAACTTGTCTCCTCGCCTGTCCAAGGAGCGCGCCTTCTGGACCAGCTCGCGGAGCTCTCCCACCTCCTTGCGCTGGCGCAAGGGCTCGGGAATCTGCTCCCACATTCTCAAGATGTCGTCGTAGGAGAGGTTTCGGGCCCAGTAGGAGCCGCGCAGCTTCTCGGCGAAGGCGGCGGCCACCATCGACACCCGGGTGGGGCCGGCGGTCTTGAGGTAGCTGTCGCGGACGATTTCCGAGGGCAGCCGCTTCTCCACCAAGGAGGAGGTGCGGCCGTCGGGCTGCTTGAAGCGCACTCGCAGGGTGGCGAAGTAGGTGGGCCGCTCCTCGCGGAGCTTCACCTCGTAGATGGCGGTGACCGAGTGGCCGGCGCCCAGCTCCCCGGCGTCGATGCGGTCGTCGGCGAAGTCCTGCTTCTTGAGCATCCGGTTCTCGAAGCCGAGCAGCCGGTAGCGGGCCACCGCGCGGGGGTCGAACTCGAGCTGGATTTTCACGTCCTTGGCGATGACTTCCAGGGTGCCGGTGAGCTGCTCCACGAAGATGCGGCGGGCCTCGTCGAGGCGGTCCACGTAGGCGTAGTGGCCGTTGCCGGTGTCGGCCAGCCGCTCCATGAGGACGTCGTTGTAGTTGCCCATCCCGAAGCCGACCGCGGTGAGGGTGATGCCCAGCTCGGACTGCTGCTTCACCGTGGCGAAGATGGCGTCGGCGTCGGTGATGCCGTTGTTGGCCACTCCATCCGAGCAGACGATGACCCGGTTGGCGGTGCCGGCGCGGAGGTGGCGGGCGGCGAGCTGGTAGGCGAGCTCGAGGCCGGCCTGGACGTTGGTGGAGCCCTCCGGGTGGAGCCGGTCGATGGCCTCGAGGATGCGCTCCTTTCGGTCGGCGGTGGTGGGCTCGAGCACGGTGTGGGCGGAGTCGCCGTAGACGACGATGCCCACGCTGTCGCGTTCGTCGAGCTGGCTCACCAGGAGGTGGAGCGCCCGCTTCACCAGAGAGAGCCGGTTCTCCATGTTCATCGAGCCGGAGACGTCGATGGTGAAGATGAGGCTCGCCGGCTTGCGCTGCTCCTTGCGGATTTCCTTTCCTTTCAGTCCGACGTGGAGCACGTGGTAGCCCTTGCGGTTGGGCGAGGGGAAGGCCTCCACCTGCACCGCGAAGGCCTCGCGCTCGGGCGGGCGGTAGCCGTAATTGAAGGAGTTGACGAACTCCTCCACCCGGACGGCCTCTTCCTCCGGCATCGCGTTGCGGGCGAGGTAGGCGCGGGCCAGGGTGTAGGAGGCGGTGTCCACGTCGGCGGCGAAGGTGGAGACGGGCTCGTCATCGGTCTCGATGGTGGGGTTGACGCCGAAGTGGCGGAAGTACATGTCGCGGATGTCGATGGGCGGCTTGGCGACCCGGCCGGAGATTTCCAATCGGTGCTCGCCGGAGTGGAGCCGGTCGTCGCCGTCCTTGCCTCCCTCGGTGGCGGCGACCTTCGGGCCCTTCGCCTTGCCGTCGATGATGATTTGCGCGGATGGCGGCTTGGATTTGAGGTCCAGCGTCGGCGGCTTCGCCGGAGGAGGCTGCAAGGCGGGCGGCTTCTCCGAGGGCGCTTGCGATGGCTCCCGCTCTGCGAACGACTCGGGCACTTTGATCAGATTCTCGTGCTTCACTTTCTTCCGCGCCTCGACGTACTCGCCGTCGGGCTTTGACAGGTCACCCCCCACGGCGACGTCGGAGAAGTCGATGGTCGTCTTTCCCGAGCGGCGGCCGTCAGTGGAGGTCGTCTCCGAAACGGCGTCGGCGTCGGAATGGCCGGGTGGGGCGTAGGAGTTCTCCGCCTCCTTCCCATCCGGAGGCTTCGCCGCGGTGGTGGCGGCCGGGGTGCGGTCAGGCACCCTTTCTTTCTGGGCGGGGGCGTAGAGGCCGCAGCCGATCGCGGCGAGCAGGGCGGCGGCTCCGAGGATGGTGGGCAGTGCGAGTGACTTCTTCATCGCTGGCTCCTGGCTGGTTGACCCGCACAGGGTCGCTCCAGCGAAAAGAGAGCGTGTCACTCCGGGCTCATTTGTTCTTCACGGTTTCATCACGGCGCTTCTCCAGCGCCACTCACTCTCGAAACCCCTACGCGGCCGGCTACTTCCGCGTCAGCAAAAGGAGTGTCTTCAACGCCGCCGCGCAGTTGGACTCATCCGGCGGCAGCAGGACATCGAGGTCGAAGGTCGCTCGGGGAACACCGTAGAGCACCCCGGCCACGCCTCCACCCACCACAAAGCGCACCGCTCCCCGCTGGAGCGCGGCGACGACCTCAGGGTAGCTGCTCATCGCGCAGGGCCGCACCTTGATTGCGCAGCAGCCAGCCAAGTAGCTCGGCGCGGCTCGGGTCAGGTGCAAGGTTGAGGTCCGGGTGCTCCCGCCGCCAGGCCGCCTCACAGCCCAGGCACCGGCCGTACAGCCTCAGGCTTTCGGCCGAGGCCGGGTTGTGACAGGCGGGGCAGGCGAGCGCCGGTGCAGCCATGCACCAACAGTAGGCCGTCGCCAGCCGGCGGCCAAGGGGCGCGGCCCTCCAAAAGCCTACCCGCAACAAAAAAGGGGCGCCCCACCACACCGGGCACCCCTTCCCCCTCTGCGAAGGCGGACTACTTCGCGCCTTCGGCAGGCGCCTCGGCGGCGGCCTTGGTCGCCTCTGCCGCGGCCTTCTTCTTCGACTTCTTCACCGGCTTGGCGGCCTCCGCCGGCTTCGCCTCGGAAGGAGTCACCTCTGCCGCAGGCTTCACTTCCGCGGCGGGCTTGGCGGCCTCCGCCGCAGGCTTCGCCGCCTCGGCCGGTTTGGCCGCGGCGGGCTCGCCGGCAAACGCGGCGAACGAAGTCGAAAGCACGAACGCCATCAGGATGCGCTTCATCGATTCTCTCCGTCACAAGAGCGGCGCGGAATGCACCGATCAGCCCCGCGGGTTGAGCAGCCCCCGTGCCACTCCCGCCTACAGTCCGCTCGCCCCTTTCCACGGCTCACTGTGGAAAAACTCCTCATCCCCGGCTGTCCCCTTGCGGACGGATTCCGCACGCCGTTTGATGCGTGGCGTCGTGAGGTCCCGCTTCTCCATCCGCGGCTATCGAGCCGGCTTCCTCTTCGTGGTGGCGCTTTTGGCGGGCGTGGCCGGCTTCACCTTGTGGAGCGAGGTGCGCGCGAGCGAGCGGGTGAACGACCTGGTGGAGCAGGCTTTGGAGCGCGCGGCGCTGATGGCCACCATCCGGGTGGACGCGCTGTTGCTGGAGCAGGCGGTGGAGGACCACATCAAGGCCTCCACCGACGAGGAGCGAAAAGAGGCCGACGAGGAGATGGTATTCATCCTCGATGAAATCCGCGCCTCTTCCGACAAGTACGTGCGCGAGCTGCCTCCGGGGGAGGTGGAGCTGTGGAAGCGCTTCAACGGCACCTCCGAGTCCCTGGCCAAGCAGGTCCGCAAGGCCGCCAAGTACTCCAACCGGAAAGAGGCGGAGCGCGCCCGGAAGCACCTGGAGGAGGAAATCAAACCCATCACCTGGGACCTCGACGAGGCGGCCAGCGCCCTCACCAAGAAGAACAACGAGGAGACCAAGGTGCTCCTCGGCAGGCTGGAGGACTTGCGCCTGCGCACCACCGCGCTGGGCGGAGTGGTGGCGGTGCTGGCGGTGGTGCTGGCGCTCTTGGTGGGGTTCCAGGTGACTTCGGTCTTGCGCCGGCAGGAGAAGACCATCACCGACCAGATGGCGGAGCTGAACCGGAGGAACCAGGAACTGGACGCCTTCGCCAGCCGGGTGGCGCATGACCTGGTGAGCCCGCTCGCGCCGCTCAAGGGCTACCTCACCCTGGCGCGCAGGTCCGCCCAGGCGGAGGAGCAGCTAAAGGAGCTGCTCCAGCAGGCGGAGACCAGCGCCGGGAGGATGAGCGACCTCATCGAGGCCTTGCTTCGCTTCTGCCGCGCCGGCAAGCCCTCGGAGCCGACCCTCTCCGAGCTGGACACTGCGGTGTCCACCATCCTGCTCGAGGTAAGCCAGAGCGCCGCGGCGCAAAAAATAAACCTCGACCGGCGGCTCGAAGAGAAAGTGGTGGTGGCCTGCCCGGCGCAGCTGCTCCAGTCCATCGCGCAGAACCTGCTCTCCAACGCGGTGAAGTACTCCGCCGGCCGGCCGGAGGCGAAGGTGACGGTGAGGGTCTTCCGCGAGAAGGGCCAGGCGACCCTGGAAGTGACCGACAACGGCCTGGGGATGAGCGAAGAGTCCCAGCGGCAGCTCTTCCAGCCCTTCTTCCGCGCCGCCGAGGCCCGCGCCCTCCCCGGCCATGGGCTGGGGATGGCCACCACCAAGCGGCTGGTGGAGGCCCACGGGGGAACCATCCAAGTGCAGAGCGCGCTGGGGGCAGGCACCCAGGTGACCATCCGCTTCCCGCTCGCCTCCGCGCCAGTTGGGGAGAGCCTGGCGCGCTTGCCCGAGCCCACTGCCGCGCTCGCCCGCGAGGCCCAATGAGCCTCTCCCATATCCTCGTCGTCGACGACGACCCCCACGCGCGGGACCTGTTGCGCCGGCTGCTCGGACAGTTGGGGCGCATCTCCGAAGCCGCCAGCGCCGAGGAGGCCTGCCGCTTCGTCTCCCAGGAGGGCGTGGACCTGGTGCTGACCGACATGGCGATGCCGGACCCCTCGGACGGCCTCAAGGTGCTGCGCGCCGCCAAGGAGCACGCCCCCGAGGCGCCGGTCGTGGTGGTGACCGCCTACGGGAACATCGAGGGTGCCCTGGACAGCATCCAGCAGGGCGCCTTCGATTACCTCTCCAAGCCCTTCGACGTGGACGCCATCTCCCGGGTGGTGCGGAGGGGCCTCGAGCAGAAGCGGCTCGTGGAGGAGAACCGCTCCTTGCGCCAGCAGGTGAGCCGCCGCTCGCCCTTGGTGGGAAGGAGCCCGGCCCTCCTCGAGGTGTACAAGCAGGTGGCGCGGGCGGCGGCCACCAACGTCCCGGTGCTCATCACCGGCGAGACCGGCACCGGCAAGGAGCAGGTGGCGCGCTCGCTCCACCAGCGGAGCCTGCGGGCGAACGGGCCGTTCATCCCGGTGGACTGCGGCGCCATCTCCGAGTCCTTGATGGAGAGCGAGTTGTTCGGCCACGCCAAGGGCTCCTTCACCGGGGCCTCCGGGGCGAGGCGGGGGCTGTTCGAGGAGGCCAGCGAGGGGACGCTCTTTTTGGACGAGATTGGGGACGTGGGGCCGAAGGTGCAGGCCCAGCTCTTGCGGGCCCTCCAGGAGGGAGAAATCCGCCGGGTGGGCGAGTCGAGCGCGGTGAAGGTGAACGTGCGGGTGGTGGCGGCCACCAACAAGGACCTGAGGCAACTGGTCGAGGAGGACCGCTTCCGGGAGGACTTGCTCTATCGGCTGGACGTGGTGCACCTCATCCTCCCGCCCTTGCGCGAGCGGAGCGAGGACATCCCGCTCCTGGTGGAGCACTTCGCCTCCATCCACGAGCGCGGCGGGGCGAGGCCGGTGGTGACCAAGGAGGCGATGGCCCGGCTGGTGGCCTACGACTGGCCCGGGAACGTGCGGCAGCTGGAGAACGTGGTGGCCAGGGCGCTGGCCCTCAACTGCACCGGAGTGCTCGGGCCGCAGGACTTCCCCGAGCCGATCGGCGACGCCCCCAAGAAGCTCTCCGGGCTGGCGGGGGACTTGCCCAGCCTGGCCGAGCTCTCCCGGCGCTACGCGGCTCACGTCCTCCAGCACGTGGGTGGCAACAAGTCGGAGGCGGCGCGCTTGCTGGAGGTGGACCGCAAGACGCTGTATCGGTTGATCGGGGGCGAAGACAATTGAAGGTCCAGAGTCGAGGGTCGAGCGTCGAGCGCCACGGTCGAGCGGCGTCCAGCGGCGTTCCGGCTTCGGGTCGAGCCGTGGAGCTGATTCTCGCCTCTACCTCTGCTGCCCGAAAGGCCCTGATGGACGCGCTCGGGCTGCCGTATCGGGCAGTCGCTCCTTTGGTCGAGGAGGTGATCGCTCCCGGAACCCCTCCCGAGCTGGCCGCGGCCGAGCTCGCCGAGAGGAAGGCGCGCGCGGTGGCCGCCCGGGAGCCCGATGCCCTCGTGCTGGCGGCTGATCAGCTCGCCGTCCCCGACGGCCTGGCGCTTGGCAAACCCGAAAGCCGCGAGGAGGCGAGGGCCCAGCTCGAGAGCCTGCTCGGCCGCGAGCACCGCATCGTCACCGGAGTGTGCCTGTTGGGCCCTGGCATCTTCGAGCGCGAAGTGGAAATTGCGCGGATTTGCCTCTACTCCATCTCCGGCGAAGAGCTGGAGCGCTACCTCGACCTCGAGGAGTGGCGGGGCTGCGCCGGCGGCTACCGCGTCGAGGCCCAGGGCCAGGCCCTCTTCGAAGAGCTGGAGGGCGACCGCACCGGCGTCCAGGGCTTGCCGATGCTCCTCGTCGTCCGGCTGCTCCGGCGGGCAGGAGTCGAATTCTTTCATCGGCGGCCCTGACTGGCACCGCGCCCGCCCTTTCAGGGAGAATGGTCCGGGGCCACCCACCAGGAGCAATTCCAGGATGCGCCGCGCAGTCCTGCTCGTCTCGTTGCTGTCATTCGTCTGCGCCTGCAAGTGCACGCCCCCTCCCGGAAACGTGGGCGAAGACGGCGGCCCCCAAGGAGTGCCCTGTTCTTCCGATGGCGATTGCCCCATCGGCGAGGCCTGCGTGGAGGGCTATTGCGGCACCCCCCAGGTGCCCGACGCCGCCACGGGCTGCACCAGAAACGAGGACTGCCCTCCGGGAGAAGTCTGCCTCCCCAGCACCGGCCAGTGCATCACCCCCACTCCCGAAGACTCGGGCACCGAAACCGACGCCGGACAGACCGGCACCTGCTTCGAGGGTCAGACCCAGTCCTGCGGCTCCAGCAAGCTCGGGGAGTGCAGGCTGGGCACCTCCTCCTGCGTGCAGGTGGCCGGTGTGTGGCAGTTCGGGCCCTGCATGGGCGCGGTGGACCCGGTCCCCGAGGCCTGCAACGGCAAGGACGACGACTGCGACGGCGTCATCGACGACGGGCTGGGGACTCTGAGCTGCGGAATGGGCGCCTGCGCCCGCAGCGTGGACGCCTGCCTCGGCGGACAGCAGATGACTTGCGTGAGCGGGCCCTCCTCCGCCGAGGTGTGCGACGGAGTGGACAACGACTGCGACGGGCTGACCGACGAGGTCCTGGGCCTCACGACTTGTGGCATTGGCGCCTGCCTGCGCACCGTGCAGAGCTGCGTCGGAGGCGTAACCCAGACCTGCACTCCCGGAAGCCCGGGCACCGAGTCCTGCAACGGGGTGGACGACGACTGCAACGGCACCTCCGACGACGGCCTGGGACAGACCACCTGCGGGCTCGGCATCTGCCAGCGCACCATGGCCAACTGCGCCGGAGGCCAACCCCAGGCCTGCACCCCGCTCGACGCCGGCGTGGAGAGTTGCAACAGCATCGACGACAACTGCAACGGGCTCACCGACGAGACCTGCGCCTGCTCCGCGGGCCAGAACCAGGCCTGCTACACCGGGCCGGCGGGCACTCAGGGAGTGGGGCCCTGCGAGGCCGGCTCCCAATCCTGCGACGGCGGCTCCTGGGGGCCGTGTGCCAGCGAGGTGACGCCGGTGCCGGAGAGCTGCAACGGGGTGGACGACGACTGCAGCAGCCAGGTCGACGACGGCCTCGGCTCCACCTGGTGCGGAGTGGGCGCCTGCCGCGTCAACCAGCCGAACTGCCTGGGCGGCCAGCCCAATACCTGCGTCCCTCTGGATGCGGGAGTGGAGAGCTGCAACGGCATCGACGACGACTGCGACACCCAGACCGATGAGGGGCTGGGCACCCTGACCTGTGGCGTGGGGGCCTGCCAGGTGACGGTGAACGCCTGCGTGGGCGGCACGCCCCAGTCCTGCACTCCGGGCAGCCCGAACACCGAGCTCTGCGACGGCATCGACAACAACTGCAACGGGAGCACCGACGAGACTTTCCCCCAGCAGGGCCAGAGCTGCCCCACCGGCCAGCAGGGCATCTGCGCGAGTGGCCAGTCCACCTGCGTCTCCGGCGCGCTGGGGTGCAAGGCTCCCGACGCCGGAGTGGAGCTGTGCCCGCCCGACGGAGGGCTGGACGAGAACTGCAACGGCATCGTGGATGATCCGATGATCTGCGGCTGCAACGTCACGGTGGACAACGACACCGACGGCGCCAACGAGTGCGTGGACTGCAACGACAACGACGGCACCATCAAGCCGGGCGCCACCGAGAAGTGCAACGGCAAGGACGACAACTGCAACTCGCAAGTAGACGAAGGCTTCGACCAGGACAGCGACGGCTTCACCACCTGCGGCACCAAGCCCGGCGGCGGAGTGGACCCCACCCGCATCGACTGCAATGACAACAACGCCTTCGTCTTCCCGCTGAAAGTGACCGACTGCGGGAACGCCGCCACCCCCAGCACCGCCAACGGGGTGGACGACAACTGCAACGGCTACATCGACGAGACTTGCACCTGCACCGCCCAGGACAAGGACTCGGACGGCGTCACCACCTGCGCCGGCGACTGCAACGACAACGACCCGGCGGTGGCGCCCGGCAAGGCCGAGGTCTGCGACGGCAAGGACAACGACTGCAACAAGGCTACGGTGGACAACTGCGGGGTGTCGGATCCCTGCGGCCAGAGGCAGGGGCCCGGCTACGTCCCCTTCCCCGCCGGGACGGATCAATGCAAGCCCGACCTCCTCTGCATCTCCGACCTGCAGACCGGGGCGCTGAGCTGCCACTCCTTCTGCAACCAGACGGTGGGGCTCGGCCTCAACGACAGCTGCGCCAGCGGAGAGGGCTGTAACCGGACCTTCCTCCAGTCCGACGACCTCCATATGTGCGGGAAGACGCCCACCGGAGCGAAGACCACCGGGCAGACCTGCTCCTTGAGCTCGGAGTGCCGGACCGGGTGGTGCCGGAGCGAGAGCGGCCAGTCGTACTGCTCCGACGCCTGCACCCACGAGGCGGGCTGCAGCGCCAACACTACCTGCGTCATCAGCAAGCAGAACACGTTCCAGCAGGGGCAGCTCTATCAGTGGTTCTCCAGCACTTGCCGGCTGGACTCGCTCCTTTCCGGCACCAAGCTCACCGGCGACAGCTGCACCGGGACGCAGTGCAAGACCGGCGCGGACGGCTGCTTCAACGGGAAGTGCACCGAGCCCTGCTGCCAGCACTCCGACTGCCCGGGGGCCTTCATCTGCTCCATCCAGGGGCCGCGCCAGTCGGTGGTCGGCGGCACCCAGGTGTCCGTCCAACCGGCCTGCCTCACCGCCACCGGCAGCAAGGTTTCCGGTCAGGCGTGCGGCGCTTCCACCGAGTGCAAGGCCGGCATCTGCGACAAGGCGCAAGGCATCTGCGTGGACCTCTGCTGCAACGACGGCTCCTGCCCCAACGGAACCACCTGCGAGCTGGTGAAGTTCAAGTTCTCCAACGGGAACGAGAGCAACATCCGCGCCTGCCTCTTCTCGCCGCTGCCCGCCCTGGTGGAGCAGAAGTAGCCGCTTCCTAAGGTGCGCCGAAGGGTGCTTGAGTTGGCCGCCTCGGAGGTGGCCGATGCGGAAGGGAGCCTGCTTCTTGGCGCTGCTCGCGCTCGCCGGCTGCAAGGACAAGTACCGCGAGGCGGCGGAGTCGGCCCGCGCGCGCGACGCCGGCAGCCAAGTGGGCCCGATGCCCGAGCGCGCCACCTTGCTCGCCCACGGGCAGAACGTGCCGCGGGACCTCCAGCTCGACGGCCAAAACCTCTACTGGCTCAACGAGGGCCGGAGGGCCGAGGGCACTCCCGGCATCTACCGGATTCCCAAGTCGGGCGGAGAAGTCTCCGAGCTGGTCTCCGGGCGGGGAATCCACGCCATCGCGGTGGATGACGTGAGTGTCTACTTCCTCCACCCCGAGCAGGGCACCGTGAGCGCGGTGCCCAAGCTGGGCGGAGAGGCCCGCACCCTGGCCAGCGAGCAGGAAAACCTGGGGGCCCTCGCGGTCGACGACAGCCACGTCTACTGGACCGCCACCGAGGGCATCTTCCGGGTGGAGAAGGCCGGAGGGAAGGTGAGCCCGGTGGTGAATAACCTCTCGCAGCTGAGCGGCCTTTCGGTCGACGACAGCCACGTCTACTGGTACGCGCTGATGGCGGGGAAGCTGGCCCGCGCCCCCAAGAAGGGCGGGCCCCCCACCCAGCTCGTCTCCGAGGAGGTGACGCTCCACTCCTTCTTCATCGACCAGGGCCACCTCTACTGGAGCTTCGGCTCGGAGAAGAAGGCCCAGCTCAAGCGGATGGCCAAGTCGGGCGGGCGGGCGGAGCAGGTGGTGGCAGGCCAGGAGGTGCCGGCGGAGTTCGCCTTCGACGATGGCCACGTCTACTGGAACACCGAGTCCGAGGTGTTCCGCGCGCCCAAATCGGGCGGGCCGGCGGAGAAGGTGCTCGAGGGCGCCGACCGCGCCCTGGACATCGCAGTGGACGCCTCCCACCTCTACTGGACCGACCGGAGCGGGCGGATCCAGCGCGTCTCCAAGTAGGCCGCCGATGGGCGCTCTCCTCTGCCTCCTCCTCGCCACTTCCCCGGCCACCCCGGAATTGCTTCTCTCCCACGAAGGCGCGATGGGCCTCGGCCTCTCCGGGGTGGGCTACACCCACGGAGGCGGCCGGTGGGGAGACCTCTCCCTCGAGCGCGTCGTCTCCGCGAGGCTGGTGTTCGAGAGATTCCTGCGCGGCCTCACCGCCGATGCCTCATTGGGGCAATCCCTCCCGCCCTTGGGCGGCGGGGTGGCGCCCTCCACCAGCCTGAGCCTCCGCGCGGGCTACACCGGCGAGCGCTTCTCCTTGGTGGGAGGCGCGGTGGGGCAGTACTCCCTCTCCGCCCAGCCGAGGCTGCAGCTCCTCCCCACCTTCCGGGCGCAGCTTCGGTTGGGAGAGCTGTCCTTCGTGGCAGGAGTGTTCGACTACCGGGGCCAGGCCCCCGCCCACCTCACCTTCGAAGTGGGCGACTTCGGGCTGGGCTACGTGGCGCCGATGGGCGCGCTCGTCACCGGGCGGATTCGCCTCGCCGAGCACGTGGGGCTGGAGGCCACCGCGCTCGCCTTCCGGTTGGCCAACGCCGAGGTGGCGATGCTCACCATCTCCGCGGTGGCCGGGCCTCGCTCCGGGAGGGCAGGGGGAAATCGATGAGGCGGCTCTTCCTCCTCTGGGCGGCTTGCCTCGGCTGCGAGCTGCGCCCCCAGCTCGCCGGGAGGGAGGTGGACCTCTCGGAATTGGGCAAGCGCCTTCGGCCCGGCTTCCTCCTCGGAGCGGCCACCTCCTCGCACCAGGTGGAGGGCAACAACTCCAACGACTGGACCGACTGGGAAGAGACCAGCTTCGAAGACGGCCGGCCGCACATCGAGGACGGCTCCCGCTCCGGCCTGGCCACCGACTCCTACAGCCGCTTCGAGGAGGACCTGCAGCTCCTCCGCCGCCTGGGGGCCAACGCCTATCGCTTCTCCATCGAGTGGAGCCGCCTCCAGCCGGAGGAAAACCTCTGGCGAGAGGAGGTGGCCAACCGCTACCTCCAGTGGGCCATCGAGCTGCGGCAGGCGGGCATCGAGCCGATGGTGACGGTGCACCACTTCACCTTGCCCAAGTGGGTGGCGGCGCGCGGGGGCTGGGAGAGCGACGGGACTTTGGAGCACTTCGAGCGCTTCGCCTCCCGCCTCGCCGGGAGGCTGGGGAGCGAGGTGGACCTCTGGTGCACGGTGAATGAGCCCAACGTCCAGGCGGTGCAGGGGTACCTCCTGGGCATCTGGCCCCCGGGGAAACAGAGCAACCGGGACACCGCGCTGGTGATGGCCCGGCTCATCGAGGCGCACGCGCGGGCGGCCAAGGCCATCCGGGCGGCGGACCGGCAGGACGCGGACCACGACGGCAAGCCGGCGATGGTCGGCCTCGCCCACCACGCCCGCATCTTCCAGCCCGCCACCGGCTCGGCGCTGGATGCCTCGGTGGCGGCGCTCACCGACGACTTCTTCAACGAGACGGTGGTGCGCGCCGCGAGGACCGGCCGCATCCAGCTCTCGGTGCCCGGCCAGCTCGACCTCGACAAGGAGGTGCCGGGGCTGCTCGGCTCCTTCGACTACTTGGGCCTGAACTACTACACCCGGGACCACGTCCGGGCCGACCTGTCAGACCCCTCCTTCTCGCACCAGTACGTGCCCGAGGGGCGGCCGAGAAACGGCCTCGGCTGGGACATCTACCCGGAGGGGCTCTACCTTTTGCTCCGGCGCTTCGCCCGCGAGGGGCTTCCCATCTACGTCACCGAGAACGGCATCGCCGACAATGGCGGCGAGCAGCGGCCCACCTACCTGGCCGAGCACCTCTTCGCGCTGGAGCGGGCAGCGAGCGAAGGGGTGGACGTGCGCGGCTACTTCCACTGGTCCTTGCTCGACAACTTCGAGTGGGCCGAGGGCTACGAGCCACGCTTCGGGCTCTTCCGGGTGGACTTCGACGGCCCAGAGAGGACTCGCACCGAGACCCAGGCGGTGGACACTTTCCGGCAGGTGGCGAGAAACCTCGGGCTGTCGCCGGCGCCCTGAGAAGAGTCGCCTCGCTCGCGGAAATCTGAAGCGTCCGCGTTCCGCTCCCCGGCGCCCGTGCTAGCCTTGGGAGCGTCGCCGCAAGGAGGCCACATGCCCCCTCCCGTACGCCCTGGCGTGCCCGCCGTCCCTTCTCAACCTTCGCGCCCGGCGGAGCCCTCTCGGCCGGCACAGCCGGTGGTGGCCAGGCCGGATCCGCTCGCGGTCTCGGTGGCCAACGGAACCAGCTTCACGCCGGTGGACCGCCAGAAGCTCTCCGAGCGGATGGCAGAGGCGCTCCGCTTGGGAGCGGACGTGCCGGGCAGGGTGCAAGACGGTCCCACCTGCGGGCTGTACGCCCTGGGGATGGTGATGGACTTTTGGGACTTGAAGGACGAGAAGAACCTCAACCCGCTGGTGCAGGACTCCGACACTGTCCGCTGGGACAGCCACTCCCGCGAGCCGGACACGAGGCGGCGGCTCTTCGACGTGGCCAAGCAGCGCGGCTACACCACCCAGGGCGAGATGTTCTTCGCCGAAAACATGGGAAAGCTGGCCCGAGAGTACGGCTACAAGGCCGAGGTCCACCACGACATCACCCTGGAGGACATCAAGGCCTGCGTGGACCGAAAGCACCCCGCCCTGGTGGCCTTCGACGTGGACCACTCCGGCAACCCCGGGCTCTACGGAGGCAAACGCGCCCACTGGGCGGTCATCGAGAGCCACTTCCAGAAAGACGGCGTCGACTACCTGGTCGCCACCCACGGCTGGACCGGAAAGGAGTACGTCTGGAAGGCAGCGGACTTCATGGCCTCGGTCAACCAGCTCGACAAATCGGACTTCCCCGCCGCGCCGCGCGATATCACCGGGTGCCTGAGGCGGAAGCTCGTGGAAGTGTTTCCCTAGGCTTGGGTCGGAGGCGTTCGCGACATTCTTCTCCCGGTCGAGCGGGCTCCGTCGACTGTCCGGATGGGAGGTTGTATGGCCTTCGCGCTCAACCGACGCACCATCCTCACCGCCGCAGCCGGAGCCGCCCTCCTTGGCCCTCTCGCCTCCCGCGCCGCCAAGAGGCGCAAGGAACATATCGAGTACTTCGAGGTGACCCGCTCCGAGGTGTTCGTCCCGGGGCTGGACCCGGCCCACGACGGGCTCGTCATCGCCCAGCTCAGCGATATCCACATCGGACGGCATACCCCTGACGGACGCGTCATCGCCGCCGTCCGCGAGCTCAATGACGCCAGGCCCGACCTCGTCGCCCTCACCGGTGATTACGTCACTACCCGGAGAGACCCCTTCGAGCGCGTGCCGCTGCTCCTCAAGAACATTCGCGCTCCCGCCGTCGCCGTGCTCGGAAACCACGACCATTGGTCGGATCCGACCCGCATCCGAAAGGACCTCGAGGCGCTCGGCTTCGCCGTCCTCTTGAACCGGAACACCTCCCTCGACTTGCGCGGCGTTCCCTTCCCGGTGGTCGGCGTCGACGACGGCCATACCAACCACGACGACGTCCACCAGGCCTTCGCCGGCGTCAAGAAGCGCGGCTTTAGGCTCGTGCTCACCCATAGCCCTCCTACCGCCAACCAGCTCCCCGAGGATGAAGGCCTGCTCTGCCTCTCCGGGCACACCCACGGAGGCCACTTCGTGGTGCCCGGCGTCACCGAGGGCCTCTTCCGCACCGCCGGACAGCCCTACGTCCGCGGCCTCTACGACGTCCGCGGCAACCAGCTCTACGTCAACCGCGGCCTCGGCTTCGGCCGCGGCGGCCCCGTGGTCCGCGTCAACTCCGAGCCCGAGCTGGCCCTCCTCACCCTCCGGCCGGCCTGATCGCCCGCTGCCCAGCCGGTCGAGCCACGAGCCGTGCGGTCCCCCTTCCGCGGGCGCGCCTCACGACCATCTTCCCGCCAGCTGTACGTCACTCGGGCGGTGCCTCGAGCACCGGGGAGGAAAACCATGTCGATGAAGTCTCTTCTGAAGACAGCGGCGGCGGGCCTGGTGGCTGCGTTGGCGCTGGCGCCGGCGAAGTCCATTGCGGACGAGCGGAAGTCGGCTCCGAGGACCTCGGAGCTTCCTCCCGCCAAGCTCAGCCTGTGGCTGGACGGCTTCCACATGCGCGATGCCCACCCGGAGGAGCAGAGCGACATCCACCACTTCTGCGCCACCCCGAAGACCGGGCCCATCCAGTGCGCGCTTTGGGATGGCTACGGCGAGAACGCCAAGTTGATGGGCATCGAGTACATCATCGACGAGAAGACTTTCGCCTCCCTGCCCGAGCCGGAGAAGGCCCTCTGGCACTCCCACGTCTACGAAGTCACCTCCGGGATGCTGGTGACTCCGGGGATGAGCGAGGGGAAGGAAACCGAGTTTCTGAAGAAGGCCATCTCCACCTACGGGAAGACCTGGCACACCTGGGACATGGAGGCCAGCGCGGAGGTGCCCCTGGGCCGGCCGGTGCTGATGATGGCCTTCACCCGCAACGGAGTGCTGAGGCCCGCGCTGGCGGAAAAGCGCGACGCCGACCTCCGCACCAACACCTCCCAGCTCAAGGAGAGCCGCGCCCAGGCCATCCCCGAAGTCCCGAAGATTCAGAAGGGCGCGGACAGGGGCGAGCGGGGCACCTCCTGCAAGGACAACACGGAGATCCGCCGCGCCCGGCGCGCCCCGCCGGCGAGGTAGGAGAGGAAGAAAACTCCCCTCACCCAGACCCTCTCTCGCCACGCGGGAGAGGGGCAATCTCGCTACACCGCGGGCGCCATGCACAAAGCCCTCCTCCTCGTCGCGCTCGCCGGCTGCGCCACCCCGCGCGCCCGATGAAGAGAGGGCTCTCGGCGCTGCTTCCGAGCTGTTCGGCTGACCGGCCCGGCACCGGCGGCTCCAGGCGATGCCAACACCTGGTTCACCGGTTGACACGAGAGGATTTGAGCGCGCGGAAGCGTGCGCTCCGGTTGCGCCGACAAGAATATGGAACAGGCGCTGTTCATGTCGCGCAAGCCACGCTCGTCGGCGCGCTACCGAACGCTCGCCGAGCGCGTCGGCCTTGATGCCTGTACAGACCCGGCCTTTCAGAAGCTCCGCGAAGTACTTGCGGCCTGGTTCCCTCAGGCAGCCTGAATGCCGACTCGGCCAAGGAGGCGTCGGCCCGCCGGGCCGGAGCCCCCAAGCCCGCCTTGACCCTCTCCCGCACGCGGGAGAGGGGAAATCTCGCTATACCGCGGGCGCCATGCACAAAGCCCTCCTCCTCCTCGCGCTCGCCGGCTGCGCCACCCCGCGCGCCGGCGGCGGCCACTCCTCCTTCGCCCTTCCCTTCATCGAGGACGATTACCCAGGCGCCCTCGCCCTCGCCCGCTCCCGGAAGCTCCCTCTTTTCATCGACGCCTGGGCCCCCTGGTGCCACACCTGCCGCTTCATGCACAGCCACGTCTTCACCGACCGCGCCCTCTCCCGCCACGCCGGCCGCTTCGTCTGGCTGAGCGTGGACACCGAGAAGGAAAAAAACCTTCCCTTCCTCGAGCGCTTCCCGGTGGACACCTGGCCCACCTTCCTGGTGGTGGATGCCTCCACCGAGGCCGCCGCCTTCAAGTGGCTGGGCACCGCCACCGTCCCCCAGCTCGAGCGGATGCTGGAGGACGGCGAGCGCGCGCTCGCGGGAGCCCCCGCCGAGGCCGCCGATGCGGCCCTCGCCAGGGCCGACCGGCTCTACGGAGAACGCAAGCCCGCCGAGGCCGCCCTCGCCTACGCCGAGGCCATCGCCCACGGCGCCAAAGGCTGGCCCAAGCGCCCCCGGGCAGTGGAGTCGCTCCTCCTCTCCCTCTACGGGGCCGAGCAGCACGAGGAATGCGCCCGCTCCGCGGCCAAGCACGCCCCGGAGCTGCCGCGCGGCCCCTCCTTCGCCAACGCGGTGGTGTGGGGGATGAGCTGCGCCCTTTTGCTGGAGGCGCCCGCTCCGCACCTGGCGGCGCTCCAGCCGCTGGCCCGGGAGGCGCTCGGCCTTCCCGGACTGCTCGCCGACGACCGCTCCGGGCTCTACGAGCTGCTGCTGGAGGCCAAGGGTTCCGATCCCGGAGCGAAGGAAATCGCCGGGCAATGGCTCGCCTTCCTCGAGGCGGAGGCGGAGAAGGCCGCGAACCCGGAGGCACGCGCGGCCTTCGATTCCCACCGGGTGTCGGCGGCCATCGCCCTCGGCGAGCCGGCGCGCGCTGTGCCGGCCCTGGAGCGGAGCGAGCGCGACTTGCCCAAAGACTACAACCCTCCGGCGCGCCTGGCCCTGCTCTACCGCGAGCTGGGGAGGCTGGAGGAGGCCCTCGCCGCCTGCGAGCGCGCCCTCTCGAAAGTCTACGGCCCTCGCCGCCTGCGAGTGTTGGAGACCAAGGCCTCCGTCCTCTCCAAGAAGGCAGACTCGGCCGGAGCCAGGGCGGTGCTCGGGGAGGCGGTGTCGTTCGCCGAGGGCCTTCCCGCGGCCCAGCGCTCCGAGCGGACGGTGAAACGGCTGCGCGAGGAGCTGGAAGAGCTCTCCGGTCGGTGATTGCGGCTCTCCGGAATCGAGCCGCTGTTCGTCAGCCCTTGAGCACCGCCCGCGGCCGCAGGCGGGCCACCTTCCTCGCCACCCCGGCCCGCTCCAGAATCTCCGCGGTGCGGTCCACCTCCCGGTAGGCCTCGGGGGCCTCCTCCCGCAGCTCGCCGGCGGCCGGGGAGCGAAGCAGCACTCCTTTTTTCTCCATCCCCTCCAGGAGCGCGGAGGCGGTCACGCCCTTCCTCGCCAGCCTGCGACTGAGCACCCTCCCCGTCCCGTGGCAGGCGCTGGCCAGGCAGAGCTCGGAGGCGGCCTCCTGGGCGAGCATCACGTAGGAGTGAGCGCCCATGCTGCCGGGCAAGAGCACCGGCTGGCCGATGTCCCGGTAGAGGTGCGGCAAGGAGTCCCTCCCCGGGCCGAAGGCGCCCACCGCCGCCCGCCGGTGCATGCAGACCACCTTCTCACCCAGGCGCTCGACTCCCACCACGTTGGCGGCGGAGTCGTACGCCACCTCCAGCACCTGCTCGGGCGGGCCGCCGAACACCCGGTGGAAGGCGAGCCGGGCCTGGTGGGTGAGCACGTGCCGGTTGGCGAAGGCGTAGTTGGCCGCGGCCCTCAGCGCGTGGTAGCACCGAAGCCCCTCCATCGAGGAGAGCGGCGCCCAGACCAAGCCCGGCCGGGGCTCCTTCTCTCGCCGCTCCTCCATCGAGTGGTGGGCGTGCTCCACCGCCTCTTCGTAGGTCCGCTGCCCCAACCGCCGGGCCCCGGCGTGGAGCAAGAGCGCCACCTTCCCCAACCCGAGGCCGAGCCTCCCCGCCGCCGCTTCGTCGTACAAGCGGTCCACCACCTCCACCTCCACGAAGTGGCTCCGCCCAGTGCCTAGCGTCCCCAGCTGGGTGAGCCCGGCGCTCTTCGCCGGCCCGGAGAGGTGCTCGGCGTCGGCGTCGTGGAAGTGGCCCCCGGCGTCCGTGGTCCACAGGTCGGCTAACCTCCCCACTCCCTTCTCCCGCACCAGGTAGCGGCTGCCTTCGGCCAACAACTCCTCCAGCTCCCTTCGCGAGAGGGCGAAGGTGCCTCCCCGCTCCACCCCGATGGGAATCGACCACTCCAGCTCGTCCAGCAGGCGGTGGAGCCTGGGCATCAGCTCTCCCTCGCCCAGAGGCGAGCTGAGGAGGCGGAGCCCGCAGTTGACGTCCGGCCCCACGGCCGAGGGCACGAGGGCGCCGCTCGGGTACTCGGTGGCGAGAACTGCCCCGGCCGGGAAGCCCCATCTCTCGCCGAGATTGGGAAAGCCCACCGCGAAGCCCACCGTGCCCGGAAGCCGCGAGGCCTCGATGAGAGCCGAGGCCGCTCCCTCCGCCTGGGCGCGGGCGAGCACTTGCTCGTCTCCGACAATCCGCACCGGCACCCGCCCGCCAGGGATGCGTTCCGCGTCGAGCTGATAGAGGAATTCTCCTACCTGCCGCCATTCGGCCGCCGCCAGTTGCTCGAGGTCCATGCCCTCAAAGCTGTGGCGCGCCGCCGGAAACGTCAAAGGCCCCGGCCGGAGCCCTCTTCGAGCCCCGGCCGGGTTCAATCTGCCGGCCTCCCGGCGATTCGGCTCACTTCTCGGCGGACTTGGTGAACTTCACCGTGGCGATGGGCGAGGAGAGGTTGGAGATGTCCGCCACCCGGATGCCGGCGTCGGAGATGGCGTAGACGTACTGGTCGGCCATCACGCTGCGCCGGACCATCGGCTGCCAGTAGTAGCTCCAGCCGTAGTCGTTGAACACCTGGTAGACGTCCTTCATCGAGACCGCGCCCTTGGGGGTGATGCCGCTCGCGGTGTCGATGCCGTACACCCGGAGGTCGGAGACGAAGCTGTACCAGTAGTCGCCCGAGGAGGTGGTGCCGTACTTCCAGTCGAAGAAGGGGATGGCCAGAAGCTTCTTCTCCGGGAAGTAGTTGAAGGCCTTGTGCTCGTACTGCGCCTCGCTCCAGCTGTAGGCGGTGCCCACCAGTTGGACGAACTTCTGCTTGGGGCTGGAGAGGTCGCTCACGTCGAAGATGGTGAGCTGCAGCGCCCGCGCCCGCCAGTCGGTGTTGTTCTCCGGGATGTAGGTGCCGATGGTGAGCAGGTGGTCCTGGTCGATGGGGTGGATGTACGAGGAGAAGCCGGGCACCTTCAGCTCGCCCACCGGTTTGGGCTGGGTGGGGTCGGAGAGGTCGAAGGTGAAGAGCGGGTCAATCTGGCGGAAGGTGACCACGTAGCCCTTGTCGCCCACGAAGCGCGAGCTGAAGATGCGCTCGCCCTTGGCCAGCTCGGGGCTTTTCCCCACCACCTTGAGCGAGCCGGAGTCCTCGCCCAACACCTGGAGCAGGTTGGTGGTCTCCAGCCGGCCCCACCGGTTGAAGGGGTCGTTCACCCTTCGGGCGATGGTGGTGGCGATGCGGAAGTAGCCGTTCTGGTCCTCGTCCATCGAGAACTGGTCCACGATGTGGCCGTCCACCTGCCCGGAGGCCACGTAGGCGGCCTGGTCGGGGTTGGTGATGTCGAACTTGTGGATATAGGTGGCGTCGGTCTGCCCCGGCTGCGGCCACCACCACCAATGCCGGTTGGCCACGTAGAGCGAGGAGGTGGAGGCGTAGATTTCGCCCGACTCCGCCACCACCGAGGTGCGGCCGACCTGCTCCGGCCGGTCGAGGTTCAAGGTGGCCACCGTCACCAGCCCGAGCTTGGTGGGGGCGTTGGTCTTGTAGAAGCTGGAGCAGTCGTAGCCGATCTTCGTCTCGGTGCCGCCGACCAGGGAGCGCGACTCCGGCAGCCAGTCGGCGAGCGCGTGGGCGCGAATCTTCTTCTCGTTCTCCACCATCAACTCGTCGATGGCGCGGGAGAGCCTGCCCTTGTCTTCGTAGAGGCCTTCGGAGTACTCCGGCCACCAGCGCACGTCCGCCGGGAAGAGGAACTGATCCGACAGCACCAGCCGGATGGAGGAGCCAATCCGCCGCGAGTTGCTGTAGGAGCCGGGCAGGTAGAACTCGTGGGTCACCTTCGGCAAAGAGAGGTCGCTCACGTCCACCACCGTCATCTTCACGGTGTTGGAGTAGTAGTAGCCGCAATACATCGGCGAGCAGGCCGACGCGCCGGCAAAGCGCTGGTCCAAGGCGTAGGGCTCCCACACCTGGGAGAAGATGACCACGTGGTCCTTCTCGTCGAGGAACATCTCCCTCGGCCAGCCTTCAATCTTGAGCTGCCCGGCCAAGGAGAGCTGCGAGGCCGGCCAGCTGCGCGAGAGGAAGAGGTTCTGCCCGGAGAGGACGAAGATGCGGGTGCCGTCGTTCTTCACGAAGTCCGCCTCGTCCACTCCCGCCACCTGGGTGTTGGTGGTGGTGTAGGCGCTCGGCCCGGAGGAGGCCTTACCGTCCGCCGCCGGCGCCCCCGCCATCGCCTCCGAAGTGTCCCCGCCCCGGGCGACGTCCCAGCCCCACCAGCCGCCGCTGCCGTCCTTCATCGCCTCCATGCGCGTGCGCATGTCCAGGACCGCGGTGTCCTCGATGTACTGCTCGAGGTCCGCACAGGAGCTCGGCCCCGAGAAGCTCTGCAGCGTCACCCGGTTCTGCACCGCCTGCGGCTGGGGAATGTTGCTGCCGCAGCCGTAGAGGCCCACTGCACCTATCGCCGAAGCCAGGGCCGCCGCGCGCCAAAGACAAATCCTCATCGCGATTCCTCCCGTTTACTCTTGCGAGACTTTCCGACCATCTTCCCCGGGTGCGAGCCCTGGGCCAGCACCAGGCGTAGTAATCTCGCGCGGTTATGGGGAGGGGCGCCTCAAAAACCTGAGGGGAGGAGGGGGGAGGAGTCGAAAGGCTGAGGGGCGGATCAGCCAATGCCAGACACGCTCTCGACAGCGGAGCGCCGGGCGGTAAGGTAGAGAGCCGGGAAGAAGGATGAGCCAACCGAAGAGCGGCAGGGCCCGCAGCGTGGCGGTGGCGGACCACCTGTGGGAGACGCTGGAGGCGATGGCCCGGGAGATGGGCGTCGACCGCGACGCCCTGCTCAACCAGGCCATCTTCCAACTCGCGCGGGCGCACGGCTACCTCTCGCCGGGCCAGACGGTGAAGAAGGGAAACTCCGAGTTGGAGGAGGAGGCGCACCAGGCTCCCACCAACCCGGAGCACGCCAAGGGGAAGCGGAACGTGCGGCCGGCCCCGGCTCGGGAGCCGGAGCCGGAGGAGGACGTCGAGCCCGAGCACATGGAGGACGAGGAGCTTCGGGCCGCGGTGGAGGACGAGGCGCGAGAGCCCCTGAACGAATTCGAGGAGGAGCAGGAGGCGGCCGAGGAGGGCGGAGAGGAGCAAGCGCCGGAGGAGGAGCCGCCCGAAGAGCAACCGGAGGAGGAGCCGGAGCCCCAACCCGAGCCCCCTCCTCCCCCGAAGCGCCGCGCGGCGGGCAAGCTGGCCCTGTTCGTCACCGTCAACAACAACCGGCACCCTCAAAGGGTGAGCGGAGAGCGCTTCCTCATCGGGCGGGGAAAGCACTGCAACCTGGTGATCGACTCCAACCGGGTTTCCCGGGAGCACGCCGCCATCTCGCGGCAAGGGAACGAGATCGTGATCGAGGACCTGAAATCCTCCAACGGCACCTGGTACAACCGGCAGCGCATCGCCCGGAGGAAGATCGACGACGGGGACGAGTTTCTCCTCGGCACCGAGAAGCTGACTTTCAGTTTCCGGAGCGGCTGAGCTTCCGTTTCCCGACCAGCCCCTCGAGGGTGCGGGTGACTTCGGCCATCGCGCCCAGGTCCTTTTCCCGGGCGGCCTGCTCGGCGGCCTCGATGAGCGACTGCACCCGAGCCACGGTGGCGTCCGCCTCCGGGCCGGGGTTCTCCCTGGCGCCCACCTCTAGGTTTTGGGCCAGCTTCCGCGCCCGCTGGAGCAAGTCCGAGAGCACGTCGGCGACCGAGTCGGTCAGCTTCTCGCTCTCGGAGCGGGCGTACTCTTGCTGCTCCTCGCGCAGCTTCTCCACCTCGGGCTGGCTCAGCTCGGTGCGCGCCTCGATGCGGGTGGCTTCGGCCAGGCCGGTGCTCAGGTCCATCGCCCGAACCGAGAGGGTGCCCTCGCTGGACAGCTCGAAGCAGACCTCGATGGGCACGTCGGTGCGCTTGCCCACCGTGAGGTCGTGCAGCACCACCTCTCCCAGCTTGACGCTGGCCTCGGCGGAGTCGCTCTCCCCCTGGTAGACGGGGATGCGGGCTTCGGTCTGGCCTGCCCTCCCGGGGAAGAAGATTTCCCTCGCCGCCACCGGCACCGGGGTGTTCCTCCCGATGAGCCTTCGCACCTTGCCGCCCAACACCCCCACGCCCAGGGAGTGGGCGGTGACGTCGATGAGCAGCGCCGCCCCGCTGCGCCCCGACAGCTCGGAAGCGTGCACCGCCGCGCCCAGGGCCACCACCTCGTCCGGGTTGACCCCGGCGGCGGCCTGCTTGCCGAAGAAGTCGGACACCAGCCGCCGCACCAGGGGCACCCGGGTCATTCCTCCCACGAGCAAGACCACGTCCATCGAGCGCGGCTCCAGCTCGGCGTCGGCCATCACCTTTTCGCAGACGTTCAGGCAGCGCCGCGAGAGTGGCTCGGAGAGCGCCTCGAAGAAGGTGCGGGTGAGGGCGGTGTTCAGCTCCACGTAGCGCCGGTGGGTGGCGGTGTGGTCGCCCAGCTCGGCGACCGAGATGGCGGCCTCCTCGACCTCGCTCAGCTCGCGCTTGGCCCGCTCGGCGGCCACCTTCAGCCTTTGCATGGAGAGCTTGTCGTGGCTCACCACGTCCCGGAACGTCTCCGGCACCTGGGCCACCAGCCACTGGACGATGCGCTCGTCGAAGTCCTCTCCCCCGAGGTAGGGGTCTCCGCCGGTGGCCTTGACCTGGAACACGCCCTTCTCCACCTCCAGGATGGAGACGTCGAAGGTTCCCCCGCCCAGGTCGAAGACCAGGGCGCGCCCCTGGAAGGAGGAGGAGAGGCCGTAGGCCACCGCCGCGGCGGTGGGCTCGTTGACGATGCGCAGCACCTCGAGGCCGGCGATGCGCGCCGCCTCCTTGGTGGCGTTGCGCTGCCCGTCATCGAAGTTGGCCGGCACCGTCACCACCGCCTGGCTGACCGGTCGCTTGAAGTGGGCCTCGGCGTCCAGCTTCAGCTCCCCCAGCACCATCGCCGACACCTGGGTGATGGGGAGCACCTTCCCCGCCAGCCGGATGCGGATTTCCCCCGACGGGCCGCTCACCAGCGGGTAGGGGACCACCGCTCGCGCGGAGGCGGCCAAGTCCGAGCTCCAGCGCCGGCCGATGAAGCGCTTGGTCGCGAAGGCCACGCTCTCGGGGTACTCCTCCGCCAGCAGCCGTGCCCGCTCGCCCACCACTCGCTCGCCTGTCGGGGTAAACCCCACCAAAGACGGCGTCAGCCGCTCGCCCGTGCGGTTGGGGATGATGTACGGCCGCTTGGCCTCGACGGAGGCCACCGCGCTGAAGGTGGTTCCGAGGTCGATGCCGATGACTGGCCCGTCCATCGGGCACAGTCAACCACGGCCCGCGCCGAAATTCCCTTTCTCAGCTCGGAGAAGGCCGCTCCGCCTCCCGGCCGGCCTCCTTGACCTCGTGCTTCGGCTCCTCGGCCTTTCCCTTCACCTCGCCTTTTGGCTGCTCGGCCTTCCCCTTGGCCTCCACGCGGCGGTGCCCAGTGGCCGCGCCGGCCAGCTCGCGAATCTTCCCCCGGAGCTTGTCAATCAACTCGCTCAAGGCGTCCTCCTTTGAAGTGCAACCCAGCTAATGCTCGCCACGGATGGCGCCCCGTGCTAGAGGCGCCGCAAGATGGCGAACGTCTCGCTGGCCAGGCGGTATGCTCGCGCGCTCATCGAGCTGTCGGGGCAGCGGGCGGACGAGGTGCTGGAGCAGCTCTCGGGGATGGTGCGCCTTCTGGAGGACAACCGCGAGCTGTGGAGCGTGGCCACCAACCCGGCTTTCACCCGCGAGCAGCGTTCAGGCGTGATGGAGGGGGTGATGGGGCTACTAGGCGAGCTGGACGAGCCGTTCGCCAACTTCCTCCGGCTCTTGGTGGACCGGAATCGGCTGGCCTTCCTCCCGGACATCGCCCGGGTCTATCGAGACCTGGCGGATCAGCAGGCGGGAAGGGTGCGCGGGAAGGTGACCAGCGCGGCGCCGCTCTCCTTGGAGCTGCTCTCCAAGCTGGAGCGCTCGCTAGCGCAGCTCACCCAGCGCGAGGTGTTGCTGGAGGCGGCGGTGGACCGGGGGGTGCTGGGCGGAGTCGCGGCCCAAGTGGGCTCGGTGGTGTACGACGGGACGCTGAGGACGCAGCTCCAGGACCTGGGGAGCAAGCTGCAGTAACGGCCATCGTCGAGCCGTAAGAGCCGCTCGGCAAGAGCGCTACGCAGCTTCCACCGGCGCCTCCGCCCCTTCCGGCCCTGGCGAGTCGCAGCACTCAGGACGCCCGCTTGAACCGGACGGCGTGACCGAGAGGTAGCCAGCGTCGAAGAGCGCGTGGAACTCCTCGGTCGCGGCGGATGGCGCGGCGAGCGCCGGATGCGTACAGTGGGCAACTGCGCGCCCCGTCGCATCACCGGTACACCTGGGAGCAGTACATCGCGATCGAGCGGGACAGCCCGATCAAGCATGAGTTCCTAGACGGCGAAATCTTCGCGATGGCCGGGGGCACCCCTGAACATGCGGCGTTGGCGGCCGCGGTCATCGGGGAGTTGGGCGCCCAGCTCGAGGGCAAGCCCTGCCGGGTGTACACCTCGGACCTCCGGGTGAAAGTCCTCGCCAGCGGTCTGGCCACCTATCCCGACGCGGCGGTCATCTGCGGCGAGCTGCAGCGCGACCCGCTGGACAAGAACAGCGCGGTGAACCCGGTCGTGCTGGTGGAAGTGACCAGCGACTCCACCGAGGGATACGACCGCGGCGAGAAGTTCGAGCACTCTCGGCAGATGCCCTCGGTGTCCGAGTACGTGCTGGCGTCGCACCGGGAGCCGCTGGTCGAGGTGTTTCGCCGCGGCCCATCCAAGTGGGCTCGCCTCGAGGCGCGAAGCGGGGCGCGGGTTCGCCTCGAGTCGATCGGCTGCGAGCTTGCGGTCGATCGCCTCTTCGCCGGCATCGCGCTGCACACGGAGTAGAGGATGTCCCCCTGGGCGGGACTGATCCTCGCGCGGCTCAGGTCGGACGCCAACCGGGCGCAGCTAGGGGCGTTGACAGAGGAGAGGTGCCGCGCAGACGATTCGGGCGTGAAAAAGCCGGTGCTTCCTCCCGACGTCGAGCGGGCCCTCGGCGAGCTTGCCTCGTACGCGCGCGAGCGGTTCGGCGCCCGCCTGGAGCGGCTGGTACTGTTTGGCTCGTACGCGCGCGGTGAGGCAGTGCCGCTCGAATCGGACGTCGACGTGCTGCTCGCGGTGCGCGAGCTTACCGCCGCCGAGATGGAGGAAATCGTCCGCCGGGCGGCAGAGATCACCTCCCGGCACAACGTGCTCTTGACACCGGTGGCAATCGACGCGGCCCGCTTCCGCGGGATGGAAGAGACCGAGCGGCTGCTGGCGACCGAAATCGCGCGCGATGGTGTTCCGCTGTGACCGCGAACGCGCGCCAGGAGGCGGTGACTGCCGAGCTGTCCCTGGGCCGCGACGCTCTCCGCGCCGCAACTGCGCTGCGCGACCTCGGTCTAGTGCTGGACGCGCTCAGCCGCCTCTACTTCGCGGCGATGCACTTCTCCCGGGCGTTGCTGGCCGTCGATGGCATCGAGGTGAGAAGCCACCGCGGGCTGGTCTCGGTGCTCGGCCTCCATTTCGTGAAGCCGGGACGCCTCGAACCGGAATACCAGCAGACGCTCGCCAGGCTCGAGACCTGGCGCGACAAGGCCGACTACGAGCGGAACTTCGCCGCCGACCGCTCGCTCCTGGACCGCGAAATCGAGTCTTGCCTCCGGCTCGAAACCAGAGTCGTGGAGCTGGTCCGGGACGCCCGGCTGAGCGCGTGAGCACATGGACGCCCCGGGAGCAACCCAGCCAGCCCACCTCCTCACCGGGAGTTGTTGGACGCCGCCCGTTTCGTCTCACCCCGAGCACTGGCGGGCGCTGATCCGCCAGCGGTCGGCCCGAGCTGTCCAGTACTGAACCCACCCCCCGCGCCTCTGGGGTTGGCCTTGCTGGACGAAAGGCCGGCCGTTACCGAGTGGCCGCCTGACTCTCGCGCGCAGGAGCCCGACGAATGAGCGCCATCGCCACCGCCCTGACCGGCGAAGCCCACGCGCTGTCCCCCGACCGCTACTTCGGCATCGCCACCCCAGGCAAGCTCGCGATGTGGATCTTCCTCATCTCCGACGCTTTCTCCTTCGGCGGGCTGCTGCTGGCCTACGGCATCTTGCGGGGGCAGGTGCCGGCGGCGGAGAGCTGGCACCGTGCCGGAGAGCCCGAGTTGGGCATCAACTTCACCGCCCTGCTCACTTTCTGGCTCATCTGCTCGAGCGTGACGATGGTGCTGGCGGTGGCCAGCGCCTCGGAGGGGAACCGTCGCGCGGCGGTGAAGTGGCTCGTCCTCACCGCGCTCGGCGGGGTGGGGTTTCTGCTCGGCCAGGCCGAGGAGTACTTCGGCATCTTCGGGGTCTTCTCGCACGGGCTCGCCACCGAGGGGCTGTGGCTCGGGCACAGCGCCTACGCCAGCACCTTCTACGTCACCACCACCTTCCACGGGATGCACGTCCTCGCCGGCACGCTCTACATCCTTGCCACGGTGCCCAGGGTGCGGCTCGGGAAGGCCGGCGCCAGCGAGGTCGAGATTCTCGGACTCTTCTGGCACTTCGTGGACCTGATCTGGATCCTCGTCTTCACCTTCATCTACCTGCTCTAGGAGCGGACATGTCGGCTCAGACCCGAAAGCCCTACCTGGTGGTGTGGGGGCTGCTCGCGCTGCTCACCTCGCTGGAGATAGCCGTCGCCAACCCCTCGCTGGAGATTCCCCGGGTCCTGGTGGGGACGGCGCTGGTGGCAATGGCGGTCATGAAGGCGGCCTTCGTGGCCTACTACTTCATGCACCTGCGGCACGAGATGCGGGCGCTCAAGCTGACGGTGACGCTGCCGTTTCTCGCCCCGGCGCTCTACGCCTTCGTGCTGGTGGCAGAGGCAACCTGGAGGCTGCTGCGGTGAGCGCCTTTGGCCGATGGCTGACCGCCCTGTCGGCGCTCTTTTCGGGCGCGGCCCTGGCTTGCCCCGCCTGCGCCGGGAGGGACGAGGCGCGGCTCTCCAGCTACCTGGTGTGGGGGATGATGCTGGTGCCCTTCGCGGTGGCGCTGGCGGCGGTGAGGCTCATCCGCAAGGCCGCGGCGGACCGGCCGGCCGGTGAGCCCTGAGGAGAGGCCGATGGCGGAGACGGCGATGGGCGAGCTTCTCCCTTACCGGCCGCATCGAGAGAGCGAGACGACCGCCTCGGTGGGGATGGTGGTGCTGCTGGCCTCCTTGGCGATGGTGTTCGCCACCTTCCTCTTCGCCTACCTCTACGTGAGGAGCCGGACCGGGCCGTGGCCGCCGCCGGGGTTGCCCGAGGCGCCGCTCATCCTTCCGGCGCTCAACACCGGGCTGTTGGCCCTCTCGAGCGCGGTGCTCCAGCTCGGGCTGGCCTCTCTGCGGCGAGGCGGCACCCACTTCGGCCGGTGGGCCTTCGCGGCGGCGTCGCTGGGAGCAGCCTTCCTCGCGATGCAGGGCCTTCTTTGGGTGCGGTTGCTGCGGCTCGGGCTAGGGCCGGATGCGGGGACATTCGGCTCGGCGCTTCATGGGCTGACCTGGCTCCACGCCGCGCACGTCCTGGTGGGCCTCGTCGGCCTCTCGGTGGTGGGGGTGAGGGCGCACCGGGGCGCGTACCGGCCGGCGCGGCACCTGGGGCCGAAGCTTTGGGCCTGGTACTGGCATTTCGTCGGCGCGGTGTGGGCGCTGATGTTTGTTTTGCTTTTCCTCTACTAGGAGGCAGACATGTCTGGGATTCGCCTCTCCGGGGTCGTCCTGGCCGCCGCTTTGGCGCTCCTCTCCGGCTGCAAGCGCAAGGAGCTCACCCAGCCGGTGCGGCTTTCCTCCGGCCAGTTGCTCGAGCCGGAGTTGCTGGGCGATGGCTACGAGGCATACATGATGAATTGCTATGCCTGTCACGGCGAGAAGGGCGACGGAAACGGGCCCTCCTCGCCGGGGATGCGGCCGCCGCCGCGGAACTTCGCCCGCGGGCTTTTCAAGTTCCCCGGCACCGCCTTCGGGCAGTTGCCGGTGGACAGCGCGCTGGAGCGCACCATCCGCAGGGGGCTGCACGGGACGCCGATGCTCCCCTGGGACGTCTCCTTGGCGGAGCGGAGGGCGATCATCGCCTACCTGAAATCGCTCAGCCCCCGTTGGGCCGAAGAAGAGGTGCCGCCGGAGTTGGAGGTGTCAGCCGACCCCTGGAAGGGCCACGAGGCGGAGGCCATCGCGCTGGGCCGTCAGGTGTACCACGTGGCGCAGGACGGGGCGGGCTGCTCGGGCTGCCACGCGAGCTACGTTCTGCAGAGCGAGCTTTCCGAGCTCAACCGGAAGGTGACCGGCGAGCCCATCACCGAGTTTGCTCCCGAGATGTACCGCACCTCGCTCAAGGAGACCGAGTACCCGACGCTTCGGCAGCTGGGCGGAAGGGTGTCGGGCTGCGAAGTGCTCTTCGCCGAGCCCTTGGAGGATGTGGAGGAGCTGTCCTTGCAGCTCGACGGGGCGCTCTTGGAGCGCGACCGCGAGCGGAAGGAGGGCTGGGATTACCTGCCGGCGGAAGAGGCCCTAGGGCACGGGAGGAAGCCGCGGATCCGCTTCTTCGGGGAGGCCTGCAAGAGGATGTCGGAGGGCCGGCCCAGTCTGGCGGCGGTCCGGCCGCACCGGGCGTTGCCGCCGGATTTTCTCTTCCATCGGGTGAAGAGCGCCTATCCGGTGGGGGCGCAGGTGCACGAGGGGGATCGCCGCTTCGCCGCCTACACCGAGCAGATGCAGCGGGAGGACCTCTACCGCACCATCGGGGTGGGCATCGGCGGAGCGGCGATGCCGGGGTGGAAAGGGGTCCTCCCGGAGGAGAAGCTCTGGGCGCTCACCTACTACGTGCAGTCGCTCATCCAGCTCCGCGACACCCCGGAGGGCATGGCCCTCAGAAAGGCTTTGGAAGCACAGCCGGACTAAAAACAGATGAAGAAGTTGCAGAAGCCCGAGCAGCACTGGGAGTTGTTGGAGCAGAGCTCTCCCAGGATTCGGCAGTAGCAGACGCTGCCGGTGCCCTCGGGTGGAGAGGTGCAGTTGTAGGGGCTGGGGCGGCAGTCGGCGGCGGTGGTGCAGCCGTCGTAGCAGGTGCCGGTGTTGTCCCCGCCGCTCGAATAGCCGCAGACGCCGTCTCCGCCGCAGCTCTTCGCGGTCTTGGTGCACTTGCCCAGGCAGTAGCCGCCCGGGTTGAAGGTCTGGCACTCGCCGGTCTCGCACTGGCCATTGGAGCTGCAGGCGGCGCCGTATTTCCCCAGGCCCTTGTCCTTGTTTTCGCAGCGCTTGCTCCAGGGGTTGCAGCCGTAGTTGGCGCCGGTGCCGGAGCAGTCCGCGTCGGCGTTGCACAGAGGCACGCAGTAGCTGTTATCGGTGGTGGAGTCGTAGTCGGCGTCGTGGCAGGCGAAGGCCGGCCGGCAGCGGCCGCTGCCGCCGAGCCCGTTACCGGTGCAGCGCATACGGCAGTAGGTGCCCAGCTCGTCCTGCGCGCAGATTCCCCCTGCGCAGCCGGCGTCGGAGGAGGTGCTGCAGCTCGAGGCGTTGGCGCAGGCTCCGCTTGGGATTCCGGTGGAGAGCTCGGTGCGGCACCTTCCCCCGGCGCACTGCGGGTCCGAGGCGCAGGGCATGCCGTCGGTGAGCCCGCTGCAGGCGGGGTTTCCGGCGCAGCTCGAGTCGGCGCAGTCCACCGCCCGGTCGCAGTCATTGTCCAACAGGTCGTTGCACACCTCGTTCCCCGCGCCCTGGCAGTCCTGGTCCGCGCAGTCGACTTGGCCGTCGCCGTCGTTGTCCGAGCCGTCGGTGCAGTCCGACTCCCGCTTGAGGCCGCCGGAGCAGGTGCAGCCGCCTCCGCAAGAGGAGCCGTTGCAGTCGGCGGTGTCCTCGCAGTCGCGGAAGCCGTCGTTGTCGTTGTCGATGCCGTCGCCGCAGTTTCCGGCCTCGGGGCCGCCGCTGCCGCAGCCCGCCGCTCCGGCGCAATCCTGGTCGGCGCAATCCCGGTTTCCGTCGCCGTCGTTGTCGGAGCTGTCTCCGCAGAGGGTTTCCTTCTTCGCGCCGCCGACGCAGCTGCAGCCGGTGCCGCAGGAAGTGCCTGCGCAGTCGGAGTCGGCGCAGTCCTGCTGGCCGTCGCCGTCGTTGTCGGAGGAGTCGGTGCAGGCGGTCTCCTTCTTCGCGCCGGTGGTGCAGGTGCAGCCGGTGCCGCAGCCTTGGGCCTCGCAGTCGCCGTCGGCGCAGTCGGACTTGGTGTCCGCGTCGTTGTCCTGGCCGTCGCCGCAGGCCACCTCGCGCGAGGAGCCGGCGGTGCAGGTGCAGCCGGCTCCGCAGAGCGCGCCCTCGCAGTCGGGGTCCAGGCAGTCGGGCCGGCCGTCGGCGTCGTTGTCGTTTCCGTCTCCGCAGGCCAGCTCCTTCTTCGCGGTGCCCGCGCACTGGCAGCCGGCGCCGCAAGCGCCGGATTGGCAGTCGGGCTGGTCCTGGCAGTCGCGGGTGCCGTCGTTGTCGTTGTCGATGCCGTCGCCGCAGTTTCCGGCCTCGGCGCCCCCGTCGCCGCAGCCCGGCCGGCCGGCGCACTTCGGGTCTCGGCAGTCCGGTTTTCCGTCCCCGTCGTCATCCTTGCCGTTGTCGCACAGCTCCACCTTCACGCAGGCGGCGAAGAAGGTGCAGTCGGGGTCCGCGCAGTCGGAAAGGCCGTTGGCGTTGTCGTCGCGCCCGTTGTCGCAGGTCTCGGTTTCCAGACGGCAGATGCCCTCGGAGAAGCAGTCCGGATCGGCGCAGTCGGTCTTCCCGTCGCCGTTGTCGTCGATGCCGTTGCCGCACAGTTCCTTCGCCTTCTGCGGAGGCTTGGAGGGTGGGCATGCGAGGAGGGCCGCTCCCGCGAGCAAGACGAGGAGGCGACCGTCGAACCTGGGCATGGGCCCGCTAGGCGGCTTGGCCCGGCTTGAACAGCTCGTTGAATTCGCCGATGGCCTTGCTGAGGAGGGCCTTGGTCTCGGGGGAGATTTCGCGCTTCGCGGCGATGTCCTTCTCCACCTGGGGGTACTTCCCGTCCATGAATTCGGCGAACTCGCGGCCCCACCGGACCACGTCCTGCACCGGCACCTCGCGCAGCCAGCCGCGCTTCTGGGGGTCGTCGCGGTTGGTTCCGGCGAAGATTTGCATCACCTGCCGGGCGACGGGCATGGGCTCGTACTGGCCCTGCTTGAGCAGCTCGACCAATCGGGCACCGCGGGCGAGGGTTTCCTGGGTGGCCTTGTCGAGGTCGGAGCCGAACTGGGCGAAGGCGGCCAGCTCGCGGTACTGGGCGAGGTCGAGCTTCAAGCTGGCGGCCACCTGCTTCATCGCCTTGATCTGGGCGGCGGAGCCGACGCGGGAGACGGAGATGCCGACGTTGATGGCGGGGCGGACGCCTGCGTAGAAGAGGTCGGTCTCGAGGAAGATTTGCCCGTCGGTGATGGAGATGACGTTGGTGGGGATGTAGGCGGAGACGTCGCCGGCCTGAGTCTCGATGATGGGGAGGGCGGTGAGGGAGCCGCCTCCTTCGGCGTCAGAGAGCTTGGCGGCGCGCTCGAGCAGGCGGGAGTGGACGTAGAAGATGTCGCCGGGGAAGGCCTCGCGCCCCGGAGGGCGGCGGAGCAGCAGGGAGAGCTGCCGGTAGGCGACGGCCTGCTTGGAGAGGTCGTCGTAGATGATGAGGGCGTGCATCTTGTTGTCGCGGAAGTACTCGCCCATGGTGACGCCGGTGTAGGGGGCGTAGAACTGCATCGGGGCGGGGTCGGAGGCGGTGGCGCTGATCACGGTGGTGTATTCCATGGCGCCGTAGCGCTGGAGCTTCTCCACCACCTGGGCGACGGTGGACTGCTTCTGTCCGATGGCGACGTAGATGCAGAAGACGTCCTGTCCCTTCTGGTTGATGATGGTGTCGACGGCGACGGCGGTCTTGCCGGTCTGGCGGTCTCCGATGACGAGCTCTCGCTGGCCGCGGCCGATGGGGACGAGGGCATCGAGGGCCTTGAGGCCGGTCTGGAGGGGCTGATGGACGCTGCGGCGCTTGACGATGCCGGGGGCCTTGATTTCCAGCTTGCGGCGCTCTTGGGTCTGGATGGGGCCCTTGCCATCGATGGGCTCGCCGAGGGCGTTGACCACCCGGCCCAAGAGGGCCTTGCCCACCGGAACGGAGGCGATCTCGCCGGTGCGTTTGACCGGGTCGCCCTCGCGGATGTCGGCGAACTTGCCCATGATGGCCACGCCGACGTTGTCCTCCTCGAGGTTGAGGACCAAGCCGCGGACGCCGGTGGAGAACTCCACCAGTTCCCCGGCCATCACGCCTTCGAGGCCGTAGACGCGGGCGATGCCGTCGCCCACCGAAAGGACGGAGCCAGTCTCGGCGACGGCGACCTTCTTCCCGTAATCCTTGATCTGATCGCGGATGATTCTGGAGATTTCGTCTGCGCGAAGTTGCATGGCGGGGACGCTGTACCACGGTCGAGAGTCGAGGGTCGAGGGTCGAGTGCGTCCGTCGAGCGACCGTCCAGCGCCCTCGACGTCCAGGGCTCGACCCCAAGACGGTCAAGCGCTGGACGCCGCTCGACGGCTCCGCTCGACGCTGGACACTCGACTCTGGACCTAGTTGATCACCCCCGTACAGACGCTCGCCTGGCAGAGCCCGGAGGCGCAGTCGGAGTTGGCCGAGCAGATGCTGCCGTCGGGCTTGCCGCCGGCGCACACCCCGCCGGTGCACTGGGCCGAGGCGCACTGCTCGTTCGCCGAGCAGGCCGAGCCGGCCGGCAGCCGGGGGAGATAGCCGGCGTCGAACGGCCCGCCACCGCCGCCACCCTCTACCAGCTTGTCGTCCGGGCAACCGTACACCACCTGCACCTTCGCCCCCGACATCTTCGCCACCGCGTCGCAGGTCGGCCCGTATAGCGTCACCCGGTTTCCGGCCGCGAAGTATTCCCAGCCGTTCACCTTGGCGGCGTCCCGCGTCACCAGTTGGCCGTTGACGTAGACGTAGAGCTGCGAGGCGTCAGGCGGTGTCTTCGCCAGCTTGAAATCACAGCCCAAGGCCCCCTGCGCGATGGAGGCCAGCGCCGCCTGCAGCGCCGCCGCGTCGTCCGCCTGGTAGTAGCGCGGCGTGGTCGCCCGGGCAGTCCCTCCCTCGATGGCCATGGTGGTGAGCGTGTTCGGGTCCACCGCGCCCCCGAAGCCAATCACGTAGGTGCGGATGCCCTTGGAAAAGAGCGACTTCACCGCAGTCACCGGGGAGCCGCTGCAGGTCTCCTTGCCGTCGGTCACCAGCATCACGTAGTTGGCGCGGTTCGGGTCGGAGAGCGCCTGCACCGTGGCGGCGGAGTTGAGCACTCCCCCGATGGGCGTCTTGCCCCCCGGAGCCGTCGCATCCAGCACCGTGGCGATCGCCGGGGCGGTGCTGTCGGCTACCTGCACCGAGACGCCGGCCGGCTTGCACACCTCCGCCCCGGGGAAGAGCTGCAGCCCGAAGCGGATGCTCGCCTGCTGCTGGGCAGTGACCTGCTTCACCGCGTCCACCGCGATGGACCATTTGGTGCGGCCCGCCACCGTCTCGCTCATGCTCCCCGACTTGTCGAGGTCCACCAGGAAGTTCGCCAACACCGGCGTGGCCTCGAACAGCTCTCCGCAGCTTCCTCCGTCCGTCCCTTCACAGTGGCCCTTGGGATTGCAGCGCTGGCCGCCAGGGCAACCGGCGGTGCGGCAGCTCTCGATGCAGCTCCCCGCCGGCCCGCACACCTTGTCCCCAGTGCAGTCGGTGTCCGCGCCGCAGCGGCCGCGCGCGACACAGCCGCCCGCGGTGGAGCAGCGCTCCGTCTGCAGGCACTGTGAGTCGGAGGAGCACTTGGGGACACACTGTCCGGTCTGCAGGCACACCTGGGAGGGGCCGCAATCGCCGCTGCTCTTACATGGCGGCGGACCACCGCAGTTGCACCCAGCTGCCACAACCACCGACAACGCCGCTACGCCCGCCAGGACTCCACCGGCGCGGGGAATTGTCATGACAGTTCTCTCCCTGGGAAGAAGCCCGCAAGGACCAGTGCAACGGCTGATCCGCCAGGGCCTCCCGGAAACCCAAGTGCTTCCCTCGGCTTGCCCGGCGGCCGGCGCTGAGGGGTTCGCTCCAAGCGCAACAGGGCCTGCGCGCGCGCGCTCCACTGGAGAGAAAGGCCGCTTCGCCCCCACCCCTCGCCCGGGAAGGGAGAGGGAAAGGGTGAGGGGGTGAACACCCCGACTCGACTGAGGTCGTCGCGATGTAGTCGCCCGGTTAGAGCGGGACCATGGCGCTGCAGATTGGCGGCCCGGGGCGAGAGCGCATCCCCTCGGCGATGGGGAGCGGATGGCTATGGCTCGGGCTGGTGGCGGCGATGGCGGCCATCCCGCTCGCGAGGGCTTTGCGGGCGCCCCCGCCCACGCCGCCTCTGGTGTACGCCCAGTTGCCCGGGTTCCAGTTGGTGGATCAGCACGGTCGAGCCTTCACTCCAGACAGCTTGGAAGGGCAGGTATGGGTGGCGAACTTCATCTTCACCCGTTGCCCGACCATCTGCCCGGCGTTCACCGCGACGATGGGGCAAATCCAGCACCGGGTGCGGAACGGAGGGCTCTCCTTCCGCCTGGTGTCCTTCACCGTGGATCCCGAGCACGACACTCCGGAGCGGCTCTCCGACTACGCGCGGGCGCACCGGGCGAGCGCCAGGCTCTGGTCGTTCGTGACCGGGCCGAGGGAGGACTTGGAGCGGCTGATCATCGGCGGGATGAAGGTGCACTTGCAGCGGGGCGAGGAGGGCGACTTGATGAGCGTGGGGCACGGGAGCCACTTCGTGCTGGTGGACCGCAAGCTGCGCGTGCGAGGCTATTACCGCTTCGACGAGGCCGGATCGGTGGACGCGCTGATGCGGGACGCGGCGCTGGTCGCGGCGGAGGTGGAGTAGCGATGCGCGGTTTGGCGATGGCGGGGCTCTTGTTTCTCGGTTGCGGCACGCCGCCGAATTCGGGCGGGCCTTGTCGGGCGACCTGCGATTGCAAGCTGACCACCGCGCCGGCGGACTGTCTGGGGGAGTGGGTGTGCAACCCGCAGAAGACTTGCGAGTACGCCTGCAAGTCGACTTGCAGCTCGGGGGCACCGTCCACCTGCCGGGACGGCGAGGAGTGCAACGGGAGCATCTGCTCCGAGCGGACCAGCTGCCCGAAGTAATCGAGGGCGACCGCTCCTGCGCCTCAGGACCTGCGCTTCTCTTCCATCAGCGCTTCCAGTTCGGCGATCCGCTCGAGGTCCTTGGGTCGACCGGCCGCCCGTTTGAGCTGTCCCGAAGCAGGGTGCGGTCGACATCCTTCTTGAACGCCTCGATGAGGGGGCTCTTCTCCAAGGAAACCGGCATCAGCTCGGGCACGTCCGGCGCCATTGGGCAACCATGGGCATCCGCCGGGGAGGAAGCCAAGGGCGGGGGGAGAATCTCGGACGGCTCCGCCAGAGTCGAACCGGTGCCTCACCGCAGCTCGGCCCTACCGCCGCCCGCCGCGGGCCCTCTTGGGGGCGGCCTTCTTCCGCACCGCCTTCTTCTTCGCCGGGTGCGGCTTCTTCGGCCTCTTCACCGCCGCCCGGGCCTTCGCCCCCGCCACCTCCGCTGCCCTCTTCACCTTTGGCGCCTGCCTCAGGCGCGGCTCCGGCCTCGATTTCGCCGCCGCCGCCTGCCTCCTCCGCGCCTCGATCGCCTCCTTCAACCCCGGCGCCGACAAGTCCACCTGCGAGCGCTGCAGCCGATAGGCCAAATCGTCCCGGAGCCGACCCTGCGCCCAGGCCGCCGCCGGCGAGGCGCTCATTCCCAAAACCAGCTTGGGCCGCTCCTCCCGCTGCAGGCACAAGACCACCTTGGCCTGCGCCTCCGCTCCCAAAGCGAGCAGGTCCGGCACCAGCACCACCCCTCTCGTCTTCGCCAGGGCCGGCTCCAACTCCGATTCCTGCCGGACCTCCAAGAGCCCCTCCTCTTGGAAGTGGGAGGTAGTCTCCAGCGCCCAGGCCCTCCTGTCCGCCTCGCTCCCGCCCCACAACATCAACGCCGTCCGGTTGCGGACCAGCTCTTCCTCGCGGTAGCCCGCGTGCTGCATGGCGCCTCCCTGTCCGGCACGAAACAGTATCCGCCGCTCAGCTTCGCCTGTCGACGCTGTTCGCCCGGTACCAGGCCGCCTTGAAGACCGGCACCGCCTTTTTCTTGCCCTTGAGCCGGGCCGGGGCCAGAGCCTCGAACGGCCCGGCCTTCTCGGCCAGCGCCGAGGTGCGCTCTCCGATGAGAATCTCCCCGGGCTTGGCGAGCGAGCAGAGCCTGGCGGCCACGTTCACACAGTCCCCGATGCAGGTGTACTCCGCCCGCCGGGCGCTCCCCAGGTTGCCCGCCACCACCAGTCCGGTGTTGATGCCGATTCCCAGCTCCAGCTCGGCCGGAGCCTCCTTCCTCGCCCCCCTAAGAAACTCCTCCTTCGCTTCGCGGTTGAGCAGCTGCACCGACTCCATCATCATCCGCGCCGCCTGCAAGGCCCGGAGCGCGTCGTCCTCCCGGCCCACCGGGGCGCCGAACACCGCCATCAGCCCGTCCCCGAGGAACTTGTCCAGGGTGCCGCCGCAGGTGAGCACCGCGTCCGCCATCCGCCCCAACACCGAGTTGAGCAGCGCCACCACCTGCTCCGGCGGCATCGATTCGGAGAGCGCGGTGAAGTCGCGGATGTCGGCGAAGATGGCCGTCACCTCGCGCTTCTCTCCGTTTAGCACCACGCCCCCGCTCTTTAGAATCTCCTCCACCACCGCGTCCGAGGTGTAGCGGGCAAACAGCTCCCTCACCCGGGTTATCTCCTTGGTGCGCCGGATGAGGGAGTCGATCCGCGCCGCCAGCTCGCCCATCGAGGCGCCCTTGTGCACGTAGTCGTCCGCCCCCGCCCTCAGGCCGTAGATGCGCTGCGACTCTTCGTCGTTGATGGTGAGGATGATGACCGGCACCGCTGGCGGTGGAGCCGACTTGAGCCGCCGGCATAGCTCCGCCCCGTCCAGCCCCGGCATCTGCAGGTCGGTGAGCACGATGTCCGGGGCGAGCCTGGGAATCTGCTCCAGCGCCTCGTAGGGGTCCTGAAAGCAGCTCACCCGGTAGCCCAGCTGGGAAAGCCCCAGCTCCACCACGTGACAAGCCAAAGGCGAGTCGTCCACCACCAAGATTCGCGCCCCTTCCGCGCTGGGCACCTCCTCTTTCGGGGCCAGGGCCTGCGGCCCCATCCGTTGCTGGAGGGAGAGCCCCTCGTAAATCTGCCGGTAGTTGCAGTGGCCCTTGGCGACCAGGATTTCCCCCAGCCGCCGGCCGTCTTTCTGCTGGGAGGAGAGCGCCTGCTTGAGCTGGTCTTCGCTGATGTAGCCCAGGCCGATCAGGATTTCCCCCAGGGGAGGCTGGCTGAAGGACGGCACCGCCAAAAGGCCCAGCTCCTCCGCCACCGCCGCCTGGAGCTTCTCCCGGCTGATGTGCCCCAGGGAGACCAGCGCCTCGCCCAGCCTCTGGCCGTGCGCCTTCTGGAAGGCCAGCGCCTCTTCGACCTGGCCAGGGGTCACCAGGCCGAGCCGGACCAAGAGCTCCCCGAAGAGCGTGCCCTGCTGAGCGTTGGACACGGCCGGGCCACTTTAAGCCGCCGACTCACTGGCGCCAAACGGAGAGCACCGCGAAGAGAATCTCCCCCACGATGAGCAGCACGATGGTGGCCTCCAGGGTGAGGGCCCGATCGGTGTCCACTTCGCCCTTCAACAGCTCGTAGGTCTGGGCGAGCGTCCGCTGCTTCCGGGTGACGCTCGCCTGCCAGGCGCCGATCCTGAGCTGCTTCACCGCCGCCTCGTAGACCTTGGCAAGGTAGAAGTCGCCGATGATCTTCAGGCTGTTCTCCACCCGCTCGATGAACTCGTTCAGCTCCATCAAGGTGACCAGCACCTTGCGGGCGAGCACCTTGTAAGGGCTCCAGAGAATGGAGCGCCAGCCGCGCCTTTGGCTGGCCATCTGCCGGTAGATGTCCGCGAGCTGGGAGTCGAGCACGTCGTCGTAGTAGCGGAACTCGAGCAACTGGGCGTTGGCGATCTCCAGCAGGTCGGGGATGTCGCCGGAGCCGGTGGGCTCGTAGACGAAGGCGGCGTTCCAGTCGACCACCACCAGGTCGTCCTCGGTGTAGCTGAAGTGGTGCTCCAACACGTCGGCGCGCTCGCGCTCGGAGAGAGGGCGCTCCCCGGCCTCTCCCAAGAGCAGCCGGGCCAAATCCGCCTCGGCGAGCAGCTTCGCGGGTGAAGGGTTGCCTTCGATTCTCTCCGCGAAGACGACGGTGTAGCTCTCGGACTGGCCCCACAGGTGGGAGTCCTCCAGCGCCGGGGCGAGCATCTGCCGCAGTTGGGCGATGCTGTCGGCGGCGATGGAGTCCACCGCGGCGCTGTCGTACAGCTCGTCGGCGAGGGGAATCAGCCGCTCCAGCGAGGTGCCCGGCTCGATCGGCACCCGGAGGATGACCGAGGCCGCCCCGTAGCCGAACACCCTCGCGGAGACGTCCACCGTCACCGCCCCCGACCGGACGGGGAGCGACTTTCTCGGCAGCTCGATGGTGAGCGGCGGGTTGAGGAGCTGGAGGTACTCGCTGCCGGCGCGCCCCAGCTTGAGCCGGCGGCCGTCCTGGGCGAGGAGCGCCTGAGCGCGCTCGAGGTTCACCTCGGAGGCGATGTCGAAGATGCGGTAGCAGAGCACCGCGCCACGCTGGAACAAGAGCTCGGGCATCGTCTGGCAAGTGTAGGCAGGGGGACCGACGCGCGGCATAGTGCAAAGGCCCTTCGCCCGCCACAACAGTAGAGCTCGCCCCTTGCCCTGGCCGCGTCCGCTGCGCGCCCTCTCGCGCCCCTCCCTGCGGCTGTTCTTTCTCGGATAGTCGGCCTCCCAGCTCGGAAGCTGGATGCAGCCGGCGGCGGTGAGCTGGCTCGTCTGGCGGCTCACCCATGCCGCGACGATGCTGGGGCTGGTGGCCTTCCTCCAGCAGCTGCCGGTCTTGCTCCTGGGCGTTTATGCCGGGACGGTGGCCGACCGGCGGCCACGCAAGCCTTTGCTGATGGCCGCGCTGGCCAACGCCTCCACCACGGTGACCGGAATGCGCATGGTCGGCCCTTCGGCGGGAGGCCTGGTGGCCTCGCGTTTGGAGAGTGGTGGTGCTCGCCTCCAGCGCGGCCTTTCTCTTCGGCTCTCTCCCTCGGCGGGGCTAGGCCTTGCCCTGGGCGAGGGCCTTGGCGGCGGCGCGTCCGCGGGGGAGGGAGATGTTCTTCACCGAGCGGGGAGCGGCGAACTCCACCCAGTCCGAGGGCAGCCTGTTGGAGCGGGCCAGGTTGCGGAACTTCTGGTAGTGGGCGGCGCAGTAGCCCTTGCTGCGGGCGTTGCGCTTGCAGTCCTCGAGGGCGCAGGGGCGGGCGTTGTCGCCGCGGTTCTTGCCACGCACCGGACCGCGGCGGCGCCGTGCCACCGGCGCGGGAGGAGTGCTGGAACGCCGGGAGCCTCCGTTGAGAAGCGAGCCCAGCGGGGCCAGCCGTTCCGCCAGCTCTCGCAGCCCGTTCAGACCGGCCGTCCCGTCCTGCAGCTTGGCCACGGTCTCGCGCATCGGCCGGAGCTGAATTTCCACCTCGTCCCGAATCATCTCCCGGAAGGCTCTTTCGACAGACATGTTGTTCCTTTTGTGAGTGGAAAGACTGCGGCACCTTTGCCACGAATTGGCCCGACAGTCTATTGATTGTTGAATGGATATTGCTCAGACAACCTTCGCGTCCAAGGCCGAAGCCCCCTGCGAAAGAAGCCGGTGTGGAGTCAGATCCAGCCGTGGGAAGCTGCGGTGAGCCGGAGAACAACCGGGTGCGGTAGCGGGACCGGGTGCGGCCTCGTGGACGGGCACGGGGACGGCGGCGGGCACGCACACGGGCCTCACCCCCGTGGCCGCCTCCGCCGTGCGCGATCCGGGACCGTCCCCGCGCCCGCAAGCGCACCCGGTCCCGGTCCCGACCCCGGCAGTTCGACCAAGTCCTTGGTGAGATCCACCTCCATTCATCTTCTCCCCGTCGAGGAGAGCGCCTTCCCGGTCTTGGCCTCGCCCGGCGGTGCCGACGGCTGCGGCGCCCGAGTGGGCTGGGACGGTGCCGCTCGCGCGGGGGCCACCCCCTGTCCCGCCGCGGCCTTCACCGGCTCCGCCGCCGCGCCCTTCGGCTCCTCGGAGTCGTCCTCGGAGATGACGATGACCCGGTCCTCCTCGGAGAAGGCCAGCATCTCGTCTTGCTTGGGGTTGATGAGCGGGGGCTGCCCGGCGCGAATGTAGCCGATCGCCACCTCCCCCCGCGTCCTGGCCACCTTCTGGACGGAGATCCAAGAGAGGTGCTGCCCGATCGGCGCGTAGCAAGCGGCCCGCTTGAGGTAGACCTCGTTCCCGTCGGAGTCGAACAGGTCGGCGAACACCGCGTTCAGCTCCCTTCGCTCGGAGACCTGGGCGAGGAGCATGCTGGTAATCTCGCTCGAGACCACGAAGTCGGCGCCGTAGTCCTGCTCCAATAGGTCCTTCGTCCTCGGGTCGAGGATTTCGCTGATGATGCGCGGCTTGTGGGGGCCGAAGGCCTGGAACAGCTCACGCAGGAGCAAGACGGTGATCACCGTCCGCGCGTCCGCCTCGTCCTCGCTCACCCGGTCGTCCGCCATGATCAGCGCCACCGAGAAATCAGGGGAGGCCACCTTCTTCAGAGCGTCCGGCATGGTCGGGTCGCCCTCGACATACTTGAGTTTCAGGTTTTTCAGCCCTTGCACCTCGGCGCGGATGAACTCGGCAAACTCCTCCTTGGGCCAGCCGGGCATCAGCCAGGCCTCCGAGCCGGCGAGGACATAGTTGTCGAACTCGCGGAGCATGTCGGAAATCTTGTCCCCCATCCCGCACACCAGCACTTTCTCCGGCGTCCTCGGCCTCGGCGGGCTGCCTTCGAAGCCCGGCGGGATGGAGGGTTGGTGACTGGCGGTGAGGGAGAAGGTGTCGTCGTCTTCGGCCAGCACCAACAGCTGGTCGGAGGCCTGGAGGAGGAAGTCCTCCGGCGGGTTGAGGATGCACTGCGGCTCGGGCTCCACCCGGCGCACCCCGGCCACCACCGCGTCCTTCATCCGGAACTGGGTCACTCCGAAGGGCTGGCCGGCCAGCTCGGGGAAGCTCTTGAAGTAGAACTCCGAGCCCTCGTAGGTGAGCAGGTCCCGGTACACCTGGGCGAGGCCGTTCTGCCGGGCGGTCTGGACAATCATCCGGCTCAAGGTTTCCTTCATCGCCACCACCTCGATCCCGCCGGCCCCCAGCCGCTCCACCACCGCCCGTCGCTTGCCGTCGAGCAGCTCCACCACCACATGGTTTTGGGTGAGCGCCCCTTTGATGCGCCGGAGCGCGAGCACCGCCTTGATCGCGCCCATGTCCGCCTGGCCCGGCACGTGGTCGTCGGTGGGGTCGGCGTCGGAGGCCAAGACGATGATGCTCTTCGCCCGCCCCGCCCCTACCTTCTTGAGGTCGTGCGGGGAGAAGGGCGAGCCCTGCCGCACCACCACCCGGATGGTGAGCATGTCGCCCATCCGCTCGCGGACCTCGTTCTCCACCTCTTCCTTCTCGGCTTCGGAGAGGATGACCGCCGAGGCGTGCTTCTGGTTGTGGTTGGCCTCCCTGAGCTCCCGCAGGATGGTGAAGACCTTCTCGCTGTAGCCGAGGATGAGGGTGTGGCCTCGGTCGATGACCGGGCTCTTCCCCTTGCGGAGGTCGTCAATCTTGTCCCCGATGGTGGAGCTGACCAGGCCGATGAGCAACGCCACCACCATCACCCCGGAGAGGGTGGAGAGGGTGGCCACGAGGCGCACCAGGGTGCCCTCGTCGTCGCCCATCGTGCCCGCGTCGGCCACGCGGGTCATTGCCCACCACATCGCCTCCAGGAAGTCGAACGACTTCTCCGGCTCCCTCGGCCTCACCGCCACCGCCAGGCCGGCGCAGAGGAGGATGAGCAAAAAGGAAATCCCGAAAAGTCCGATGAACCGGGCCATCGGGCTCCAGGACATGAAGCGGTCTATCTGGTAGCGAATCTTGTCGCCGGTGCTCACCTGATCGTGGCTTGTCATGGGTTGCGCTCCGGCGGCGCACCATACACCCCCGGGCGCGGTGCGCCACCGCCCCGCTGGCCGGAGTAACGTCCCCTCCGGGCGACCGCTAGAAACTTTGCCTACATCGTGGCGACAATACCTACACCCGCCCGACCGAGAAGGCGGGACAGCTACGACTGGGTGTCGCCCTCTTCGAACGGCGACGCCCTGTTCGCCGAAATCAAGTCCGCCCTCGAGGCGAAGCAGTCGGTGGCGGCGGGGACCCACGGGCACGAATCCGAGTCGATGTACGCCGGCACCGGCGTCTACGCCGATCACGCCTACACCATCTTCGGAGTGAGCGAGGAGAACGGCCAAAAGTACGTCCACCTCCGAAACCCCTGGGGCGAGGTGGAGCCCTCTGGCAATGGCCCCGACGACGGGAACTTCAAGCTCGAGATGGCCACCTTCCAGAAGCTGTATTCGTCCTTGTACGTGTCGTGAGAGGTCAAGGCGCCGGAGCGCCTCCCCACTCGAGCTTCGCGCACGCCTCCGCGGCCTCCTCCACTTCCCCCTCGCTCGCTCCCGGGAAGGAAGCGCACAGAAAGAGGTCGGCCCCTACCCGCTTCGCCCCCAACATCGCCGGCTGCTCCATCCCCCCGTCCCCGGCCTTGAGGAGGTAGCGCACCAGGGAGGCGCCTTCCTCGGTCCGCGACCAAACCACCTCGAGATGGGCGCGCTCCAGGCCAGACCCGAGCCAAGCGGTCAACGCCTCCGGCCTGGGCAGCTCCGCGCCCGCCCCGGGCCATAGGTCTATCCGCAGCACTGCCTGCCGCTTGGGTCCAGCCCGGAAGCTGTGGTCCGGCCCCGCCTGCGCCACCCAGCCGTCCGGCAGCGGAACCGTCACCCCCGCGCGCGCGGGGGCACGCTCGGCCGCCGCCTTCGAGTCCGGACAGCCAAGCTCCAGCGCGAGCAGGGCGCCGAGGAGCGGCAGCGCCGGCCAACCACCCACTACTTGTGCGGGGCCGCCGCCACCGCCGCAGGGGCGCCCACCCCGACCGCCGCGCCCTTCCCTCCCAGGCTCTCCATCTTGCACGTCCCCTCCAAGATGACCCCCCGCTCCATCGAGAGCGCCGGCGTCTCCACGCTCCCCTTCACCCGCCCGGGCTGGTGCAGCTCGATGGACTGGGTGGCCTTGATGTTCCCCTCCACCACCCCGTTCACGATGACCGTGCCGGCGGAGATCTCCGCGGAGACCCGCGCCCCCTCGCCGATCACCAGGGTGTCCTTGGTGTTGATCTGCCCGGTGAACTTCCCGTCGATCCGCACCTGGCCCTCGAAGGTCAGCTTCCCGTCGAACTCGCTCCCCTTGCCCAGAAGGGTGTGCACCTCTCCAGCACGAACTGACACGTTGTTCTCCTCTCGTCGGACCGGTACCGCGCCCGTCGTCGGTTTCTCGTCTTTCTTCTCGCCGAATAACGCCATCGCAAAGCCCCGCTTCCGTTTGGAGCCACGTCACCTGCGCAAGATTGCCAACAGCCTGTCGAGATCCTCGTACGAGTAGAACTCCATCTCCAGCGTACCCTTCCCTCCTCGGTCGTGGAGCCGGACCTTGGTCCCCAGCTTGCGCTGCAGCTCCTCGACCACGCTGCGCGCCTGCGGGCTCTGGCGCGCCTCTTTCTTCCGACCGCTCCCGCCCCGGCCCCGCTTCACCCGCCGCTCCGTCTCCCGCACCGAGAGCCGCTCGGAAACCACCGCCCGCGCCAGATTGGCCATCTCCGAGGCCTTCCCCAGCCCGAGCAGCGCCCGGGCGTGGCCCATGTCGATGGCCCCCTCCACGAGCATCCCCCGCACTTCCTCGGGCAGCCCCAAGAGCCTGAGCGCGTTGGCCACCGTGGAGCGGTCCTTGCCCACCCGCTGGGACAGCTGCTCCTGGGTGAGCGAGCGCTCCTCCATCAGCCGCCGGTAGGCCTGCGCCTCCTCGATGGGGTTCAGGTCCTCGCGCTGGAGGTTCTCCACCAGCGCCATCTCGAAGGCGTCCGCGTCGGTCGCCTCTCTGAGCAGCGCGGGAATCTCCTTGAGCCCTGCGAGCTGGGCCGCCCGCCACCTGCGCTCTCCGGCGATCAGCCGGTAGCCCTTCCCGTCCCTGCGCACCAGCACCGGCTGGATGACTCCCTGCGAGCGGATGGACTCCGCCAGGCCGGCCAGGCCCTCTTCGTGGAAGGCCTTTCGCGGCTGGGCGCCGTCCCGCCGGACTTCCTCCAGGGGGAGCCGCAAGACCCCTTTGCCTTCCTGGGCGGGAGGGCTCGCCTGGGGGATGAGCGCGGAGAGGCCTCGCCCCAGCGCCCGCTTCTTCTCGCCGTAGATCACCTTCTTCGCTCCCGGCCTCGCATCGACCAGCGCCTCCCCCTTGGGCTCCCTCTTATGCCACGGCCCTCGAGCCTTGTCCCTTTCCGCGAGGAGGCTCGCCCCTTCCTTTTTCCCGCCGCATGATCTCGTTCCCCAAAGCCAGGTAGCTCTCGCAGCCCTTGGACTTGATGTCGTAGAGGAGGACCGGCTTTCCGAAGCTCGGGCACTCCGAGAGCCTGACGTTGCGGGGCACCACCGCCCTGAACACCAGCTCGGGAAAGTGCGAGCGCACCTCCTTTGCCACCTGGTGGGCGATGTTCGCCCGCACGTCGAACATGGTGAGCAGGATGCCCTCGGTCTCCAGCCTGGGGTTCAGCCCCTTCTTCACCAGCTCGATGGTGCGGAGCAGCTGAGTCAGCCCCTCCAGGGCGTAGTACTCGCACTGCAGGGGGATGAGCACCGAGTCCGCGGCGGTGAGGGCATTGAGGGTGAGCAGCCCCAAAGAGGGCGGGCAGTCGATGAGGACGTAGTCGTAGCTTCGGGAGAGCGGGGAGAGGGCCTCTTTGAGCCGGAACTCGCGCCGCTCCTGGCCGACCAGCTCGATCTCCGCGCCGGTGAGGTCCGCGTTGGAGGGGACCACCTCCAGAAACCGCAGCTCGGTTTGGTGGACCAGCTCCCGCATCGGGCGGCCGCCGATCAAGGCGTCGTAGATGGTGCCGGAGAGTCCCTCCCGGCCGACCCCCAGGCCGCTGCCGGCGTTCCCCTGCGGGTCGATGTCCACGAGCAGGGTCTTCCGCTCGGCGGCGGCCAGCGAAGCGGCCAGGTTGACCGCGGTGGTGGTCTTTCCCACCCCGCCCTTCTGATTGGAGATGCAGATGACCCGGCCCACGGCCGGGACTTACACGCCCTTCGGCCCCCATCTCAAGCGAAAGGTGCCCCCTCGATGTTCCACGTGGAACGTCAGGCGGGCCGGTCGAAGCGCGCCACCGCCCGCTCCGCCCCCGAAAAGGGCAGCCGGTAGCCCCTGAGCGAGACGAGGGCGAGAGAAGCCGCCCGGCCCAGCTGGGCCAGCTCGGATTTTGGCGGGGCCCGCCCGAGCATCGTGAGCACCCGGCCGTTGGGGAGCGCGTAGGGAGCGGCCAGCGGGAGCCAGGCGGAGGGCTCGGCGAGCGCCCTCGACACCACCGCCTCGCAGCGCGGCACTCTCTCCGCCTCCGGCTCGCCTTTGGCTCGCCCCTGCACCGCCCGCGCGCCCTCCAGCCGAAGCTGCGCCAAGGCGTGCTTGAGGAAGCCCACCTTCTTCGCCGAAGCCTCGAGGAGGGTGAGCTCCAAGTCCGGCCGGACGAGCTTGGCCGGCAGGCCGGGGAAGCCCGCCCCCGCCCCGATGTCGAGGAGCGAGCGGACGCCCTCCAGCTCGGGGAGGATGGCGAGGGAGTCCAGGAGGTGCTTTTCCACGCCTTCCAGGGGGTCCGAAATCGCGGTGAGGTTAACCTTTCGGTTCCACCTCAAGACCTCCAGAAGCAGCCAAACGAGCCGCGCAGCGGCTTCATCGGAGAACTCGAGGCCGAGCGCTCCCGCCCCGGCCTGAAGGCGCTCCTCGAGGGTGGTGTTATCCACAGCGACCCTCCGGCGGAGCGAGCTCAACTGCGCGGAATGATTGGCACACTTTGGCGGCCTGGGCTTGCAAACACCTTGTCCACAGGGGCCTCCCGCCTAAGGTGTACGAGGAGCAGGGCGAGCGCCGCGGGGGTGAGCCCGGGGATTCGCCGGGCGCCGCCCACCGTCTCCGGCCGGTGCCGGGAGAGCTGCTCGGCCGCCTCGGCGGACAGCCCCCGGATTCTGGAGAAGTCCATCCCGGCAGGGATTGCCCAGCTGTCCTGGGCCTCGGTCTTGCGCAGTGCGGCACGGTCGGCCCGAGCGATGTAGCCCTGGTACTTGAGCTGGACCTCCACCTCCTCGCGCACCTCCGTGGGGAGGGCGGGCCGGGAGAAGTCCAGCGGCGGGAGGGTGTCGTAGCTGCCGCCGGGGGCCTTGAGGGCCCTTGCCAGCGGGCTGGCCTCGAGCCTGGCCACCTCGGCTTCGATGGCCGCCCGCTTCCGCTCCGCCCTCAGCATCTCCTCCTCCCCCACCAGCCCCGCGCGGTGGCCGTGGGCGCGGAGCCTTAGGTCCGCGTTTCCCTCCCGGAGCCGAAGCCGGTGCTCCGAGCGGGAGGTGAGCATCCGGAACGGCTCGTCCACGCCGCGGGTGACCAGCTCGTCCACCAGCACCGCCCCGTGGGCCTCCTCGCGGCCGAGGACCAAAGGCCGCTTCCCTCTCAGCTTGAGGGCGGCGTTCACCCCTGCCCACAGCCCCTGGAAGGCGGCCTCCTCGTAGCCGGAGGTGCCGTTGAGCTGTCCGGCGAAGTAGAGCCCACAGAGCCGCTTCGTCTCCAGGGTGGGCCAAAGCTGGGTGGGAGGGGCGTAGTCGTACTCCACCGCGTAGCCGAACCGGGCCACCTCCGCCTCCTCCAGTCCGGGGATGGTGTGGAGGAGCTCCAGCTGCACCTGCTCGGGCAGGCTGGTGGAGAGGCCGGCCGGGTAGACGAGCTGGCTGTGATGCCCCTCCGGCTCGAGGAAGAGCTGGTGGCGGGCGCGGTCGGCGAAGCGCACCACCTTGTCCTCCAGCGACGGGCAATAGCGCGGTCCCCGCCCGACGATTACCCCCCGGTAGAGGGGAGAGCGGCAAAGGTGCCGCCGCACCACCTCGTGGGTCCGCTCGGTGGTGAAGGTGATGTGGCAGGAAAGCTGCGGGAGGAGGGGAAAGGGGGAGCCCCCCTCCACCTCCCTCGCGGTGCGGAGCGAGAACGGCCTTGGCTTGGGGTCGCCGCTCTGGGCCTCGAGCCGCCCGCGGTCGATGGAGCGGCCGAAGAGCCTGGGGGGCGTCCCGGTCTTGAAGCGGCCAAGCTCGAAGCCCAGCCGAAGCAGGCTCCCCGACAGCCCCTCCGCGGAGCGGTCCCCGTGGCGGCCGCCCACCTCCTTGCGCTCGCCGGCGTGCATCAGGGCGCGGAGGAAGGTGCCGGTGGTCACCACCACCGCCTGGGCGAGAAGCTCGCTGCCGTCCGAAAGCCTCACCCCCGCCACCCGGCCGCCCTCCGCCAGAACCTCCTCCACCTCCCCCTCGAAGAGCTCGAGCCTGCCCTCCCCGCGAAGCGCCCGGGCCATCGCAAGGGAGTAGGCCTCCCGGTCGCAGAGCACCCGGGTGGAGCGCACCGCCGGGCCCTTGGAGGCGTTGAGGGTGCGGTAGTGCGTCCCGGAGAGGTCCGCCGCCCGGGCCATCTCGCCGCCGAGGGCGTCCAGCTCGCGCACCAGGTGCCCTTTGGCGGTGCCGCCGATGGCCGGGTTGCAGCTCATCGCGGCGATCCGCCCCAGGGCCAGGGTGACTCCGGCGGTGGAGAGCCCCATCCGGGCGCAGCAGAGGGCCGCCTCACACCCGGCGTGGCCCAGGCCCACCACCACTACCTCGTAGCGCAAAGACATGGGCGGCGGACTCTACCCGCACCCCAATGAAGCCGCGACCGGCGAGCCCCGTCGGTGTTCCCAACTTCGGAGGACTCGGTGAGGAGCACCTGGACCCACATGGCAAGCCGCGGCAGGGGAGGGGCGAGGCTGTCGCAGATCCGCCGCGGGGGCCGCCCGTTGAAGGGCGCCATGTCGGGAACTTGGAAGGTGGCCGGCGCCTTGCTGTGTCGAATGGGAAGGAGAGAGCCATGAAGCGTTCCAACGTGGGAGACCTCCTCCTGGAGATGGGGGCGATCGACCGGCTCCAGCTCCAGGCGGGCCTGGCGCACCAGCGCAAGTGGGGGATGCCGCTGGGGAAGGCGCTCACCGAGCAAGGCTTCTGCTCCCGAGGCCAACTGATGGCCGCGCTCAGCCGCCAGGCGGGGCTTCCCTCCATCGACTTGGACCAGGTGAGGCCGGATGCGTCGCTGGTCGGGCTCTTGGGCCTCAAGCTGGCGCGAAAGCACAAGGTGGTGCCGCTGCGCTTGGAGGGAGAACGCAAGGAGGTGCTGGTGGTGGCGATCGCCGCCCCGGCCACCCTGGCTTCGCTGGACGAGGCGCGGAGCTTCTCGGGCAAGAAGCATGTGTCCGCGTTCCTCGCCGACGACGACGCCATCGAGCGCGCCATCGGGAGGCTGTACTTGGGCTACGCGGGAGTGGAGGCGCCCAAGGTGGCGCCCCTCAACCGCGCGATGAGGCTGGGCGAGCGGGAGCTGGAGCCGGAGGCGATAGACCCCAGGGAAGAGGAGCGGCCGGTGCTGGTGTTCGGCTGGGAGCCGGGGGTGGGGAAGACGCTGGCGCTGCTTTTGGCCTCAGAGGGCATCCCGGCCAAGGTGTGCGGGCGGGAGGAGCTGGCTCGGGGAAGCGGAGACGACCTCGTCCTCGCGCCCCTGCCGGCCGCGGAGGCTGCGCTCGGGGGAGCCTCCTTCCGGGGCCGGCTGTTGGTGGCGGTGAAACGCCAGTCGGAGGACCTGGCGCGGGTGTGGCGGGTGGGGGCCTGCGGGGTTTTGCTCGCCCCGGTGGAGGCCGGGCTGCTGGTCCAGGCGGTGCGCCGGACGATGGAGAGCACCCCTCCCAAGCAGGCTGCTTAGGGCCGGCGCTATGACCCGGGGGCGGGACCGGGACCGACAAGTTCGCCGGCGAACTACTTCCCCAGGCAGAAGCGCCCGAAGATGGCGTCCAGAAGCTCCTCCGGAGCGCTCTCCCCGGTTATCTCCCCCAGCGCCTCGACCGAGAGGCCCACCTCTCCGGCCACCGCCTCCTCGGCCCCGAGCAGGCTCGCGGAGTGCGCCCGCTCCAGCGCTTCCACCGCCCTCCGCAGCGCATCGGCGTGGCGCTCCGAAGTGAGCGCCACCGCCTCCGGGGTCCGCCCACCCACCAGCCTTCGGAGGATTTCCGCTCGCAGCTCCGCCTCCCCCTCGCCGGTCAACCCGCTCGCCGAAACCGCCCCCGCCGGGGCGGGCGCACCCAGGTCGGCCTTCCCCGCGACGGTGATGAGCGGGCCCTTTGCCTCCTTGGCCCACCTCTCTGCCTCGGCCGCCCCCGCCCAGGGGGGAAGCACCAGCACCGAGAGGTCCGCCCCAAGGAGCGCGGCCCGGGTCCGCTCCACCCCCATCGCCTCCAGTCGGCCCCCCGCCTCTGTGAGCCCGGCGGTGTCCACCAGGGTGAGGGCCAGCCCAGAAAGCTCCAGCCTGGCCTCGAGCGCGTCGCGGGTGGTTCCCGGCTCGGCGTCCACCAGGGCGCGTTCCTCGCCGAGCAGCCGGTTGAAGAGGGTGGACTTGCCCGCATTCGCCGGTCCGCAGAGCACCACCCGGGCTCCTCGCCTTAGCAGCCGGCCGAAGCCGGCCTGGGAGAGCAGCGCGGCCGCCTCCTTTTGCGATAGCTCCAGCCTCTCCCGTGTCCCGGCTGCGGCGCCTTCCGTTTCTTCCGGGAAATCCAGGCTTGCCTCGATGTCTGCTTGTAAGGCCAGGAGGGGCTGGCGGATGGCGCGCACCTTCTCGGAGAGGGCTCCGCGGGCCTGGGCGGCGGCGGCGCGCACCTGGGCCTCGGACTCGGCGGCCACCAGGTCCGCGACCGCCTCGGCGCGGGCGAGGTCCAGCCGCCGGTTGAGGAAGGCGCGACGGGTGAATTCGCCCGGCTCGGCCGGCCTGGCCCTCCCGCCGCGGAGCAAGAGCTCCAGCAGCATCTGCATCAGCCGGGGGGAGCCGTGGGCTTGCAGCTCCACCACCTCCTCCCCGGTGTAGGAGTGGGGCGCCCGGAAATAGAGGAAGAGGCCTTGGTCCAAGAGCTCTCCCTGGGCGTCCACCATCCGGGTGAAGTAGGCCCGGCGCGGCTCGGGAGGGGAGGGGACGTCCGGCGCGATGGGAAGGGCCAGCTCCAAGGCCAGCGGCCCAGACAGCCGCACCACCCCGAGGCCGCCCATGGCCTGAGGAGTCGCCACCGCGGCGATGGTGGAGGAGGCGCTCACCTCGCTCCCACCTCCAACCTATGGAGGCTCAATCCTCCTCGTCCGCCCGGCCGCGGGCGGCGCGCTCCACCTCGGCGCGGTGCTCGTTGATGTACTTCTCCACCGCCTCGTCCTCCAGGCCCAAGTCCCTGAGCACCCCGGGGTAGATGCCCTGGAAGGCCGGAGTGTCCTCCAGCTCGCGCAGGCGGAAGGACATCTTGAGCACCGCAGCTCCCCACAATTTGTCCTTGAGCGACTTCGGCTTGCCCATCGCGTTTTCCCGCCCGGCTATTCCTCCTCCGATTCCTCGTCCTCCGGCAGGGCGCGCCCCGGCATCGGTGCCGGCTTGTCCGGGAGGAAGGACACCCTCCGGCCCCTTCCTTCGCCTTCCAGGCGGACCGAGGCCCCTGTCAGTCCGCTGGCCGACTTGAGCATCCGGGCGCGGTCCTCCGCCTTCATCCCCAGGACTGCGTAGTGGCGGCCGAGGCGGGCAGACTTCCCCTGGAGCAGACGCGCCAGGTGGGCGATGTCGGCGTCCTCGGACACCTCCAGGGCGGCCTCCTCGGGGGCAGCCGGCCTGGGCCTCTGGGCGGGCGCGGCTCCGTTTGGCCTTCCCGCCGGCCTGGGGGCGGGCCTGCCTTCGGCTCTCACCGGTGCCTGCTTGGCGGGAGGCGGCGGCCGGGCCGGGCGCGGCTCGGGGTGGGCGCCCACGCCGATGGAGATCCACCTCCGCTCGGTCTGCGGGCGGTTGACAATCTTGTTGGCGAGAAACTGCAAGGCGTCCACCATCTGGGAGCGGCGGCCCGGCTGCACTCCCGCCACTTCGCCCTCGAAGAAGACCGCGATGGAGATGCCTCCGTCGGCGGCGTCCTTCACCTCCAGCCGGGCGGAGAGCCCCATCAGCCTGAGGATGTCCGCCACCACCCTTTCGGCCCACGCTTTCTTCTCGGGGCCGGCGGGCGCTCCTTGGACGTTGCTCTCGCCGGCGGTCTCGAGCTCACTCATCGGTCCCTCGCTTTGCTTTGGGGGCGGGCCGCTCTAGGCCTCGCGCTCCTTCATCTTCTTCTCGGGCTTCTTCTCTCGCTTGTCGCTCTTGCGGTCGGGTTTCTTGGCCGGCTCCCTCGGCGCCGCCACCCCTTTGCGCTCCAGGTACTTCCGCAACAGCTTCTGTTGTGCGATGGAGAGGATGTTGTTGGTGAAGATGTACAGGGAAAGCCCGGCCGGGTACTGCAGCATGATGGCGGTGAAGAAGATCGGCATCACCCAGGCCATCATGAATTGCTGGCTCTTATCCAGCATCGCCGGCTGCATCCTCTGGGTGATGATCATCGTCACCCCGAGGGCGATGGGCAGGAGGTAGGCCGGGTCCTTGTAGGTCAGGTCGGTCCACAGGGGCGAGATGAACGGCTCGTTGTAGAGGTCGTAGCTGGTCCTCAAGGCGGCGATGAGGCCGCCCCAGATGGGAAGCTGGGGGAGGATGGGGAGGCACCCGCCCAGGGGGTTCACCTTCGCCTCCTGGTACAACTTCATCATCTCCACGTTCTGCCGCTCACGGTCGTCGGCGAACTTCTTTCGAATCTCCTCCATCCGCGGCTGGAGCTTCTTTAGCTGCTCGGCGCTCACCATCGAGCGGTGGGTGAGCGGGAGGAGCACGATCTTCACCACCAGGGTGAGCAGGATGATGGCCACGCCCCAGTTCCCGAAGATGCCGTGGAAGAACTTCATCACCGGCAAGAGGAGCTTGGCGATCACCGCCCACCAGCCCAAGTCGATCGCCTTGTCGAGCTGCGGGCTGTAGCCGGTGGCTGCCGCCGCCCCTCCCCCGAAGGAGGGGGCGCGCACCGCGGCCAAGAGCCCGTCGTCCTTGGGGCCGATGAAGACTCCGAACCGGAACCGCGCGGTCTCCCCCGGGGCAACGGAGAGCGGGAAGTAGGTGTCGGTGGTGCGCGAGGTGGCGGTGGCCTTGAGCAGGCAGCGGCCCTCCCGCGGGCCCTCCACCGGGTAGAGCGCGGCGAGGAAGTACTGCTGGTCGACGCCGAAGAAGTGCACCGCCCCCTTCTTCTCCTCGGTGACCGGCTCGTCTTGGGGCAAGAGGCGGAACACCTCCGGCTCCTTCTCCACCCGGGCGTAGCAGATGCCGCCCGAGAGGTTTCCCACCGCTCCGAAGAAGCTCGGCTTCTGCTCCAGCTCGGGGTCGACCGCCAGGGCGTAGTGCACCCCCAGCTCGCCGCCGGCGGAGGCGCTCCCCACGTTGCGCACCTCGACGAGGTAGCTCATCTCGAAGCCCGGCTCGCTCCACTCCAGGGTCTTCTTCACCTCCCAGCTTCCGTGCCGGGCGCGGAAGGCCACCCTCCGCTCTCCCTCCTCCACCAGGTAGGGCGCGTCGGAGGGGAATGGCTGCGGCCCGCCGATGGACACCGCGAGCGGCAGCGGGTTGCCCGGGACCGGAGTGGCCATGTCCATCTGCGGCGGAGGAGGGATGTCCGCGCCCGTCATGCGCCGCAGCCCGTCCACAAGGGCCATCCGCTGCTGCTCGCGCATCTTCTTGCCCTGCAGCTCCGCCTTCACCAGCCCCGCCCCTTCCGAGGTGAAGGCGAGGTGCACCCCTTGGGCCTCTGCGCCCACCTTCTTCTCCGGCGGACGCTCCACCGGGGCCGGGGTTACTCCCACGTCCGGCAGGGGAGCCAGCGCCAGGGGAAGAGGGGCTCCGGCGTCCGCCTTGGCGACCGGCTCCGGCCCGGCGTCGGCCAAGGCCACCGCTTCCCGCTCCGGATGGGGCCGGGCGATGAACTGGGTGTAGAAGAGCGTCGCCAAGAACGAGAGCGCCAGCGCCAACAAGAGCCGTCTCTGGGAATCGCGGGATTCCATGCGTCAGCTCGCCTTGGTTTCCGCCGGCAGCTCCCCGCGCCGGGGCGGCACCGGGTCGAGCCCTCCGGGGTGGAGCGGATGGCACCTGAGCAGCCTTCGGGCCGCGAGGTAGAGGCCCACCACAGGCCCATGCTTCTCCAGCGCCTCCAGGGCGTAGGCCGAACAAGAGGGATGGAAGCGGCAGACGTTGGGAAGCGCCGGGGAGATGAACAGCCGGTAGAGGCGGATCGGCACCGCGAGGAGCAAGGCCAGCGCGCGGGAGGTGGCGCGGAGAAGTCTCACGCCGCTCTCTCCGACAGCTTTCGGGCCAGCTCCTCGAAGTCCGCCGAGAGCTCTCCGAAGTCGGCCGCCGCCGCCGAGGGCTTGGCCACCAGGACGAGCTCCAGCCCGGAAGGGACGATCTCGCGCCTTTTCCTCCACAGCTCGCGCAGCCTCCGCCGCACTCGGTTTCGCACCACCGCACCTCCTACCTTGCTCGAGACGGTGATTCCCACCCGCGTCCGCGCCTGATTCGATTTCAACGCCAGTGCGAGCAGGCAGCCCGCCGACACCTTGATGCCCCGCTGTTGAACCCGCAGGAACTCCGGTCGCTTCCTCAGCCGGTCCCTCTTGGGGAACCGCTGGCCGCTCATTTCTTCGGCGCGCTCGGCACCAGCCGCTTCCGCCCCTTGAGCCGCCGCCTCTTGAGCACCGCCCTCCCGGCGGCGGTGGAAGTCCGCTTGCGGAATCCGTGCGTCCGGTTTCGGCGGATTTTCGATGGCTGGTAAGTGGGCTTGCGCTTCACTGCGCACTCCTTGAGTCGAAAGAGGCGCGCGCATAACCCGGCTTTGCGGGCAAGTCAACGCCGCTCGACCATCGGTCCTGTGGAGAAGCTGTAGGACCGCTGTGGAGAAACTGAGTCGAGGCTGTGGAGAATCCAACCCTTCCCTCGGCTGCCCGCTGTGGATTGGCGATGGCCCCGGCGCCCGGCCGTCGAAAGCCTTCGGCAAAGACTTTCCGTAAACCGCGGTCGGATCGAGGACACCGCCCCTTGTGGTGGTTGCCGAGACCTCCACAAGGCCGACGCGGTGGCGCCGGTGCAGCTTTCGGGGGCGACCGGAATTCTCTGTTCACTTCCGGGGACTTGTTCAAGGCGCTTGATCAGCCGTTGGGCGTGTGGCTACAGAGCCCTCTCGCGGCGGTTTCGCTTTTTTTTCGAGGGGATTTGTGCAAGCGCTCGCCGAGAAGGCTGCCGTAGTTCCAACCGCTGGGTTTTTCTGGGAAAAGGCGCTGGGGGTGGTCCGTCTGGAGGGCAAGAGCTACGCGCTCTCCTGGCTAGAGCGGCTGTTGCCTCTGGAGGTCCGCGAAGACGCCTTGGTGCTGGGGGTGCAGGACCGCTTCTTCCGGGACTGGGTGGAGGACCACTACCGCCAACTCATCGAGGACACCCTCTGCGGGCTGCCCGGAGCGCCGCGCAGGGTGGCCTTCGAGGTGGTGGAGGCTCCCCTCCCTCCGGCGCCTCTTCCGCAAACACTGCCGGTGAATCCGGCCGAGCGCCCGCACCGGCTGAACGAGCGCTTCACCTTCGCCACCTACGTGGTGGGAGACTCCAACCAACTGCCGGCGGCGGCGGCGGCGGCGGTGGCCGAGAATCCGGGGCGCTGTTACAACCCGCTCTTCGTCTACGGCGGCACCGGGCTGGGCAAGACCCACCTTCTCCACGCGGTGGGGAACAAGGTGTTCGAGAACGACCCTGCGGCGCGCATCGTCTACCTCTCCTCGGAGGAGTTCACCAACCGCTTCGTGGAGAGCGTCCGCGATCACCGGATGAGCGAGTTTCGCCGGAGATTCCGGGAAGAGTGCGATGTCCTGCTCGTCGATGACATCCAGTCACTCGGGAACAAAGAGGAAACCCAGAAAGAGTTCTTTCACACCTTCAACACGCTTCACGAGATGTCCAAGGCGATCGTGATCACCTCCGACACGGTGCCGGCGGAGATCCCCGGCCTGGAGGAGCGGCTGCGCTCCCGCTTCACCATGGGGCTGATCACCGACATCCAGGAGCCCAACTTCGAGACCCGGGTGGCGATCTTGAAGAAGAAGGCGGAGGCGGAGCGGCTGGACCTCCCGGACCGGGTCTGCCACTTCATCGCCCGTCACGTCCAGAAGAACGTGCGCGAGCTGGAGGGGGCGCTGATCAAGATCTCCGCGGTGCACTCCCTCACCGGGCAAGCGCTCACCGAGGAGTTTGCCGCCCAGGTGCTCAAGGACATCCTCCCGGCCCACCGCCCGGTGGACGTGGAGCTCATCCAGCGCGAGGTGGCGCGCTACTACAAGGTGGCGGTGGAGGAGCTGCGGCAGGACCGGCGCACCAAGCACCTCGCCCACGCGCGTCAGGTGGCGATGTACCTCTCCCGGAAGCTCACCAAGAACTCCTACCCGGAGATCGCCACCCGCTTCGGCAAGGACCACTCCACCGTCATTGCTGCGGTGAGGAAGGTGGAGCACCAGCTCTCCACCGACGAGCAGGTGCGAAGGGAGCTGGCCGAGCTGGAGCTGAAGCTCGGGGCCGCTTGAGCCGCCGGCTACTTCTCCGGCACGTCCTCCAGCCGAATCCGGAAGGCAGTGTTCTTCCCGGCGCTGATCGGCACCGAGAGGAAGCGCCTCTTGCCATCCGGCCCGACCAAGGTGAGCCGGTGGGTACCCGCCGGGAGAGCGAGGTTGAAGAGCGGGGTCTGGCCGAGCCTCGACCTTCCCTCCCGCACCTCTGCCTCCGGGCTGGTCAAAAGGGTGAGGGTACCGGCAGCCCGCGCCCGTTTGGCGGCGGGCTTCTCCTCGGCTGATTTCTCCTCGGCGGGCGCTGTCTCCGGCGCAGCGGGTTCCGCTGCCGGAGCGGAGGGGGCCGCCGGGCTCGCCTTCGGCTTCGCGCCAAACTGCGGCAAGGGCGGCAGCTCGCCGGCATAGGGCACCAAGCCGGGAGGCGGGTCCGCCTGCTGGTCTTCCTCCGCCTCCGGCTTGGGCGGCACCAGCGCCCTGAAGGCCAGCACCGCGAGGCCTGCCACCGCCGCCAGCACCAGCAGCATCCAGAGGCTGGAGCGGCGGGGCTCCTCCAAAGACGCCGCACCCAGCTCCAGACGCAGCGACTCGAGCTGGACCTCCTCCTCGCGCCGCTCCCTTCCCGCCCGGGCTCCCTCCCTGGCGGCGGCGAGCTGCTGGAGGCTCTTCTCGCTCGAGGGGAAGACCATCCCGGCGTCCTCCCGGAGAAGCTGCACCGCCGAGCGCACCAGCGGCGAGGAGTCGGTGCCCTCCGCCGACTCGAGGAGCGCCCTGGTGGCGTCCATCTTCTTTTCGAACAGCTCTCTCAGGAAGGCCGCCCGCTGCTCCTGTTCGAAGAGGAGGCCTCCGGCGGCGCGCTCCAGGGCCCGGGCGAATTCCCGCGCGCTCTGGTAGCGGTCGGCGCGCTCTCTCGCCAAGGCCCTCATCACCACCTCGGACAGCTCATGGGGGACGATCGGCTCCACCTCCTCGGGCCTTGGGATGGACGCCTCCACCACCAGCTTCATCTCCTCCAGCTCGGTTTCTCCGGCGAACAGCCGCCGCCCGGTCACCAGCTCGTGCAGCATCACTCCGGCGCAGAAGACGTCGCTGCGTCCATCCAGCTCCTGGCCGCGCACCTGCTCCGGCGACATGTACCCGGTGGTGCCCTTCACCGTGCCGACGTGCGTCCGGTTGAGGCTCCGCTTCGCCTTGGCGATGCCGAAGTCGAGCAGCTTGACCGCTCCCTCGTAGGTCACCATCACGTTCTTCTGGGCCACGTCGCGATGGATGATGGGAGAGGGCCGCCCTACCGCGTCGGTGAAGGTGTGGGCGTAGTGCAGGGCGTTGCAGATCTCTCGAACCACCGCCGCCGAAAAGCCGATTGGCAGCACCGTCTTCTGGTTGGCGCAGACGCGGGTGATTTGGTTCACGTTCTGCCCCGCGATGAACTCCATCGCAAGGTAGAGACCGTCCTCCTCCTCGCCGAGGTCGAACACCTGAGCGATGTTGGGGTGGTTGAAGGCCGCGGTGATGCGCGCCTCGTCCAGGAACATCTTCACGAAGTGCTCGTTCGCCCGAGCGTCCGGGAGGATTCGCTTCACCACCACGTACTTTCGAAAACCGCCCGGCCCTGCTGTGAAGCAGAGAAACAGCTCCGCCATCCCACCTAGCCCGAGCTGCGTCAGCACCTCGTACTTGCCGATCTTCTCCCCCCGATGCAGCTCGCCGCCCGCGAGGCCAATCCGATCCGAGCTGCGCGGCCGCTCCATTGACGGATGAGCGTAGCAAAGCCCGCTGCCCTGCTGACCCGTTGTGGGCCGGTTGTGGATCACCTCTGGATTGTCCGCCCGCTTCTTCGCCGCTGTGGGCTCCGGTGCCAAACCTCCCCGTTTTCCACAGCGCCCACTCTCGAAATCGCCTACCGCTGCGCCCACTTCCGCGCTTCTCCCCAATTTCACCCTCTCTGCTTCCACCACCATCAGATCAGAATTTCTTTTCTCTTCTTGGAGATAGACTCCGCTCCGTGTGGACTGTCGCTCTCATCCTTCTCCTGGGCGCGGCTTCGGAACCCAGCCCGCTGCTGCAGGCAGAGCAGGCGTTCGAGGCCCTGGAGTTCGACCGCGCGGCGAAGCTCTTCCAGGCAGCGCTGGCCTCCAGCGGGAGCCGGGAAGAGCGCCTCCGAGCCTGGCGCGGGCTGGGGCTCTCCCACGCCTTCCAGGGCGATGTCCGGGCGGCGCGCGCCGTCTTCGAGAAGCTGCTCCTCCTCGACCCGAGCGCGGAGGTCGAGAAGTCCCTCGGACCGAAGATTGCCACGCCGTTCGAGCAGGCCCGGAAGGCGGTCGGCTCGAAGCGAAACCACCTCCTCCTAGAGCGAATGGATTCCGGAGCAGTCCGGCTCCTCCTGCGTGAGGACGTTCCCTGGGCATCGGCTCTCTTCCTCCACGCGCGGCCGGACGGCAGCTCCTCCTACTCACTCTTTCGCGGTCGGCCTGGCGAGCCAGTCTCGGCGAGCTTCGCCCCCGAGGTCGCGGTGGAGGCCTGGGCCGAGGCGCGCGACCAGGAAGAGGGCGTCCTCTACTCCCTCGGCTCTGCCTCGCGGCCACAGAGGTTGGCCCCCGTAGCCCGCCCGGAGCTTCCGCCGGCGATCCGCGCCGCGGTGGAGGAGCCGCCGGAAGAGCCACCCCCGCGGGAGAATCCCCGCTGGCCAATCTTCCTCGGCGCCGGGGCCGCAGTGGGAGTGGGAATCGTAGCCGCCGTCCTCCTCTCCCAGCCTCCGGAGCTGAAGCTCCCCGCCGCCGACCGCACCCGGCAGCTTCCCTGAGCAGCCGCCTCGCTCGCACGCTGTCCGAGCGGGAGAGGAGGCGCCTGGAGCTAGAGCACCTACACCGAGCGATGCGACGATGTCCGTCCGGGAGGAAGCGAAGTGCCCTCCAGCGCGCTGCGCTCGAGCAGCCTGACAGTCGTCGCCGCGACCGCCGCATGCATCTTGGCCGGCTGCAGGGAGCTCGGCCTGGTTTCCAGCAAGGGCTCGCTGGAGCTGCTCCCAAAACGGGTGGAGTTCGACGCGGTCCATCCGGAGCAATCCGCGGAGCGCGCCGCGGTGCTGATCAACTCCGGCCGGGCGACATTGCGGCTCGCCTGGGCTCTCCCCGATGAGCCCTTCGAGCTTTCCACTACCCCGGACTCGGCGCCTCCCGGCGAGCTGTCGCTCACCCTCCGCTTCAAACCATCCGGGCCCGGCGCCTTCGCCTCGCTCGTGAGGCTCCAGGCAGAAGACGGCCTGGAGCTGCTGCTCGAGCTTTCCGGCTCAGCACTCGAGCTTCCCGCGTGTTACACCAGCGGGCCCTGCCGGAGCGCCCGGTTCGACGCCGCCATTGGAGAGTGCGTCGAAGAGGAGCTGGCGGACGGCACTCCTTGCGATTTCGGAAGCGCCTGCGTGCTCGCCGCCGGCTGCCAGGCCGGGCGCTGCGTGGGCACCGAGCGGAGCTGCGACGACGGCGACGCCTGCACCGTCGACGCCTGCAACGCCGAGAGCGGGTGCGAGCACTTCCCGGCTCCGCCGTGTCCGGGCGATGGCAAGTGCCAGCTCGGGGTGTGCGACTCCACGCTGGGGTGCACCCTCGCTCCGGCCTCGGATGGGACCTCCTGCGGCCCCAACCGCTCCTGCGAGGTCGCCGACGTCTGTCTCTCCGGCCTCTGCGTGCAACGAGACCCCCCCGACGGCTTCGTCTGCGCCCAGGCTTCTCCTTGCCAGGGAGAGGGACGATGCTCCGGAGCGCAGTGCCTGCGGCCTCCCGCGGTGCCGCTCACCCCGAGCTGGTCCTACGACTCCGCGGCCGGCTCCAGCCCGCCGGAGTTGCACGACTTCATCATCGAGCCGAGCGGCGCCCTCTCCCTGATGGGGTTTTTCGAAGTGCCGCGGCTCCGCGCCAGCGGAACCACTCCGCGGAGCGCCGCCACCCAGGCCCGCCGCTGCATCCTCTGGAACAACCGCCTGGTGTGCGCCGACTATCCGTACCCCGGCAGCGGGAGGGTCTCCGCCATCGAGCTGTCTACCGGGATCGCCGCCTGGACGTTTGATCTGCCCACCGCCCGGCCCGACTTCGCCGCCGCCGCGGGCCCGGGGCACCTCTTCATGGCCAGGGTCGCCGCCCTCGGCTCCGACCGGCTCGCGGCGCTCTTCGAGGCCTACCCGGCCAAGGCCGGCAACCCGACCAACTGCCGGGCCTACTTCCTCATCACCGTCGATCCGTCGGGGAAGCTGGTCTCCGGCCAGCAGCTGTCGGATCCGCTGCTCGACGTGTGCAGCCACCCGCACCCATTCGGGGTGGCCTCGGACGTCTCGGGCAACCTCCACCTCGCCTTCTCTCCCTCGCTCCCGGGCGGGGCACCGCTCACCCCCAGCTCGCCGACCCTGCTGATGAGCTTCACCCGCGACGGGGTGCTCCGCTGGAAGCGCACCGAGGTCTTCGCCGGAGGTGAGTTGGCGGTCGCGCGCGGCTCGCTCTACCCCGAACGGGCCACGGTGGCCTTCTCCACCTCGAACGGTGCCCCGACGAGCTTCCAGGTGCAGTACCCGCTGGGCCGGGCCGTGGCCACTTCCGACCGCGTCATCCTCGGGCTGGGCTCCGGGACCAGTTTCTTGAGCGGACATGAGCCGGGCACCGGCAGGCTGCTCTGGAGCTACCGCGGGACGCCGCTCGACCTCGCCCAATCCGACCAGCTCCGGCTGGCTGGCTGGCGCCCTCGCCCCAGCGAGCCTCCTACCACCGTGGCGATGTCCTTCCTCCTGCGGGGCGGCTCCTCCAACCTGGTGGCGGTGAACGCCCGCGACGGGTTCGAAGAGTGGGCCTGTCCGGTCGCCCACAACTTTCGGACCGCGCCCCAACTGTTCGAGGTGGCGAACGGCTCGATGGCGCTCATGGAGGGATCCGACCAGTGCGGCGCCTGCGATCCGCCGTTCGCGCAGAGCCACGCCGCCTTCCACCGCTTCGAGCTTTCAGGAATCGAGATTGCCCGCGAGCCCTGGGTGGGGACCTTCGGCGGAGGAGGCCACGACCACCACGAGGACGCCCCCGCGCCGCCCTCCGGGCCGCCGAGGTGAAGGGCGAATCACTCCGCAGAAAGCTCGCTGAGCGGAATCCGGATCGCCGTCACCGCTCCTTCGCGGATCTCCACCGGCAGCGAGAACACTTTCTGATCCGGCCCGAGCAACTTCAGGGTGTGCTTGCCGGCCGGCAGGCTCACCTTGAAGAGCGGGGTGTGGCCGAGGTCCTGCGACTTGAAAATCACCTTCGCGTAGGGCTCGGTCACCAAAGTGAGCATCCCCGAGGCCTTCTTCGCCTCCGCCGCTTCCGCCCAGGCGCGCTCGGCTGCGGCCGAGTCCTTCTCCTGGGGGCGCGCCTTCTCCACCGGCTCGGGTGGCTTGGGAGGCCTTCGCTTGAGCGCCTTGGCCACCGCCGGCTTCGGCTTTTGGGGCGGCTCGGCAGGCTTCGCCGGCGGCGGCGCGGGCTTCGGGGCCTCGGGCGCGGGCGGCGGTTGAGCCGAAGCCAAAGGTGCCGGCGCCGGGGCGGGTGGGGCGCTGACCTCGGCCAGAGGTTTCTTCTCCTCCTCCGCCTCGGCGGGCCCCTCTTCGGTGCGGGCGCGGTGCAGCCCCAAGACCACCACCCCGGCTCCGAAGACCAGGAGCGCCAACCCGACGCCGGCGATCATCGAGACCGCGGTGTTGAATCGGCGCACCTTGGTGTTGGTGTGGGTGACGTCGCCGCCGGGAGTGGTGACGAGGTCGGTGCCCCCTTTTCGGATGAGCCGGGTTTCGCTCTCCGAGTCGTCCATGGTGTCGCGGGCGCTCGGCTCCTCCGCGGGGCGATCGCCGGCACGCGGCGGCTCCTCCGGGGCGTACTCCTCCTTGGGCGGCGGGCCGAATAGCCCGTCCGGGAGCGCCGCCGCCGGGATGGTCCGCTGGTCCGGGTCCACCTCGTCCTCGTCCGGCACCGGAGGCGGTATCACCGGCGAGGGCGAGGCCGCCGCGCCTCCCGCCAAGACCCCTGGCCGGAGCGAGCGCGTGCTTGGTCCCGAGGCTCCTGGATCGGTAATCTCCCGCCTGCCCTCGCGCGGGGTGGGCGTTTCGGTGATGACTTTCTCCGCTGGCGGCTCAGCCCGCGCCTTGGCCGGCAGCGGGGCCACCGTCGGGCTGATCAGCGGGGTGATCCGCCGCGGGCTGTCGGAGGGCTCGCTCTGCTCGCCCGAGGGTGTCTCCACCGGCTCGGCCGCGCCGTTGCCGCCGCGCCGTGGGGCTGGAGCCGCCGAATCGCTGAGCAGTTGCCCGAGCCTGAACTCGGAGGTGATTTCCCCGCCTGTTTTCTGAGCCTGCTCGAAGAGCTTGTGGGTCTGCTCTCGGCGCTCGGCGAAGAGCCGCTGCACCAGCGCGCCGCTCTGCTCGGGGTGCCACGTCGCCATGCTCGCCACGCGGTCCAGCGCGCGGGCAAAGTCGAGGGCGGTGGGGTAGCGTTCGGTGCGCTGCCGCGCCAGCGCCTTGAGGACCATCTGGTCCACCTCGTCGGTCACCTCCGGGTTCTGTCTGGAGGGGGGCGCCACCGTCTCCTTGAGCGCGGCCATCATCCCGTCCTCAGGGTTTTTCCCGTGGAACAGCCGCATCCCGGTCAGGCACTCGTGCAGCACCACCCCGAGCGAGAAGACGTCGCTGCGGGCGTCCAGAGGCTCGCCGAGAATCTGCTCCGGGGACATATACCCGCTGGTCCCCTTCACCATGCCGATGCTGGTGCGGCCGGTGCGGTTCATCGACTTGGCGATCCCGAAGTCGAGGAGCTTGGTGACCCCGTCGTAGGTCACCATGATGTTCTTCTCCGCCACGTCGCGGTGGATGACGGTCTGCTTGCGGCCGAGCGGATCGGTGAAGGTGTGGGCGTAGTGGAGGGCCACCGCGGTGTCGCGCACCGCCTGGAGGGTGAAGCCGGGAGGAATCGGCTCGCCGTTCTGCCGGCAGGCCCGCGCCACCTCCACCAGGGTGGCCCCGGGGACGAATTCCATCGCCAGGAACAGCTCCCCGTCGTCGATGTCCAGGTCGTACACCTGGGCGATGTTCGGGTGATTGAAGGCGGCGGTTATCTTCGCCTCGTCCAGAAACATCCGGACGAACTCCTCCTCGCCCTTGATGTCCGGGAGGATGGACTTGATCACCACCAACTTCCGGAACCCGGCCAGCCCGCGCTGGAAGGCGAGGAAGATCTCCGACATCCCGCCGGTGGAGAGGCGGCAGAGTACCTCGTACTTGCCGAGCGTCCGGCCCTGAAAGGGGTCGGGCGCGACGGGGAGGGTGGTCCCGGGCATCGTGCTCGCTGCGAGGATACACCCGCGAATCGCCGGCTGCCCGAAGCCGTGCCAATATCACTGCCATGGGCGATTGGCGGACTGTGGGAGACGCCGAGGGCTACTACCGGGTCTTCGAGCGGGCGGACGGGTTGCGGGCTTACGTCCAGCGCGAGGAAGGCGATCTCGAGGTGCGCTATTACGTGAGCACCCGGGTGGGAGGCTCCAAGGGAGCCTCGCTCCAGGACGTGGACACCATCCAGGCGCTGCTCGCCTCCACCGAGGGCGCGCTCTCGGTCAGCAACTCGAGCTGGAGCGGCGGCACCGCGGTGGTCATCTTCGTGGGCAAGCGCCAGCAGCGCGGCCCTACACCGAGAAGCCGGCGATGAGGCGCAAGGCGAAGCGCTCGTGGTGCCGGATGTCCAAGGGCTCCTTGGAGGAGGCGCGCTCCTCTCCGAGCACCGCGAACACCTGAGGCGTGAAGGAGAGGGTGAGCCAGTAGCCGCCCGGCCCGGGCCGCTCGAGGAAGAGGCTGGGGCCGGCATAGAGCGCCATCCCGCCGAGGCCACCTCCAGCGAAGACGGCGTCGTTTCGCGCCTCGAGGCCAGTCAGCACTCGCTCGGTGATTCGAATGCCGGCGGCCAGGGTCTGCTCCAGCTCGGTCCTGGCGCCGCCTCCGGCCGGGCTGCTCCAGCGCCTGGTGGCGGAGGCGTTGGCGAGGAGCAGGGCCCGCGAAGAGCGAAGCTCGCCGATGGCCCGGAGTCCGGCGGACGCCTCTGCCGGCCCCAAGGACAACTCGGCCTGCAGCGCCAGGGCGGCGCCGCCCCGCGAGGTGGCCAGCCATCGAGCTCTGGTGGAGGCGGAAGGGGAGAGCTCCTTGCGCGAATCGGCCTGATCCGAAAGGAGCCATAGCTCGAGACCGGCGTTCGCTTCGAGGGGACCAAAGGAAAAGGAAAGAGAGGTCCTCTGGTCGACTCGGTAGGCGCCGTCCGCTCTGCCCAGGCGCGGGGTGAGCGACAGCTCCAGGGCGCGGCCGGAGGGCGGCACTCCCGCCGGGAAGGAGTAGGCGAAGCTCCTCGGCGCGGCCGCTGCCGCGGGGGCGAAGAGCGCGAGGAGGACGGCGAGGGCCTTGGCGCGGCGACGCATGGAGGCCGCATTCCACTCCGCGGGCGGCCGATTGCAAGCGCCGCGGATCATCCTCGCGCCGTGAGTCGTTGACCCGTCCCGCGGATTGCACTTCGCCGCAGGCTCGGGCTTATCTGGCGTGATGGCACTCGAAAAATTCCTGGACTTGGGGCACCACCTGGTCCACCGCGCGGACGAAGCCATCCTTCGCCTCCGGTACGAGCGCCTTGCTGGTGGCGACTGACCGCAGCAGGGCGAGCTCGCCAATCTGGACGTTCTCCTTCTTCGCCTTCGCGAGCACCTCGTTCGCCTCAGCGGCGGTGATCTTCCCGTCCGCCTTGCGCCGCGATGAGCTTCTGAAGCGCGGCGACCTGCTGGTTGGCGTTTGCGGCAGTTAGTGGATCGGGCTCGAGGGCGACGCCTTGGAGCAATCTCGACCTGCTCGATGACCCGGGGCGCCGCCGGGCTCACCTGCTCTGCTGGCAGGGTTGCTAGCTGTCAATGTTGCCAGCGACCGAATGACCGGCTACCCTCGGACCCCGTGTTCGGCTCCAGCACACCGGTGACGAATCAGGCCTTCCACGATCGCGAGGCCGAGCTCCAACAGCTGGCCCGGCGGGTGGCGCAGCTCCGCGCGGGCACCCCCCGTTGGCTCGCGGTGCTCGGCCTGCGCCGGATCGGCAAGACGAGCCTCCTGCTCGAGATGGTCCGGCGCAACCGCCATCGAGACGTGCGCTTCGTGGTGCTCGACTGCTTCGAGGAGGAGCCGTTGGGCTTCGACATCTTCAGGCGCCTGGGCCTACGCACGGTGGACGCCTTCTTCGGGCGGGAGCTCGGGGTATCGCTGGAGGCGCTGGCCAGGAGCCCCGACGACTACCGCGCCGCCCTGGAGGAGGCCCGCGGCTTCCTCAAGCTCGAGCGGAGCCTCCGCGCCGACCTCCTCTCGCTCTGCGTCGCTCGCGCCAACGTCGGGACCGCCGAGCTCGCGCTCGGGCTCTCCGAGCGGCTGGCCACAGCCACCGGGCAGTACTGCGTGGTGGCCTGGGACGAGTTCCAGGAGCTGGCGAAGTTGCCGGCGTCGCGCGGAGGCGTGCTCAAGCTCGCGCGGGCGATCTGGCAGCGTCACCGGCGGACCACCTACATCGTGTGCGGCTCCGAGCGCGGGCTCTTGAGGCGGCTGGTGACCAGCGAGGGGTCGCCGTTCTTCCAGCACTTCGACCTCATCGAGCTGGGACCGATGAGTGAGGCCGACGCCAGAGCGCTCCTGCGGGCGTCGGCCCCGCCCGGGCGGGCAGTGCCCGCCGCCGTCGCACAGCAGGCCGCGAAGGTGCTGGGCGGACACCCGTTCTACCTGCAGCTCTTCGGCGAGGTGCTGACCGAACGGCTCCCGCCCTACGACGCGGGCCTGGTGCGCGAGGTCTTTTCCGAGCTGCTCTTCACGCGCACCGGCCGGCTCTCGCTGCACTTCGCGCGCGAGTTCGACCGGCTGGTGGGCAGCGCCTCCACGCTGGCTGCGATGCTCGAGGCGCTGGCCGGCGGGCCGCTGCGCACGATGGAGATCTCCCGGCGGACCGGCGCCTCCTCGGGCGCGGTGGTGCGCTACCTGGAGCGGTTGGGCGACGCGGTGGCGCGCGACGCCGAGCAGCGGCGGTTCATCTCCGACCCGGTGTTCGCCCTGTGGCTGAGGTGGCGGCAACCCGGAGGCGCGGTGGTGCCCATGACGGTGGTTGGTGACGAGGCGGAGATCGAGGTCGCGCGGCGGCTGGCTGCACTTGGCTTCGAGCTCGTCTACCAGTCGCGTGCCTCGCGGGGCGCGTTCGACCTGCTGGGGGTCCGGGCCGGCATCCAGGTTGGCATCCAGGTGAAGCGGGGTGCGCTCCCCATGCGCTTCTCGCGAGCCGCCTGGGACCGCCTGCGCAGTGACGCGAAGCGGCTTCAATGGCGCGGCCTGGTCTCGACCGTCACGCCCGACGGAAAGGTGCACTTCTTCGATCCCGCGCGGGCGAGGGTTGGAGCCCAGGTAACCCTCACCGCAGCCTCGGCCCTCGAGAACCTGCTCGCGTGGCTCGACACGGGCTGAGGGCTGGCAGCTTTGCGAGCTGACAACGTTGCCAGGGCGCCCGTGACTCAGGCAGGAGGTTGGAGGCGTCCTCCAGGGCGGGCGGCCGATTGCAAGCGCCGCCGCCGACTTGACCGCAAGGGGGCCCGGGCGATGATTTGGCCGTGCTCTTCGCGGCCTCGTTGAGCCTGTGCCTGTCGTCCACCGCGGCCCTCGCCCAGCTCCCAGCGGCCGGCGCGGGCGACGGAGGAAGCCAGCCGCACGCCGCCCCGGACGGCGAACTCGCCGCCGAGCCGACGCCGCCGGAGGAGCCCGAGCGCCGCGAGACGATGGTGACCGCCACTCGCATTCCCATCGAGTCCTCCGCCTCGCCGCGAGCCGGCTCGGTGGTGTCCGCGCGCGAGCTGGAGCTCCGGCCGCCAAGGACGACTCCCGAGGCGCTGCTAGAGGAGGAGGGCGTCTTCCTACAGAAAACCAGCCACGCCGGCGGCGCTCCCATCGTCCGCGGGCTGATCGGCCAGCAGGTCCTCGTCGTAGTGGACGGGGTGCGGTTGAACAACGCCACCACCCGCTCGGGGCCCAACCAGCACCTCAACACGGTAGACCCGTTCCTGGTGGAGCGGATGGAGCTGGTGCGCGGGCCGGGCTCGGTGCTCTACGGCTCCGACGCCCTGGGAGGAGTGGTGAGCGTCTTCACCTTGCGGCCGCGCTTCTCGAATGGGCCAACGGACCGGGGCGCCTACGTCCTGGCACGCGGCCTCGCCTCCAGCGCCGACACCGGCCTCCAGGGCCACCTCCGGGCGGGAATGGCGATGCCGGACACCGCCGTCCTGGGCGCAGCCACCGGCCGGGAGTTTGGCGAGCTCTCCAACGGCCGAGAGCCGCAGCGCTACACCGGCTACGAGGAGCTGGACGGCGCGCTCAAGGTGCGCCAGCGGCTCTACCCCGGCGCGCAGCTTTTGCTCCAGTACCAGGCGGCGCGGCAGTCGGGAGCCCCGCGCACCGACCGCAGCTTCCCGGGAGACTTCCGGCTCTTCACCCTCCAGGAGCGAGACTTCGCCCACGGGAAGCTGGAATTCACCGCGGTCGGCCCCTTCCGCGAGCTGGAGGTGGACGCGAGCGCCCTCCGCCAGTCGGAGCGGCTGGAGCGGTGGGTGGTGGCGCGGGACCGCCACGAGCGCGAGGACACCACGGACTGGACCTTCGGCCTGCGCGCGGAGGCCAAGGCGGCGCTCCCGCTCGAGCTGGAAGGAGTGGTCGGTTTCGAGGGCTTCTACGACTGGGTGGACAGCCAGGCCCTGCGCCGCTCCATCCTCGAGTCGGGGCCCTTTTCCCAGAGGACCCAGGACGACCGCTATCCAGGGAGGCCGACCGCGCTCTCCTCGGCGCTGTTTGGCCTCGTCTCCAGCGACGCCACCCGGCCCTTGAGCTACCACGGCGGGCTGCGCGCCCAGCTCAACCTCGCCCGCCTTCCGGAGGACGACCGGCTGGCGGTGCAGTTCTCCAAGGCGGTTTCGCCTCCGCCTGTGTTTCCCGCCTCCACCGAGCGGGCGCTCGGGCTGGCCGCCGAAGCCGGAGTGCAACAGCGGCTCTTCGGCGGAGTGGCGCTCCTCGCCAACGCGGGAATCGGCTTCCGCGCCCCGAACGTGGACGACTACCTCCGGCTCGGCTCCGAGGGGCCGGGCTTTGCCGTCCCCTCCCGCGGGCTTTCTCCCGAGCGCTCCCTCACCCTGGAGCTGGGCTCGCGGCTCTCCCGGGAGCAACTGGAGGGGCAGCTCTTCGGCTCGTACACCTTCATCGACAGCCTCATCGCTTCCACGCCTGCGGAGGTGGCGGCAGAGACCACCACTCCGGACGGGCAGCGCTACCTCGCCCGCGTCAACGCGGAGAGCGCCACGGTGGCGGCGGTGGAAGCCTCGGTGGCCTACCGGCCGCACCGGTTTCTCACCTTCGCGGCCCACGCCACCTACACCCACAGCCGCCAGCGGAGAAGGGACCTCACCGTTCCGGAGGAAGCGTTCGTCACCGAAGCGTTGCCGAAGACGCCGCCGCTCAATGGGCTCGTCCGCGCGGCGCTGGAGCTGGAGCAGGGCCTCTTCCTGGAGATTTCCTTCCGCTGGGCGGCGCCGCAGCGAGACATCCCCGTCGCGGACCGGGGCGACTTGCGCATCTGCCCGGAGGCGCCCGGCTGCGTGGGCTCTCCCGGCTTCGGCGTGGTGCACGCCCGGGCGGGCGCAAAGGTGGGACGGCACCTCGCGGTGACTGCCTCCGTGCAGAACATCGGAAACGCGCTCTATCGGCAGCACGGCTCGGGAGTGGACGAGCCCGGCTTCTCGGGGGTGGTGGGCATGGAGGTGTCCTTGTGAGGGCAGTCGTCTTGGCCGCGCTCATCGCGGGCGGGTGCACCTCCGGGCTGGGAGAGCCGTGCGACGAGGAGGTGCCCTGTCCGGAAGGGCTGCTCTGCCGGGTGCCGCCCAACGACGGAGGCCTGGCGATGCCGGCCGGCGTCTGCGACTACCCCTCGAAGAAAGAAGGCGAGCGCTGCAGCGCTGGAGCCGACTGTGAGAGCCAGCTCACCTGCTCCAACCACTTCGCGCCGGGCACGCGCTACGGGGTGTGCGTGCAGAAGTTGGAAGACGGGGCGGCATGCTTCGCCGACCGCGACTGCAAGGGAGGCCGCTGCCTGGGCAAATCGGGCACCGTGGTGGACGGCAGCTGCGGCCGGAAGTGAGGGTGGATTCCCATGCGTCATGGATCCGCGGCATCGGTCCCGCGCTCAAACAGTTGCGCCCACCTCCTTAGGTGGTGATATCTGCGAGAAGATGGTTCAGAAGGCGAGCCGTGAAAGCGCCAGCATCGTACTTCTCGGATCGTTCAATCCGGCGATTTTCCAGCCCAGCTGGCTCGCTCTAAAAGACCTTGTTCCTCGTTCCACCGCCGAAAACGCCAGCCCAGGCCTCATTACACCGCAGGTGTCGCAGTTCGAGATCACGGGCATGAAGGTCACTGTGCTCCACGAGCGGTTCGCGATAGGGGTTGACGAGGTACAGGATCAGGTTCGCATGCGCGATCTCGTCCTGGGAATTTTTTCGATTCTGGCCGAGACGCCTATTACCCGCATGGGCCTGAACTGGACCTTCGAGTTCAAGCTCCCTTCCGAGGAGAAGTGGCATGCGATGGGAGACCTGCTCGCTCCGAAGGACCTGTGGCGCGACCTTGTTCCCGGTCGCCCGGGCCTCAAGACGCTGACCATCCAGGGCCAACGCCCTACGCGTGAGTCGCCGGGAGTGGTGAACGTGCGCATCGAGCCGCGTGCCGGGAACGGAGTCTTTTTCGAGGTGAACAACGACTTCATACTGCCCGACGGGCAAGCAAAGAGCGGCGTGGATTACTTCATCGATTCAGTCAAGCGCGACTGGGACGAGGTGCGATCCAAGAGCACCTCGCTCGTTCACACGCTGCTCGAACGAGCTGGGGTGTACGCATGAGCACGGCGATCGGGCTGCCTGTTGAGGAGGAGATCTGGATCGCGGCTATTCCGTCGGTCATGCAGGCGGCCGTCGCGGCGGATGCTGAACAGCCGCGTGACGAGGGGTCCGCAAGTCCGTCTGCCCCGCCGTCGGCCGTCGATGCGCTGGCACGCCTGTCGGCGCTTGCTACTCGGGGAGCCGCGAAACAACGCGGAGCGTTCGATCTCCTCCAGCAGTGGGAGGGCGTGGTGGTCGCCATACACGGTGACTCTTTCTCCGCGACGTTGAGAGACCTGACGGATCCCACCACGCCCACCGAGGTCGCCGAGCTGTTCATCGAAGATGTTGCTCCGGACGATCGGGCGCTGTTGGATTCAGGCGCGGTTTTTTACTGGTCGGTGGGTTACGAGGACACCCACCGCGGCTTGGAGCGGAAGTCCTTCATCCAGTTCCGCCGATTGCCGGCGTGGACACGCGGGGAGATCGCCAGAGTCGTGGCCGAGAGCCGGGAGCTGGAGAAGTATTTCGGCGGCGTCCGCGACTCCTCGTCGGGTCATCGATAGGTCGGGCATGTCGTTCTACCCGACGGACCCGCCCGGACCAACGATGCTGGAGTGCTCGATCTTCGGTCCCGGGGTCGGTGAGTGCGTCGTAGTTCACTTGGGCGACGGAGACTGGATGGTCGTGGACTCATGCTTGTCCGGTGCGGGCGGTTCAGTTGCGCTCGAGTACCTTGAGGCCATCAGAGTAGGCAGATCAGCGATCGCAATGGTCGTCGCGACACACTGGCATGACGACCATGTCGGTGGTCTGGCAGACGTCGTTGCTGCGGCCCCGTCGGCGCTGTTTGCCTGCTCGGGGGCACTGAGGAGAGAGGAGTTCTTCACGGTCGTCGCAAGCGCCGGAGTACTCGGGAGGACGACGCGCCATGGCTCGGGCGTCGATGAGATGAGCGCGATCTTACGGCAGCTCAAAGTCAGTCGCCGGCAAGCCAAGTGGTCGTTCGAGAACGAGGCGATCCTCCGCAAGTCGCGAAGCGTGATCACTTCGCTCTCGCCTTCGTCGGAGACGTTCGCGAGAAGTCTTGCCGGCTTCGCTGGCTTCTCTCCGAAGTTGAAGGCGAACCTGCGGAGGGTGCCGGCCGTACAACCCAACGAAACGTCCGTCGTCCTCCACGTTCAATCGGGGCAGGCGGTCGCTCTCTTGGGAGCCGATCTCGAAACGGGCAACGACCCCGCTCGGGGTTGGAGCGCGATTGTCAACTCAAACGCGCGACCGCCGACTCGAGCAGGGTTCTACAAGGCGGCGCACCACGGCTCGCAAGACGCCGACCATGAAGGCATTTGGAGCAACCTCCTCGAGCCAAAGCCGGTTGCCGCGCTGACTCCGTTCACGCGGTCGGGCCTTCCAGGGGCAAGCGACATCACCAGGCTCAAGGTGGTCGCCGGAAAGCTGCGGCAGTCATCGCCCCTGGTCACGAGAGCCATCAAGCGCAGGCCGGCGGTGGATCGAACTGTGAGCCAATGGGCCAAACGCCGGCCGGTGCCGCAAGCCGGACGACTCGGGCAAGTTAGAGTACGGCTCGATACCAACACCGGCCTCGTTTCGTCGACCGAACTCTTCGGAGCCGCGTTCGCGCCCTAGCCCATGTTTAACGAATTGACGGGCGCGGCGCGGCGCCTGGCGACGCCAGGTCCGCGGAATTGCTTGCAGTCCGGTGCCGCCGCGCCCGTCAGCGCGAAAAAACGTAGTTACAGAACTCATGCATTTCTGCCTTGCC
>JACPVI010000033.1 GCA_016191815.1 Myxococcales bacterium
ACTGGTGGTCTCGCAACTCCCAGCCTCCCAGGGCACCGAGCGGGATGCATCTCCTCCTTTTCAAGAGCCCATGCCGCAGAGCACGCTCATGGGGCAGTGCCGGCGCGGCCAGCGAGGCCCGAAGGGCGCCCAAGGCGCGCCACGAACGCGGCACCGAGCGGAGCAAGGCCGCGCCAGCCCCAACGCCCGAAATGCCGCTCAACTCACCCACAGTTTTTGCTGTAGACCCCATTGAAGAGACCCACCAGCAGCCATGATTCGTACTCCCGCACCGCCATCACCGCGTCCGCGATCGGCCACTCGGCGCGAGCGACGCTTGCGGCTGACGGACCCCACACAGCGGCGCAATCGTCGTCGCCATCTACGATCAGGAGTATTGCCCTGGAGTTCGGCCGAGCTTTCGCGATCTGCATCACCCTGGCAATTCCGTGGGCGTTCGCGGTCCGGTGGGGAGGGCGAACAGTCTCATCAACGAGCTTGCTCCGCGGATGACGGATGGGCTCCTCGTCAACGTGCCAATCGGCCACGCCAAGCAACGAGTGCAACACTCGAGCGCAAAGCCGAGGCGCCGCCCGCACATCGCCCTTCCCCTCGACTACGCACACCAAGCGTTTCACGGTGCTGAGCCTGGTTCGATCGCCGCAGGGGCTTCGCCCTCGATTCGCAGTGGTTCCGACCGCAACAACTCGGCGACAGAGAACAGTCCGTCTCGCACCAGCCTGCGCTGTTCACTGGCCAGAGGACCGATTCTGGTCACTCCCTCAGAGTATGCGCACACAAGAATCTCCTCATCACGAGCGGCATCGAGTAGCTCGGCCGAGTGGGTCGTGACGAGCACCGCACCGCGCTGGGACGCGTGTTTCAGAACGTCGAACAGCAACTGAGCGGCACCAGCGTGGATATTGACCTCCGGCTCCTCGATGATCAGCAACTCGTTCCTTCTCATCTGCTGCGCAGCGACGAGGATTCCAAGGGCTCGGAGCGCGCCCTCAGACATCTCGGTTCCATAGAAGCTCGCCGTTCCGCCGGCCTGGGCCTGCTTGAACTCCAGGGTCAGATGCCTGCCAACGTCTTGAACGGCGATGTCCGTGAGGCCAGGCACGATCCTCGCCATCGCGTCGACAATCTCGCGCCGGAAGATCGTTTCGGTGATGCCCCGGAGCCGTCGGATCGCACTCGCGATATTGCTACCGGATTCGTCGAGCCGCCAGCTTTCGGTCACGACCTGGGGCTGCCGCATCAGGTCCGGGTTTAGGCGAAAGCGCTTTACTTCCCACAACGGCGCAAGCTCGCGCGCGCCAAGCAATTGACGCACGTAGAGCATGGCGCTGGTCGTATCGGGCAGGTCGCCAAAGCGCTGCCCTGCCCGAGCAGCCGGTTGGATAACGCCGCCATGACGCTTGAAGGCTCGCGGCTCTTGGCCGCGCTCCTCAAGAACGAATTCTTCTCGCTTGAAGCTCCATCGTCCTTCCTCGCCACTGTGAATCGTAATACGGTGCTCTACGAAATCAGTCTCAAGCTTTTCCCGCGTCGACGCTACGCGTACGGCCATCGAGACGTCGAACGGCTTGGTCCTACTCCACCTGCGGACCCCGGAAATGCCTCCGCGACGGGTGACGGCGGTCGAGGCATCGAACCCTACGTCTCGAAGGAACACCAGTGCGTCGGCGAAATTTGACTTTCCGCTTCCGTTGGGTCCCACGAGGAGCGTGAACGGCGCGAGCTCGACATCCGCCGCTTCGATGCTGCGGAAGTTCCGAACTGTGACGCGGCGCCACATGTGGGCGGACAATAACCTCTGCTCGCCCAGGTGCGAAGGCCCTATGCAATGAGTTCCCCTGCATCCAGCAGCAGCTCACTGCATGGGCATGGGTGCCTCGTTCACGCTCCCCGGGCCTCCAGCGCGCAGCGCGGTCGCCTTCCTGCGGATGGCCACCCAGTACATCGTCCCGGTCACCAGGGCGGCCACCACCAGAACGTGCTTCGCGATGATGGCGACGCGAAGCTGAGGATCATCGAGGAGCCGGCCGTCCAGCTCCTTGAAGAAGAGCACCCTCGGCACCCCTGCGGCGCAGATGAACGCGATGGTGCCGATCATCAGCCGCCTGAGCGAGGCATAGGCGCCAAGGTAGTACTGGACCATCTGCGGCCCGGCGTCCGCCGGCAGCCTCCGGTGGAACGCCCACAACAGCGCCGCCGCGCAGATCAACATCGCCGTCGCCACGTCGTGGAAGTAGTTGCTCATCGCCACCGCGACGTACATCCCATCCTCACTTTCCCAGCACCGCCGGCCGCTCCCGGCTCAGCCGCGCCAGCAAGTCCTTCACCCGCTGCGGCATCTGCCCCAGCCCCCCCAACTTCTTCCGCAGGAAAGAGCTGCGCATCATCAGGTCGAACGCCGTGAGCAGATAGCGAAGCCGGAAGTCGCTCTTCTCGGCCAAGAGCCCATCGAGCTTCCCCATGTAAAAGCGCCGGTAGCAGTCGACGATCGCCCGGTCCAGCTCGGCCAAGGTCATCGCCTTCGGCCGGACCACCGGCTCCACCAGGTTGTACCGCTCGAAGTCGCGGATCTCGATGTACGGCTCCAGCTCGCCGTACACGTCGGCGTAGGGCCAAGGGGTAATGGCCAGGAAGTGGCAGAAGTCCGGGTCGTACTCGGTCGCCAGCGCGAGCGTCCGCTCGATCGAGGCGGTCGTCTCCTCGGGGAAGCCGAAGATCATCGACGTCTCGGTGAGGATTCCCTGCTCCCTCAAGAGCGAGAGCGCCCGCCTCGCCGTGTCCACCGACAGCTCCTTCTTCATCCGGTCCAGCGCCGCCTGGTCGGTCGACTCGGTCCCGACGTAGATGTGCACGATGCCGGCCCGCCGGTACTTCCCGAGAATGGCCTCGTCCCGGACGATGTCCGCCGCCCGCGTCTCCATCAGAACCTGCACCCCGAGGTCAGCCTCGATGAGCAGGTCCAACAGCCGCTCCCAGCGCGCCGAGTCCAAGGTCGGGTAGTCGTCGGTGAACAGCACCACCCCGACCCCGAACCGCTCGCGGAGCAGGCGGATCTCCCCCGCCACCGACTGGGGGCTCCGGCCGCGCCACCGCTTGCCCCAGAACTTCTGCTGCGAGCAGAAGGTGCAGCCCTTGTCACACCCGCGCGAGGTCGACACCGCTCCCAGACGCGTCCCCGGGATGACGAAGTAGCGGTAGTCCTCCCAGTCGAGCAGCTCGAACGCCGGCTTTAGCCGGTCGAGATCGGCGGGCTCCAAAAGCTCGCGTGCCGGCGTGGCCACCACCCTTCCGTCTTTCAGGAAGGCGACGCCGCGCACGCCATCCGCAGGCTTCCCTCCCGAGAGCGCGTCCAAGAGCTCCGCGAGCGTCGCCTCGCCCTCACCCCGCACCACGAAGTCCACCGGCGAGCCCGGTGCCGAGAGCACGCTCTCGTACAGATAGGTGCCGTGGATTCCTCCGAGCACCGTCGCGGTCCGTGGCAGCTCCCGCTTCACTCGCCGCAGCACCTCGAGCGCCGCCTTCACCGAGCAGGTGACCGCGGTCATCCCCACCGCCTCCGGCCGGCGGCCGACAATCTCCCTTGCCGCCTCCTCCGGGCTCACCCCCCGGGTCATGGCGTCGAAGACTTCGACCTCGTGTCCCGCCGCCTTCGCCGCGCCCGCCAGGTAGGCCAAGTTCAGCGGCACCCACCGGCCCGCCGCCTCGACGACGCCGGCGTGGTAGGGCGGGGTGGCGAGGAGCAGCCTCAAGGGCCCGCCCCTCCATCGGAGCCGAAGGCCCTCGCCAAAAGGCCATCCAGCTCCCGCCGGCTCAGCGCCCCGTCCACCTTGGCCCGAAGCCGGCCCGAGCGGGACACCAGCACGAATCCCGCCCCGGATTGGATGGAGAAGCGCGAGGAGAGAGACTCGCCTTGGTCGTACACCACCGGCTCCAGGCCCTGCTCGCGAGCGTACTTCAACACCTTCTCCTTCTCGTCCTTGGAGCCGACCCAGACGACCCGGAGTGAGGAGCTGGCCTTCTCTGCCCTCTTCACGAGAGGGATCTCATCCTTGCACCGCCATCACCAGCTCGCGAAGAAGTAGAGGAGCACGTCGCGCCCGACCTCTGGCACCAGCACTTCGCCTCCCGCGGTGTCGGTGAGCGTGAGCGCCGGCGCGGGCTCGTCGATGACCTTGGGAGGCTGGCGGCATCCGGCGGCGGAGGCGAAGAGCGAACAAGCCAGCAGGGTGCGGAGCGCGCTCATCGCCTGAGGCCGAACCCCAAGCCGGGGATGAGGCCCAGCACCGCGCCGGCCAGGACGTGGGTGAGCCCCATGAAGCTCGTCAGTCCGTCCTCGCCGAACCACCAGTAGGAGAACAGCAAGCCGCTCAGCCCGCCGGCGAACAGTCCGGCGGCCACCGAGACGCCGAGCCAGGAGCGCTTCGCCTCCAAAGGTCGCCCACAGCCTGGACACTTGCCGCCCTGCGTTGCCGATGGGCTCGTTGAAACCGGCATCGACCGCCGCCCGCCGCGAGAGCCGCGGCGGCGCGCCTCTTCGGCGCGCTCCTTCGCCTGCCGATGCTAGCAGCGGCTCCTTTGGGCGTCGACGGCGCGAGCGCCGCTACGGGTGCCCGCCAGGAGGCCCCTGGGCCCTCGGGGGGCGGCCCACGCGCCGGTTCATCTCCGCCTCGATCTCCGCCAGGAGCGCCCGCTCGTGCTCGTGCCAGCGAGCCTTGGTCGGGTCCGCCAGCCGCCTGCGAGCCCGAGACGCGTAGTACTCCAAGTCGTCGCCGGCAGGCCCAAGGGGAGCGGGGGCCTCGTGCTCCTTCGGGAGCGGCGGGTTGATGCGGAGGCCGGCGCCCTCCAGGTGCAAAGGCTCGAGCCTCAGGCTGAGGCCCGAGGGGGTGGGCACCGCGGTGCCGATCCGCACGTGCTCTACGCTGCCGTCCGGGCGGGTGTGGGCGACCGTGACTGGCAGCTCCAGGCTGGACGTTGCGTGCTCACTCATCGGGCAGCCTCCGCCGCCTTGCCGGCGATCTCCTCTTCGGAACGGCGGTCCTCCACCACCTCCAAGTCGTGCGGGTGATCCTTGTGCTCCTGGCCGTCGCCCGGCCCCACCGAGGTGTCGTAGAGCAAGAGCGTCCAGTAGGAGCCGGTGGAGAAGCCGGTCAGCCGGAACGGATTGAACACGCTCGCGCTGGTGGCGGCCCCGCCCACCACTCCCGAGGGGGCGCTGGATAACTTGAGGTTGCAGCCGGCCAGCACCACACCGGGCTTTGGCACGTTGTTCGAAACCAGGGTGCAGGTGCCAACTCCGGTGTAGCTGCCATCGGGCAGGTCGAACTTCACCATGAAGTCCTGCTGCAGCCCGGGCGGGAAGGCGAAGTTGGTGATGCGACCGCATGCGGTGGCGGTGCCAACCTTCTGGACCGAGTCGTTCACCACCTGGCCGTCAGAGGCGCGAGTCCGGATCGCCCAAAGGCTGGCTCCCAGCCTGAGGTTGACCCGGAAGGGTGCCGCCGCACACACCGCGGGATCCGGCGGAGAGGAGGCGTCCTCGATGCTCCGAAGCTGCACCACCCGCTCGCCGGCCAGGGCGGAGAGCGGCGCGAGGAGAAAGGCGACGGTGCGTTTCATGGCGGACCTCCGGCTCACTCCCAGGAGATGTCGTAGTAAGCGTCCAAAGGGCCAATCCGCCGCCCCACTACCTTCACCTGCTTGGCGCCCAGGCTCTCGATCACCGCGAGGAAGACGCCCTCGTGGTAGGGGTGCGGCATGAAGTCGCGCTTCACCTTGAAGTAGCAGCGCTTCTCGGAGAGGAACTCGGTGGACCGCTCGCCGTAGCTGACCGCGGTGCGGTAGGCGCCGGCCGCCGCGGAGAGGAGCCGGCGGGGGTCGCTGCCGGCGAGGAGCAAGAGCGTCTTCCCCACTGTGCTGGAGAGGAAGTCCTCCACTGCCTGCTGCCCGAGCCTGCGGAACGCCGCCTCGTAGCCGCCCAGCTTCTCCGAAAGAAGTGAGGCCGCAGTGAAGGCGATCGGCAGGAACTCGGCGATGGGGTAGTTGAAGAAGTCGATGTACTTCTTCTCACCGCCGGCCTTGCGGCACCTCTCTCGCGCCTCGGGGCCGACCAGGCGCTCCACCGCGGAGAGGACGCCGTTGAAGAACATCCCCTTGGCGGTATCCGCGGGAGTGGCCATCGAGAGGCGGATCCGCAGGTCCGCCGCGTCGATCGGCTGCGGCTTGAGCGCCACCAGCGGCGGCTCGGGGTTGTTCATGAGAGTGGTCTCGATCGCCATTCCGCGCTCCTAGAGTCGGACCAACTGGGCGCCGTAGTGCACGTTGGCGCCGACCGCCGCCAAGAGCACCAAGTCCCCGCCGCCGATGCGCACCGTGCCCGCCTCCAGGTCTTCGGAGAGCAGGATCAGCATCCCCGCCGCCGAGGTGTTGCCGTGGCGGTCGACGTGGCAGGCGACGCGTTCCGGGTCCAGCCCGGCCTGGGCGATGAAGTGGTCCATCAGCCGCTTGTTGGGCTGGTGCAGGTAGTAGCGCCGCACCTCCGAAGCCAGCTCCGGATGCGCAGAGAGCACGCTCTCGATGCAGGCCTTCATGTAGATGGGGTAGCTCCGCGCCACCTCGGGGCCGTCGACCACGAAGGCCATCTCCGCCAGGGAGGAGCGACCCTGAAAGCCGAGCTTGAGCGAGCCCAGCCCGCGCCGCAGCACCAGCTCGCCCGAGGCGTTTCCGGACATAGAGGAGAGAATGCCCTGCCCGCCCTCCTCCTCTCCCCTGAGCACCACCGCTCCGGCGCCGTCGCCGAAGACGTACATCGAGAGGTAGGCGTTGAGCGGCTTCTTCCCCGGAGCAGGAAAGAGCTCCTGGGTGAAGACCTCGCGGTTGACGTACGGCGAGGCGAAGGAGGAGCCAATCACCGCCACGGTGCCGTAGGCGCCGCGGCTGATCATCCTCTGCACCATGTCGAGGATGTACGGAGTGCCGCCGCAGCCGTCGTCCACCACCAGGGCGAAGGCGTCCGGCCGAAGGCCAAGCCGGGCGTGGAGCTGCATCGCGTCGTGGCTGAAGTTCAGCTCGTCAGGCGCGCAGGTCACCAAGAACAGCCCGTCCAGCTCCCAGGGGTCCAGCTCCGCCATCTCCAGGGCGCGCTTGAGCGCCACCTCGCACATGTCAGTGTTGCAGGCGGGGTAGAACGAGGCGTCCTCCGGCGGCGGGATGGCCACTCCCTTCTCCGCGTCGATGTCCCAGAGGAACCGCCGCTCCCGGATGCCGGTCTTCTCTTCGATCTTCTCCGCCGGCCAGCCAGGGATGGCCTTGGCGATCTTCTCGTTCCCCACGGCGCGGCGCGGGACGAACGAACCGGCGCCGACGATGCGCACGCTCTGCAAGGCTCTCCTCCGGCTGCCCCCGAAACGGCACGGGTGGCAGCTCCGCCTGTTTTCACGAAGCACGCCACCGCCAAGACCGCAGGATCAGGCCCATCCTCGGCAAATGGACACATCACATCCGACGCACAACCACACTGGAACCACGTCAACCTCGAGGAAATAAGTCCTTCGAATCAGATGGTTCGATGCCAAAGCAGTTTCGACTCTTGTATGATTCGTTCGTGAAGGACGGTCTGGTTCAGCGCGGCAGCAGAAAGCCGTTCTACGTGCAGGTGGTCACCGAGCCGGCGTTGAGCGGCTGCTGGTCGGTGAACCTGAGCGTCACCGGGATTGGACTGTTGGCGTTCCCGAGGAGCGCGGAGGAGGGTCCGCGCGAAGGCCAGCAGGTGGGGCTGGAGTTTTTCTTGCCGGAGACCCGGCAGCCGATCCGGGCGGACGGGGAGGTGCGCTGGCGGCACGATGTGCCTGCGGGCGGAGAGACCCGCTGCTCGCTCGGGGTGAGCTTTCGGAGGTTCGAGGGCTCGGACCAGGCGGCGCTGCAGCGCTACCTCATCGGCCACCAACTCACGGTGGGAGTGCTGCACGCGAGCCCAGAGGTGCGCAAAGCGGCGCCGGTCCTGGAGGCGCACGTCCAGCTTAGGTTCGCCGACGAGCTGGAGGAGGTTTCCCAGTTGCTCGAGCGGGGAGACCTCTCCGCGATCATCGTCTGCGGCGACGATCCGCGGCAGGTGCTCGAGCTGGTCGAGTCCTCGGCGAGCGCCCGGCTGCCGCTGCGCGATCTCGCGCCGCCGCTCGTCCTCTGTGCCACCCTGCCGCCCTCCAAGGTGGTCGGGCTATTCAACTCGGGGCGGATCTACCGCGCGCTCTGGCCGCCGGTGGAGGAGGGGGCGCTCCAGGACGCGGTCTTGCAGGCCTGCCGCGACCACAGCGTGCGCATCGAGCAGCAGCGGGTGGCGCTGGAGCTGGAGCGGAACCTCCTGCGGGATCGGGCCCGCCGCGGCTCGGCGGCCGCTCCGGTGGGAGAAGGTCCCGGCTTCGACAGCCCGGCGATGAAGTGGGTGATGGAGATGGTGCGGAAGGTGGCGCCGCACCGGGTGGCGGTCTTGCTCGAGGGCGAGACGGGCACCGGAAAGGAGGTGCTGGCCCAGGCCATCCACGCGCTCAGCGGGCGGCGGAGCTCCCCGTTCGTGGTGCAGGACTGCGGAGCGCTCACCGAGACCTTGTTGGAGAGCGAGCTGTTCGGGCACATCAAAGGCGCCTTCACCGGCGCGGTGGCCGACCACCCCGGCCTGTTCCTCATCGCCGACAAGGGCACCATCTTCCTGGACGAGATCGAGAACACCAGCCCGAACCTCCAGGCCAAGCTGCTCCGGGTGATCGAGACCGGGGAGTTCCGGCCGGTGGGCGGGGCGGAGGCGCGGCGGGTGGACGTGCGCCTGGTGGCGGCGAGCAACCGCGACCTGGCCGAGGAGGTGCGGGAGGGGCGCTTCCGCGCCGACCTCTTCTACCGCCTCAACACCTTCGTGGTGAGGGTGCCGCCCTTGCGCGAGCGGATGTCGGACATCCTTCCCCTGGCGCGGCACTTCGTGGACCACTTCAACCGCGAGCTGGCGAAGTCCGCGCTCGGCCTCGGCCGCGAGGCGGAGGAGGCGCTGCTCCAGGCCGAGTGGCCGGGGAACATCCGCGAGCTGCGAAACGCCATCGAGCGCGCGGTGCTCCTCTCAGGGCCGGGCGAGCCGATTGGCCCCTCGCTCTTGCCGCCTTTGGAGTATCGGCCCGCGGGCCCCAAAGGAGAGGCGGGCTCGCTGCGGCGGCGGCTGGAGGAGCTAGAGCGCGCGCTGATCAGCGAGGCCCTGCACAGGTCCGGCGGGGTGTTCAGGCGCGCCGCCGCCACCCTGAAGATGGACCCGGTCACCCTCGGCCGGAGGGCGCGCCGGCTGGGCTTGCAAAAGCCCGCTTAGGGCGCGATCTCGAACTGGACCCGCCGGTTCTTGGCGCGGCCCTCCTCGGTCTTGTTGCTGGCGATCGGCCGGGAGAGCCCGAAGCCCGCCGAGCTGAGTCGGTCGGCGGCGACCCCCTTGTCCAAAAGGTAGGCCCTCACCGCCGCGGCGCGCCGCTCGGACAGCCCCTGGTTGTACTCGGCGGTGCCGACCTCGTCGGTGTGCCCCTCGATGCGGATCTTCAAGCTCGCGTTCCGAAGGAGGATGTCCACCACCTCATCGAGGATGTGGTGGGAGGCGGTGAGAATCTCCGCCGCGTCGAAGGCGAACTGGATGCGCTGCTTGATTTCGATCCGCTCGCTGGTCAGCTCGGCGGACTTCACCGCGGGGATGGGCCGGAGCTGGAAGTCGTGCACCACCGTCTCGCCGGCCTTGAGCTGGAAGTTTCGGCCGCGGACCAGGTAGCCGGGCGCCTCCGCCTCCACGTGGTAGTCGCCTGGGGCGAGGACGACCTCGTACTCCGGCGCGGCCTCGTAGACCCTCTCTCCCGAGCCGCCCAGGCCGGGGATGCGCACCACCCCTTGCAGCGGCTTGTCCTCGAGGTCCGTCACCTTTCCCCGCAAGGTGGAGGCGGTGGGCCGGCTTTGCTCTTGACGCTCCACTCTCCGGGAGACGGCCGCCCGCTTGAAAGGCGGAGGCCGCAGGAAGTCCAGCTCGTAGCCGGCGCCCATCATCAAGGAGTAGGGGACGTAACCCGCCGGGCCGGCGTACAGCTCTCCGATCGCCCCGGCGATCACCCGGCCTGGGCCCGCCTCGACCGTGGCGCCGAGCCAGGCGCCTCCGCCGGTTCCGAAGCCGCCATTCACCGGGTGGAAGATGCCGCGAAGCTGGAGGAACGGCCTTATCCCGGCGCCGAGCGGCGAGGAGGGATGCAGCTTCACCGTGAGCCTGGCTCCCACCGCCTGACCCAGCGTGGCGGCGGCTCCGACGTCAAGGTTGGGCAAGGCGGAGAAGCTGCCCTCCACCTCCGCCCCGGTCGCCCGCACGAACGGATCGCCCACCACCGAAGCCTTGAGGTGGAGGGGCGCGGGCGGGTGCTCGACGATGGTCTCCGAGGCCTCCAGAGAATCGTCTCCGGCTGGCCGCGCGGAGTCGTCCCGCGCCTCGATGGCGCGGACCTTCACGTCCCTTCCAGCCGGCTCGGCCGCCCACCCCGCGGATGGAGCGAGCGCGAGAGCCGAGGCCCAAAGCGCCAGCCAGCTCTTGCGACGCCCACCGGCGGGCCTACGTCCGCGGGGGCTCGAGGCGTACCCGGGAGCCGCGAGCAGAAGCAGGAGGAGGAGCCCGCTCCCAACGCCGAGCCCATCGCCGCTGTTGCAGCCGCAGGACCAGCCTACGTACGGCATCAGTCGCCCCCGGCCACCATCGGCTTGGCCGGCGTCGGTCACGGAGCCCGCGTCGGTGGTCGATCCCCCATCGAAGGCTCCGCCGTCGGCTCCGGCGTCGGCGAGGCACACTCCGGCGCCGCAGAAACCGGTCTCGCAGGCGGTGCCGTCCGGTGCGGAGCGATCTGGCGGGCAGAATGCGCCTGCGTCGGAGGAGCAGCTCTCTGCGACGTCGCAGGTGTTGGCCGCCGCCCGGCAGACCTCGCCCGGCGGCTTGAAGCCGTCGGTGGGGCAACCGGCGTCGGTTCCGCTGCAGCTCTCCGCCACGTCGCACGAGCCGGCCACCGCTCGGCACACCTCGCCGGCCAGCTTGAAGCCGTCAGTGGGGCAGCCGGCATCGTTTCCGGTGCACGTCTCTGCCACGTCGCACAGGCCAGCCGCCGGCCGGCAGACGTCGGTGGCAGGGCGCATCGATTCGGCCGGGCAGGCGGCGGCGAATCCGGTGCAGGTCTCCACCGCATCGCAGACGCCCACCGCGGAGCGGCACACGTCGGTGGCCGGCTTGAAGCCGTCGGCGGGACAGCCGGCGGCGTTGCCTGGGCAGCTCTCCGCGACGTCGCAGGCGCCCGATGCGGGGCGGCAGAGGTCGCTCGGTGGCTTGAACGCGTCCGCGGTACAGCCGGCGGAGTTTCCGGGGCAGAAGTCGTCCACGTCGCAGGCCCCGGCGGCGGGCCGGCAGACAAAGGCGGCGGACCGGAACGAGTCAGCCGGGCAGGAGGAGGCGGCGCCGGTGCAGGTCTCGGCGAGATCGCACGCGCCGGCAGAGGGGCGGCAGACGTCGGTGGCAGGCCGGAGCGAATCCGGCGGGCAACCGGCGTCGTTCCCGGGGCAGGTCTCGGCTCGGTCGCACACGTCGGCCGCGACGCGGCAGATGTCGGTGGCTGGCCGGAAGGAGTTGGAAGGGCACCCCCCAGCGTTGCCGGGACAGGTTTCGGCGAGGTCGCAGGCCCCGGCGGACGGCCGGCAGACGTCGCTTGCGGGCTTGAAGGAGTCCGCGGGGCAAGCGGCGGCGATGCCCGGGCAGAAGTCATCGACGTCGCAAGCCCCGGCGGCGGGCCGGCAGACAAAGGTGGCGGGCCTGAAGGTTTCCACCGGGCAGCCGGCGCCAGTCCCGTCGCAGCTCTCCGCGAGGTCGCAGGCTCCAGCGGCGGGGCGGCACACATCGGTGGATGGCCGGAGGGCGTCAGGCGGGCAGCCGGCGTCGTTCCCGGTGCAGGTTTCGGCGAGGTCACACAAGTCCGCCGCCGCCCGGCAGACGTAGGTGGCCGGACGGAGCGAATCGGCCGGACAGCCGGCGTCGTTCCCCGGGCACGTCTCAGGCAGGTCGCACGCAAAGGTGGCAGCTCGGCACACGTCTGTGGATGGCTTGAAGGAGTCCCCGGGGCAGCCGGCGTCGTTGCCGGTGCAAGTCTCCGCGACGTCGCACAGCCCGTTGGCCGGCCTGCAGACGTCGGTGGCCGGACGGAGCGAGTCGGCCGGGCACCCGGCGCCGCTCCCCGAACAGGTTTCGGCCAGGTCGCACAAGTCCGCGGCGGCCCGACAGAGGTCGGTGGAAGGCCGGAAGGAGTCGGCGGGGCAGCCGGCGTCGTTCCCGGTGCACGTCTCCGCGAGGTCGCAGACTCCGCTCGCCGGCCGGCAGACATCGGTGGCGGGCCTCAGCACGTCCGGCGGGCAGCCGGCATCGGCGCCGGTGCAGCTCTCGGCCACGTCGCACACGTCGGCCGCGCCGCGGCACACCGAAGCGCCGGGTAGCAGGCCGCAAGTCCCGTCCACCGCCGCGCCGGCGTCCTGGGCGCAGGCCATGCAAGGGCCGGCATTGCACGCGTTGTTGCAGCACACCCCGTTCACGCAGAAGCCGCTCACGCACGCCGAAGGCTGGGGACACGGCTTGCCGTTTGCCTGGTCCAGGAAGAAACGGCTCCGCACCCGGACCGACTGGACCGCGGCCGAGGAGTCGAAGGTGCTGTAGGAAACCAGCGACCTTCCGGCGCCGTCCGAGGCGATGGCGCCACTCTCCTCGTCGGTTGGGCCGGTGGAGATCCCCACTCCGGTGGCGTCGAGCACCGCTCCGGTCCCGTCCACCCGCGCCGCGTACAGGTCGAGCTTCGCGGTGGCGGCGTTTCGCCCGTCCTCCCAGGCCACCACGAAGTTCCGCCCGTCGTAGGCGCCCTTGGGGAAGAGCTGATTGCCGGCGGCAGTGGAGATGGTCCTCCCGGCCGCGTCCAGGACAGTGCCCGCGGGACTCACTCTCGCGCCGTAGATGTCCGCATTCGTGGCGCAGGTCGGCACGTCGTTGCGGCAGTCCGCCCACACCACCAGGTAGTTGCCGCCGCCGAAGCTGACGGTGGCGTTCACCTGCGCGTTGGACGCCTGGGAGATGGGAATCCCCGCCGCGTTCAACACCGAGCCTCCGGCCGAGACTCGCGTCCCGTACACGTCGAAGTCGGTGGTGCCGAGGTTGCGCGAGTCCGTCCACACCACGAGGTAGTTGGTCGCATCGAAAGCCACCGAGGGCAGAAGCTGCGAGGCGACGTTCGACGAGAGCGCCACCCCGGTGGCGTCCAGCACGGTGCCGGTGGCGCTCACCCTCGCGCCGTAGACGTCGGTGGCGGTGAAGAGGACGGTGCGATCGTCCTCCCAGGCGACGAACCAGCCGGTCCCATCGGAGGCCACCGAGGGCGTGCGCTGGTCGTCCGAGGCGGTGGACACCGCGATCGCCGTCCCCACCAAAGTGCCCGCCGCCGAGACCCGCTGGCCGTAGATGTCCCGGTCCACGCCGCTCCGGTTGTCCTGCCACACCACCAGGAAGTCAGTGCCGTTGAAGGCCACGCTCGGCAAGAGCTGGTGCCCTGCCGCGGTGGAGACCGCGATGCCCGCGGCGTCGAGCACGTTCCCCGAGAGGTCCACCCGCGCCCCGTAGATATCGGTCTGTGAGCCGGCGGTGGTCCTCGAGTCTTCCCACACCACCAGGAAGCGGTTGCTCCCGAAGGCGACCGCCGGGGAGAACTGGTCGTTCGCCGACCTGGAGATGGAGAGGCCAGTGGGGTCGCGAACGGTGCCGCCGGTGCTCACCCTCGTCCCGTAGATGTCGGAGCCGGAGCTGAGCCCGTCTCGGAGGTCGCCCCACACCACGAGGACGTCGGGGCCTCCCCCGATGGCCCTCGGCCAGAGCTGGTTGCTGGCCGCGGTGGAGAGCACCAACTCGGCACCGACCGCGGCGAGGCCGGTGCTCACTCGCTGCCCGTACAGGTTGGTGGTGGTGCCGCCCCGCAAGTCCTCCCAGGCGACCAGGTAGTTGGTGCCGTCGAACGCCACCGAGGGCGAGCTCTGGTCCCCGGCCGCCAAGGAGATGGAGACGCCCGCCGCGTCGAGCAGGGCGCCGGCTCCGCTCACCCGGGCTCCGTAGATGTCGGTGGTGGCGCCGCCGCGCAAGTCCTCCCACACCACCAGGAAGTTGGTGTTGTCGAAGGCCACATCTGGCTCGATCTGGGCGTTGGCGGCGTTGGAGATGAGCAGCCCCGCCGGGTTGAGCACGCTGCCGGCGGTGCTCACCCTGGAGCCGTAGATGTCGGAATTGGTGATGGCGAAGTTCCGGAGGTCATACCAGGCGACGAAGAAGTTGCCTGCGCCGAAGGCCACCGACGGCTCGAACTGGTACGAAGCAGCAGTGGAGATGGCAATCCCCGTCGCGTCCGAAACCGCGCCGGCGGTGGTGACTCTCGCCCCGTACACATCGGTGTCCACTCCGCCTCGGAGGTCCTCCCAGACGACCAGGTAGGTGCCTCCGCCGAACGCCACCCGCGAATAGTCCTGGTCGTCGGCAGCGGTGGAGACGGCGAGCTCGTTCAGCACCGCGCCCGCGGTGCTCACCCGCGCCGCGTAGATGTCGAACCCGGTCGCCGCGTTGCGGTCGTCGGTCCAGGTCACCAGGAAGTTCGTCCCGTCGTAGGCCACGTCCGGCGAGTACTCGAAGCCGGGGGCGCCGGTCACCGCGAAGCCGTTCGAGTCGATCAGCGTCCCATCGGGCCGGACCCTGGCGGCGAAGATGTCGGTGTTCAGCCCCCGCCGCCAGTCGTGCCACACCACCAGCCAGTTCGTCCCGTCGAAGGCTCCGGACGGCTCCGCTTGGTCCTGCGCCCCCGGCCCGAGCACCGGGTTGTCCATGCCGAACTCGGGGGTGACGAGCGGATCCAACGTCGCCGGGAAGCTCGACTGCTCGAGCACTGCGGCGGGCACCGTGAGCCACAGCTCGGCCCCTGTCCACCTGGCCTGCACCGGCGTGGGCTTGCCGCCGGCGTCGACCCAGGTCGCACTCCCATAGCGCACCCCGAGGCCCGTCTTCGGATCCGCGAAGTGGTGACCGCCCTCGGTGCGGCCCAGGTACCTCTGCCCGGTCACTCGAAGATGGAAGGAGAGGTCCCCCGTGCCTGCCGGCGCGGCCGCCAGCACGAAGCGGTGCTCCACCCCCTCCTCGCGGCTCTCCAGCCGATGGACCAGCCCCGGCGAGGCGAAGGAAACGCTCCCGTCGGCCTCGATCCGCCCCTCGCCCGAAGCTCGCAGCTTCGTCGCCCCGCGCTGGATGGCGGTGACCGCGAAGACCGCTGGCGCTCCCTCGATGAGCTGTCCCCGGGCCCGGCGGTGCCGGCTGCGCTCTCCCTCTGCCTTGAAGTGGTAGGGCGCCACCGAGAAGTCGTCCTTTGACGCCCTCGCCAGGAAGGTTTCGCGCTCGGCGGTGAAGCCGCTCCCGTCCGGGCGGAAGGCGCCTCGCACCTGCCGGACGATCGCCGAGAGATCGAACGGCGCGCCCACCGCCGGCTGCCGAGGCTCGCTCGGGGCGAGCCTCGGGCGGACCTCGTTCTCGCAGGCCCAGGCCAGCGCCGCAAGCGCCAGCGGAATCGCCGCCAGAGACCGCAGCCACCAGACGCGCGCGCGTCCGTGTACCTCCCCCTTGCGCATCACTTGCCTCCCCGGGTGAGGGGCGGAATCCTACGCGAACTGCGGCAGTTGTGGACCGCCGCGCCGAAATTTCCCGATCCGGCCTCCGTCGTTGCCGCGTGGTCTTTCGGTGAGGCGCCTCCGGGCGCGCTTTCGGGGATATGCTGAGAGTTGCCCACATGCGGTCATCGGTCGCGCTCTTCGCCCTCGTCGCCGCGCCGCTCGCCTTCGGCTCCGACGCGAGGGTGGAGTTCCTCTCCAAGCAGCTCTCCAGCGCGAGCGACGCTCGTGTCCGCGTCAACGCCGCGGTCGGCCTGGGCGCCCTCGGAGTGCCCGCGGCGATTCCTCCCCTCTGCTCCGCCCTGCGCGACCCGGAGCCGGTGGTGCGGAGCGCCTCCGCCAAGGCCCTGGAGGAGCTGGCCGACCCCGGCGCGGTGCCCTGCCTCAAGGCCCGGCGGGTCGACTCCAGCCCCGAAGCGCGCCAGGCGATCGAGCGCGCCATCGCCTCCCTCGAGGCCCCGAAGACGCTCTATTTGGCCCTGGAGCCGGTGCAGGACGAGAGCGGCAAGCTGGCCAAGGACGACATCGCCACCTGCGAAAGCCTCTGGCGCGGCGAGTTGGGCAAGCTGGGGGCGAGCTTCGCCCCCCACGGGGAGAGCAAAGCCCAGGCGCAGAGCGTCATCCGGAGCAAGAAGCTCAAGGCCTTCATGCTCAGGCCCAAGCTCGCGGCGGTTGACGGAGGAGCGCTGGAGATGAAGGTGATGGTCCTCACCTATCCGGACCAGGCGATCAAGAGCAACCACAAGGTGAAGGCCAAGGGGGGCAAGCCGGTCGCCCTCCTCAAGGTGATGGTTCCGAAGATGGTGCAAGACGTGGCCGAGGAGCACGAGTGGAAGTGAAGCTGCAAGGGAGCGTTTGACATGTCGAGCCTTGCTCAAAACCCCGCCCCAGCCATGGCGACCAGCCCGCCCAAGCGGAAGCTGAGGAACTTCCTCCTCGACGCCCGCTTCCAGCTCAAGTTCACCAGCTACGTGGTGGGTCTCACCCTGTTGGTGGCGGCGCTGATGGGCGTCTTCCTCTGGCGCACCACCAACATCCTCTTCCGGGAGACCGAGGTGGCGGTGGAGGCCCGCTCGCGCGCCGCCGAGACCAGCAAGGAGCTGTCCAACGCCACCTTGGCCAACGATCTCATGCAGCACATGGACGACCCGGCGTTCGAGGCGCAGCTCCGCGAGAAGTCGGCGGCGATCGACCGGGCCTACGAAGCGGAGGAGCACGCCATCATCGAGGCTCGCACCCAGCTGGTGCACCGCCAGCAGGTCACCCTCATCGCCCTCATCGGGGGCCTCATCGCTTTCGTGGTGTTCATCGGCCTGGGGGTGATCGTCTCCACCCACAAGATCGTGGGGCCGCTCTTCCGGGTGAAGCGCATGGCCCAGGACGTGGCCGAGGGGAAGCTGAAGATGCCCGCCTACGGCCTCCGGCCCGGAGACGAGCTGAAGGATCTCTTCGAGGCATTCGCCGGGATGATCCAGGCCCTGCGCAACCGGGAGGAAGAGGACGTGGGCAAGGTCCAGGCCGCCCTCCAGCTCGCCGAGCGCACCGGCGCGAGCGAGGACGTGATTCGCGAGCTGCAGACCTTGCAGGCGCAGATCAAGGCCAGGCTCGGATGAGCCGCCCAGCGTGCGCGCTCGGCGCATGCAGAGCAAACTGGGTGCTGCTCGAGCCGCGCTCCAGCCCCATCTGCCCGAGTGCTTGCCAGATTCGCGCTCGCGCCTCGCTCCACTTCAGCTGCTCCACCCGGTAGCCGCTCAGGGCCGCCAGAAGCTCCCGGCGGTAAGCGGAGCTTCCCGGATGGGCGATCAGCACCACCCCGCGATCCGTGCGCGACCGGATGAGCCGGCCGACTCCCTGCCGGAGCAGGATGAGCGCTCGCGGCAACCGGTAGCAGCCGAAGCCCGCGCGTCCCAGCGGCTCCTCGCGGGCAGCGACGATGGGCCGCGAGAGCGGCTCGATGGGGAGCTTGTCGATGAACACGCAGCCCACCCCTGGTCCGGGGATGTCGACGCCCTGCCAGAAGCTCCGGGTCCCCAGAAGCACCGAGCCCAGGTCGCGCTCCTTTGGGGCGGCGAGCTTCTGCCCCTGGCCCCGCCACCGGCGGAGCACCAAGATCCCCGCCGGCTCGAGCGAATTGCGCACCCGTTCGCCGACCTCCTCGAGCCTCCGGGAAGAGGCGAACAGGCCCAGCACTCTTCCGCCCATGAAGAGGGCGAGACTGGAGATGCGCGCGGCGGCCCAGTCGAGGAAGGCCTCGTCCTTCGGGTCCGGCGAGTCGGTCACCAGCACCACCAGCGCCTGCTGGTCGAGCCGGAAGGGGCTCGGGGCGCAGTGCAGCGCGGCCGCCCGCAGCCCCAGCCGCTCGAGCACCCATGGCCGGTCCGGTCCGGTGGTAAGAGTGGCGGAAGCGAGCACCAGGCCGCGCAAGCGGGAGAAGCGCTCTTGCAGCAGCGGCGCCACCTCGACCGGCTCGGAGGAAAGGGTCCACTCCATTCCTTCGCCCGGCCGGCCGCGGGACCGGACTGAGGCCCGGTAGCAGCGTCCGGGCTTGGGCGAGAAAAGCTCGTCGATCAGCGCCGCCACCTCCTGCGCGTGGGCGAGGGCTCCAGCGGCTTCGCGCGCCGGCGCCGGCCGGTCGCCGATCGCCGAGGGCGTCTCGAAAAGCCCGCCGAGCAAGCGGGAGATGGTGGAGATGGCCTCCCGCACGTCCCGGAGCGAATCGGCGGCTCGCGCGAAAGGCCGGGTTTGCCTCAGCTGCTCGGTGATGCGGCACTCGCCTCCCCGGCCGTCTCCCGGTGCGTCGCCCGAGCAGAGTGCGCCGATGGTGGTCGCGAGCGCCTGGGCCGAGGAGGCGAGGGCGGTGATTGGCCCCGAGAGCTCGGCGGCGAGCTTTCGGCCCGTCTCCACCTCCGCGCCGCGGCGGAGCGCTCCCAGCACGCCTCGGCGGCCGTCTCCTCCTGCCAGGCGGTCCACCAACTGGGCCAGGCCCGCTCCGGTCAGCTCGGAGGCGAAGGCGGCGGTGGCCACGTCTTCCAGCTCGTGCGCCTCGTCGAAGATGGCGTGCTCCAGCTTGGGGTAGCGCGAGGGCCAGCTCAGGGCGAGGGATTGGTTGATGACGAGCAGGTCGGCCTCGGCGGCCTGGGCGAGCGCGGAGTGGTAGAAGCACCGGGCGAAGTGCAGGCACTTCTCGCCCAAGGTGGTCGCCGCCTCGGATCGGGCCAGGAGGGCCAAGGGCCCGAGCGCCGGGTAGCGCTGGCGGAACCAGTAGCTCAGCTCAGCGAGGTCCCCGCTCGGGCTCCTTCGCAGGAAGGCCCGGAGGTAGGCCCGCGGAGCGCGCTCCTCGTAGGGCATCTCCGGGGTGGCCCAAGTGGCCTCGAGGGCGCGGCGGCGGCAGAGGTAGTTGGTCTGGCCCTTGAGCACCGCGAAGCCGAAGCCGCCCCCTGTGGCGCGGTGGAGCCTGGGGAGGTCCTTCTCCACGAGCTGGTCCTGGAGCGCCTTGGTGTGCGGCGCCACCGCCACCCTGACGCGGCGGCGCGCGGCGAAGAGCGCGGCGGGAGTGAGGTAGGCGAGCGACTTGCCGGTGCCAGCGCCGGCCTCGATGGCGAGCGGTTTCCCCTGTTCCAGGGAACGGGCTACCCGGCGAGCCATCTCCAGCTCGGCGGGCCGGGAGCAAGAGCCCTCGGCCTGCCGCTCCAGCTCGCCGCTCGGCCCGAGGATGGACTCCAGCTCGGAGTCGGCGATCTCCGAGGCGCCAGCCTTTTCCACCGGCGTGAGGCGCGTGCGGCCGGGAGGCGCGGGGAGGTTTCGGCTCGGTTCCTTCAGCTCGAGCGGGGGAGGGTTCTTTCGGCAGAGCTCCAGCAGCCCGGAGAGCAGCCCGATGAGCGGTTCGGGTTTGGCCGACCCGAGCTCCGGCTCCCCCGAGTGCGGCCCGGCCGGCGAGAGGATGGCCAAGAGGTCTTCGAGGTCGTCCCCCCGCCCCTCCTCGATGCAGCGGCCGAGCGCGGTGCAGAGGCAGGCGAAGGTGTCCTCGCAGTCCAAAAGGGCCCGGTGGGCGGCGTGGTCGCCCACTTTGGCCCAGCGGATCACCGCCTCGAGCGAGTGGCTCTCCAGCTCCGGGTAGAGGTAGTGGAGCAGCTCGCAGGAGTCGAGCAAGGGAGCGCGGATCTCCCCGAGCAGCCCGGCGAGGAAGCTCTCCTCGAAGGCGGCGTTGTGAGCGACGATGGTCCAACCGGCGAGGGAGGACTTGAGGGTGGGAAAAAGCTCGGCGAAGGGCGGGGCGGCTTTAAGGTCGGCGTCCTCGATGCCGGTGATGCGGCGGATGGCGAGGGGTAGCGGCTTCGAGGCGCGGCACAGCCTGGAGAGGCGGCCGACGACTTCGCCCCTCTCCACGAAGAGGGCGCCGACCTCGATCACCTCGTCCTTGGAGGGATCCAGGCCGGTCGTCTCCAGGTCGACGAAGGCGTGGCGGCTAAAAAGGTCGGCGCAGCCCGGCATCTGGTCACGGTACCGCCCGGGTCCGACACTCCGCGTTCGAGGCTCACTCCTCGCACGCGCCGAGGTCCGGCCCCGCGCCCTTGGAGGGCCAGGCCGACGCAGCGTCGTTGAAGTTCGGGAGGACGGCGCCCACATCGCGCCCGGGTGCCCCCGCCTTTAGGCACAGGTCGCCGCTGGCGGCGTCGCGGTAGCTGGGGTCGGCCTGAATGCCGTTCGCCTCCTGCTGGGTCGCGCTCCGGAAGGCAAGGAGGCTGCCGTGCAGCACGCTGCCGGTCCACTTGACGAAGCGCGAAGCGTCGGAGGTGTACAGGAGGTCGAAGTCGAGGTCGAAGGGCGGGCCGATGGAGGGCGCCTCCATCACGTATCGGCCGGAGAAGAGGGAGTTGTTGCGCGAGACGAGGTTCGCGAGGTCGGGGTTGGTCTGCTTGTGGGCGTCGGCGGCGACGCCCGCCCCGGCGGCGAAGGAGTTGTGGAAGTAGTACGTGCGGCCGGTGGTGGCATCGCCCAGCTTGGTCATCCCTCCAGGCCCCCGGGTGGGGTGGCTCTGCCGGTAGAGCACGTTCCGGAAGATGTAGAGCGGGCCTTTCAGGTTCGGCGCCGAGGCGATTCCCATGAAGCAGTTGGCGATGCGGTTCTCCCACAGCCGGGCGTTCATGTTCGGGCCCTCGATCTGGATGGCGTCGTCGAAGCAGGCGCCGTCGAAGCTGTTCCGGTAGAGGTCCTGATCGTTGGTCTGGCCGGTGGCGTCCTCCGGGCCGCCGCCGATGCCGTCCTCGAAGCCGCCGCGGAACACGTTGCCGTAGGCGATGAGCCCGTTGCCGGCTCGCCAGTAAGCGATGCCCTTGATGTCCACCTTGGTGGTCATCACCGTGGTGCGCTCGAAGGTGTTGTCGCGCACCACCGCGTCGCTGGAGCTTCCCCGCAGGTGAACGGCGCCCTCGAAGAAGTTCCCCGAGGTGACGCCGTAGGCGGGTTCCCGGAGGATGCAGTTCTCGATGAGGACATGATCGGATCCGTTGTCCACCCGGATGAGCGAGGCCCCCGCGTTCTGGAACGTGAGGCTGCGGATGCGCACGTAGTCCGCTCCGGAGAGCGTGAGCAGGTTGGCGATGGCGCCCGCGTTGCCGTCGAGGACGGCCGTCTCGCCCGGGTAGCCGGCCAGGGTGACGTACCCGGAAGGGCCCCCCGAGGTGGCGAGCTGGAGCTGCTCCCGGTAGGTCCCCGCTCGCACGTAGACGCTGTCGCCAGACTGGAGCCCGGCGAGGGCGCGCCGGATGGTCTGGAAGGGCTGTGCCTGAGTTCCCGGGGCCGAGTCGCTGCCCGCGGGCGACACGTAGAAGGCATTCCCGTTGTCTGCCGGGACCTGCTCGCACCGCGTCGACACCCCGCCGAAGACCGGATTCTGCCCGGCGACTCCGCCAGGGTCCAAGTAGGTGACGCGCACCTCGTACGTGCTGCAGGGGGCGAGCCCGACGATGCTGCCGCGTGCCTGCCGGTCGCCGCGGTCCAGGTAAGGGGGATAGGCCGGCCGCCACGCCGAGCCGCCAGCGGGGCGGTAGTCGATGGACGCGGCGGCGTCGTCGTCCGGGTCCCCGGAATAGCCGCTGTAGACGCCGACGGAGCGGAACGTCGGGCGCAGCGCCAGGGAGACAAACGGCGCGACCGCGCCCGGCCCCAGGCCTCCGTCCGATGCAGTGCCGGAATCCTCTCCGCCATCGGTGGGGCAGGAGCCGGCGTCGCAGGCTCCCGCGTCCGAGTCGCCTCCGTCGGGGCAGGAGCCGCCCGCGCACGCGCCGGCATCGTCGGCGCACGCCGCACAGCTCGACGCTCCGTCGCCGGAGCCGTCCGCCGGCCCCATCGTCCCTTCGCAAGAGCAGCCCGCGAGGTGCCAGCAGAGTGTGCCGAGTAGCAACCGGCGCGAGGAACTGGGGAAAGACGCCTTCACGCGCACCCCCGGCAGATGATAGCGCCTGTTGGGCAGGGGCTCATGCGGGCCGGCTATCGCTTGACGTTCGACGGCCGCCCGCAGAGCGCTTGCCTGCTCGACCGGTTGCCTCTAGAAAGCCCCTACGGAGGCGGTGAGCATGACCAAGCGAAAGAAGAAGGCAGCCACGAAGAAGCGCGCCGGTCGCGGCGCCAAGGCCGCACCCAAGAAGCGCCTCGCCAAGCGCGCCAAGGCCAAGGCCAAGGCCGCCCGCCGGCCGGCCCGAAAGCCCACCCGCAAGAAGGCCGCCCGGAGGAAGGTGGCCAGACGGCCGGTGGCGCGAGAGGTGGCCGCCGCTCCCCTCGTCGAGGTCGAGGAAGAGCGCGCCGAGGAGACCACCGTCCCGCTCGGCCCCGCCCAGCCCGCCCCCGGCCCGGCGGTGCCTCCGCCGCCTCCGCCGGAGTCCACCGAGGGCGACTCCGGCTTCAACCCCTGAGCCCAACCGGTCCAGGCCCCCTGGATCATCCACGCGGGAGAATCCCCCCGGCAGGCGGCTCCACCGGCGGCCCCTGGTGCGGGGCGCTGAGCGTCACTCCACCAGGAGTACGCCGGAAACCATCATCCCCATCGCGCAGCCGAACTTCACGTCGCCGGCCTTGTCCGGGGTGTAGCTCACCTCCACCGTCTGGTTGAGCGGCAAGGGGACGTTGATGTTCGTTTCCTTGATCACCAGCTCGTTCGCGCAGGTCTTGTCCGTCTTGCGGGTGATGCGGATCCGCAAGGGCTCGCCCTTCTTCACCTTGATCGGCGTCGGCTGGTATCCGTCGTCGGTGACCGAAATCTCGATCGTCCGCGCCTTGCCCTTCGGCTTCGCCTCCGACTTGGCGGGCTCCTTCGGAGGCTCTCCCGCATGGGCGTAGGCGGCGACCAGGGCGGATGCGGCGGCGAGCGAGAGGCAGAGCGTTCTCATCGGTTCCTCGTGTTCCGGCCCGGGCGCCCCAGACGGGCCCGGGGCAGGCCTTGTTCAACCCGGTTGTACCCCGTTGATGCAGCGCGTGAACAGCACCGCTGAGACGTTATGCCCGAGCCTGACGTCCTTCGGGCATAATCCCCGATACAGAGGGCAGCATGAACTGGTCGGCATGGGGCCTCGAGGTGGAGGTGGGTGGTGGGCGGGAGGCCCACCTCTTGATCTCCGCAGAGGCCGCGGGCGACGAGCCCCGCGCCCCTGTGATGGTCAACCTGCTCCTCGACCGGAGCGGCTCGATGAAGGGAGCCCCGCTGGCCGCCGCGGTGGAGGCCGCCCAGCAGCTCGTCGAGCTGGCCGGACCGGACGACTTCGTCGGCCTGTTGGTGTTCGACGGCCTGGCCGAGCAGCGGGTGGCGCTCTGCCCGATGGACGCCCGCGGCAAGCGGATGATCGCCGACGCCTTGGGAGAGATCCACCCCGGGCGCGGCACTGCCCTCCACCAGGCGGTGGAGATGGGCGCCCGCTCGGTCCAGCGGGTGCTCGTCCCCGGACGCAGGCCGAAGCTCCTGCTCCTCACCGACGGCGAGCCCTCGGTGGGACATGACAGCGAGCTGGCCTTCGAGAGCCTCGGCGTCAAGCTGGCCCAGTCCGGGGTGGTGGTGCACGCCCTCGGTCTGGCCCGCCACTACGTGCCGGAGATTATCGCCGCCCTCACGCTCCCTTCCGGGAACGCCTACGAGCACGTCGACGGACCCGAAGGGCTCTCTGAAGCGATGGGCGCCATCTTCGCCCACCTCTTCGGCGAGGTGGCGAGCAAGACCTCCATCCGCGTGACGCCCAAGGGCTTCGTCTCGCTCTCCTGCTGCCACTCCTACCCCACCAAGGCCGAGGACGACTCCCTGGCAATCACCCTGGGGGACGTCTCACGGGGGCTCTCGAGGCGGGCGCTGTTGACCGGCAAATTGTCCGGCGGCGAGTGGGACGCCGCAATCCTCGGCTCCTCGGTCCAGCGAGGCGACCAGCGGCACCAGAGGGTGCAGCTGGAGAAGGTGTCCTTGGAAACCGCGCGGGGCCGGCTCATCGCCGCGCTGGGGCTGGAGCTGGACCTCGTGGCAAGCGAGACCGCCGCCTGGCTCTCCCTGGCGCGGAAGGACTCCGAGCGCGCCCTCTCGCAGCTCGAGGCCGCGGAGCAGAACCTGCGCAAGCTGGTGTCCATCGCCGCGGAGGGAGTCCCGGTCCGCCGGCACCTGGAGCGGCTGGGCGACCTGAGGCTGGCGATCGAGCGCGGCGAGGGAGACATCCCCCTCCTCATCAGGCGGGCCAAGTCGGCCAAGGCCGGCACCCACGTCAGCCAAGTCATCCCGCTGGACGAGGCCCGCGACCGGCTGAAGAAGAAGTGAGCCTCGAAAAAGCAAGCGGGGATTCCCGGTAGAATGAGGGAGTGACGCCCGTCGCTCGCTTCCGCGCCGCGCTCGAGGCCTTCGACTGCGAGGGCCGCTTCGGCGAGGCCGACTACGCGCTTTTGCGCTCGCTCTTGTCCGGCGCGCTCGGACGCGGCGAGCCGCACGCCGACCTCTTGGATGGGCTGTTGGGCCTGTTCTTCGAGCGCCACCTGATGCACGACCGGAGGAGGGCGGAGCTGCTCTCCATGGACGACGAGTCCTTGTGGCGAGCGGTGCGGCACCGCTTCCGGCAGGTGGTGGCGGACGAGAACGACGAGCACCGGCCCTACCACGCGCTCCGCTCGCACGTGCGGGACGCCCTGCTTTCCTTCGGGGCGGAGCCTCCCTCCGAGGCGCACTGGCCGGCCGGGCTGTACGGGCGAAGCGGATTCTCTCCTCCGCTGGTGGAGCAGGCCGTCTGCGCTCTCTGGCGCGAGGGAGGCCCAAAGCCCTCCGCGGCGCAGGCCACCTCCGAGCTGTTCGCCCGCTACGTCCGTCCGCTCGCGCGCGCCGACGAGTTCCGCGAGTCGCACGCCCCGCCCGAGACGATGAGCCGCCGTCTGGACGCCCAGAGGCTGGCGAGCGGAGTGCTCGAGCTGCTCCTCGAGGAAGAGCGGGAGCTGCTAAGGCACCTGCTCGACGGCGGAGGGGTGGAGGAGTGGGCGGAGGCCAGCGGGTGCTCGAGAGCCACCGCTTACCGGATGCTCGCCAGGCTCAAGGCCCTCTGCCGGCTGGAGCTGCACAGCCGCTCCAGCCGCACGCGCATCGAGGCCTTGAACGCCCTCCGCTTGGGGCTCAAGCACGGCAGCGGGGTGTGAGGCCTCGCCTCGCCCTCATCCCACCCTCACCCTGACCCTCTCCGCCAACGGGAGAGGGAAGTTACTCGTCCTTCGACCAGCGGACGATGGCGTGCAGCGGCACGAACATCTCGCAGGCGCTCGTGCCGAGCACCACGTCGAAGGGGCCCACCCGGGTGAGCAGCTGGCGCAGCCTGAGCCCGTTCCGGAGCAGAAGGTCCAGCTTCTGCCCCACGCAGGGGAGGAACGGCCGCGGGTCCGACACCGGCCGCTTGTCCGGGAGGCGGGCGATGGGCGAGGGCTTCTGGAGGAGCTTCTGATCCCGCTCCAGGGTGGGCACCAGTTGCTCCCAGCCAATCCGGGGAGCGAGCAACACCACCTGGAGCTTCTCCATCCGGCCGGTCTTCTCCAGCTGGAAGGCCACCGGCTCGACGCCGGTGACGACGTCGATCAGCGTCCGCTCCGCCAAGACCACCGACAGCTCCACCCGCTCGCGGACCAGCCCGTCGATGAAGGCGTTCACTGCCTCGGTGGGGACCGAGGCCCGCGCCTCCTTCACCGCCGCCTTTTTCTGCGTCCGCGACTTGCGCGCGAGGAACTCCTCCACCGAGAGCCCGCTCTGGACCGCTCCGAAGCCGTCCTCCAGCGAGAGTCCCTCGTGCTTCTCCATCAGCCCGTACACCTCGTCGAAGCGCTTCGCCTCCTCGGCGTGCAGCTTGCGCCACACCCGGCACTTCATCTTCCCTTCGAGCTCTCCCTTGGCGATGCGGGCCGGCACCCGCTCCCTTCGGGCGAGCGCGTTCACCTGCTCCGCGGTGGGAGGAGGCCTGGGTGGCCCGGAGGGGCGAGGCCCCATCCCCGGTCGGCCGAACGGCCTGGGCCCTGGCCGGGGTGGACCTCCCGGGACTGGCGCGGCGCGCGGCACCGGTGCCGGCCGCGGTGCCAATGGCGAGGGCGAGCCCGCCGGCGCGACCGGCTTTCTCACCACCTCCACCTTCGGAGGTTCCCTCCTCCCCTTGCGATCGAAAGCCATCAGCCGATCATTTCTTGAAGGAGTCGCTCAAGTCCACCTTCCACCGCTCGCCCTCCTTCACCATCCGCACCTCGGCGGTCTCTCCGCCGGAAGTGGCCGAGACTACCGCGCTGGCCTCCTCCCGGCGCGCCACTTTCACCTGGGTGAGCGGCTGCGGCCTGTGGCCGGTGGCGAAGGCGAGGAGGGCGGGCTCGTCCTTCACCGCCCCGCCGGACGCGGAAGAGATTTCCTTCGAGCGGGTCTCGATGGCCTTCCGGGTGTCCTCCGAGAGCGCCTCGTAGGCCACCTTGGTCTCCCCCCGCTCGAGCGCCTGGGCGAAGGAGGCGTAGGCGTCCTCCGGGGTGTCCCACTTCGGCCCGCGGCAGCCGGAGCAAAGCGCGAGGAGGGTGAGGGCGAAGGCGCACCGCACGGTGCATGTCATAGAACGGATGCCGCTCCTTTCCAAAGCGCGCTGGAAAGCTTCTGTCTACTCCTCGTGCTGGCAGACGCGGTTTCGGCCTGCCTCCTTGGCCGCGTAGAGGCAGTCGTCGGCGGCGCGCAAGAGGGCCTCCGAGGTTTCGATCGCCGGCACCGGGAAGGTGGCCACCCCGATCGAGGCGGTGCAGCGGACCCGCTTCTGCCCGTCCGCCTCCAGCCCCAGCTCCGCGATGCCCTTGCGGATCCGCTCGCTCGCCCGCATCGCCTCTTCCGGCCCGGTCTCCGGCAAGAGGGCGATCAGCTCCTCGCCCCCGTAGCGGGCCACCAGGTCCACGTCCCTGAGCGTCTTCACCACCACCTTGGAGACTTCCTGCAGCACCCGGTCCCCGAAGGCGTGCCCGTAGGTGTCGTTCACCGCCTTGAAGTGGTCGAGGTCCAGCATCAGGCAGGAGAGGGGAGAGCGGTAGCGGTCCGAGCGGGCGAACTCCACCGCAAGCCGCTCCTCGAAGTAGCGCCGATTGATGAGCCCGGTGAGGGCGTCGGTGCGGGAGAGCTCCAAGAGCTCGCGCCGCTTGCGCTCCAGCTCGCGGTTGGCCAGGTCCAGCTCGCGGTTCTTCGAGACCAGCTCGTCCTGGAGCGCCTTGAGGCGGAGCATCGACTTCACCCGCGCCGACAGCTCCAGCATGTCGAAGGGCTTCACCAGATAGTCGTCGGCGCCCAGCTCCAGGCCCTCCACCTTCCCGCTCCGATGGCTGGCGGTCATCAGGATGACCGGGATGAAGCCGAAGCCGCTCTCGTTCTGGTTGGCCTTGACGATCCGGCACACCTCCACTCCTCCGAGCCCGGGCATCTCCACGTCCATCACGATGAGGTCGGGGCGGTGCTGCCTGATGGCGGAGAGGGCCTGCGCCCCGTCGTGGGCCTCGAAGAAGCGGTAGCCGTAGGGTGCCAGCCCGCTGCGGACCACCTCGACGTTGGCGCGGTCGTCGTCGACGATCAGCACCTTGCGGCCGGCCAGCCCGGAGGCATCGGGGGCCACGCGGCGCGCCACCTCCAGCGTCTTTCGTCGCGGGGATTTCGGCACGAGGAGGGGTAGGGTTGTACCACCTGGCCGCCGTCCGGCCCAGCAGGCAGGTGCGGTCCGCCCGTTCCTCTCGAGGCCCGGCGAGCACCCCGGCCTTGCGGGCTGCCGTCGAGGGGATTTGTAGCTATAGTGGCCACATGACCGTCACCGTTCGGGAGCTGAAGAACCGGCTCAGCGAATACCTTCGCCGGGTCCAGCAGGGCGAGCCGCTCGTCGTCACCGATCACGGTCGGCCTATCGCCCGGGTCGAAGTGGTGCAGGCCGACAAGCTCAGTCCCGAGGAGCGGCTGGCCCTGATGGTGGAAGCCGGAGAGATCTCCCAGCCCAAGAAGCGAGGTCGGCTCAAGTGGACCAAGCCGTCCCGCATCAGGGGCCGGCCGATCTCCGAGACGTTGCTCGAGGACCGCGGTTGATCTTCTTCCTCGAAGCGAGCGCGATGGTGAAGAAGTACATCGCCGAGCCCGGCACCGAGCGGCTGGAGACGCTGGTGCGGACGCGCCGCGACTTGGCTGTCTGTCGGGTAACGCACGTCGAGCTTCCCGCGGCGTTGGCACGGCGGGCTCGCGCAGGCGACCTGTCGCGCGAGGTGGCGCGCCGCCACGCCGCGCAGTACGAGGCAGACGCCGCCAGCCTGCGGATCGTCGAGCTGCGACCTCCGGTCTTGATCCTTGCCGCCAAGCTCGTCTGGAACCACGCCCTCCGTGCCTTCGATGCGCTCCAGCTCGGAGCGGCGCTCCACCTCGGGCGCGCCTCGCAGGCTCCGCTCACCTTCGTCGCCGCCGATGGTCCGCTCTGCGATGCGGCGCAAGCCGAGGGGCTGAGGGTCGAGCGGCTCGGCCGATGAGCGCCGCGCTGCCGTTTCGTTCTTCCCCGTGGCCTTCGGGCGAGCCGGTGGCAGACTCCCGCTGCGGATGAGCACCTCCCACGAGGAGCGCGGGCCGCCGGGCCGGTCCAATCGGGCGGCCACCCTCTGCGCGGGGGCGGTGCTCGCGCTGCTCACCGCCGCATTGGTGTGGGAAGCCTCGCTGGAGCGGAACGCCTGGCTGGACGAGCCCGAGTGGGTGACCGCCGGCTACCGGACCTTCGAGCTGGTGCGCGACCTGTCTCCGCCCTTGCGCTGGGAGGGCGCCTACCACGAGCTGAACCTCCGCGACTGGGGGAACAAGAACCCGCCGGTGGGGAAGCTGCTCATCGGGGCCGCGGTCGCCCCTTTCCGGGAGGGCGAGGAGCCGATCCGCTTCATGTGGGAGTGGCCTTTCGACTACCAGTCGAACCTCGCGGCGGGGAACATTCCTCCCTTCAGGTTGCTCACGCCGGCCAGGGTGACGGTGGCGTTCTTCGGAGGGCTGACCCTGCTGTTGAGCTATCTGTGCGCGGTGCGGCTACTCGAGAGACGGTGGCTGGCGATCCTGGCGCCGGTGCTGCTCTGGTCGCTGATGGCCTTCGAGACGCACAGCACGCGGGTGTTCACGGACATCCCCCAGCTCGCGCTGCTCTTGGCCGCGGTCGCCGCCTTCCAAAAGCACCTCGCCTCCGGCCGCGCGGCGTACTTCTGGTCTTCCCTGGCGCTGATGGGGCTGTCCTGCGCGGTGAAGTTCAGCAGCGGTCCTTTGGTGGTGGCGACCGCGGCTTTCTGCCTCCTCGCCCGGAGGCAGCCGCCGGGGAAGCGTCTTTGGCGCGCCTTGGCGGTGATGCTGGTCCCCTTCGCGGTGTTCGTGGCGGTCAACCCTTACCTCTACCCGGACCCGATCGGGCGGACGGTGGGCCTGATCCGCGTGTGGTCGGTCTCGAAGAAGCTCCAGCAGGGCGTCCCCGCGGTGGCGCCGGAGGCGGTGAAGTCGCCGGGAAGGAAGCTCGCGCTGGTGACGGCGAAGGCGGTGCTTCGGCCGGAGCACTCCGATTGGGTGGCCCACTCGCTCGACTCGGGGCGGCTATGGCTTTGGGGCCTGGCCGGGCTCGCCGCGGTGGCGGCGCTGCTCCGCTTCCGGATCCGCCTCGGAGCCACCAGGGCACGACTGGCCGCCGCGCTGGGGACGTCTGTCGCGGCGGTGGCGCTGGCCTTCTTGCTGGGCGCGCCGGGAATCCTGCTCCCCGCCCTGGCGGGGGCGGGGCTGCTTCACCTCGCTCGGACTTCGCGGAGCCTGTGGCGCTCCGGATCGGGCCTGGGCGCGGTCGGCTATCAGCTTCTGGTGGCCCTCTGTTTCTTCGTCTTCACGGCGGTGTGGCTGCCGTTCGACTGGACGCGCTACTACCTTCCGGTGCTGGTGCTGATGCCGGTGGTGTACGTGGCGGGGGCCGCCGAGCTGGGCGGACTGATCGACGCTCGCCGGCGGGCTCCTCCAGTGCAGCCCTAGCGAAGCGGTTTCCGCAGGCGCGCGCGGTAGACCGGCTGGCCGCTGGCGAGGTAGCGCCGCTCGCGGGTGGAGGGGACCTCTTCCGGGTCGAAGGGATGGAAGGCGCCGGGGCCCAGGGGGTTCTGCAAGCCGGCGGCCTCCAAGGTGGCGAGCATCTGATGGGCGCGGTGTCCCACGTCGGTGCGGAGGTCGAACAGGCCTCCGGGAGCGAGGAGGCTCAGGAGGAGTTGGGTGAAGTCCGCGGTCAGCAGCACCCGCTTCTGGTGGGCGCGCTTCCACCACGGGTCAGGGAAGTGGAGCCGGACCGCGGCGAGGGAGCCGGGGCGGAACAAGCGCGGCAGGTAGGCCCGGGCGTCCGCCTCGATGACGCGGAGGTTGCCGATCCCGTGCTTCCTTGCGCGGTGCTGCATCTCGCGGGCGTACTTCTTCCGCCATTCGAAGGCGACGTAGCGCGTCTCCGGGTGGCGGCGGCAGTACTCGAGGGCGAAGCCGCCCATGCCGCTGCCGAGCTCCAATTCGAGCGGGCCCTTGGAGCCAAACACCTGGTCCCAGTCGGGCGGCTCGGTGAGGGCGAGGAATTCTTTTCCGGCTGGTTCCGGGCGGAGTCCGATGCGCGCCATGTGGTGGGGAAGCCGCGGGCGGATAGCCTCCGGTGCGCGCGCAGTCAAGCGGCCCGGTCCCCGTTCGAATGAGCCTGGCCACTCTCTGCGCGCGCTGGTGTGATGCGAGTCAGCCAGTGAGCCAGACCCCCGTCCCCCCCATTCCGCACCCCGACAGGATTCCCTGGTGGCTGTTTATCGGGTTCACCTGCTTGTACCTTTTGTCGAGCGGCGGCCACATCGATTCGCCCGATGGCGTGATGATGCTCAAGATGACCGAGTCGGCCCTCGAGGGGCGGCTCGACGTGGGCGAGCTCGAGGACTGGCCCGGATTCGGCGGGCAGAGGGTGGTGACTGACGGGCAAGAGCGCTTCTACTCCTGGTTCGGAATGGGCCTGCCGTTGGTGGCGATCCCCACCCACCTCCTGGGCCGGGCCTTGGCGCCTCTTCTCTCATCGAGAGAAGCCAGTCTCTTCGAAGTTCCGCTCAACGAAGAGTCAGCAGCGGAGGGAATTCCCTTCGTCCGCCGCACTTGGTACCCCGTTGATCCCGACCACGCGCGAGGGGCCTTCGTGGCCTTTGCCACCAGTTGGGCATCGGCTTTGCTCGGGGCGCTCGGGGTTCTGGCGATCTACCTCGTCAACCGTCAACTGGGCGTGGGGAGCAAGGCCGCGCTGACGGTGGCCACGCTGGTCGGAATCGCCTCTCCTTGGTGGCACTACTCGAAGCAGTTCTTCTCGGAGGGGCTCGGCGGCGTCGGCATCTCGCTATTCCTGCTGTTCGCCCTTCGAGCGAAACATCACCCGGAGCGCCAAAGCGAGTGGTGGTGGGGCGGAGCCGCGCTGGGAATGGCAATTGCCGCGAAACCAGTGCACGCAGTTTTCATATTCCCGGCGCTGATCCTGGTTGCCGCCTACGTGAGGAATTGGCCGCCGAGGATCGCCGCTCGGGCGCTGGCGGCCGCTGGCCTCTCCTTGCTGGCGGTGGTCGCCTGCGTCGCCGCCTACAACCATGCTCGGTTCGGCTCGCCACTCGAAACCGGCTACGGTGCGGTGGCCAGATGGTCTACCCCCTGGTGGAAGGGCACGCTCGGGCTCCTGGTCAGTCCGGGCCGTGGCCTTTTCGTCTATTTTCCCTTGGCCCTGGCAAGCCTGGCGCTGTTTGGGCGGTTCGCGGCGCGTTTTCGCGCCGAAAGCATCTTCGTCGCCCTTTGCGGTGTCTGTCTGGTCGGCATCTACGCCAAGTGGCAATGGTGGGACGGCGGCTGGTGCTGGGGGCCGCGGTTTCTTCTCCCAGCAGTTCCCCTGCTCGGCATCCCCTGGGCCAGCCTGATCGAGGCCAAAGGGCTTGATTGGAGACATCACTGCTTCGCTGCGTTGGTGTTGCTCTCCGCGATGGTGGCTTTCTTGGGGGTGTGGGTGAACTACGTGGACTTCTATACCTGGCTCCGGGCCTACGCGGTCGAGCACGTCGCCCAGTTTTCGCCTGATGGGATGATCGATCATCCCGAGCTGGCTCACTGGAGCTGGCTGGGCGCGCCCGTGATTCGCTACTGGGACGCCCCCGTCGGTGGAGATCTCCTCCTGCTCAGGGCGTTCTCGAAACCCGGGCTGGTGCTGGTCTTGGATGCCGTTCTGCTGCTCGGCCTGCTCGCTGCGATTCAGCGAATCAGAGCCGCGATCCGGCAGAACCCCGGGCGGCCTTGAAGGTGCCGCGCTAGCGCTTGCGCCGAAGGCAGCCTTCGATCGCGGCCGGAGGCCGGCGGTCTGGTCCCTCGCCCAGCTCGAGCCTGAATCCGGAGCCCAGCTCGTCCGGCCCGCGCAGGCTCAGGCGGGGGTCCGGGCAGGTCGTACAAGGGAGCGGCGAAGCCGAGCACTCCCCGCCCAGGGGAACGTTCAGCACCAGTCCGCTCTGGGTGGTGAAAGACTCGAGCGGCGGCTGCGGCGGCGGAACCAGGCCTGGGTGAGCCCTAAGCGGCGGCGTGCCCAGCAGAGGGTAGGCGGCGACGATTCCCATGGTTGCGACAAGGAGCAAGGTGAGCCGCGGCAGTCGAACCGGCCCCACCGCGCTCGCGGCCAGGGAGGCAGAGGAAGCGGCGAGACCCCAAAGCCATGCGCCGGCATATCTCTCGTCCGGAGCGGTGAGCAGCCAGAAGACGATCCCTCCGAGCGCGGGGACCACCACCGCCCAGGTGAGCGACGCGCCTGGCCAGCGGCGAATGCGAGCGAAGAGGGAAAGTGCAAACCCCAAGGCGGCGATCGCCAGCGGGAGGACCACCTTGCGGTTCGACAGCAATAACTCCGACGCCCAATGCCGGAGCCACCCGGCACCGTCGGCGGAGCTTTCGAGCGTGAGCCGCGAGAACGAAACAGTGTAGCCGGTGATCGCTCGCTCGATCTCCGAAGGGAGCCGCCAGTCCACCGGAAACGAGACGAGGGCGCCGTAGTAGGGGAGGTATCCGCTCCGGACCACGCTGAGGATCGCCCAGGGCACGAGCGCGACGCACATCACCGCCGCGGTGACGAAGAGCGCCCCTCGGCGTGGGCCACGCCGGAGAATCCCCCCTGTCCCCCACAGAAGCACCGCCGCCACCGCTCCAGCCGAGGAGAGTTTCAAGGTGAAAGCGGTCACCGCGATGAGCGCCAGCATCGGCCAGCCTGCCGAGACCGAATCCTGCCGTCGCCGCTCGAGGTGTCGGATCCACTCGGAGACCAGGACCGCCCCGAGCGCGAGCTCGGAGAGGTCCGCGGTGGGGCTCATCACGTCCCTGCCCAGTGCCAGGTCCACCGCGGGCGGGAGCAGTACGAGGCTCGCGACGTCGGCCCAACCAGTGCCCCGACGCATCGCCAGCGCACCCGCCGCGGCGAGCCCGCGGGAAAGGAACGCCAGGGCGAGAATCCCGTTGGCCAGGTGCTGCGAGCCGTTTGCGAACGGCCCCACCTCGAGCATCGCGGCGAACAAGAAGAACGAGTGGTTTACCCCCAGGAACGGGCAGAGGTTCGCGATCCCCGGCACTACCGGGAAGCTGGAAGCCCACCGGACCGCCTGCAGATGGTAGATGGCGCTGTCGCCGTTCTCGGGAGGCCCGAGGGCGCGGTTCGACAACCAGATCGCCCCGATCGCCACCGCGGCCGAAAGCGCCGGGTGAGCGCGAATCTCGCCGGCGACTCGGCGAAAAAGCCCCTGCCCGCAAAGGAGCAGCCCAGCTGCACCCGCGAGGAAGACGGCCAAGAGCAGCCGCCAATCGATCGGCAGAGCCAGGTGTGCGAGCTGCGCGGTGAGCAGCACGGCGCAAAACCCCACCCAGAAGAGAGTGGAGAGTTTCGTGTCCCAGGGGCTCCCAAGCAGCCTCGCCACCAGGCCTCCCACTCCAATCAGGGCGAGCGCCAAGAAGGCCCAGGCCGCAAGGACGAGGGCCATCGCCGCGAGCGTCATCGAGCTCCCGGCTCCGCGGGCAGGCGACTCCGAGTGCGGAGCCAGGCCAACAGCAGCCCCGCCCCGAACAGCTCGAGCGCACCAGGAGCGCCGCTGCAGCAGCCCCGGCGGAGGACCGGCGGATTCGTGAGCCCGATGGTCCCCTGGGGCCGGTCAGGGAGCGGCGCCTCCGCATCTCCGGTGTTGCGCGCATCGTGGTGGAAGCCGTCCCAGCGGATGTCCGAGGCGAACCCGCCCGTTCTCCACGCCTGCACGAGGCCGGTCTGGCTCACCACCGCCACCACCACCTCGTCGTCCACTACTCCCACCGCGGGCGAGCCCACCACCGGCCCCCCGGCGAAGCGGGGCCAGGGCTTTGGCTGGCTGCCGCGCTCGTCCACCGCCGTCACCGCCATCCCCGAGCCGGAGGAGATGATCTCCAAGCTCCTGTCGCCGTCGAGGTCCGCCAGCGCGAACCCCATGTGCTCCTGCAAGTCGGAGAGCCGGAACGGGAAGCCGCCCATCGGCGGGGCCGACGATGCGCCAAGTCGAAGGCGCGCGCCCGCCGCGTACGCGAGCACGGTCCCCCGGCTGGGCTCCGAGGAGTCAACTCCACCGGCGATCAGCTCGAGGAGGCCGTCCCCGTTCAAGTCCGCTGCCGAGGGGTGCGTCACCGGGCCTGTGGCTCCCTCGAAAACCATCAGCCTCCTTCCGTCCGCATCGAAGAGCGCCAGGGGCCCCCCCGCCGCCTGGAGGGCGATCTCCCTCCGCCCGTCGCGATCGAAGTCCGCCACGATCGGGGAAGAGAGCGCTCCGCGGCCGAACCCTGCTCCGGCATCGGCCTCCAGGATGACCGGCCAGCCCTGCCGCAATGACGGACCTGCGCCCGACAACGACACCGCATAGGCCCGGGCGGACCCGCCCGTCTCCAGCACCTCGGCCGAGGCGGCCACCAGCTCGGGCCATCCGTCGCCGTCGAAGTCCGCCGCGGCTGGCGTGGCCAAGAATGGCGCGCGCCGCGAGGGCCCTCCGTCGGTCGCCGAGCCCGAGACGTCGAAGGGGAACCCCGGCAGCCTCAGGCCGTCCCTGCCGAGGGCGTAGAGAAGCCCGTCTCGCCCCGCGAGCACGATGATCGGGCCTTGGGGAGTGTCAGCCACCACCGGCGCCGCGGAGAAGCCAGGGTCCAGACCCCGCGAGCCTCCGTCCGCCGAACCAGCCCTCATGGGAAAACCCGCCAGCACCGCGCCTGTGGCCTCGAAGGCCCAGAGCTCTCCCTCGAGGGAAGCGGCGATGATCTCCGGCCGCCCATCGCCATTCAGGTCCGCGAACGCCGGCGCGCCTCCAATCGTCTGGCGGAGGCCAAAGGTCGAACCTCCGTCGGCCGCGTGAGCGGCGAGCCGGCTCGGTCCCAGCTCGCGGCGGCTGCCCTCGGGCTGGGTGTCGCGAGGCGAGAGGACGTGCAGCGTGCCGCCGGCCGCCACCACCAGCTCGTCGCTGCCGTCGAGGTCCAGGTCCACCAGCCGGGGCGGCACCGCTCCGGCCCCAGGCAAATGTCTGGGGAAACCGGCGAGCGGCCTCGGCTCGCTCCGGACGAAGACGGTCTTCCGCGCCTCCGAACGCACCTCGCCTCGGGAGTCGCCGTACCGGGTCCGCACCGCCAGGCGCACCGTGATGGCAAAGGCGTGAGGGTCTTCGCCCGGAAGCTGCGAAGGCATCGTCAGTTGGGCGGGGTCGACCGAGCCCACCGCGCCCTCGTAGGCGCCCTGGCCGGTCACCTGACCGAACGGCCGGAAGGAAGTGTCGTCCGGGGCGAGCCCTCCCGCCGCCTCCAGGGTGGCATCGAAGGCAGCCCTTGAGCGGATGCTCGCCTTCACCTCGAAGGGGCCTTCCACGGTGGAAAAGCGCGCCGGCGAGGCGATCTCCACCGAGGCCGGGATTCGCCCGGCCACTACCGCATCCACCGCCGCCCGCGCATCGAGCCTTCCCCGCCCGAGCCCAACCGTCCATGAGCCCGGACCGAACGAGCGCGCATTGAAGGAGAGTAGCTGATGCAGCTCTCCAGCCGTGAGCGAGCCAGCGCTCAGCGCGAGCCCGGCCACTCCCGCCGCCAGGGCGGCCGCCCCGGCGCCGCACCGCTCGGTGGGAACCGCGAGCGAAACTTGCCCTCCTCGGGCCGAGCACCGAAGGGCGTCGAGGAAGCTCTTCGAGGCCGGCCAGATCGCTCCATCGAAGGAGATCGCCCGCACCACCAGGGTCCGCTCGAGGCTCGAAGGCGCGTCGGCGCGGAAGGAGAGTGGCTCGCCACCCGACGTCACCACCGCCATCCCGCCCGCGTACGCCGCGTCCACCGCCCGCTGGAGCGGCTCTCCGCCCGAGAGCGCTCCCACCCCGACCGCGGCGACCTTCGCCCCTCGGGAGAGCGCATAAGAGAGCGCCGCCGCCAGAGTGGCCTCGTCGGCCGCAGCCGCCGCGCTGGCGCGCAGAGGAAGCGCCGAGCAGTCAGGGCAGGCCCCCGCCAGCCCGAAGCCGTCGTTGGCCTGGGCGAGCGCGGCCAAGGCATCGAGCGTCCCCGCGGCGGCCGCACCTGTGAGCGCCCCATCATCGGTCGCATCGTTGTCGTCGAACGCGAAATCCCAGCCGCAGACGTCGTCCAGAAAGCCATTGGCGTCGGAGTCCTTGCCGTCCGCGAACAGGAGGATCAGGTCCCCGGGATCGATGAGGCCGTTTCCGTTCGCGTCGCCCCGGTCGGCCCGCTGCGAGAGCCGCGGGTCCACAGCCTTGTCCGGGGTCGGCAGCGCTTCCCCCGCCACGGAAGTGAAGTCCTGGACGTTGAAGCGGCCGTCGCCGTTCCGGTCGTGCGGGTCCGGCCCCGGGGCGAGGTTGCCGGAAGCGTCGGTCGGCGGCGGCAGCTCTCCACGCGACAGCGCCCAGCGGTTGACCAAGTCTTTCTCGCTCCACTGCACGCCGGACGAGAGGAGGGCGATGGCGACCCTTGGGTCGCCGCGGGTCACCGACCAGGCCCGGTCCACCGAGGCCCCGATCCCCGCCGCTCGCTCGCCCACCGAGAGGGCGAGCTGCGCGGGAGCGAAGCCGAAGAGGTACCACTGGTCCTTGTAGAGAGGGTCGGCGGGCCAGTTGGCCGGATCGGCGTAGGCCTCCTGGCTGGCGGTGCTCGGCGGAGGCCAGCCGCCCGCACAGAGAGGTGAAAGCGCCGCGAGCGCGAGGAGCCACGTCCCTAGTCGATGGGCTTTCCGAGAGCGCACCGCGGCGAGGTATACCGGCCCTGGATGAAGGTTTTCCATTCCATCTCCGAAGCTGCGGGGCTTAGGGGCTGCGCCGCCAGCCTGGGGAACTTCGACGGGGTCCACCTGGGTCACCGGGCGCTCTTCGCCGAAGCCGCCCGGCACGCCCGGCCGGTGGCGATCACCTTCCACCCGCACCCGGGAAAGGTGCTCCAGCCGGAGCTGGCCCCCAAGCTCATCACCCTGCTCCCTCGCAAGCTCGAGCTGTTCGAGGAGGCCGGCCTGCACGCCGCGGTAGTGCAGCCCTTCACCCTGGAGTACGCCCACACCCCGGCCTCCGCCTTCGAGGCCTCGGTGCTCGACCAGTTGGGCGCCTCCCACCTGGTGATCGGCTCCGACTTCACCTACGGGGCCGGCCGCGCCGGCACGGTGGAAACCCTGGAGAAGGCGGTGCGCTCGCGAGGCGCCGAGCTCCACCTCGTCCCTCCGGTCACCGTGGACGGGGTGGTGGTGTCCTCCACCAAGGTGCGCGAGTACGTGCTGGAGGGGAGAGTGAGCGCCGCCCATCGCCTCCTTGGCCGCTATTTCGATCTCGACGGGACGGTGGTGCCCGGCCAGGGCCGGGGCCGGACCATCGGTATTCCCACCGCCAACGTCGACACCGCGAGCGAGCTGAGGCCCGCGCCCGGGGTCTACGCGGTGCGGGTGGCGAAAAAGGGCGGGCCCCCGCTCTTGGGCTCCGAGGGCGGCTGGGTCGGCGGCGCCGCAAACATCGGAGTCAAGCCCACCTTCGGCGGCACCGAGGTGACCGTCGAGGTCCACCTCATCGACTGGTCCGGAGACCTCTACGGCGCCGAGCTGCGCGTGCAGTTCATCGAACGCCTTCGCTCCGAGCAAAGGTTCGCCTCCGCCGCCGAGCTGGCCGGGCAGATCCGCCGCGACATCGAGGAGGCGCGTTCCGCCATCGCCCGCGCGACCGAATAGTCCTTGCTCGACCTTTCGCATGCTTCCTTCAGGGCGCCGGGTCCGGGGCTCCTTGACACCCCGCACTCGCGAAACTTAGATGTTGGTCCCCCAGAAACTTCTCCGAGAGGACTGATCGCGCATGTCTGGTCGACTGGGTGAGCTGCTGGTTCGAGAGAACTTGATTTCGGTCCAGCAGCTCCGCAAGGCCCAGGAAGAGCAACAGAAGACCGGCACCCGCATCGGGACCGCGCTCATCAAGACCGGCGCGATCGAGGAGTCCAAGCTCACCGACTTCCTCTCCAAGCAGTACGGGGTGCCGGCGATCAACCTCAAAGAGTTCGACATCGAGCAGGAGATCATCAAGCTCGTCCCCAAGGACGTGGCGGAGAAGCACCTGGTGGTGCCGGTCAACCGCGCCGGGCCGTCGCTCATCGTGGCGATGTGCGACCCCTCGAACATCTACGCGGTCGACGACCTCAAGTTCCTCACCGGCTACACCATCGAGCCGGTGGTGGCCTCCGAGCCGTCCATCCGCGAGGCGATCGAGAAGTACTACGCCGAGAAGGGGCCCTCGCTGGAGGAGATCGTCGGCGAGGCGGCGGACGACGTCGAGATCACCAAGGACGAGGTGGAGAACCTCGACGACGTCGCCAAGGCGGCCGACGACGCCCCGGTGGTGAAGCTGGTCAACCTGGTCCTCAAGGACGCCATCCAGAAGGGCGCCTCGGACATCCACGTCGAGCCGTACGAGAAGGACTTCCGGGTGCGCTTCCGCATCGACGGCGTGCTCTACGAGGTGATGCGGCCGCCGATGAAGCTCAGAAGCGCGATCATCTCGCGCCTCAAGATCATGGCGCAGCTCGACATCTCCGAGCGGCGGCTCCCCCAGGACGGGCGCATCAAGATCCGCCTGGGCGGCAACAAGGAGATGGACTTCCGCGTCAGCGTCTGCCCGACCCTGTTCGGCGAGAAGGTGGTCTTGCGGCTGTTGGACAAGACCAACCTCCAGCTGGACATGACCAAGCTCGGCTTCGAGGCCGAGCCCTTGAAGTGGTTCAAGGAGGCGATCGACCGTCCCTACGGGATGGTGCTGGTGACCGGGCCCACCGGCTCGGGCAAGACCACCACCCTCTACTCGGCGCTCTCCTCGCTCAACGAGGTGGGCTCCAACCTCTGCACCGCGGAGGACCCGGTGGAGTTCAACTTCGCCGGCATCAACCAGGTGCACATGCATGACGACATCGGCCTCAACTTCGCTGCCGCGCTGCGCTCCTTCCTCCGGCAAGACCCGGACATCATCATGATCGGCGAGATCCGCGACTTCGAGACCGCGGAGATCGGCGTCAAGGCCGCCCTCACCGGCCACCTGGTGCTCTCCACCCTGCACACCAACGACGCCCCGGGGACGGTGAGCCGCCTCCTCAACATGGGGATCGAGCCATTCTTGGTGACCGCCTCGCTCAACCTCATCTTGGCCCAGCGCCTCTGCCGCAAGCTCTGCCAGTCGTGCAAGAAGGCGGCGAAGGTGGAGGACCAGGCGCTCTTGGACGCCGGGGTACCGCCGGACAAGATCGGAACCTTCACCGCCTACGAGAAGAACGGCTGCCGCGAGTGCAACGACCGCGGCTACCGCGGCCGGGTGGCGATGTACGAGGTGATGCCCTTCTGGGACGGGCTCAAGGAGCTGGTGATCAACGGCGCCTCGGCGGTCGAGCTCAAGCAGGAATCCATCCGGCTGGGCATGCAGACCCTGCGCATGGCCGCGCTGAACAAGGTCATGCAGGGAGTGACCTCCCTCGAGGAGGCGATCGGAAACACCGCGCCGGACAAGATGTAGCCCCACCCCTAGACTCCAAGCCCCCAAACCCGACCCATGGCGAACCTCCACCAACTACTCAAGGCGATGGTCGAGAAGGGGGCCTCGGACCTCCACATCACCACCGGCTCTCCCCCGCAGCTGCGGATCGACGGCGAGCTGGTGCCGCTCAAGACCGCCCCGCTCACCCCGGTGGAGACCAAGCAGCTTTGCTACTCCATCCTCACCGACGCGCAGAAACATAGGTTCGAGGAGGAGAACGAGCTGGACCTCTCCTTCGGGGTGAAGGGCCTGTCGCGGTTCCGCTCCAACATCTTCATGCAGCGCGGCGCGGTGGCGGGGGCGTTCCGGACCATTCCCTTCAAGATCCTCACCTTCCAGGAGCTGGGCCTGCCCCCGGTGGTGGCCGACCTGGCGAAGAGGCCTCGGGGGCTGATGCTGGTGACGGGGCCGACCGGCTCGGGCAAGTCCACCACCCTGGCCTCGGTGGTCGACAAGGTCAACTCCGAGCGGCACGAGCACATCATCACCATCGAGGACCCGATCGAGTACCTGCACCCGCACAAGAACTGCCTGGTGAACCAGCGGGAGGTGGGGGCGGACACCCGCTCGTTCAAGACGGCGCTCAAGTACATCCTCCGGCAGGACCCGGACGTGGTGCTGGTGGGCGAGATGCGCGACCTCGAGACCATCGAGGCGGCGCTGGTGATCGCCGAGACCGGCCACATCGCCTTCGCCACCCTCCACACCAACAACTGCGTGCAGACCATCAACCGGATCGTGGACGTCTTCCCCCCCTACCAGCAGCCGCAGGTCCGCGCCCAGCTCTCCTTCGTGGTGGAGGGGGTGCTCTCCCAGGCCCTGATCCCCAAGGCCGGCGGGCCGGGCCGGATCCTGGCGCTGGAGATCATGATTCCCAACCCCGCCATCCGGAACCTCATCCGCGAGGACAAGGTGCACCAGATCTACTCCGCGATGCAGGTGGGCCAGGCCAAGTTCGGGATGCAGACCTTCAATCAGTCGCTGGCCCAGCTCCTCTCCCGCAGGCTCATCACCCAGGAGGAGGCGTTCAACCGAACCTCGGACGTGGAGGAGCTGAAGAACATCCTCTCCACCGGAGGCGGCTTGGGCGGCCCCGGGAGGCCCCCGCCCCCAGGTATGCAGCGGTAGGCCAACCGGTGACTATCCGGAGGCGGCCGGGCTTTAGGCGGAATCCGTCGGGGGCGGTAAGATGGGCCCCCGCCAGGACGAAGGCTTAGCGCGTCAGACGCCGTAGCGGAGGCATCGATGGCTGTCAACGCCACCACCACCACCACGCTCCCCGACAAGGCGCCGCACGCCGAAGCGGCACCCAGGCCGGCCGCGGCGAAGGCGGTGCCCAAGAAGAGCGGGACCACCTTCGTCTGGGAGGCGAGGACCAAGGCGGGCGAGCTTCGCAAGGGGGAGATGGAGGCCACCGACGCCGAGGCGGTGAGCGCACGGCTCAAGTCGATCGGCCTCAACCCCACCAAGGTGAAGAGGAAGCCGCTGGAGATCCACCTCCGGATCCCCGGCACCAGCGGCGTGACGGGGAAGGACCTGTTGGTCTTCACCCGCCAGTTCGCCACGATGATCGACGCCGGGCTTCCGCTGGTGCAGTGCCTGGACATCCTCGGAAACCAGAGTGACAGCGCGACCTTCAAGAACGTCATCCTGGCGGTGAAGGCCAAGGTCGAGGCGGGCTCCACCTTCGCCGACGCGCTCAAGGACCACCCCCGGGTCTTCGACGAGCTGTACATCCAGCTCTGTCAGGCCGGCGAGGTGGGCGGCATCCTGGACACCATCCTCAACCGGCTGGCGGCCTACAAGGAGAAGAGCGAGAAGCTGAAGCGGAAGGTGAAGGGGGCGATGGTGTACCCGGCGATCGTCATTACCGTGGCGATCGTCGTCACCGCGCTCTTGCTCCTCAAGGTGACCCCGGTGTTCGCCAAGATGTTCGCCGACTTCGGCGAAGCGCTGCCGACGCCGACCCAGGTCGTGGTCGACCTCTCGGCCTGGCTCCAGCAATACATCATCTATCTGGCGCTGGGGATCGTCGTGGTGGTGGTGATTTCGGTGATCGTCTACCGGAACCCGCAAGGCCGGAGGGTGGTGGATAGGGTCTCGCTCAAGCTCCCGCTGATCGGCGACCTGATCCGGAAGATCGCGGTGGCGCGGTTCACCCGGACCCTGGGGACGATGATCAGCTCCGGCGTGCCGATCCTCGACGCGCTCGACGTCACCGCCAAGACGGCCGGAAACCGCATCGTCGAGGACGGTATCTACTACGTCCGGGCGAAGATCTCGGAAGGGAAGAACATCGCCGGGCCGCTGATGGAGACCAAGGTCTTCCCCTCGATGGTGGTGCAGATGATCGGCGTGGGCGAGGCCACCGGCGCGATGGACGCGATGCTGAACAAGATCGCCGACTTCTACGACGACGAGGTGGACGCCGGGGTGGCGGCGCTCACCGCCACCATCGAGCCGTTCCTGATGGTCTTCCTGGGCATCGTCGTCGGCGGATTCTTGATCGCGATGTACCTGCCGATCTTCAGCATCGCCGGTGCAATCAAGTAAGGGAGAAGCTCCTCCGCGTCCGGCTCACTCGGACCTGCTGCTGAAGCTGACGTGGCTCACGGTGTTCCGCACCGTGGCCACCAGCCTCTTGCTGGTCGCCATCGCCGCCCGGCTCCTCTCCGAGTTGCCGACCGAGGGGCTGGGTACGGTCGACTCCGCTTCGTTCCTACTCATCGGGGTGGTCTACACCCTGACGCTGGCATACGGCCTGTTGCTCCGCCGCGGCCGAGCCGGCGCCCCGGCGGCCTACCTCCAGGTGATCGGCGACGTGCTGCTCGCCTCGTGCCTGGTCTACCTCACCGGAGGGGCGGACTCGCCCTTCACCTTCACCTACTCGATCGCGGTGGTGGCGGCGTCGATCCTGCTCTACCAGCGGGGAGCGCTGGTCGCGGCGGGCGCTTCTTCCCTCGCCTTCGCCAGCCTGGCGCTCGCGGTGCAAGTCGGCCTGTTGCACCCGCCTTTGGGCAGCGCCTACCTCGCCACCAGCCGGGTGGTGTTCCTCCTGGTGAGCAACGTCTTGGCCCAGTTCCTGATCGCCGCGCTGGCGAGCTACCTGGCGCGCCAGCTCTCCGCCGCGGGAGGACGGCTGGACCTTCAGGCGGCCAACCTGGAGCAAATCTCCCGGCTGCAGAACCAGATCGTCAACTCGATGCCCTCCGGGCTGATCACCTGCGAGGCCGACGGGACGGTCACCTTCGTGAACCCCGCCGCGGCTTCGATTCTCGGGCTGGAGGCGAGGCGCCCGCGGAACATCGAGGAGATCATGCCCCAAGCGCTCCAACTGGGGCCGGGCGTCCGGAGGGCGGAGCTTTCCCTGGATACGCCGAGCGGAAAGCGGAGCGTCGGCCTCACCATCACCTCCCTGGCGGGGAAGGCCGGCTCGCTCTTGGTGGTGTTCCAGGACCTCACCGACCTCCGGCGGGTGGAAGAGGAGCTGCGCCGACTGGACCGCCTGGCTTCGCTGGGCAAGCTATCGGCTCAGCTGGCGCACGAGATTCGCAACCCGCTGGCCTCGATGCGGGGCGCCGCCCAGATGCTCGCCAGCGAGCCGGTGGTGGACTCGGAGTCCGCCCGGCTCGGACGGCTGCTGGTGCGCGAGTCAGACCGGCTCTCCGCGCTGGTCGACGACATCCTACGGTTCGCCCGGCCGCCGCCGCCGGTGCTCAAGCCGGTCAACCTTCGCTCGATGGTGGCAGAGACCCTGGAGATGATGCGCTCGGATCCGCTGGCGCAGGGCGTGGACCTGCGCCAGGAAGGCGGCGAGGCGGCCGCGTTGGGGGACGAGGCGCAGCTCCGGCAGGTGATGCTGAACCTGGTGCGGAACGCGCTCGCCGCGGTGGGGCCGGGCGGGAGGGTGCGGGTGAAGGTGGAGGGCGAAGACGGGGCGGTCGGGATCCGGGTGTGGGATTCGGCGGGCAGCATCCCTCCCGCGGACATGGCTCGCCTGTTCGACCCCTTCTACACCACCAGGGCCGGGGGGACCGGGCTGGGCCTCTCCACGGCGCACTCGATCATCGCCGCCCACGGAGGGAGGATCGAGGTCGCCTCCTCCCCGGAGGAGGGGACCGAGTTCGTGGTACGCCTGCCCAAGTCGAGCGAGGGCTCAAGGTGAGAATCCTGGTCGTCGATGACGAGCTGTCGATGCGAGAGTACCTGGAGATCCTGCTCACGCGGGCGGGCTACCAGGTGGAGGCGGCAGACTCGGTGGGAAAGGCGCGAGCGGCCATCGAGGCCGGGCGGGTGGACCTGATCGTCTCCGACATGAAGCTCGGCGGCGACAGCGGGATGTCCGTGCTCCGGGCGGCGCGGGCGGCGCCCTCTCCGCCGGAGGTGATCCTGATCACCGCCTACGGCACCCCGGAGTCCGCGGTGCAGGCCATGCGCGAGGGCGCCTACGACTACCTGCGAAAGCCGATCGACAACGAGGAGCTGAAGGCACTGGTCCAGAAGGCCCTGGAGAAGCGGGAGATCGTCCGCGAGAACCAGGCGCTGAGGAGCTCTTTGGCCCCGGGCGTGGGCAGGTTCCTTTTGGGGACGAGCCCTTCGATGCGGGCGGTGTGGACGCTGGTGGAGAAGGTCGCCGCCTCGCCGCGGTCGACGGTGCTCATCACCGGCGAGAGCGGGACCGGCAAGGAGCTGGTGGCGCGGGCCATTCACTGGAAGAGCGCGCGCTCCGGCCAGCCGTTCATCCCCTTCAACTGCGCGGCGCTGGCGGAAGGGGTGCTGGAGAGCGAGCTGTTCGGCCACGTGAAGGGGGCATTCACCGGGGCGACTTCGGACCGGGCGGGCCTGTTGGTGGCCGCGGGAGAGGGGACGGTGGTGCTCGACGAGATCGGCGAGATCCCGCTCTCCACCCAGGTGAAGCTGCTCAGGATTCTGCAGGCGCGAATGGTGAAGCCGGTGGGCAGCTCCTCGGAGGTGCCTTTCCAGGCGCGGGTCTTGGCCGCCACCAACAAGCGGCTGGACGAGGAGGTCAAGGCCGGCCGCTTCCGGGAAGACCTCTTGTACCGGCTCAACGTCATCACCATCGAGCTGCCGCCCTTGCGCGAGCGCCCGGAGGACATCGCTGCCTTGGCCAAGATGTTCCTTGCCCAGCTGGCCGGGGACCTGGGGCGGCCGGCGCTGAACTTCGAGGAGGAAACGCTCGCGCTGCTCCAGCGCTACTTGTGGCCCGGGAACGTCCGCCAGCTCCAGAACATCGTCGAGCGCGCCGCCACTCTCTCCGACTCGGACCGGCTGGGGCCCGACAGCCTGCCGCCGGCCCTCCGCGGCGAGGTGGACACTCATTCCGGCGGCGAGGAGCCCCAGCTCGTCGCCGGATTCTCGCTGGAGCGCTTCCTCGACAGCCAGGAGCGCCGCTACCTGATGCACGCGCTCCGCCGCGCGGAGGGAGTGAAGACCCGCGCCGCCGAGCTGTTGGGGCTCAGCTTCCGCTCGTTCCGGTATCGACTGGCCAAGCACGGCCTGTCGGATCGCGAGGAGCCCAACTGAAGGCGGACGCACCCTCGGACGGGTTGGTCCCCCGCTCCGCCGGAAGGCTGGCAGCGGCGGCGGTGCTGGTGGCCGCGGCCCTGGTGTTCACCCCGGGCCTGGGAGGGGATTTCGTCTGGGACGACAACGTGCTCATCCGCAACAACGAGCACGTGCGCTCGCTCGCCGGCCTGAAAGAGGCGTTCGCGCGCGATTTCTGGTTCACCTCGGAGCCTTCGGCTTCCTCGGAGGCGGGCTACTATCGGCCGGTGGTAAAGGCCGCGTGGGTGCTGGAGTACCTGGCCTTCGGCGGAAGCCCGCTCGGCTTCAGGGCGGTGAACCTCCTCTTGCACCTGTGCTGCGTGGTCTTGGCCGGGCGATGGGTGGCGCGTCGCCTCGCAGCGGCGGGCAGCCAGCCGGCGGGGCCAGCGGTCGGGCTGGCGGCGGCCATCTCCATGCTTCCCTTCGCCCTGCATCCATCACGGCCCGAGTCGGTGGCCTGGATCTCCGGAGGGACGGATCTGTGGATGGCCTTCCTGGTGCTGCTCGGGTTGGAGGCGTGGGATCGCCGCCGCACCGTGCTGGCCGCCGCGGCCTTCGTGGCGGCGCTCTTCGCCAAGGAGACCGCCCTGGTGGTGCCGCTGCTGTTGGCGCTGGATGCCGCGCTGCTCCGGCCGCCAGGGAAAGCCGGCGGGTTCCGACCGGTGGCGGCGGTGGCGGCGTCGGTCGCGCTGGCCTTCGCCGCGCGCTCGGCGGTGATCCCGCCGAGGTACGCGCCGATCCTTGGAGACGGTTCTTTGGCTCTCGCGCTGCGCGCCGCGGCCTCCTTCGGCTTTTACCTCCAGCGCTTGGTGGCGCCCGCCTCGCCCAGCACCCAGGCGGGCGTTTTTCCGATCGGGGCGGTGGCCGTTGCGACCGGCTTCCTCGGGGCGGGGCTGCTCGCCGTCGCGGTGGCTCTGTCGGTGCGCCGCCGCGGCCTTCGGCCGTACCTAGCGGACGCGGCGTGGCTCGCCGGCCCACTGCTGCCGGTGCTGAACATCGTCCCGCTTCACTACAAGATGTTCGCCAGCGAGCGGTTCCTGTACCTCCCGATGCTCGGGGTGTGCGCGCTGGTGGGCCGGGGCATTCGGCCCACGTTCGGCAGGAGGCGTCTCCTGCTTGCCGCGGGCGCGGTGGTGGCGGCGGCGGCGGTCTTCTGGGGCACCGCCTCGGCGGAGCACGTGGGGCACTTCGACTCCGACCTCGCGCTCTGGAGCTACGAGCGGCGGCGGGATCCGCGCAACGCCTACGCGGCCGAGATGCTGGCCCGCACGGCCTGGGACGAACGGATGCTCGCGGACGCCCGGCAGGCGGCCGAGGATGCGTTGCGGCTGGCGGCCACTCCGGACGAGCAGGCCCAGGCGGCGGCGCTCTGGGTCTTCATCGAGCAGGAAGCCACGCCCGATTGGGAGCAAGCGAGGCTCTCCTCGCTGCGCGAGCTGCTCGACGGGCTGGCCCAGCCCGACGGTCACCCGACAGTGAGTGGACCCATTCCGCCGCGGCGGCTCGACCCGAGCCCAAAGGCGCGCGCGAAGTTGACCTCCTCGGTCACCTTCCGCACCCAGCGGGCCATCCTCCATGCTCGGACCACGGATCTGCTTTTCGCCGAAGCGGAGTTTCGTGCCCTGGTCGCTGCCTTTCCCCAGAGGCCCGCGGGATGGGCCAACCTTGCCAGGGTGCTGGCGTGGAAGCAGGACTGGACGGCGGCGCAGGCGGTGCTCGCCGATGCCCAGTCCCGATTCCCGGCCGATTCCGCCCTCGCCTCTCTCGAGAGGCGCGTCGACGAAGTGGCGAGGAGGATTGGCGGGCTTCCCCCGGGCAGCGAGGAGCGCCTCCTCGCGACCGGCGAGGGGATGATCCAGCTCGGAGCGGAGGATCTCGGCCGGAGGCACCTCGAGCCCGTGCTCGCGGCGCGGCCGGACGACCCCGCACTGGTGCGCTGGCGGGTGCGGTACCACCTGGCGGGAGATAGACCCGACCTCGCACGGCAGTCCATCGATCGCGCCCGACAGGCAGCCCCCAAGCTGGCAGCCGAAGCGGAAGCGCTGCTCCTGGAGCACTGAGGGCATGGTCTGCGGGCGGGCGCGCCCTGGATTGGTCGATCGACAGTCGCTTGAGCCGGACCGGCACTGAGCAAGATCCATTCTCCGGTGTGGATCTGATCCCGAGCACTCCCGGCTTCGACTCCGTTGAGGGCACGCCGAAACTGGCTCGGTGCGCTGCCGCGCCGCCCCAGGCGAACGGATGGCCTCGAGTCGCTTGCGGCGCGATGCACGGCGCCTGCACAAGACCGAAATCAGGCCGCCACGGAGAGCGCCCCGCTCACCGCGCCCCGCGCCCGGAGAGCACCGCGGGGATGGTCTTCACCAGTATCCGCAGGTCCAAGAGCGGCGACCAGCCGTCCACGTAGCTCAGGTCCAGCCGCATCCACTCCTCGAAGTCGACCTCGTTCCGGCCGCTCACCTGCCACAGCCCGGTGATCCCGGGCTTCATCGAGAGCCGGCGGCGGTGCCAGCCGCGGATCTGCTGTTGCTCGTGGCTCGGGAGCGGGCGCGGGCCCACCAGGCTCATCGTCCCCAACAGCACGTGGAAGAGCTGGGGCAGCTCGTCGAGACTGGTCCGGCGCAAGAGCCGCCCGAACCTCGTCACCCGAGGGTCGTCGCGCGCCTTGAACACCGGACCGCTCATCTCGTTCAGCGTCGCGAGCTTTTCGAGCTGCTGATCCGCCCCCGACACCATCGTCCTGAACTTCAGCATCCGGAACCTTCGGCCGAACAGCCCCGCCCGCTCCTGCACGTAGAAGATGGGCCGGCCCATCGCGAGCAGCACCCCCAGGGCGCAAGCGAGGAGAAGCGGGAACGCCAGCAAGAGCAGCACCAACGCAGCCACCGCGTCGAACGCATGCTTGAGCGCGAGCAGCTCCGGTCGCTTCGGCGCCGCGTCGAAGGAAACGAAGGGCAGCTCGTAGAGCGAGAGAATGCGGGCCGGCCCTTCGAGCTGCCGAGGCTTCGGGATGGCGAAGCAGGTCGGGATCCCCAGCCTCTCGCACACTGACAGCGCCGGCGCCGCCAGGTTGGGGATGTGCAGCGGGGGGAAGAAGAGGACCTGGTCCACCGCCTCGGCGTGGAGGATGCGCTCCAACTCGGAGACCGCTCCCAGGCGCGCCGGCAGCGATGGGTCCCCCGGCTCCGGAGAGTCCTCGGGGGAGACTCGCCCCACGAAGAGTGGCGGCCAGGGTTGCTCCCTTGCCGCCGTGACGAACGCCAACAGGTCCGGGGTGACCGCGCCCGCCACGAGCAGCCGAGCACGTCCCTGACCCGTCTGCTGCTGGAAGCTGTGCCAGCGCAGCAGCACCGTGCGCTCCAGGAGCAAGAGCCCGAAAGTGCAGCCGAGCATCCCGAGCAAGAGGCTCCGGTTCACCACCGAGCGGGTAAGGAACGCCAGCACCGCGAACGCCAGCAGGACCGCCAGGTGAAGCTTGGCGAGGTCCCTCAGCAGCGCGCCGGCTCCCAGCGGCCGCTCGAATACCCGGTTCAGGCCGAAGGCCCAGATGAACGACAGGTACAGCGGCAAGGCCAGGTAGGCCAACACCGCGTACTGGTCGAAGCTCGGCTTCTCGCGAAGGAACGGCGCGACGGGGAGGGCAAGCTCGTGCAGCCAGCTCGCGAGCGGCATGGCGCCGAGCACGAGCAAGGCGTCGATCGCCAACACCAGCTTGCGAAGCCCCTGCTGCCGGCCCGATTCCACGCGCCGATTCTCCGCGAGAGGCCCCACCTTCGCTACTGCGCAGCCAGCCGGAGGATGGGGTCCCTTCCTGGGACGGCTACCGTCACCGAAAGCCCTTCGCCGAGCTTCGCCGCCAGCCCAGGAGGGAAGCGAGCCATGTCGAGGTACACCGGACGCCGGGCCTCGAGCATGGCCCGGATGAGGGCCGGCGCCGTCTCGCCGCCGTCCACCCGCGGGTCGGCGATCACCAGGTCCCGCTCCAGCAGCAGTGGTCCCGCGGGATCCTTGCTCGGCCCAAACGCGAGGAGGGCCGCCCTCGGAGGAAGCGCTTCGGCGAGCAGCGATGTCTGGACGAGGTTGTACGACCTCAGGCGCCGGGTGGCGGGCAGGTCATCTCCCAGATGGACGACGAGCGCCCAGGAGAGGCCGGCCCCGAGCACGGTGATCGCCGCGGATCCGCCGAGCCGCCCGCGCAGGGAGAGCACCCAGGTGGCAGCCCCCGCCAATGCCAGCGCCAGCGGCGCCTTCATCAGCAGGGTGGTGCGCATGAAGGAGCCCGGCTCGGCGAAGAGCACCGGCAGCGCCAGGACTGCCCCCAGCGCGAGGCCTCGCAAGAGCGCGCCGGTGGGGAGGCGAAACCGCTCGACCGCCAGCGCGGCGGCACAGGCGACCAGCGGCATCAACTCGAGGAAGTAGCGCTGGTTGAAGCACAAGCCGTCCCAGCGAGCGAAGCCAGCGGCGGCGAACAGGCCGAGCATCCCCGCCACCACGAATGAGCTGGCCCGCAGCTCCCGCCTCGGCCCGTCCTTCAGCCGCGCTCGCGGGTGCCAGGCCCAGCCGAGCGCGAGCAGGGAGATGAGCACCCAGGGGCATGACTGCAGCCAGGCCTTCTTCACCGCGCCATGGCGGCCAAAGGCGCCAAGCGCGTCGGGCTCCCAGCCCCAGTGAGCCTTTTGCCCTTCCGGCACCGGCCCCTGCGGCTCGCCCACGATGGGTGGATGAGCGGTGAAGTCCACCACCTTGGCCCAGAGGACGTGCAGTGGCTCGAGGAGCGCTAGGGCTCGCCCTCCGCCGGAAGAGGGCTGGGCGATCGACCCGAGCGCGGACAGCTCCGCGTAGCTCTGGCCCTTGGCGATCGGGTTCCACGTCCCCAGCCGGGCGCGGTTGAGCCCGGAGAGCGCCAGCACCAGCAGGCCCAGGCTGGCCGCGAAGGCGAGAGAAGTGCGCAGCCTCCGCCGGGCCAAGAGGGCCAGGCCTGCTCCGAGCAGCGCCGCGAATACCAGATTTTGGTAGCGCACCCCGGTGGAAAGGCCGGCCAACGCTCCGGCCAGCGCCGCCTCGATGACAGACGAGGAGTCGCGCGCTCGGCTGCCGAAGTAGAAGGCCCAGGCGGCCAGCGCCACCGCTAGCATGTGCGGCCAGACGCCCTGCGCGTAGTCCAGATTGAAGGCCCCCAGGGCAAACGCCCCCGCAGCGAGCCAGGGAGTGTGCGGCGCTGTGGCGTGCCGGCGGGCGAGCGCGAAGACCGCGATGGTGGCGGCGAGGAAGCAGAGCGTGTTCAGCCCCACCAGCCCGCGCCAGCCGAGAAGCGAGAAGGGAAGGGCGACTGGCGCGTACAGCGGCGGCACCGCCGAGGAGACCGGCACCACCGCCGTGCCCCGCGCGCGGGGAAGCGGATCGAACCAGTACAGCTCGTGGCTTGGAGGAAGCTCCGCCGTCCCCGGAAGACCGAAGCCACCGTGGCGAAGGCCCACCAGCGACGCGAGATAGTTGTTCTCGTCCAGGGTGTACACGCCCGGGACGACGGTGAGCGAGAGGCCGGCGCCCAGCGCCGCGAGGCAGACCGCCAGTGCTCCCCGGGAGCTCAAAGCTGCCGGCCTCCCTCGAAGGCGCGCATCGCCTCCGCCACCCGCAGCGCCACCTCGGGCCAGGAACGGCGCGCGCAAAGCTCGCTGGACCAGCTCTGGATGGTTTCCGGTGGCGCCCGAATCGCGGCGTCGAGCTTCGCGCCGAAGTCGTCGTAGGAGCGGAGGTGGAACGGGAAGCCGCGCCCCTCCATCACCTCGCGGGTGGCGGGCAAATCGGAGTAGACCGCCGCCGCCCCTGCCAGCGTGGCCTCGACCGGGGGCATCCCGAAGCCCTCGTACTCGGAGAAGTAGGCCAGCGCCACCGCCTCCGAGAGCAGCTGGCGGTAGTGCGAATCGGGCGGCCGGTCGTGGAGGCGCCAGGGCCCACCCTCCGGCACCGCGACGTGGGGAGGAAGCCTCCCCACGAGATCGATGGAGCCATCGAAGCCGCTTTGGGACTGCCACCTTCGCAGGTATTCAACGGTGAGGTCGGAACGCTTGTGGGGGAGCGGGCTCACCAGGGCGACGATGCGGCTGCGAGTGGCCGAGGACGGCGGCGGCCGATCGAAGCCGATCCCCGCCGTGCGAACGTTGGGCGGCGAGAGCTTCCAACGCCTGGCGGCGCCGAGCACCTCTTCACGGGTGAATTCGGAGTTGGTGAAGACCAGGTCGGAATGGGCGAGGGTGGCGCGGAGGGAAGCCTGGAAGTAGCGCCGCTCGGCGAGAGGGAAGCCCGAGGGGTGGGCGGCCCGGTAGTACTCGTGCATCGTGTCGTGGACGTAGCTCGCCAGGCGGACCGGACAGGGCAACAGGAAAGAGGCGAAGCCCTTGGGCAAGAGGAGCCAGTCGCTCCGGCGAAGCCGCGCCTCCCGGTAGACGCGCCATTGGTCCCACAGCACGCGGCCGGCTCGGGTGCCGAGCGCGAGGCGATGCTCGCTGATGGAGAGCCGAGGGCTCTTGGGCAGCCACTCGGCGAGGTGGCGATTGCCGAGGACGTGCAGGTGCCCGAGCCCGGGTGCGCCGAGCAGGTGCTCGGCCAGCTTGAGCGAGACCTGGAGGATGCCCATCGACTTGGTGGTGGCCGGCGACTGGTCGGCCAGCGAATAGGTGACGTCCATGGGCAGGCGCCGAGCGTGCTCGTTCCGAGGGAGCTTGCCAAGGCCCGGCGCGCGCCGCAGGCTTCGTGGCCGTGCGACTGCCCCGCATCTCGCTGGTCGTCCCCTCTCTGGACCAGGGCCGCTACCTGGAAGAGGCTTTGCGATCGGTTCTCGAGCAGGGTTACCCGGAGCTGGAGCTGATCGCGATGGACGGAGGATCCAAAGACGGCAGCGTGCAGGTCCTCGAGCGCTACGCCAGTCGGCTGGCCCACTGGGAGAGCCAGAAGGACGGCGGCCAGTACGTGGCGGTCAACCGCGGCTTCGCCCGGAGCAGCGGCGAGGTGATGGGCTGGCTGAACAGCGACGACAAGCACACCCCGTGGTGCCTGTCGGTGGTGGGCGAGCTGTTCGCCGCCTTCCCTGAAGTCCAGTGGCTCACCACGCTCTATCCGCTCTACTGGGACGAGCGCGGCCGCGCGGTCCACCTGAGGTACCAGGGAGGGTACGAGCGGGAGTCCTTCCTCCGGGGGGCAAACCTCCCCGGCCGCGGCTGGTACGCGCGGGACTTCATCCAGCAGGAATCCACCTTCTGGCGGCGCTCGCTCTGGGAATCCGCTGGCGGCCGGCTGGACGAGTCGCTGTCATTGGCCGCGGACTTCGAGCTGTGGGTCCGCTTCTTCAAGCTCGCCGAGCTGGTTGCGGTGGCCACGCCGCTGGCGGGGTTCCGGCGGCACTCCGAGCAGAAGACGGCCCGGGAGCTGGAGCGCTACTCGGCCGAGGCGGAGCAGGTGCTCCTTTCGCACGGGGGAAAGCCGTATCGCCCCTGGGAGAGCTTGCTTCGACGCTCGCTCTGGACCGCCGGTGGCGGGCGGCCGCTGCGCAAGCTGCCGCGGTGGCTGGGCCAGCCGCTCGCCCGGAGCGGAGTCCTCGGGCCCACCCGGGTCTGCGTGTGGAACGGGGCGGGCTGGGAGATCGCCGCCGACTACGTGGTCTGACGAGTCGCCCAAGGAGGCGCCCTCAGGCCGGAGCCACCTTACGCTCCAGCAGGCCGCCGTGCCGGAGGATGCGCTCCACCTCGCTCCTTCGCTTGCTCGCGAAGTACCAATCCACCGTCCGCCCAAGGCCCTCGCGGAACGGAAACCGCGGCTTCCAGCCCAGCAACCTCCGCGCGAGCCCGTTGTGCGCCACCCGGTTCAAAGGACCGGTGGGCATCTCCGGTCGCAGGGCGATCTCCGCCCGATGGCCGGTCAGCCGCAGCACGAGCTTCACGGCCTGGAGGACCTGGATCCGCTCCATGGTGCCCAAATTGACCGCGGTGCCGTCGTCGATCCGCTCGGCCGCCAAGAGCGTGCCCGCCACGATGTCCTCCACGTACGTCCAGTTGCGGATCTGCCGGCCGGTGCCCCACACCTCGAAGGGGTCCTGCCGGACGAAGGCCTTGGCGATCATCGCCATCACCGCGTGGTTCTCCTTGCCCCGCGGCCCGTAGACGGTGAAGTACCGGCAGGAGGCGGTCCTCAGCCCCCTCTCGCGGTGGAGGGCACGCAGGGTCAGCTCGCCCATCAGCTTCGCCCAGCCGTAGAGGTTGTCGGCGTCGTACGGCGGGCGGACCAGATCCTCGGTCAGGTACAGGCGCTTCCGCAGATCTCCCTGGAGGTAGTTGGGGTAGACGCAACCCGAAGAGGCGTACACGATCTTCTCCACCCCGGCCCGCTGCGTCTCCCGGAACACCACCCCATCCAACACCAGGTTCGAGGAGATCGCCGCCTGGTAGGTGTCGACATACCCCCGGCCGCCGTGGTCGGCGGCGAGATGGAAGACCAGCTCGATTCCCTTGCCCGCCTCGCGCGCCACTGCCGGCTCGCGCAAGTCCCCCCGCTGGAAATCGATGCGCCGCTTCGAGAGGTGCCGCTCGAGGTTCTCCAGCGAGCCGCTGCTCAGGTCGTCCACCACCCGGACCGATGCGCCTCGCGCCACCAGCGCGTCGACCAGGTGCGAGCCGATGAAGGAGGCGCCTCCGGTGACGAGGACCCGCTTCCCCTTCCATCGCCCCGATGGCCGCACCCCACGAGCCTACCTGACGCGGCGCGGCCGTCGAGCACCCGGTGCGAGTGGCCCGAAGGCCCGCCCGGCAGCTCGCCCGGTCCCGCCCGGGCCCAGCCGAGATATGAATCGGAAATGGCCTTGCTTCGCAGTGTGGCCCGCCGAATCCGATCGACCCTGGCCCAGGCGCGGTATGAGCTGGCCTACCTCCGGCCTCCCAAGGAGCTGGTGCTGCCCTTTGGAGCCCGGTGGATCGCCCGGAGCGACGCGACAGGTATCCGCCTTCGCTCCCAGGAGGGCTTCGAGGCCGGAGAGCTGGCCTTCCTGCGCGCGTACCTCCGGCCGGGCATGACGGTCCTCGACGTGGGCGCCCACCACGGGCTGTACACGCTCTTGGCTGCGACCATGGTGGGCCCGGGAGGAAGAGTGATCGCCTTCGAGCCCTCGCCGCGCGAGCTCGAGCATCTGCAAGCCCACGTCCGGCTCAACCGGCTGGAGAACGTCTCCTTGGAGCGGCTGGCGCTCGGGGAGGGCGAGCGCAGCTCGGATTTCTACGTCTGCCAGGGGCGGGAGACCGGCTGCAACAGCATGCGGCGCCCCAACGTGCCCGATCGACTGGAGCGGATCGAGGTGCAGGTCCAGTCCCTCGATTGCTACCTCGAGCGCGCGGGGGTCACTCGGGTCGACTGGGTCAAGCTCGACGTGGAGGGCGCGGAGCTGGAGGTCCTCCGCGGAGCGAAGAGAGTCGCCGCCGAGCTTCGACCCGTATGGATGTGCGAGCTGTGCGACTTGCGAACCGAGCCCTGGGGCTACCCGAGCGCGGCGATCTTCGACGAGCTGGCCGCCCACCGGTACGGCTGGTTCTCGGTGGACCTGGACGGCCGGCTTCGGCCCTGCGAGCGCCGAGAGCGGTTCCACCAGAACCTCGTGGCGATTCCCGAGGAGCGCGTGGAGAGCATGGCCGGCCTGATCGCGTGAGAGGCTGTGAGTTTTCCCCCGGACCGAGCCCGGCGGTCGAGGTGCGAGCCGCCCAAGGAGGAAGCCCGAAGGAATACTTGTCGGTATTGCGAGGGCTTCCGACGCCGGCCGGCGAAGCAGATCGGCCGCCCGGCGACG
>JACPVI010000036.1 GCA_016191815.1 Myxococcales bacterium
AACGACCGCTACGGGCACGACGTCGGGAATCAGGCGATCGTCGCGGTGGCGAGGCGGCTGGTGGAGGACCTCCGCGGAGCCGATTTCGCGGCGCGCTTCGGCGGCGACGAGTTCGTGGTGCTGCTCCCGCACCAGACGCCTCGCGAGGCGCTCGCGCTCTCCGAGCGGCTGCTCGGGGCGCTCAGGAGCGTCAGGCTGGGGTGCGCGGCCGACGAACGCTCTTCGCCGCCCGGGCTCACGGTGAGCATCGGCATCGCCGGGCACTGGGAGGACAGCCCGAAGAGCGGCGCCGAGGAGCTGTTGCACGCCTCCGACGCGGCGCTCTACGAGGCGAAGCGGCGGGGCCGGGATCAGGCGGTCGTCTACGAGGACGCCCTCGAGGCTCGGGGGCGCGTGGAGTACCACGCGTAGGTGCCAGATGGACGAAGGTGGGCTCCGCAGCGGTGCAAGGGTCGCGATCATCGGCGGAGGAGTGTGCGGCGCGGGCGTGGCCGCGGCCCTCTTGAATTCGGCCCGGGCAAGGACGCGGTCCCTGGAGGTCACCGTCTTCGAGGGGAGCTGCGAGCCCAGCGAGCTCCGCCCTCCGGTGGTGCTCACCCCGGAGTGCCGCTCCCGGCTCGCGGCGCTCGGCTGCCGGGTCCACCCGGATTGGCGCGCCCGGTCCCTCGAGGGGGCGGAGGTGTTCGCCTCCGGCCAGAGGGTGCGGCTTTCGGCTCCGCCGGGAGCCCTCTGGGTGGTGGACGGCGAGCCGCCCTCCTGCACAGGCACCGAGCTGGTGAGGCGATCGCTCTCGGCGGCGGCGGCGCTCTTGGGAGCCACCTTCCTGCCGAGGGCGGTGCAGCAGTTGGAGCGCCTCCCGCCGCCGCGGAAGCCCGAGCCCAACTCCGGGCCGATCGCGGTCTTCTCACAGGGCAAGGTGGAGCGCTTCGATGCCGCGGTGCTCGCCACCGGAGCTGCCGGCACCCTGGGCGAGCGATTCTTCCGCGGATTCCGTGGCCCGCCGACGGTGCCGGCGGCGCATGCCCGGCTGCGCTACCCGTTCGCGCACCCGATCGGGCAGAACCTCTTGCGGTTGATGCTCGCGCCGGTAGCCGGCGTGGAGGCGCTCTACCTGATTCCCTGCGGCCGCTCGGTGCACGCGGTGGGGTTCGGCCCGGCGATCACCCCGGTGGAGCTGTGCCAGGCGCTGATGGCCGCCTCCCGCGACGGGGTGCTCCGGGACGGCTTCGAGCTGGCGGGCATGCGCATGGGGCGGGTCCCCTCCGGCGCTGGACGCCGCATCACCTCCGCCGGCATGCTCGCCGTCGGCGCCGCCGGGCTCGGGCACCCGCTCCAGGTCGGGCTCGCCGAGGCGCTCTCCTCGTGTACCCGGGCCGCGGTGGCGCTGCTCGATGCGGGCGGCGACGGCGGGGCCCTGGAGCGGCGGTACGTCCAAGACGGGATGTTCGACCTCATCGAGGACGCGGCCATGGGCTCGAAGGCGCTGAGGTGGCTCTTGCGCGCGCGGCATCGGGCGCCGGACGCCTTGGAGCGCGCCCGGAGGCGGTGTCCTCCGGGCGGCTCGTACTCCGCCGGGGTGTTGGGCCTCGGCTCCCCGGATGGCCGGACGCTCCTCTCGAGCGCTCGAAGGGCCGGCCTGTGGGAGATCCTCCGTTCGGCGTTCTTCACTGCCGAGGAGCCGGCCGGCCGGACCGTTTCGCCCGAACCGAACCTCTTCTTCATCGTGGAGGACGACGAGACCGCGCGGGAGGCGCTGACTCACTACCTCGAGTCGCAGGGCGCCAAGGTCGTGGCTTTCTCCGACGAGTTGTCCCTCTTCGCGGCGGTCGCCCAGCGGCCGCCCACCGCCGTCCTGCTTGACGTGGTGCTGTCGTGGGTGGACGGCCTTCGGCTGTGCGAGGGGCTGAAGCGGCACCCGCTCACCCGCGCGGTCAGGGTGCTGGTGACCAGCGGGCTCGACCGCCCGCACATCAGGGCGCGTGCGCTCGCGGCCGGCGCCGAGGCTTTCCTCCCCAAGCCGCTCGATCCGCCCCTTCTGTGGGCCGCGCTGGCGGGCGTGGCGCCGGCGCTGGGGGCGGGGACGTCGCTCTGCCACCCGGCCACCGTGGGGAGCGCGGCGCCCGCCTAGCTCGACGGGCGGATGGAACCTCGAAGGCTGCGAGTAGCGAGGACCGCGTCGGGCGTCTCGCTCTCCGGCACCGCGGCTGCCCGGCGCGCCGCGAGAACCCTCTACGTCGGTGTGGCTCTCACCCTGGCGCGGGACCACGCCCCAGTCGCCTCGCCGTGCCCCCGCCCGTCCCTCGGCAATTTGACGGCGCCCCTCGCGACCAGGAACGGCACGGCGAGCTGGAGGTCTCACCAGCGGACGAGCTTCAAGCTCCTGACGCATCGGAAGTGACGCGTGTTCCGCGTGACCACCGTCAGGTCCTCTGCGAGCGCGATCGCGGCGATCATGCAATCGGACTCGCCGATGAGGCGACCCGCGCGCTCCAGCTCCGCGATGATCTGGCCGCAGCGTTCGGCTGCACGGTCGTCAAAAGGAAGCGACCGGAAGGCGGTGAAAAACTGGTCGAGCCGCGCAATCACGATTACGGGGTCTCGGCTGCCCCACGCGCCGCGAAAAAGCTCTTTCTTCACGACGCTGCACAGCGCGACGTCCTCGGCCGGCGTTCCGAGCCAGCGGTCACGGACCTTGACGTCGGTGCCGTTCAGAAACGCGACGCACGCGTCGGTGTCGATCAGGAATCTCAGCGGCAAATCGGGGCGCCTCCGGAACGCGGTCGGGGGGGACCTTCAGCATCCCCTTCAGGCTTCCAAACAGCTCGGCGAAGCCTTCCGGCCAACCGCGCTCGTCAAGGCTTGCTGGGCGGCCCAGCGACGCAACATACGCCGACAGGGTCGTCTTCCTCCGCCTCGCCTCGCGACGGAAGCGCTTCTCGACCGCGTCCGGAAGGTAGATCGTCAGCTGACCCATATGATATGTCTTATACGATACTGCATCCTTCACCGCCAGCGGTTTATCCTTCCAACACCTCCCGGTAGGGCGGCCGGACGAACTGGGCGCCCTTCTCCTTGCGAAACCAGGTGAGCTGGCGCTTGGCGTACCGCCGCGTCTCCTGCGCCGCCTGCCGAATCGCCTCCTCGCGGCCGAGCCTGCTCTCCACCAGCGCCAGCGCCTGCGCGTAGCCGACGCTCCTCATCGGCGCCGCCTCCCGAAAGCCCATCGACACCAGCCGCCGCACCTCTTCCTCGATGCCCGTCTCGAACAGCGCCCGCGTCCGCCGATCGATCGCCGCGTACAGCTCCTCCCGGGGAGGCGAGAGCACCCATAGCCGAAAGGGATAGCGTTCCTCGGCGAAGGCGTGCTTCGCCCGGTGCGCCGACGCCGGCACTCGGGTCAGCTCGTAGATCTCCAACGCCCGCACCGTCCGGGTTACGTCCGCCGGGTCGATCGCCGCCGCGCTCTCCGGGTCGACCGCGCGCAGACGGTCGTGGAGGGCCTTCTTGCCGAGCCTCTGCGCTTCTTCCTCGAGGCGAGCCCTGAGCGCTGGCTCGCCAGGTGGCGCGGGGACGACTCCGTGCAAGAGCACCCGGAGGTACAGCCCCGTTCCGCCCACCACCACCACCTCCTTGCCGCGGGCGCGGATGTCCGCGACGGCCTGGTCAGCCAGCTTCTGGAACCGCGCTGCGGAGAACCCCTCCCAAGGCTCCACCACCGACACCAGGTGGTGCCGGACCCGCGCCAGCTGCTGCGCCGAGGGCTTCGCGGTGCCGATGTCGAAATGGCGGTAGACCTGCTGGGAGTCCGCGCTGACGATCTCCGCCCTGATGCGCTCCGCCAGCTCGATCGCGAGCGCCGTCTTGCCCGAGGCCGTCGGGCCGGCGATCACCTCGAGCTTCACCGCGGCTCCAGCGCCGAGCCGATCACCTCCGCCACGGAGGTTTCCTTGGCAAAGTGGAGCCGGACCGAGGGCACCCGGTTGAGCAGGTCGGACGCGGCGCGGAAGAGCCTCGCGCGCCCGGAGGCGGTGGGATCGCCGATCAGCGTATTCGCCGACAGGTCGCGGAACAGGTCGGTAGGGCTCACCGCCTCGAGCCGGTGCCGATCCGACCATGCCAGGAGTCCGACCGACTGGAGCCGGCACCGCCGCGGAAGGCCCAGGTACCAGGGAGTGCCTTCGAGTAAGTACTCCTCTGCCTCAGGCCTGACCGCGACCAATTCGTCGGAGAGCACGGTCAGACCAGCCGAAGCGCAGAGCCTCCCCAGCGTACTCTTTCCTGCCCCTGAGGGTCCGAGGAACAGAGCCGCCCGCTCTCTCTTGGCGATACCCACCCCATGCACCAGCAGCCCGCCATCAGCGGACAGCTCCCGAGCCAGGAGCACCTTCAGCACCGCCTCGATCGGGAAGCGCTCCGCGCACTGCTTGACGCTCGCGCGCCTGTGGGCGGTGTGGACCTGCGCCGAGTAGCAATCGCCCCGGAGCACCACTCCCTCGGGCGATGGCTCTATCTCTGGAAGGGTCCGGGGACCAGCCGGCGGCTCGCCAGCCACCACGCTCGCCTCGATCACCCAATCCGCGGAGGAGCCGGTGGCGAAGGCCGCGAAGTCTTTCCGGAGGCCGGCGATGACCGGCTCCGGGGCCTGAACCTCGACCGACAGGCCTGCGATGCGAAAGCGCGCCGCGGACAAGCCCATCTAGTCCGTGCACCAGTCGCTCCCCGGGGGGTCGCAGTCTGGTGGGGGGTCGATGTGGCCGCTGACGTGGGACGCAAGCCCCACAAACTCCTGCTCCCAAACAATCGCAGGCGGGGAGTACCGGGCAGTGGCGCCAAGCCGTTCAGTCGGCTCGGGCTCCAGCTCACTGTCGGCTGTCTCGTGCGGCGCCACTTCGTCCTACGCCCTCCGGCCCTCAAGTCTCACGGGAATGAACGCCCACCACAAGGAAACGCACCACGACCCTAGAAGGGGACTGCCACCGCGCACAGTCGCCCGTCTTCGGAGTTGACGTGTAGACGTTTCGGAGAAGTGCCGGCCTCGATCGCAGGTGGCCCCAACGCGAATCCCGAGATCAGGGTGAGCGGGTTCTCGTCCGCCCCGGTGTAGGTGCTGAGCTGGTGGATCACGCCGTCGCGATCGCCCACGTAGATCTTCTGAGAGGTGTAATCGATCCGGATGCCCGCTGGAGAGGTCATCGCCGGCAGCGAGGCCCAGGCCCAGAACGGGGTGACCGCCTTGGTGGTCGGGTCCACCGAGTAGCGCTGCACCACCCCGCTGGACTGCGAGGCGATGAAACCGTTGGCGATCGGAGCGACGTAGGTCGTGGTCGCGTCCGGAGTCACTCCGTCGGCTTTGAGGAGCTGGTAGCTCCACACCTGCGCCAGCGTGCTCGGATCGTACGCGTAGATGAGGCCAGAGTTGGTCGTCACGATGACCACCTGGTTGGCCATGTTGACCGAATGATCGATGTCGCCGAGGTTGAAAGAGGTGACCAACCCCCCGTTCAAGGTATTGACCACCCACAGCGACGGCTGGGTGCCTCCGTTGGAGCGGCTCGCCACCCACAGGCGGTTGTTCTGGTAGTCCACCAGCATGCCGCCGCTGATCATGTCCAGGTTGCCGGGGGCGAAGGTCCACGCCTGCGTCCCGTCGTTGCTGTAGCGCGCCCGCACCTCGTTCTGCGTCCGGTTGGCGGTCCGCCGCGTCGCGAAGAGGACCAGGTCTTTCCCGGGGAAGGCCGCCTGGAAGGCCGCGTTGCCGTATTGGTATAGCTGGACCATCGGCGGCGCCTGGATTCCGCCGTCGAGGACGAAGGGGCCCGCCCTCCACGCCACGGCTCCCGAGGTGGCGCTGATCACGTAGCCGTTCGCGCTCTGGTCCCCGACCAGGATCCACTTCCCGGATCTCCCGGCGAGCGGAACCACCGGCGAGCGGCTCTGCACCGCGCCGGTGACCCGAACCGGCCTCCAGCGCTCCGAGCCGTCCAGCGTGGGATCGGTGGAGGTGAGGTTGGAAGTCACCGCCTTCAAGTTGCCCGCGCTGTAGACGCCGACGCCGGTCTCGGTCACCGGCTGCACGCTGCTCGAGAAGCCGGTGTTGTAGCACCACAGCGGGGTGCGGGCGGCGCGGCTGGTCGGCTCCGAGAAGATGCCCTGCGTGCTCGGCACGTTCCCGGAGGAGTAGATCCAGAACTCGTCGTGGTTGTAGACCTTGTAGTAGTAGCGCTGGCCGTCGGTGAGGCCAGTGTCGGAGAAGCTGGAGCTGAAGCTCAAAGTGTCCACGTAGGCCACCGAGGCGTTGCCGATCACGTCCCCCACGGTGTAGCGGGTGCCGGAGGCCGGCGGGGTCGACGGCGCCCCGGTCGTGGAGCGGAGCACCAAGACGCCGTCGTGATCGCCGGGGTTGGTCCAGATCAGCCGGTTGCGGCCCGGTCCCGAAAGCGCGATCAGGTCGATGATGTCCGGCACGGTCCGGGAGATGAAAACGGTCACCTGGTCCTCCACCCGCACGGTGGTGCCGTCGGCAAGCGTGAGGATGGCGCGGTGGGTGTAGGTGGTGGTCTGCGTCACCGTGCCGATGGTGTACTGCATGGTGAAGGTCTTGCTCTGGCCGGGGGCTAGCTCGGCGGCGGCGTTGGGCGCGGTGAAGGTGAAGGTCTTGGGGCTCTGCTTGCTCGCGTCCACGGTCCACCCGGAGGTGTCCACGCTGTTGGTGGCGCTGCCGAACGGAGCGCCGGGGTCGATGATTCCCAGTTCCTTGATGTTCTGCCCGCCGCCGTTGAAGACGGTGTACTGGATGGTCTTCACCCCCGCGCCGGAAATCACCGAGGAGGGGTTGGCGCGAATGGTGTGCGTCACCACGTATCCCAGCGCGGAGGCCACCGGGACGCTGGCGACCGGCATTCCCTCCTTCACCGCGGTCGCCTGTCCGGAGAACTGGTAGGTCTGGCCGGGAGTCCCGTTGATCCGGTACACCCAGTAGAAGCGGGCCGCGCTCCCCGCCGAGAGGGTCGCCACGTTCGCCGGCTCGGGCCCCGACACCAGCGTGCGCGTCGCGGTGCCGCTGATGCTCAGCGGGTTCGGCACCACGTTGGTCAGCGGCGAGGTGCCGTTGTTGCTCACCATCAGCGACACGGTGACCTGCGCGCCGTCGGTGACTCCGGGCGGGGTGAGGCTCATCGCTCCGGTGAAATCCCCTACGCTCACCGTCTGGCTCTGGGCGAGGTTGGAGGTGACCGCGTTGGCGCCGGTGGTGAACGCCGAGGTGCTGAAGGTGGAGACGCCGTCAGAGTTGGCCACGTACCTCCAGCTGATCTGCGCGGAGGCGTTCTGAGCCAGGCTGGCAATGCTCGCAGGGGTGGGCCCGGCGGTTAGTCCGAAGGTGGCCCCTCCCTGCGCCGCCGGCGGGCTGGTCGAAGGCTGGTAGGGAGTGATGCTGGTCTTGGTCTGAGAGGCGCGGTTGGTGACGGTCATGGTGACCGTCACGCTGCCGCCCTGCGAGAGCACGCGCGGGGAGACGTTGAGCTGGGCGGAGAGCCCGACCCGCGTCCAGCTCGAGGCGCCGGTCCAGTGCGGGAACGTGACGCTGGGGTTGGCGCACCCGTCGTAGGCCTCGGTCTTGCCCGTGCCGGAATCGTCCAGGTCCTCGCCAGCGACGTCCTTGGTCGCCGGGGTGGCCACCACCCGGACGCCGAAGAGGTCGGACTGGCCCGGCGACAGGCCCACCGCGGGGCAGCCGCCGGCGGGGACGAAGGTGATCGACCGGTTCAGCATGTCCATGGCCTGGACGACCCAACCCGGCGGCGCCACTCCTCCTTCGATGTCGTAGTCGTTGGCGCTGCCACCCGCGAAGGGGAACTTGAGGGTGATCTTGTTGAGGCTGTTGGTGCTCGAGGCCCCGTTCGCGATGGTGAAGGTCAGGGTGGAGATCTCTCCCATCACCGCTACGCCCGACGACCGGTTGATGGTCCAGCTGTTGGCTGCGAGCGCCACGGCCGGAAGAAGGAGCGCCGCGAACACGATGTTTGCTTTCTTCATCGCGACCTCCCTTCACTGCGCCAAGTCGAAGGCCTGGGTGCCCACCGCCGTTTCGTCCACCAGGAACAGCGCCTCCCACTGCCCCCACAGGCGCGCGGTGTCGATCATCGTCCCGGCGACCATCAGCTCAAAGTCCACTCGTTGCGCCTCGAATGGCGTCCCGGTCAGGATCGCCTCCCGGCGCTCGTAGGGCATCCCGCGGGGGGTGAGAAGCTCCACCACCAGCTTCTGCCCTGTGCGCGCGCCAAGCACGTTCGCGCAGACCTTCACCGACCGGACCGAGGACACGCTGGTGGCGCCGGCAGGATCGAGCTCCGCGCAGGTGGTGGCCGAAAGCGGAGGAGGCTTCAAGGGCTCCACCATCTCCAGCTCGGGCACTGGGCCCGGCTCGGCTGTGCTCACCTCCGGCGGCGCGGGCGCGAGCTCCTCCGGGGGAGACTGCTCCTCCGGAGGCGGCTGCGTCGGCTTCTGGGTGCAGGACAGCCCGAGCGCGGCGCTCAGAAGCAACGGGATCAGCCTCATCGCGCGCCTCCTTTCGGCCCCGGCCCGGCACCGGCGCCGCCTTCCCGGTGGACCAGCGCTCGGTCCTCGAGCACCAAGAGAAAGGTGCCCACGTCCGCGAGAGCCGCCTCCACCGGAACTGCGAACTCGCGCGAGATGGAACGGGCGATCTCTCCCGCCGACCGGCGCCCGTCGAGCAGCTCCCACACCCGCGCCCCCGCCGCGTTCAGTCCCCGCAGCGTGCGGCCGGATTCATCGAGCACCACGCACTCGTCGCCGAAGCGGCTCGTTTCCGAGCCTGCCTGACGCCGGAAGACCATTGACTCCGAGACCGCCGCGGGGTGGGCGCCGCGACGACCATCCGCGCCTCTCATCGGATACAAGGGTAGCCGAATTCGCGGCGGCGGACCAAGGCGGGCCCGTCAGATTTTGGAGTTTTTTCCCTACCTTAGCGGGTAGGGTCGGCCCCCGGGTCGTTCACCCACGGGTCGCCCCGAACCTGTGTCGAGCTCCGAGGGCGGCGCAAGGCCGCGATCCTGCTAGTAAAGGTCGAAGGCCGTCCGGGCGTTGGGCGTGGACGCGGAGTCGATCAGGACCTCGCCCGTCCATGTGCCGGTGAGGCCGGAGGTCTGGATCATGGTGCCGGCGACCGGCATGGAGACCCAGACTCGCCAGCCGGTGGCGGTCCGCTCGGCCTGCTGCTCGCCGGATCCGGCGGGGACGTCGGTGGCGAAGGCCACGTCGTACCGCTGGTAGGCGGCGCCGCTCGGGGTGAAGACGAAGACCGTCTCGGTGTGGTGTCCGGAGAGGGAGCCGGTGATCTCGGTGGCGAAGAAGACGTCGTAGGTGCTCATGATCGGGTACGCCGTCTTCCAGGTCGGCTCGACGCCCGCGACGTGCTCGTCGGTGGTCCTTAGCGCGTAGGTCGGCGCCGAGGTGCTGCCGCTGCGCGACTTGTTGCCCTTGAGGCCGTCGGGCGAATCGCTTTGCAACTCTGGCCCGCAAGCGGCGAGGGTGAGGGCGGCGGCAGCGGCGACGACGGCGGAAAGCATTCGGTGCATGGCGTTCTCCCTGTGGTTGGGATCGCCTCGGTGCAACCGAAGGGCCGCTCGGTCGCCGGCCCGTTTCCGCCCGTTTGAGGCCGGCCGGGAGGGTCCGGCGGCTCGGAGGGGTCGGCCGCAACCCTCTGGGGGCTACGGGCCGCCTTTTTCTGCCTTGGGGGCGCCGGTTTTCCCGCCTTCGAGCGCCCGCTCCACCGCGGCGGCGATCGCCTCGATGGTGCCCTCGGAGTACCCGCGGTGGACGGCGGCCACGGTGCCGTCGGGGCGGACGATGAACACCGAGGGGAGGGGGCTTTTGGGGCCGAGCCAGCGCCGCGCCACCAGGTTGAACCGGTCCTTGAGCACCGGGAAGGTGACCTGGTTCTGTTCGATCAGCTCCTGCACCGCCTTCTGGCCCTCCGGCTCGGTGTCGATGGAGACCATCAGCACCCTTAGGCCCTCGGTCCTGCGGCGCTCGTAGAGCGACTGGAGGTAGGGCATCTCCTTCTTGCAGGGCTTGCAGAACGAGGCCATGAACGAAAGGAGCAACACCTTGGCGCCCTTGTCCTCGGCGTCGGGGCCGACATAGCGATGGAGACCGTCGGCCGCCGCCCCGGTGGCCTTGGCGTTGTAGACCGGCAGCCGGAACATCGGGGCCGGCTTGTCGATCGCCGCGACCTCCTCGGCCAGCGCCGGCGCCGGGAGGGTGAGCGAAAGAAGCGCGAACAGACATCCCCGTCCAGTCATCGCTCTTGCTCTCCGGGCGCGAGGATACAGCACCGGCTTCACGCTCGCCTCAGCACGGCGGAAAGCTCCGAGAAGGCGACCCGCCTCGGCTCCCCGCCTGCCATCGGCCTGAGCTCGCCGGCCCGATCGGCCAGTTCCTTCTCTCCCAGGACCAGCGCGAAGCGGGCGCCGGACTTGTCGGCGCGCTTCATCTGGGACTTCAGGCTTCCGCCGCGGGTGTCCAGCTCGACGCGAAGCCCTGCGCGCCTGAGCGCGGAGGAGAGCCTCATCGCCTCGTCCTGGGCCTGGACGTCCACGAAGGCCACGAACAGATCCGGTCGGACCCCGAACCTCTTCCCCGCCGCGCCAAGGAGCAGGCAGATCCGGTCCAGCCCGAGCGCCACCCCGACCGCCGGCACGTCCGGCCCGCCCAGCTCGCGGACCAGCCGGTCGTATCGCCCTCCCCCCCCGACCGCGCTCGCGGTGCCCAGCGCCGGATCGTCGGCGACGAACTCGAACGCGGTGCGGGTGTAGTAGTCGAGCCCCCGAACCATGGAGGGGTCCAGCTCGTAGCGGACCCCGAGCAGGTCCAGCCGCCGCCGCACCTCGGCGAGGTGCTGGCGGCACGCCTCGCAGAGCGAGTCCTGCACCTTCGGCGCTCCCTGGGCGATCGCCCGGCACGATTCGTTCTTGCAATCGAGCACCCGGAGCGGGTTCCGCTCCAGGCGGGTCTGGCAGTCCGGGCACAGCTCCTCGCGGTGGGCGGAGAGGTAGGCGACCAGCCTCTTCTGGTGCTCGGGCCGGCACGCCTCGTCGCCGAGCGAGTTGAGGTGCAACGCCACTCCCGAAAGCTCGAGGGCATTGAGGAAGTGGACCACCATCTCCATCACTTCGACGTCCTGGGCCGGCTCCTTCGCCCCGAAGGCCTCCACGCCGATCTGGTGGAATTGCCGGTAGCGGCCGGTCTTCATCCGCTCGTACCGGAACATCGGGCCGATGTAGTACCAGCGGGTGAGCGGCTCCTTCTGGGCCACCGCGTGCTCGACGTAGGCGCGGACCGCCGGGGCGGTGCCCTCGGGCCGCAAGGACACCGAGCGGCCGGCCTTGTCGTGGAAGGTGTACATCTCCTTGCCCACGATGTCGGTGGCCTCGCCCACGCTTCGCTCGAAGAGCGAAGTGTCCTCGAGCACGGGCGTGCGGACTTCGGCGTAGCCGTACCGGGAGAAGATCTCCCGCGCAGCCGCCTCGACGTGCTGCCAGATCCCGATCTCCTCCGGGAGGAGGTCGTTCATCCCCTTCACCGCGGCGAGCTTCTGGCTCACGACTGCGCTCCAATCCGGCGCCCCACGCGCACCGCCGCGCCTTTGGCGAGCTCCGGCGCCCACGCCACCCGCCCGCGCTGGAAGAGCAGGATCACCGTGGACCCCATCTCGAAGGTCGCCAGCTCATCCCCCTTGTTGATCGGCAGCGGAGAGCCGTAGCGCCTGCGGGCGCGGATCTGCCCGTCGCGGGTCACCACCTCGTCGTAGGCGGCGCGGATCCTCCCCACGCAGGTCGCGCCCACTGCCACCAGCGCCACCCTCCCGAGGCCGGTGGAGAAGTAGGTGGCGAGCCGCTCGTTCAGGCAGAACAGCGCCTCCTTGCTGCGCACCAGGCGAGGGCTCACCGGCCAGATGTCGCCGGGGATGTAGGTGTAGCCCTCGATGCCCCCGCTGACCGGCGCGTGGATGCGGTGATAGTCGCGCGGCGAGAGGTAGAGCGTCGCGAACGCGCCCCCGTCGAAGGCGCGAGCCTCCTCCGGCTCGTCGAGCAGGCGCTCCAGGCTGTAGCGGATGCCCTTGGCCTGCAGGCACTCGCCGGCCTCGATCGCCCCGCCTTCGCTGACCGTGCCGTCGACCGGGGAGACCACCGCGCGCGGGTCGGGATCGATCGGTCGAGCACCGGACCTGAGCCGCCGGGTGAAGAACTCCGCGAGGGTGCGGTACTGCTCCAAGGGCAGCTCGGCCTCGCCCAGATCGACCCCGAAGGCGCGCGCGAACGCCCGGGTGGCCAGCCGGTGTACGCCCGCCGGCAGTGGCGCCCGCGCCGCCGCCCCGGCCGCGGTCGAAAGTGCCGACCTGGGCAACAGCTGCACCAGGCTGATCAACGTCTGGTCGCGCATCGGTAGAGGACTAACGAAGCGTTGCGCCCGCGGCCAAAGTCACCCGCCCGCGTCCAAAGAGCCGCCATCGGGCAGGCGCCACTCGAGCCGGAAAGCGCTCTTGGCGACGAAGTCGTACACCTTGCCGGCCTCGAGGAGCACCACCCGATCCGCGAAGCCCGGGTGGCGGTCCCGGCAATTGGCGATGTCCTTGAGCTCGTACGAATCCATCTTGCCCCGGCCGGTGACCTCCACCGCGTCGGCCTGCCGAAAGCAGCCGGAGAAGCGCGCGAGGAACTCCGCCGCGCTCATTCCGCTCACCGGCTGGGTGGGGCCGGCGTCCGGCGGCGCCTCGGCCGCCTTGGGAGCGGGGGGCGGGAGCGCCGATGGCTCCGAGGGCGGCATGGGGACCGGCTTTAGCGCCTCGGCCACTGCTTTTTTCCTCTGCTCGTCCTCTGCCTTCACGCGCTCCCGCCCGCTCGCGATGCGCTCGAGCATGTCCTTGGCGGCGGCGTGGTCCAGGCTGGACTCCGGCACCTTCGAGAGCAGCGCTTCCACCTCGGCCATTCGGGGATCCCAGTACGCGTCGTCCAGCTTCTCGGCGTACAGGGAGGCGTGCAGCGACATCGCCTGGGCGTATTCCGGCGAAGGCTTGCTCTTGCTGCAGGCGAAGAGGGCGAGGGCGAGGACGAGGGTCCCAAGAGGGTTGCGCACGGCGGTGGACCTTAGCTCGTTTGTCAGACCCCCAAAAACAACCTCTTCCCGAAGTTCAGCGCCAGGTCCGCATCGAAGATGCGCTGGGCGCTGGTCTCGATGTCGTACTCCACCCGGACGTACTCCACGGTGCGGGCGTCGGTGTCGCAGATCACGAAGCAGGCCCGGTTGTCGTAGTCGCGCGGCTGGCCCACCGAGCCCACCGAGATGATGTACTTGTAGCCGCGCCTCACCCCGAACTTCTGGGCCACCACGTCGTTCACCTCGCCGTTGCCGATCGCGAACGCCTTGCAGAGGTGGCTGTGGCCGATGAAGGTGACTTCGGGCAGATCGGCCACGTGCGGCATCAGCTCGCGGGCTTGCTCGAGCGCGAAGATGTACTCGTAGGCGCGCGGCTCGATGGGCGAGCCGTGGCTGAAGCCGACCTCGCCGATCTGGTAGGTGTAAGGCAGGCTCCTCAGCCACCCCAGATTGTCGTCGGAGAGCACGCTCGCTGACCAGTCCAGGGCGTGCCTCGCGGCGTCGTAATAGAAGGAGTAGTCCATCCTCCCCGAGACCGCGGCGTCGTGGTTTCCCAAGAGCGTCACCTCCGCCACCGAGCGCACCAGATCGCAGCATGGGTTCGGCGAGGCCCCGTAGCCCACCACGTCCCCCAGGGAGACCACCCGGTCCACCTTCTGCTGGTCCGCCGACCTTAAGACCTCGGTCAGGGCCTCGACGTTGCTGTGCACGTCCGAGATGATCGCGATGCGCATCGCTCCCCTTTTACCCGACCTGGCTAGGGGCTGCCCGGCTTTCGGCCATTCTGCTCGCTCTGGATGATCTTCCGGATCAGCTCCAGCTTCGGCGCATCCACGTCATCGAACCTGAGCCCCATTCCAGGTGGCCCCGCCGCTCCGCTGCTGCGCGTCCAGACGACCGTCGCGTGGGCTTCGACCTCCTGGGCCTCGCCCATGCCGAACCGGAGCACCGCCCTGGCGCCTTCTGCCAAGGGGGTGCTGGTCCTCACGAACAGCCCGCCCTCGCTGAGGTTGCCGATCCGGGCGTAGACCGTCACGTTGTCGCCCTCGCACCAGCACCGAAGGCGCGAGGGGAGGCGGTCGTACTTGCGGTTGTCGGTCACCTCGGCCCTCCGGCGCGCGGCCCGCTCCGCGCTTCTCCCCCCGGTGGGACTGCGCCAGGGCCAGGCGCCGCGGCCAACCGGGCGCTGCCCAGGCTCCGAAAGCGTAGGGAGGCCGGATCCCGAACGTCAAGCGCGAGCCGCGGGTCGCCGGCGAAACCAACCCGCACAGGAGGTCACAGCGGGCGTCTGACCCTCCCACAGGGCCTTGTCAATGGGGAATCGGCGTTGCATCGTGCCGCGCCCCGAAGGGCAAAGGAGCAGCCGTGAGAATCGTCGTCACCGGCTCGTTGGCGTACGACTACCTGATGACTTTCCCGGGGCACTTCAAGGACCACATCCTGCCGGACAAGGTCCACACCCTGGCGGTCAGCTTCCTGGTGGACTCGATGAGGAGGATGCGAGGCGGAGTGGCGGGGAACATCGCCTACTCCCTGGCGCTGCTCGGCGAGCGCCCGCTGGTGGTGGCCACGGCGGGAGCGGACTTCGGCGAGTACCGCGCCTGGATGGAGGCGGTGGGCATCGACACCTCCGGGGTGGTGGAGATTCCCGATGAGTTCACCGCCTCCTGCTTCATCAACACCGACCGGGCCAACAACCAGATCGTGGCCTTCTACTCGGGGGCGATGTCCCGGGCGAAGGACCTCTCCTTGGCCACCCGCGGGCTGACGAAGGACGACCTGGTGATCATCTCCCCCACTGATCCGATGGCGATCGCCCGCTACGCTGGCGAGTGCCAAAAGCTCGGAGTCCCGTACATCTTCGATCCGGGCAAGCAGACGCCGAGGTTGGAAGCGGAGCAGATCCTCACCGGCCTTGCGGGCGCCTCGGTGCTGATCGGCAACGACTACGAGTTCGGCATGATGGCGCAGAAGCTCGGCCGCACCGAGGGAGACCTTTTCGCCTCCGCTCCGGTGACGGTGGTGACCCAAGGAGAGCGCGGCTCGACCATCTTCTCCCGCGGGAGGACGATCGAGATCCCCGCCGCGATACCTAAGGAGGTGCGGGACCCCACGGGGGCCGGAGACGCCTACCTCGCGGGGCTGGCCTTCGGCATCCGCCGGGCGCTTCCGCTGGAGGTGGCCGGGAGAGTGGCCTCGCTGGTGGCCGCCTACGCCATCGAGCAGCGCGGCTGCCAGGAGCACCGCTTCACCCTGCCCGGGCTCGAGGAGCGGTTCCGCACGGTCTTTGGACCTTCGAGGGAGCTGCAGGCGCTCGCGGGGAAGGCGCTCACGGGCTAGGGATGGGCGCCGCGGTGAGGATCGCCTTGAGGTCCTGATCGGTGAAGAAGAGGCCGGCGCCGACGAAGAAATCGCGCCCGGCGATCAGCCGGTTGGTCTGCCGGTCCCGGGTGGGGACGTTGAGGAGGTCGTCCACTCCGGCGTTGATGAACAGGTGCTCGTACGGCACCAGCCGCACGGTGGCCCGGATCCTCGGGTAGTCCAGCTCGACCACCGAGAAGTTGAACGCGTCGACCTTGATCACCAGCGCGTCCTCGATCCAGCGGGAGTACCAGAGGAACTTGAGCGGGAAGTTGAAGTCGGCGCCCACTCCGCCGGTGGACTCGATGATCCCGAACCGCAAGGTGGTGAAGGAGAAGCGCTTGGCGAACTGCGCCGAGAACTTCACCGCGTCCTTGGTGATGGTCCGCTGCTGGATCACCGGGTCCCCCGAAGAGGGAGGGTTGGACTGCACCAGCACCGTCTCCACCGAGCCGCGGGGATCGTCCACCACCTCGAGCAGGTAGTACTTGTCCGGCCTGGGGATGAGCCTGAGGGCGAGGGAGTTCTTCGCCGCGCCCTGGCTCAAGAGGTAGTCGCTCTTGATGCCCACCTCGGCCTCGAGCTGGGTCAGCCGGGCGGTGAAGTCCGAGAGGTCCTCCACCGACTCCGAGATGCGCTGGCCCAGCCGCTCGTTGGCCAAGAGCGCCCCGACCGGGCCGTGGCCCTCCTTCACCTTCCGGGTGACGTCTTCGAGGTTCGCCAGGGTGGCGTCGAGCCGGTTGAGGGTCTGCTTGAGGCTGGCCACCGAGTCTTTGAGCTCGCCCTCGCCGCTGCCGAGGACCTTCTTCACCGTGGCGAGCACTTCGCGGGTGTCCTTGGTGATGAGGTCGATGTTGTGGACGATGTTGCGGACGGTGTCCTCCTGGCCGCGGGTGATGCCGCGGACGTCGTCGGAGACGCCCTCGAAGTTCTTCAGGATCTCCGCCAGGCGCTCGGCGCTCTCGCGCACCGTTCGGTCGACCGTCGCGGAGAGCTGGATCAGGTTCTCGATGATCTGCTGGAGCGAGCCGGCGCCCTTCTCCCCGCCCAGGACCTCGCGCAGGGCGGAGGTGACCTGCTGGATGTCGGCGGTGATCTGGGCGAGAGTGTTGAAGACCTGCTCCATCCCCGCAGCGTCGATCACCAGCTTGATCTCCCCGCCCTCCGGCATGAGGGGAGCGGACTCGGAGCCCGGGTAGAGGTCGAGCAGGAAGTCGCCCAGGAGCGACTCCGACCGCTTGGTGAGCGAGGCGTCCTGGCGCAGCCCCACGTCGCGGCGGATGCGCAAGGAAACCTTGGCGCGGGTGCCCTCGAGGGCGATGTCCTTAACCTCTCCCACCGCGATGCCGGCGATCTGCACCCGGCTCTTCTTTCCCAGCCCGGAGGCGTCGCGGAAGTGCGCGTAGACGGTGAGGGCCTCCCGTTCGGCGAGGCCTCCCTTCTTCACGAAGGTGAGGAGGACGAAGAGGAACACCCCCGAGGCGAGCACCAAGAGCCCCACCCGGAAGGGCGTGAGGATCTTCTTCACTCGCTCGCGGCTCCGGCGCGGCCGACCACGCTTCCACTCTAGCCCGAAGGGCGCCGTCCGCCAGCATCGGCCTCAGGACCTCGGGTGCGGATCCCAAGAGTCGGGGCAGAAGGGAAACCGTTCCACGCGCAAGTGATCGTTCCCTCTGGGGAATCGGCTGCCCCGACTCCGCGGAATCGCGCCCCGCCGTCGGCCGTGCTTCTGGGGATGGCCCAGAAGGCCGTCTCGCTCGCACGAATCTCCGCACGGCCTCCACCTCATCGCCATCCCCTCCCTCATCGCGCAGTCGCCCCTGATGTCTGCGACGCTTCGATTCGCTGGTCATGACGGCATCGGCCCGCGCAAGGGCCGCGCGGCGACACGTTGTCGTAACGGCTACGGCGGGCACTCGACGCAGCTGCCGCCACCGTCGGGTTGGCGCACGCACAAAAGCGCGCCGCATTCTTCCGCCGGGGAATAGTCCAACAACCAAACCGTGCAGGGTTCACCCGCGGCCTTGACCGCGGTGCAGATCCCCTCGTTGCAGTAGGAGCTCGACTCACAGCTCGCCCAGCCGACCGACGCGTAATCGCACACTGAACCATTGGGGATCGGATCCGTTCGACAGGTGTGGACGGCGGCGGCGACGGGAAGCGACGAGCACCTGAGAAACTTCTTGCAGAGCCGGGAGCTGCACGGCTCGCCCGCAGACCGGAGCGGCTGACAGATTCCGTCGAGGCAGGTCGCCCCCAGTGCGCATGGGCGCGTGCAGATCGCGCCGAGTTGAGCGCGCTGCACGCACTGTCCGGAGCGACGGTTGTACCATTCCGGCTCCCAGCAGATCAGCGGATGCTCGCACTGCCAGCTCTCCTCGCACTCCGCCCCGAGCGGTCTCGAGTACGGAGCGACGTTGACGCAGTGGCCGTCGAGACAAGTGGCGCCCAGACCTTCGCAGCCATCGTCGAAGCTCTGGTTGACGCAGGGCTCACCCAATCTGATTCGAACGCGGCACTCCGCATAGGCTGCGTCGGGCGCCGGCCAGACACAGATGCGGGAAGGGCCGCATCCTCCAGCGAGCGAGGAACAAGGAGCTCCGATGGGCGCGAGGCCGCAGGTGCGTCCGGAGGCGCCACCGTCGTCGACAGGCGGAAACGAACACCTGCCAGCGAGACACTCGTCGTTCACGGCACAACCCTGCCCATCCGCATATTTCACCACGCAGGTGCTGGTTCCTCCGTCGGCCGGCGCACACCGCAAGCCCTCGTCGCAGAGTCGCGGCCAGTCGTCGCACTCGCCTCCCAGAGGCACCAGCGGCTGACACGTCGGACAAGTTTCGGCTGGCGCTCGCGCGCACACACGCGACGCGCAGTCGTTGTTGAAGGAACAGCTCGCGCCGGCCGGAGCCCCATCGAACAGTCGATCGCACGCGAGCGCCAGCGCGCCACCCGGCTCGCACCCGGCCGCGATCAGGCCGAAACAACCTCGCGCGCGCGCTCCGTCGATGTGCAACTGACCGGCGTCGAGCTTGACGCCATAGTGCCGATCGCAGCGGCTGGCCACAGCGGCCTGACAGGCGGAACGCTGCGCCAGGTCCAGCCACCCGCAGCAGGCGGCCTGCTCGCACGTCGCGCGCGCATACTCGGAGCAGTACTCATCGGCCTGCACTGGTGGCCGGGCCGGCTCGGGCCATCGGCACCAGCTGTGGAATGCATCCGAGCTTGCGTCGGAGGGGCTGGGTCCGCCGCAGGGCACGCATCCCCAGCACAGCATCGCCACGAACAACCGGGCCGTGGGGCGTGCCGCCATCTCGAACTCCTCGATGGCGAGCAGACCACGGGCCGGCCGGCAAGGCGAGCGACGACGTCTCGCGTTCCGCTCCGGCGCCGGCCATCGACCGGGCGGGCGTCGGTCAAGCACCCCAGTGCTCGCACGGGCATCAGCCGCCGAGCGCGCGGAGGAAGTAGGCCTTCAGGTGGTCGGTCTCGGGGAGCGCGGCCAGCACGGGGTGGTCGATGCCGGCGCCGCGCCGCTCGAGGATCTGCACCGGCCGCTTGGCGTCCTCCGCGGCCGACAGCAGCATGGCCTCGAGCCTGTCGCAGGTGAGCTTGCCTGAGCGTGAGTAACTCACTAGCAGCCCTTCGGGCCGGGAGATGCGCAATGCATAGGACAAGAATCGCCCCGAGTGTACAGCGGCTCGGCGCGGCTGTTCGAGCGGGGCAGTGGCGAGTGGGTGCGGATCCCAACAGTCGGGGCAGAAGGGAAACCGTTCCACGCGCAAGTGATCGTTCCCTCTGCGGAATCGGCTGCCCCGGCTCCGCGGAACCGAGGCCTCAGGACCTGCCGAACCAGGTCGTGAGGAAGCGTCTCAGGGCCGGGTTCTCGGAGCGCCGGAAGGCGTCCGGCGGGCCTTGCTCGACGATCCGGCCTTCGTGGAGGAAGGCGATGTTGTCGGCGACCTTGAAGGACGAGGCGATGTCGTGGCTGATCACCACCGAGGTGACCCCGAGCTTGTCCTTGGCGTCGAGGATCATCTCGTCCACGTACTCCGTGGTGATGGGGTCGAGCCCGGTGGTGGGCTCGTCGTAGAGGACGATCTTCGGGTCGAGCACGATGGCGCGGGCGAGGCCGACCCGCTTGCGCATGCCGCCGGAGAGGTCCGCCGGGTAAAGCTCTTCCACCCCTTCGAGGCCCACGATGCCGAGCTTCTTCCTCACCACCTCGCGGACTTCCTCCTCCGGCAGCTTCGAGTGCTCGCGCAGGGGGAAAGAGACGTTCTCGTAGACGGTCATCGAGTCGAAGAGGGCGGCGGCCTGGAAGACCATCCCGAACTTCCGGCGGACCTGCTCCAGCTCGGCGGGGCCGAGCGGGACGATGTCCTCCCCGTCGACGATCACCTTTCCGCGGTCGGGTTTGAGCAGGCCGATCATGTGCTTCATGAGCACGGTCTTCCCGCTGCCGGAGCCGCCGAGGATGACGCAGGTGCTCCCCTCGGGAACCTCCAGCTCGATGCCGCGGAGGACGTGGTGCTCGCCGAAGCTCTTGTGCAGGCCGACGATCTCGATCATCGGCCGCCGCGCGGTGCCGGGCGACCTCGCCATCAGTGCAATACCACTCCGACGAAGTAGTCGAGGATGAAGATGCTCACCGCCGAGCTGACCATCGCCTCGGTGGTGGCCTGGCCGACACCCTTGGCGCCGCCCTTGGCGTGGAAGCCCTTGTAGCAGGCGATCAGGGCCACGGTGAGGCCGAACACCGCGCCCTTGATCAGCCCTTCGGCGACGTCCTCGGGGTCGAGCCACTGGTGGGTGCGGGCGAGGAAGGTGCCGGCGGAGATGCCCTTCACCGTCACCGCGACGAAGTACGAGCCGGCGATCCCGGCGGCGTCGAACAGCATCACCAAGACCGGCACCATCACCAGCCCGGCGATCACCCGAGGCACCAGGAGGTACTGCACCGGGTTCACCGCCATGGTTTCCAGTGCGTCCACCTGCTCGGTGACGCGCATGGTGCCCAGCTCGGTGCACATGGCGCTGCCGGCGCGCATGGTGACGACGAGGGCGGTGAAGACCGGAGAGAGCTCGCGGGTGATGCTCAAGGCGACGGTCGGTCCGACCAGGCTCTCGGCGTCGAACAGCTCGAAGGCTCGGGCGGACTGCTGGGCGAAGACCATGCCGGTGAACACGCCGGTGAGACAGACGATGAAGATCGAGCCCACTCCCACGAAGTCGAGCTGGGAAAAAAGGTTGGCCACCCGGTAAGGGGGGCGGAGCGACCAGCGGGCGACCGACAGTCCGAGCGAGGTGAGCGCGCCGAGGTCGTTCACCGCGGCGTAGACCGAGCGGCCGAGGCCCTCCACGGCCTGGCCGGCGGGGTTCTCGGTCGGGCGGGGCACGGCGGGGAGTCGAGCACGCCCCAACCGTCTAGTCGAGCGTCGAGGGTCGAGCGTCGAGCGGAATCGTCCAGCGATCGTCCAGCGCCCGCGACGTCCGTGGTCGACTCGTCACGGTCCACCGCTGGACGGCCGCTCGACCACTCGTCTCGACGCTCGACACTCGACCCTGGACACTCGGCCAGCGATCCCGCACACCACTTCGTAGTGGATGGTCCCGGCCAACCTCGCCAGCTCTTCCGCCGAGACGCCAAGACCGCCCTGCTGGCCGAGCAGCACCACCTCGTCTCCGACCTCCACCTCGCCGATCTCGGTGACGTCGGCCATGCACAGGTCCATGCACACCCGGCCCACGATGGGCGCCCGCCTGCCGCGCACCAGAACGGCGGCGCGCCCGGAGAAAGCGCGGCTGTAACCGTCGGCGTAGCCCACCGGCAGCGTCGCGATCCGCGATTCCCGCGGCGCAACCCAGGTGCCCCCGTAGGACACCGGCGTCCCCGCAGGCACCGTCTTCAGGTGAATCACCGCGGTCTTCCAGCTCAACACCGGCCGCAGCTCCGCTCGAGAGGCGAGCCAGCCGGCGGGCGAGAGGCCGTAGAGCATGATGCCGGGCCGCACCAGGTTCAGCTCCAGGCCTTCGCAGGCCTCTGGCAGCTCGAGCACCGCCGCCGAGTTCGCCAGGTGCCGCCAGCGCGGCTCGATCCCGCGCCGCCGAAGGGCCGCGAGCGCAGCCCCGAAACGCGCCGCCTGCTCGCGCGTCAACGCCTCGTCGGCGAGATCAGCGTTGGCGAAGTGCGACAAGAGCCCGTCCAGCGAGACGCGCCTCACTCGCTTCGCCGCGTCCAGGAAGGCCTCCAGCTCGGATGGGAGCAGGCCGATCCTCCCCATCCCGGTGTCGAGCTTGAGGTGCGCCGAGACTGACTGGCCCAGGCGAGCCGCCGCCCGCTCCAGCCGCGAGAGGTGATCGATCCGGAACACGGCCGGCGAAAGCTCGTGCTCCACCATCAGCTCGTAGCCGCCCTCGTAGGTGCCCCCCAGCACCAGGATCGGCGCCTTCACCCCGGCCGCGCGCAGCTCGATCCCCTCCTCCACCAGCGCCACCCCCAGCATCGCCGCGCCGAGCCGTTCGAGCTCCCGCGCCACCGGCACCGCCCCGTGGCCGTAGGCGTTCGCCTTCACCACCGCCAGCACCCCCGCCGGGCCGGCGAGCTTCTTGGCCACTCCGAAGTTGTGCTCCAGCGCGGCGAGATCGATCTCCGCGCGGGTAGGACGGATGAGGCGATCGAGGGCGCCGCGGCCAGGGAGCGTTCGCGTGGGCATCTGGGCCTCGGCGTGGCCCCAGTGACGCGCCACGCTCGCGCGGACGCGGCTCGGGGGCCGCGCCTGCGGCCCTCGCGTACAGTTCTCCGGAGGCCTAGTCAAGTTGTGCTTCCTCGCGCCGCGCTCCTCTGCAAATGTTGGGCGCGCCATGGCCACTCACCGTGTCGGCGGCGAGGTCGACGCATTCTGCACTCGCTGCCGCTTGACGCTCGCACACACCATCCTGGCGATGGTCGGCACGAAGATCGCCCGGGTCCGCTGCAACACTTGCGGCGGGGACCACGCCTTCCGCGCCGAGCCCGGCAGCCGGGCGCGCTCGTCGGCGCCCCGCGAGCCCCGCGCGCAGAAGGTGATCGTTCCCTTCGACCAGCGGCTGGCCGCGAAGGACCTCTCCAAAGCCCGTCGCTACAGCGCCAAGGACACCTACTCGGTCGAGGAGGTGGTGAACCACCCCAACTTCGGTCTGGGGATCGTCAGCGCGGTGCGAGGGGACAAGGTGGATGTCGCCTTCAAAGCTTTCGAGAAGACGCTGGTGCACGGCCGGGGGGAGGGCGGACCGGCCAGGGCCTCGTTCAATCCGCCGCGCCCGGGCGCCTCGGGACCAGCGGACAAGCCTGCCGAGGCCCCCGCCGACAGCCCTCCTCCCGCCGAGCCCGGCGAGGCCCCACCGGCCGAGCCGCGAGCCGAGCCTTCGACGTGAGGCGAACCGCTTCGCGCTTCGACCTCCTCGTCCTCATCGGCCTTCTCGCAGGCGCGAGCGCCGGGGCGGATCCGCCGGCGATCGAGGTCGAGCCCCGCTCGCTGGTGCTGGGCACTGGCTCGCTGGCTCGCGTCACCGTGCGCCACGCCGGCGATCTTCCCCTGCGCGCCACGGTCAGCCTGGGCAGCCTCAGCAGCTCGCCCGATCCGCTCGCCGCGGTCCAGACCTTCACCTACACCCCGCCGCCGATCCGCTATCCCCAGCGCGCGCTGCTGGTGTTCTGGACCGAAGACGAGGAGGAATTGCCGGAGGCGGCCTGGGTGGAGATTCCCCTGGTGGGGCGGCTGGACCTCGCGGTCGCGACCGAGCCCAGTGCCGCGGTGCGAGTGGAGCTTGCGGGCGCGACGTTCGGGCCGGTGAAGGCGGATGCGGCGGGAGCGGCCACGGTTTCGATCGAGGTGCCTCCCGGTGTCACCTCGGCCAAAGTGCTCGCTGAGTCGCGCTCGAAAGGGAGCATCCGCGAGGTTGCAATCGAGCAGCCCGGGCCGGGCCCGGCGGCGGCCTTGCTCTCTCCCGAGCCCATGCACCCCGACCGCGGAGGTTGGCTTTGGGCGCTGCACCCCGACGCCCGCGCGGCGGAGGACATCTCAGCCGAGGTGGCCGGCGGAAGCCTCACCGCGCGGGGAGCGCTCGCCTTGGGGTTCGCGTACGCGCTCGAGCCGGACCCGAAGTCCAAGGTGGCCCGGGTGACGGTCGGCCTGGCAAGGGAGCCGAAGGACAATTGGACCGTGGTGGAGGCGAGGCTTTCCCGCGAGGTGCCCATCCCGATCGGCAAGCTCGGCCGCATGTCGCTGGAGGCGTCGGCCGGCGCCGCCACCGCGAGCGGCGGCCTGGGCTTTCCCGTCGCCATCGCCGCGGGGTTCCGACTTCCTCCAGGGCGGGACCGGCTCTCCGCCGAGTTGGGAGGCGGCTACCGAGCGCTGAAGCTCGTCTCGGAGGACTTGACCGGGAAGCTCGAGTCCGCGGTGTCGGCGGTGCCGATCGAGCTGTCGCTCCGGGCGCGCCTTGCGCGGTACGGGCCCTATCTCGCCTACGCGCGCGCCGGCGGAGGGCTGGTGCCGTTCTCGCACAAGACTCGCTCCAGCTCGCAGCCCGATTACTCCGAGTCGGCGCTGGGGTACGACGCCTTCGCGGCGCTTCAAGTGAGCCGCCGGTTCAACGCGCTGGAGCTGTTCGGCGAGCTTCGAGGCATCCTGCTTCCGCTCAAGGCCTCCCGCCTCAACGGAGATGGGAGCGGGGTCGCGCTCCTGGTCGGCGCGCGGTACGCCCTACCAATCGGGCGGTGAGCGGCCGGACGGGCAGGCGCCGTGCCGGGCCCCTTGCCGCGAGCTATCCTCCGGCCGATGGCACTAAAGAGCCGGGAGGAGCTCGAGGGCGAATTCCTGCGGGAGGCCGCCGTGCTGGTCGCTGTGTTCTACCCGCTGGAAGCGATCATCACGGGAGAGCTGGACAGGTGGGTGCGTGTCGGGTTGTTCGCAGGAGGCTTTATCCTTAGCATTATTGCGTTCTGGCTCGGCGTGAAGATCGAGGAAAATCGAAATGACTGAGACGCTGGTCCTGGTACAATTGGGCGCGACCGCAGTTCTGATCGTTACCTTGTACGTGTCCGCGAAACTCCGGATTCGGGCGCGCAAAGCGCAGACGGCCGTTCGCCCCCCTGCCGGCCAGACTCGAACCGCCGGTGCTGACGGCCAGACTCAAACCGCCGCGTAGCTGAGGGCATTCAGGAAGCCCTGAGCAGATCGAGCGCCCGGGCCATGTCCCCGGGGAGCGGCGCGGTGATCTCCGCGGGACCGATCCCCTCCTGCGCGGGGACGCTCAAAGAGGCCGCATGGAGAGGCGTCCGCGAGAGCACCACCTCGTCGCCCTCTCCGCCGAGAGCTGCCGCGGTCAGCGGCTGCTTGCGCCCGTACTGATGGTCGAAAAGGAGCGGGTGTCCCGCCGCGGTGAGGTGCACGCGGATCTGGTGGGTGCGCCCGGTGAGCGGCATTGCCTCCACCAGCGTGGCCTCGGAGAAGACCTCCACCGGGCGGACCTGCGTCCGGGCCACCTTTCCGCCCTCGCCCCCCCGCGCAACTCTCATCCGGCCCCGCCTGGACGGGAGCAGCGGCCAGGCAAGGTCCAGCGGCGCCTCCACCTTCCCCTCCACCAGTGCCAGATACCGCTTCACGATTCTCCCTTCCTCGAAGGCCATCGACAGCAGGCGGTGGCACTCCGGGGTGAGCGCGAAGAGCAAGACACCCGAGGTGTCGCGATCTAGCCGGTGCACCACGTACACCTTCCGACCCAGCTCCAGCTCGATCCTCTCCCGCATCGACTCCGGCCCGGCTTCTCCCCTCCCCGGGATCACCGGCACCCCCGGCGGCTTGTGCACCGCGAAGAAGCCACGGCCCTCGAAGATCCGCTCCGTCACTCCAGCTCCGCAAGTGCCATCACCTTCGTGCTTCCCAGGTCTTCAAGCTGCACAGAGACCTCGGCCGCGTTTCCGACCACCACGATCGTCGGCGTGCCCTCGAAGAGGTACCGAGCGGCGGCCTCGGCGGCCTGCTTGGGCGCGACGGCGGCGAAGCGCTCGCGGTACCTCTGGAGCCAGTCGTCCGGCAGGCCGTAGATCTCCAGCTCGGCGATCGCCGCCGCTAGGGCCTCGTTCGTCTCCAGCCGCGCGGGGAAGAGCCCGGTGACGAACCTTTGGGCGGCGCGCAGCTCCTTCGCCGTCGGCCCCTTCTTCCGCATCTTGGCCACTTCCCCGAGCGCGACGTCGATGAGCTGCCGCGACGCTTCCGTCTTGGTGAAGCTGGAGATGGAGAAGGTGCCGGCCGCGGCGAGGGTGTCGACCTCGCTCCCGGCTCCGTAGGACAGCCCGCGCTTCACGCGGATCTCCGTCACCAGCCGCGAGGTGAAACCCAGCCCGAGCACCGCATTGAAGGCGGCGATCGGGAAGTAGTCCGGATGGCCCTTGGGCACGCCCGGCGCACCGATGCGAACCTGGGCCTGGGTCTGCTCCGGCTTGTCGACGATCAGGATCTGCCCCGGCGCCCCGATGGCGTCGGGCTTGGGCGTCGGAGGAGGAGACGGCGGCCCGAAGTCCCATCCCGCGAAAGCGCGCTCCGCCGCCGTGGCCACTTCCGCGGGCTCGGCGGCTCCCACCACCACCAGGGTGGAGACCGCGGGGCCGATCCGCTCGCGGTGGAAGTCGATCACGTCCTCACGGGCCAGGGCGCGCAGGTGCGCCGCCCGCCCGTTCACCTCGTGCCCGTACGGGTGGTCTTTGTACATCGCCAGCTCGAGCGCGCGGTCGGCGAGGGCGCCGGGATCGTCCAGCTCGTTGGCGATCTCCGCCAGCACCCGCCCCCGGGCCGATGCGAACTCGGCCGCGGGGAAGGAGGGCTCTCGAACGAGCTGCCCGAGCACCTCCATCATCGCCCCAAGGTGCTCCGATGGCGCGCTGATGGAGATCGAGAGGTAGTCCTTCTGCGCGCCGGCGAAAAGGCTGCCGCCCACGTACTCGACCGCCTCGTCGATCTGGTCCGCAGTGAGCTTCGCGGTCCCCCGCCGCAGCAGCCGCGCCGTCAGGTCGGCCAGCCCGTGCTTCCCCGGAGGATCCGCGGCGCTGCCCGCCCGCACCACCAGGTCCAGCGCCACCAGCGGAAGCTTCCCGCGCTGGGCGACCAGCAGGCGGAGCCCGTTCGAGGTTTGCGCGCGGTGCGGCTCCGGAAGCTTGAACGGCCTCAGCTCCATCCTGGAAGAGGCGGCCGCCGGCGAGCTTGCCATCGGAGTCGTTCCTTTCGGGCTCACGGGGTCGGGACCAACGTCGCCACCGCGCGGCGAGTGGGGGCGAAGTACTTTGCCGCGACGGCCTTCACCTGCTCCGAGGTGATCGCCTGGTAGCGGCTCGGCAGCGTCAGCCCCTCACGCCAAGAGCCGAGCAGCTCCTCGTAGGTGCCGAAGGCGTGGGCCCGCCCTCCGTTGGTGGCCAGCTCGCGCAACAGGTGTGCCTTGAGGTTGTTCTTCGCCTTCTGGATCTCCCGATCGGTGAGCCCCAGCCTCGCCACCGCGTCGATCTCCGCGAAGAGCGCGCGCTCCACCTGCTCGGGCTTCGAGTCGGGCTTGAGGTCCAGGACGATCTGGAAGATCCCCGGGTCGATGCGCCAGCTCCAGTCGACCCCCACCGCGATCGCCAGCTCCTTGCGGTACACCAGCTCGCGGACGAAGCGGCTGCCCTGCCCGACCGAGAGCGCGTACTGGAGCAAGTCCAGCACGAGGGTGTCGGGGTCCTTCGCCGGGGGGGCGCGGTAGCCGACCATCAGCGACGGCGCCTGGGCCGGGTGGTGGACGCGGGCCCGCCGCTCGCCCTTCTGCTCGGGCTCGGCGTCGGCCACCCCGGGCGCCGCCGGCCCCTTGGGGATCGGGCCGTAGCACCGCCCGATCAGCGCGAGGGCCTGCTCGGGATCGAAGTCCCCCGCCACGTACACGGTGGCGTTCTGCGGGGCGTAGTAGGTGCCGAAGTACTCCATGCACTCCTGCCGGGTGATCCGCTCGATGTCCTTCCGCCAGCCGATCACCGGCCAGCGGTAGGGGTGGGCCTTCCACGCGAGCGAGGCCAGCTCCTCGTCGAGGAGCCCGCGGGTGTCGTTCTCCACCCTGAGCCGTCGCTCTTCCAGCACCACCTGCCGCTCGCTCTGTAGCACCGAGTCGGTGATGGAGAGCGAGCGCATCCGGTCGGACTCGAGGTCGACCACCGTCTCCAGGGCCTCCGCGGCGAAGTCGTCGTGGTAGACGGTGAGGTCGTTCGAGGTGTAGGCGTTCGAGGTGCCGCCGCTGGACTCGAGCACTCGGTCGAACTCGCCCGGGCCGTAGCGCTTGGCTCCGTTGAACATCATGTGCTCGAACAGGTGGCTGATCCCGGTGGCGCCGGGCCGCTCGTTGCGCGAGCCGACGCGGAAGAAGGTGAAGTAGCTCACCGTCGGCACCGAGTCGTCGGGCAAGAGCCTCACCCGGAGCCCGTTCTCGAGCGTGTGCTCGGTGAGGGAGGAGACCGCGGCCAGCTCGGGAGGGGGCCCGTTGGGAGTCTTGCTCGGCATCCGCTAGTTCTCGTGGCGCTCGAAGAAGTCTTCCACCTTGGGCCATACCTCGGAGGCGGCGCGGTCGCCCACGATGAGGTCCATGTGCCCGTAGTCGGCCTGGGCGCCGTTCGCCTCGGAGACCAAGAGCCACTCCTTGGGACCGCCGAGGGCCCGGTAGGCGTCCTTCACCGCCGGGGCGATGGCGAGGCGGTCGAGCTTCCCCGCCACCACCAAAACCGGCGTGCGCACCTTCGCCAGGTCCTTCCGGTAGTCCAGCCTGCCGTCGGCGCTCCCGAAGCGGCCGCTCCGCACCATTCCGATGATCTGCAGCGTCACCCCACCCGAGATGTCGTCGGTGCCGATCGCCACCAGTCGCTTCCAGGTCTCCTTCCCCACGTTCCTGGGATTGTAGAGGAGCAACTGCACCGGGCCGGCAGGCAGCTCCCCCTGGAGCGGGACGGAGATCTGCGAGGAGAGCGCCATCGGGACGACGCTCTCCTTGCCCACCGCGACTTCCGCGAGTTTCTCGAGCAGCGGCTCGAACATCCCGCCCCAGTCCAACCGGGTGGGGCTGCCGAGGGTGGCGACCGCGTTCAGCCCGCCGCCTCCTTGGGAAAGGTAGGCGTAGGCGAGCATCCCTCCCATGCTGTGGCCGACGTAGTCGATCGTGCCTCCACCGCTCTGCTCGCGGACGTAGGCGATGGCCTCCGGCAGGTCCTCCCTCCACAGCGTGTCGAAGTCGTAGCCGCCCTGGCGGCCTTTCTCGGGGTTGATCCGATCAGACTCTCCGGTGCCGCGGAGCGAGACCGTCCAGGCGTCGCGGCCTCGAGAGGCGAACCACCTCGCCATGCTGTGGTCCTTGTCGAGGTCCATGTTGCGGTCGTTGGCAGAGATGCCATGGCAGAGGAGCACCGGCCGGCCCCTTGGCTCCCCATGGGCACGGTACTGGACCAGGCGGATCTCCCAGCCGTCGCCGGTGCGGGCCTTGTGGAGGATCGCCTCCTTCGGGCGAGGCTCGAAGTAGGCGCTCTTGCATCCAAGGCAGGCCGCCAGCGCGAGCGCGACGGCGGGCAGTGAGAAATCACCGCGCATCCGCGCCTCCGTCCGCCGCAGCCGGAGAGGAGGGAGCCGAGGCCGGCTCCGGCGCGTCGAGGAACTCCAGGGCCGGCTCGAACACGTCGTCCTCGGCGTCCTCCCCGTGGAGGAGCGAGAGGTGGCTGTAGTCCTCGTCCAACAGCTCGACGCGGCTGAGGACTCGCACCGTCACCTTGGCCGCGGAGACCTCGCGCAGTGGCGAGGCGAACTCGGGGTGCGCGAAGTTGTCTCCCAGCGGGAGGAAGAGCAAGGTCGGGCGGCCGTAGCGCCCGATTCGCCGGCGCACGCTCGAGCCGCCGCCCAGCTCGAGATCGCCCTCACGCATCCAGCCGAGCAGATCGCTCGAGGCCGCCTTGCCGAGGTCGGACAGCCCGGTGCCGCGAAGCTCCGCAAGCCTCCCGCGGGGGAAATTGCCGCCCAGCGCGAAGAGCAGCTCGAAGGTGCGCGCGGCGGGGGGGCCGGCGCCCAGCCCCGAGAGCTTTCCTCCCGAGGCGAAAAGCGACTCCGCGTGGGAGCTCGGCACCTCCGGGAACACCGGGGTGGAGAGCGCCACCACCCTCCGCACTGCACCGCGCAGCTCCACCTCGCTCGCCGCGAGGGCCAAGGTCCCCGAGTAGCCGTGCGCCAAGAGGTCCAGCGGGCCGGGCCGCTCGGCGCGGATGGCGGCGGCCACCGCGGGCAGATCCAAGGAGACGAGCTGCGAGAGGCGCCACCCGGTGGGCGCGCCCGACTTCCCCTGTCCTCGAAGCTCGGCCAGGTAGACCTCCCGGCCGTTCGCCTGGAGGAAGCGGGCGAGGCCGCTGCCAGAGAGATCGTACGCCTCGCGGCCGAACCCCAGCTCGGGAACCAAGAGCACCGCGGGCTTTCCTCGGCCACCTCCAGATGGGACGTAGCGGTAGAGCGCGAGCGCGGTGCCGTCGGCGGCGACGACCCTCTTCCGGAACACGCCCTCCTCGGCGAGCGCCGCCTGGGCCAGCGCGGGGAGCAGGAGGGCGAGAACGGCGGCCTTCATACCTCCACCAGCCCGGCCTTGAGCGCCATCACCACCGCGTCGACGTGGGAGCTGACGCCCATCTTCCGGTAGATGTGCGACAGGTGCGTGCGCACCGTCCGCCGCTCGATGGTCATCACCCGCCCAACCTCGGCGTTCGATAGTCCCTTGGCCACGAAGCCGAGCACCTCGAGCTCGACCTCGCTGAGCCCCCAGGGGTCCTGGGGCTTCTGGGCAGGCTTCGCCTGGACCGACTGGAAGTAGTTCCAGAACCGCCGGGCGATGATCGGCTCGAGCACGGTGCCGCCCTCCATCACCTCCATGATCCCGGAGCGGATCTTCTCCGGGCCCACCCGCTTCACCAGGTACCCCGACGCCCCCGCCTGGATGGCCTCGTACACCTTCTGCTCGTCGTCGAAGGAGGTGAGGATCAGCACCTCTACCGCCGCCGCGCGACGCTTGAGCTTCTTGGTCACCGCGATGCCGTCCATCCCCGGCAGCTCGAGATCCATGAGCACGAGCTGCGGCATCGCCAAGACGATCTGCTCCACCGCGCTCTCGCCCTCCTGCGCGGTGCCCACGATCTCCAACTCCGGGAAGCTCTCCAGCGCCTTCACCAGCGCCCTGAGCACGCTCACCTGGTCCTCGACCAGGAACACCCGGATGCGGTCCATGCTCGCGCCAGTCGATCACAATCCGGCGCGGGTTGCTACGGCCGCCGGCTGCCGAACTGCTCCTCGATCTTCAGCGTCTTCCCCTTCACGATGTTGACGGTGAATTCGCGGCGCTCGCCGGTCTTGCCCTCCACCAGCGCGATCTTCCGGCGCCCCGGAGCCAGCGGGTACGACGAGAGCGGGGTCTGCTTTCGGACGAGCTGCCCGTCGACGTACACCGCCGCCGGCACGTCGGAGCGAATGGTGAGGAACCCCGCCCCCTTCCGCGGGGGAGCCTGGGGCTCCGCGGCGGGCTCCGCCGGCGCCTCCACGGCCGGCGGGGGAGCGATCGGCCTGGGCGGGGGCCGCGGCGGCAGGGGCGGCGGCTCGCTCTGGAGGTACTTGCTGATCGCCCGCTCCACCGAGGCCACCCCCGGATCCTTACGCTTGCCCCGGCGCGACAGCTCGACCAGCACCACCGTCAGGATGGCCACCCCCACCATCGCGATCGCCAGCGCAAAGAAGAGCATCCGCCGGCGCTTCACCGCGGACCGAAAGAGGTTGCGCTCCTCGGTAATCATCCTCCTTCGCGTCCCGTCCGGATCGGTCACCTGGAAGCGCGGATCCGAGCTCGCCTGGCTGGTGTCCGGCGCCGGCACCGCCGCGAAGCCCGAGGAGTTGGGAGTGGCCGAGGGCCAAGCCTGCTCCTGCTGCTTCTCGGCCGGAGCCTCCGCTTCCAGATCCACCCCGGCCTTCGCCCCGGCGAAGTCCTCGATCACCCGGAGCCGTCTCATCGCCGGGCGCGCCGCGGCGCCCGCTTGATGTGCCCCGGAGGCCGCTTTCCGCTTTGCCGGAGCCGCTCCCGGCGGCGCCTCCCAGCCATGCTCCAGCGGGCCGGCGCGGCCGGGATCGGTCGGCTCCATCTCGGCCGGCCGGTCCCCTCCCGGAGCACGGTACTCCTCGTGACCGGGCGCCCCCTCGGCGGTCTCGGCAGTGGAATCGGCGCCGGCCTCCCCGCCGGAGAACGAAGGCCGAGCCGGGAGCACCATCGACTTCTCGCTCACCGGCTGGAGGTCGGCGCCGTCGACCTCGTCGAGCCGGAAGGGCTCCGCGAACGGCACCGGCCCCGTCGGCTCGATGCTCACCTCGGACGGGAACAGCTCGGCCACGAACCGGCGCAGGTCGTCGCGGGCGGGCATCCCGCCGGAGCTGGAGAGGAAGTCGCGAAACGCCGCCGCCAGCTCGCCGCAGGAGCGGAAGCGGCGCGCCGGAGTGGGCTCGATGGCCCGCATCACGATGGCGTCGAGCCGCGCATTGATGCGCCGGTCCAGCCGCGAGGGAGGCGGGAGCGCCTCACGCCGCACGCTCACCGAGACCGCGCCGCTGGAGGGCTCGCGCAAGGTGAGCAGCTCGTAGGCGATTGCCCCGAGGGAAAACTGATCCGCCACTTCGTCCGGCTCCTCGCCGCGGGCGACCTCCGGGCCCCGGTAGCTGCCGCGCCCCCTCGAGCCGAAGGACTTCTTGAGCCCGGGAACCGCGTTGAGCGCCCGGAGCGCCCCGAAGTCGCAGAACGCCGGGCGCCCCTCCTTCGACAAGAGAATGTTTCCCGGAGTGATCGCCCCGTGGATGACTCCCGCCTGGTGCGCGCGGCCAGCGATCTCCAAGAGCTCGATCATCAGCGCCAGCGCGACGCTGGTGGGCAGGATCACCTCGCGGGTGTTGAGCCTCTGGAGCGCGAGGCCCAGGGTGAAGCCCTCCACGTCCTTTCGGACCACCGCCAGCCGGCCCCGCACCAACCCGATGTCGATGATGGGGACGATCCCCGGGTGAGGCAGCGCGTTCAGCACCCTGGCGGTCTCCGCCGTCTCTCGCGCGTAGCGCACGTCGGAGGTGCGCGGGTGGAACAGCTTGAACACCACCGGCTCGGCGCGATCCTTCTCGGCGGCGAACAGCTCGGCCAGCTCGCCGGCCTCGATCCGCCCTTTCAGGCGATACTCGGCGCCCATCGCTCAGCCGGCCGGCTCAGGGTTCCCGCTCGCGCGCTTGGCGCCCGGGCGAGATGCGCCCGCCCGGCCGGAGACCGCGTCGAAGCGGAAGCCGCACCACACGCACTTCTCTCCCTTTCGGCCCGGTGGAAGCTCCAGGAGGCACCCTGGGCAGCGCAGCCTGGGCCTGCTCCTCCGCGCCTGCCTGCTCGCCTTGGCCGCCTCGGCGGCGGCGCCTTCGCGGCGGTGATCGGCGTTCAGCGCCCGGACGCGCGCCTCGAGCAGCTTCATGCGGACCTCGAGGTCGTCGAGGCGGGCCAGCAGCTGGGCCCGCTCCTCGGCCCACGGCTGGAAGCGGCTCTGACGCATCAGGTTGGAAGCGTGCCACGCAATTGTTATGAAGGGAATTCCATTGCCACCCACGTCGACGTCACCCGGCCCGGCCCCGGGCGCCCCGGCGACGGCCCCCATCCACGGCCGACATGGCGCGCAGCTAGACGCGGCGCGCTCGCTGGAGGCCGACCGGCGGGCCCGCGAGCTGCTCGCAGACGAGGAGCTGGCGCGGCTGCTCACCCCCAACCGAGAGCGCGCCAACATCGATCGGGCCCGGCAGGTGTTCGTCAACCGCAACCTCCGGATGGCCAAGATCGAGCTGATCGGCTTCGACATGGACTACACCCTGGCCATCTACCACATGCGCCGGATCGAGCAGCTCTCCTACGAGATGACGCTGCGCCGGCTCACTCGCTCCTACGGCTACCAGGAGGAGATCGCCCGCATCCCCTACGATCACCTCTTCGGGATGCGCGGGCTGATGGTGGACAAGGCGAACGGCAACCTGATCAAGATGGACCGGTTCGGCCACGTGGGGCGCGCCTACCACGGGATGCGGCCGTTGCCGCAGGACATCTATTACAAGCTCTACCGGAACGAGCGGGTGCGGGTGAAGAACCCCCAGTACGCGTGGATCGACACGCTCTTCGCGCTCCCCGAGGCTTGCCTCTACGCCGGCATCATCGAGCTGATGGAGTCCTTGGGCCAGCCGGTGGACTACGGCAAGCTCTACGACGCCATCCGCGAGGCGATCGACACCGTCCACCGCGACGGCTCGCTCAAGGCGGAGATCCAGAAGGACATCGGGCGGTACATCTTCAAGGATCCCGAGCTGGGGCCCGCCCTCCACAAGCTGCGCTCGGGAGGGAAGAAGCTCTTCCTGCTCACCAACTCGATGTGGGACTACACCGACGGGGTGATGCGCTACCTCTTGGACGGGGTGCTGCCCGAGTACCCGAGCTGGCGCAACTACTTCGATCTGATCTGCTGCGGCTCCCAAAAGCCGGGCTTCTTCTCGGAGCAGCGGCCCTTCTTGGAGGTGGACACCAGCTCCGAGGAATGCCGGCTTTGGGGCGAGGCCTCCTCGCTGGAGCGGTGGAAGGTGTACCAGGGCGGCAACCTCGCCGACTTCGAGCGGATGAGCGGCTTCTCCGGAGACGCCATCCTCTACGTCGGCGATCACATCTACGGAGACATCCTCAAGTCGAAGAAGACCTCGCTGTGGCGAACCTGCATGGTGGTCCAGGAGATCGAGGACGAGATCAACTACACCGAGCTGCGCAAGGAGGAGATCTCCCGCCTCTCGGAGCTGGAGCTGGTCCGCGCCCGCCTCGACGACGAGGTGAACCAGCGCAAGGCGCAGCTCAACCTTTTGGAGCGCCGATTGGAGAAAGACGACCCTGACGGCCAGGAGCGCTCGAGGCTCGAGGAGGAGCGCCGGCGCGCCAAGGCCGAGCTGGACAAGCTCCGCAAGTCGCTCAAGGAGACCACCGAGCTGGCCGACACGCTCGAGGCCGACGTGGAAGCGGGCTTCAATCCCTACTGGGGCCTCTTGTTCAAGGAGGGGAGCGAGAACAGCAAGTTCGGCGAGCAGGTAGAGCAGTACGCCTGCGTGTACACCAGCCGCGCCTCCAACCTGCTGCACTACTCGCCGATGCAGTACTACCGCTCACCCAGGGAGCTGATGCCCCACGAGCAGGCCGGGGCGCTCTCCGGGAAGCTCTCCCCGCTCGGCGGCGAGGGCCCCCCGAGGGGCTCGGGCAAAGAGTGAGGCGACGCGCCCGCCCGCCTGCCGTGCTGTCGCCTGCTTGACACAAGTCATTTACCGAAGTCCCTTCTCCGGCCGAGAAAGGCCGCGAGAAGATGCGCCGAACGTTGCCATTAGTTGCGCTTGCGCTCGCCGTTGCGGTGGGTTGCGCGACGACCCAGCCAGCCCAGGTGGCCTGGCCCGCGCCGCCGGCGAAGGAGCGCGTGCGGCTGGTGCGAACCCTGGCGTCCGAGACTGACTTGGAGGGGCCCTGGGCCCGGTTCTGGCGGCGGCTGGCCGGCGTCGAGGCTCCGGTGCGGATGTACCACCCGGTGGGCGTGGCGGTGACCCCGGACGGAGATCTGGTGGCGGTGACCGATCAAGGGCTGGGGCAGGTCTTCCTCTTCGACATGCTCGAGTCGGCGGTGCGCACCCTCACCAAGGAAACGCTGGGCGGCGAGCCGGTCGGTGTGGCCTTCGAGAACGAGACCGTCTGGGTGGCGGTGCCCTCGCGCAAGGCTCTCTTGGCCTTCGACCGCAAGGCGAAGCCCTTGAGGGCCATCGAGTTGCCAGACGTGGAGCGCCCCACCGGAATCGCCGTCGACGCGGAGAAGGGTCTCGTCTACGTGTCGGATACCTCGAGCACGGCAGGCGAGGGGCACTCCGTGCACGTGCACGGGCTCGCCGAGGGAGAGCACCGGTCGGCGATCGGCAAGAAGGGCTCCGGCCCAGGGGAGCTGTATTTTCCGACTTTCCTTCATCTCAGCTTAGACAGGCTCTTCGTGGCAGACACGATGAATGCGCGAGTCCAGGAATTCACCACCGAGGGCGAGCTGGTGCGCCAGTACGGCGAGCGCGGCGACCGGTTCGGCTTCTTCGACAAGCCCAAGGGGCTGGCCACCGACGGCTACGGCAACCTCTACGTGGTCGATTCCTTCTTCTCGGTGGTGCAGATCTTCAATCGGGAGGGGAGACTCTTGCTCTTCTTCGGGGGCCGCGGCGACTCCCCGGGATTCCTCTCCAACCCCTCCGGCATCGCCATCGACGGGAAGAACCGGATCTACGTCACCAACGGCCTGAACTTCCGGGTCGAGGTGTACCAGCTCTTGAACACCACGGCGGCGGACAGCCAGCTCCAGGGCGCCGCCGCCTCACTGCAGTGAATCGGAGCAAGCGGAGGAGAAGCCCCATGGTCGTCCGAGCAATTGCGGCGAGCACCGTGCTGTTTTCCACGGCGGCGCTGGCGCAAGGCATCACCAGCACCAAGCACAACTTCCAGAGCCAGACCAACCCGGTGCACGTGGATCCGTCTGCCACCGAGGACGGCATCTGCGTGTTCTGCCACACGCCACACAAGGGCGCGTCCTCGCTCCTTTTGTGGAACCACACCTTCTCGGCCAACAACTACTCCTGGGCCGACGTGAGCGGAGGGAAGACCACCGGCGGCACCAGCTACCCGACCAACGTCCGGACCTGGACCGGGTCGACCGCCAAGTGCCTCTCCTGCCACGACGGCACGGTGAGCATCGGCGCCATCTACTGGAGCAACGCCACCGCCAGCCCCACCGTGACCATGGCCGGCACCGATGTGGGCGCCTCCGGAAACCTGAACAACGCGAGCTACATCATCCCCGATCAATCCACCGGGACCGACCTCAAGGGCAACCACCCGGTCGGCGTGCCCTACAGCTACGACCAGGCGGTGGCCACCTACAACGGGATCAGCACCGGCCCCGACGTGAAGCTCGCCCAGTGGGTCGCCCGGCCCACCGGGGTGAGGGTCTTCGGCTCGGGCGGAGGCGGGGCCCCGGCGGCGGGCGCGGCCGGCATCGAGTGCGCCTCGTGCCACGACCCGCATGGCACCGGAAACACCTTCTTCCTCCGAGTGACCAAGTCGGGAAGCCAGCTCTGCCTGAGCTGCCACATCAAGTAGCGCGCCCGTCACCCCGAGGAGGATGGTGAGAGCCGCGCGGAGAGCCGCAGTGCCACTGCTTGCCGCCTGGGCGTCGCTCGCGCCCGCGGCGGGCCGGTCCGGGACTACCGGCAGCTTCGACGTGCAGGGCCAGGCCACTCGCATCCTGGGCGAGACGCCGAACGGCACCACCCAGGCATCGACGGCGGCGCTGCTGCAGGAGAATCTCACCCTGCACTACGCCGGCCTCCCCTTCGGGCCGGCGGTGGCGCTGATCACCGCCGGAGCCGGGCTCACCAACGTCAACGCCGCGCCGGGCCTGGGGCTCACCCGGAGCGGCCGCACCGCCTCCTTCGATGTCTCCGCCGGCTTCCTCCCGAGGAGGAGCCTGCCGATCCGCGTCTTCGCCCGGGGAGCGCTGCCCTCGGGAGACCAGGGCCATCTGGCCACCATCGGCCCCGGCCCTTCGCTCGCCTACGGCGCCTCGCTGAACCTCGAGCCCGGCCTCCTCCCCGGGCTCAGGGTGGACTTCGAAGAGGCGCGGACCACCGGCTTCCTCACCAGGGAGCCGCTGACCGATCTCCGGCGGGTCGTCTCCCTGGGCAGCTCGCGCTCCATCGGCGGCCACCACCTCAACCTCACCGCGCGGCTGGACCAGTTCCACCCGCAAGGGTTGCCGGGCTACGACTCGTACCTGGCGAGCTTCTCCTGGCTCTCCGCCCACCACCAGTCGCAGCTGCTCGCCACCCAGATCGACCGGGGCGCGGTCAGCCTGCTCGGCCTCACGCGGGAGCGCGACCTGCACGCCTCGCACGTGCAGGTGCTCGGCGACCGGCTCACCGCGGACGCTGCGGCCCACGCCGGCGAGGTGGCGGCTCCCAACGACGCCCGAGGCTCGCGCTCCGACGCCAGGCTGGGAGTCACCTACCGGCCTCTTGCGGGAGAGCAGCTTCTGGTCTCGAGCGGGCTCCACGCCGGGCTCACCTCGGCGCAGTCGCCCACGGTGAGCCGGAGCGGCCGCTCCTACGGCGCCTCGCTCCGGGGCTCCTACGCGAGGCCGTGGGGCCCTTTGAACCTGGGCCTCTCCGCTGGAGGGGGGCTCGACACCTGCCAGTGCGAGTTCGGCAATTCGGGGACCCAGGCCCGGGTAGACGGTGGGCTCACCGTGGGCGCGCTGGCGTTCCACCGAGGCAACCTCCAGGCCTCGTACAACCTGGGGCGGGTCTTCGCGCCCCCCACCCGCGGCGGCGACCGGCTGGAGCACCAGGTCCAGGCCAACGGCAGCTACCGCCCGAGGTCCGATCTCGAGCTTCGACTCAACGTCGGCTACGACGACAGGTTCCGCGAGCTGGTCGATCTCGCCTCCGCCCAGTCCCTCACTCTCCACGAGCGCGCCCTGGGGTTGGGGGCGGGGGCGTCCAAGGCGATCGGCCAGGGCGCGGTCTCCGCGGACCTGAGGCACGCGCGAGGGAGCGTCCTCGTCCCCGAGGGTGGCTCGCAGTTCGTCTCGGGCTTCCCCTCCAGCGCCCAGTCGATCACCAGCGCGGTGGTCTCCGGCCTGACGCCGATCGGAGAGCGCGCCCACCTGAACCTCCAGCTCCACGGCACCTGGACGTCGATCGGCAACGGTCCTCCGCTCGCCACCCTCTTCGCCAACGCCGGCTTCACCTTTGCCTTCGGCCGGCTTTCCACCTCGCTGACCTACCAGCTCACCCGGTCCACCGTGGGGGAGCTGGCGACGGTGCAGCACGAGGTGCGCGGAACCCTCTCGCGGCCCTTCGAGCTGTAGAGCCATGCGCCTGCCGACCGCCACCGCCGTCGCCCTCGCCCTCCTGGGGGCAGGCTGCGCCAGCGCGCCTTTGCGCAAGGTGGGCACCGCGGCCGCGGGAGATCCCTCCTGGCCGCGGGAGCCGGGCAAAGCGATCGCGTATGCGGGGGAGATCCGCGGCCCCGAGAATCTGGGAATCGAACGCGGCTTCTTCGCCCGCCTGTGGAGGGCAATCGCCGGAGCCGCCGAGTCGGAGCAGCTCTACCGCCCCTTCGGAGTCGCCCTGGCTCCGGACGGCAGGGTGGCGGTGTCCGACCCGGGCCGGAGGGCGGTGCACCTCATCGATCCTGGACGGAAGCAGTACCGGCGGATCACCGGTGCTCCCGGCCGGGCGCTCACCTACCCGGTGGCGGCGGTGTTCATCGGGGCAACGCTGGTGGTGGCCGACTCCGAGACGGCCAGGCTGCTCGCCTTCGACGAGAAGGGAGCCGAAGTGGCGCTCCCGGTGAAGGCGCCGCCGCTCGGGCGGCCCGGCGGGCTCGCGGTGGACGCCGGCCGGGGGCGCCTCTACGTCTCCGACGTCCTTGGGCACACGGTGCACGCGCTGTCGCTCGACGGCCGCGAGCCGGACCGCCCCATCGGCGGGCGGGGCGGCGAGGCGGGGAGGTTCAACTTCCCCACCCACCTGGCGGTCGACCGCGAGGGGAACCTCTTGGTGTGCGATGCGATGAACTTCCGCGTCCAGGTGTTCGACCCGTCCCTGACGCCCCTCCGCAGCTTCGGCCAGCTCGGCGACCAGCCGGGCGCCTTCTCGAAGCCCAAGGGAGTAGCGGTGGACGAGGAAGGAAACGTCTTCGTGGTCGAGGGCCTCTACGACGTGGTGCAGATCTTCGACCGAAAAGGAAGGCTGCTCGGGGTGATCGGAGGCTCGGGCACCCAGGCCGGCCGCTTCTGGCTCCCGGGAGGCGCCGCCATTCGGGACGGGCTCCTCTACGTGGCGGACACCTTCAACGCCCGCGTGCAGGTCTTCGAGCTGGCCCGGAGGGCGACGCCGTGACCGCTCCCCTCCTCGCGCTCGCGTTGCTCCTCGGGCAGACGCCCGACATCCGCAACACCAAGCACAACCTCTCGTCGGCCTCGAGCAACGTGGTCCGGGCGACCACGCTGGATGAAGTCTGCGTGTTCTGCCACACGCCCCACGGCGGCTCGCAGTCCAAGCCGATCTGGAACCGGGACCTGAGCTACCAGACCGCCGGGCTGTACACCACCTACTCGTCCACCACCCTGGACGCCACCGTCAACCGTCCCAACGGCCCGAGCAAGCTCTGCCTCTCCTGCCACGACGGGACGATCGCCATCGGCAGCCTGCTCAACCTGGACGCGGTGCGCCCCGCCACCGTCTCCATGTCGGGAGGCGTCACCACCATGCCGGCGGGCAACACCAACCTGGGCACCGACCTGAGGAACGATCACCCGGTGTCGCTGGTGCCCGACACCGTATCCGACCCGGAGATCGTCACCCCGCCCGCCGGAGACGCCGTGCAGCTCAAATCGGGCGCCACCGACGGAGTGAAAGACAGCGTGCAGTGCACCTCCTGCCACGACCCGCACCTCGACACCACCAAGTTCCTGGTGAAGAGCAACCTCCGGGCGGCGGTCTGCACCACCTGTCATTCGAAGCCGGGCTGGCTGGGAAGCCGGCACGAGGCCTCTTTGGCGCCCTACCCCTCCGGAGGCGCCCAGACGGTGGGAGACCTCGGCTGCCTCGCCTGCCACACCCCGCACAACGGCTCGGCCCCGAGCCGGCTGTTGCACACCAAGAACCTCTCCGGCTCCCCGTTGCCTTGGGCCGAAGAGAACGTCTGCTTCTCCTGCCACCGCAGCGGCGGCACCGGAGTGGACCCGGTGCGCGGCATCGCCGCCCCCGACATCCAGACCCAGTTCGGCAAGACCACCCGCCACCCGGTCACCCTCAAGGTCGATGAGCACCAGCCGGTTTTCACCGCCAAGACGCCGGCCCCGGAGGAGGTGCAGAACACCGTCAAGCACGTCGAGTGCCCCGACTGCCACAACCCGCACCAGGTGCAGGCGCTCCCGGGCAACGTACATGAAGGGATGAAGGGCATCTCCATCGGCGGCTCGGTGGTGGTGGACGACAGCTCCACCGATCTCAAGCAGTACGAGATCTGCTTCCGCTGCCATGGGACGACCTTCGCCACCTTCATCCCGCCCGCTGCCACCCGCCCGCCCTCCGGCTCGGACAAGCGGCTCGAGCTCAACACCACGAACGAGGCGTTCCACCCGGTGGCGGGGACCGGGAAGAACCAGTCCACCTACCTCAACAACGTACTCGACGCGCCGGACGGGCAGCTCCAGGGGAACGACTGGCAGGGCAACCGGCTGAACCGCTTCTCCACCGTGCTGTGCACCGACTGCCACAACAACGAGCAGACCGCCGACGTCACCGGGAGCGCGCGAAACTCCCCCAGCGGGCCGAAGGGTCCGCACGGCTCGACCAACGCGCGGCTGCTAAGGGCCAACTACTCCACCCAGGTGGGCACCGCCGGCGGCCCGCCCTTCGGAGGCTACAACGCGAACAACTTCGCCCTCTGCTTCCGCTGCCACGCCGAGCAGCGGCTCCGCGGGGTCACCGTCAACCGCAGCAACTTCTACCAGCCCGGCGGAGTGGGCGCCGGAAGGGGCAACCTCCACCAGGTGCACCTGGTGGACAGGACCAACGCCTCCTGCCACGAGTGCCACTACAACGTGCACTCCAACGTCCAGGCGGCGAACACCGACTACCGCAACGTGCCCCCGGGCACGCCCACCCATCTGGTCAACTTCGCGCCCAACGTTCAGCCGTACACGAAGGACCCGGATCCCTACTACGGCGACGCGCCCACCAGGCCTCGCTGGGGCCGCACGCCTTCGGGCGACTACTACTGCTTCCTGGAGTGCCACGGCAAGGACGCGATGGACGGTGTCAAGACCGTCTACCGGCCGCCGAACCCGTGAGGAGGGGATGAGCGCGCTCGCCACAGCCTTGATGGTGTTGCTCTCGCAGGCGCCGGCGGAGAGCCTCCTGGACGCCTCCAAGCACAACTTCATGGCCGGCACCCCCCGCCCGCCCACCATGGACGCCTGCCAGTTCTGCCACGTGGCCAACACCCTCGATTCCGCTCCGGTGCTGCCCCCCGCCTGGGAGCCGGGGGTGAAGACCAAGGACGGCCACGCCGCCCTCGAAGCAAGGGCCGACCCAAGCGGGCCTCCACTCTCGATGCGCTGGGCAGGCTCGACGCTCCGCTGCCTCTCCTGCCACGACGCCACGGTGTCCTCGATCAACATCGTCTTCCGCCCCACCTCGGTCTCCCTCAAGGGCGACGAGGTGGCCGCCGATCGCCAGCGGGCCGAGGACAAGCGCTCGGTCTTCCTCGGCCTGCCCCAGGAGTGGACCGGCCGAGTGATGGGAAACCATCCGGTGGCGGTGCCCTATCCCTTGCAGCTCACCCAATCGGAGTACCGCGGATACAGCCCTCGCTCCGCCCCGCTGCCCACCAAGGAGTGGCACGCCGACCCGCGGAAGAACGGGCTCAAGCTGTTCAACGACACCAGCGGCTTCGACGTGCTCACCGGCACCGCCGGGGTGGAGTGCGCCTCGTGCCACGACCCGCACGGAACCCCCAACGTCTTCTTCCTCCGCCTGCCCCTCGCAAGGAGCGAGCTGTGCCTCGGCTGCCATCGCAAGTGACACTGAGCGCCGTAGCCTTCATCCTCTGGACGGCCGCCCAGGCCGCCTCCAAAGAGGCGCCGGCCGGCCCGGGCGACGCCTGCCTCTCCTGCCACGAGAAGCTCGCCAAGGGGACGGTGGTGCACCCGCCGGTGAAGAACGGGCTGTGCCTGGGCTGCCATGAGCCGGCCTCCGACAAGCAGCATGCCTTCGGCTTCCGAGCCGAGGGAAAGCAGATGTGCCGGCAGTGCCACGCCCCTCGCGACACCCAGAAGGTGCTCCACAACCCGGTCACCGAGGGGCTGTGCCTCTTCTGCCACGACCCGCACTCCTCGGACCACCACGTGCGGCTGCGGAAGAACATCTTCGACACCTGCACCCAGTGCCACCCCTCCAAGCGCATTCAGGACCGAACCAGCCTCACCCGCCACGGAGCGCTGGATCCCGAGCGGAACAAGCTGGTCTGCGTGGCCTGCCACGATCCGCACCAGAGCGACCACCCCAAGCGGCTCAAGGACTGGCCGCCGATGAACGTCTGCTTCACCTGCCACGACAAGCCCCAAGAGACCCAGGATGGCGAGGTGATGAACATGAAGGCCTGGGTCGATTCGCACGAGAAGCTGGAGCTGCGTCACGGCCCGGTGCGCGAGGGGCTGTGCAACGAGTGCCACGAGCCCCACGGGACGGACAACTGGCGGATCCTCAAGCGCCCCTTCCCGCCGGAGTTCTACTGGCCCTACCGGCAGGACTTGACCTACGCGCTGTGCTTCGGCTGCCACGACCAGCGGCTGATCGAGTCGGAGAAGATCGCCGAGAAAGCCGCCAACAACGAAGACCCCGCCAAGGATCTCGCCTGGGGCAAGCGGCCGGAAGGCGATCGGCTGATCCGAATCGGCGTGACCGGCTTCCGCAATGGCGAGGAGAACCTCCACTTCAAGCACGCCAACAAGGTCGACAAGGGGCGCACCTGCCGCGACTGCCACGACTTCCACGCCAGCCCGAACGTGAAGCACATCCGCGATTCGACCCGCTTCGGGAACTGGGAGTACCGGCTCAACTACCAGCGGACGGTCAGCGGCGGCTCCTGCTGGCCGGGCTGCCACGTGGAGCGCCGCTACGACCGGGTGGCGAAGAAGGAGAACCCCAGGTGACGGTGCTCCCCCTCGCCCTCTCGGCGTTTCTGTCTGCTCCGAGGATCATCGCTCCCGGCGAGGTATCGCAGACCACCCAGCCGACCCTCCGGCTCTTCGCAGAGGTGGAGGAAGCCGCCGCCCGGCTCGAGGTGAACGGCCAGCCGGCGGGGAGCTGCGAGGGCGGAGGCAAGCGCGAGAAGGTGCTGCACTGCTCGGCGCCGCTCGAGCCGGGGGAGAACGTGGTCGAGCTGTCCTCGGCGGGCGGGACCGCCAAGGTGCTGGTCCGCCGCTACGTGACCACCGGCCCCATCGTCCCCGGGGTGGATCTCTTCGGCTTCGGCCCAGGCACCGTCCACCGCGCCGAAGTGGAGAAGCAGTGCGCCCGCTGCCACCCGATGGACGAGGCGAAGGACAAAGCGAAGGACGAGCGCCTGTCCGGCAGCGAGTGCGTCCGCTGCCACGCCCCGCTCACCGAGCGTCCCAAGCAGCACGGCCCGGTCGGCCAGGCCGCCTGCCTGCTCTGTCACGACCCCTCGTCCGCCCCGCAGCGCTACGCGGTGAAGTGGCCGATCCAGGAGACCTGCTTCTACTGCCACTTCGAGATCAAGAAAGCGATGGACACCAAGGCCTACCGCCACGGCCCGGCGGCGGCCGGCCGGTGCACCACCTGCCACGACCCGCACGGGAGCGATCAGCCGTTCTGGCTCAAGAAGCACCCGTACGATCTCTGCACCAACTGCCACACCGAGAAGCGGAGCGGCCGCCACGTGATCGTCGGCTTCGTCTACGGAGACAGCCACCCGCTCCGGGGCCGTCCCCACCCGATCAAGCGGGACGTCGAATTCGCCTGCCCGAGCTGCCACAACCCGCACGCCGCCCAGGCGCGCTACCTCTGGCAGTTCGATGTGACCGTGAGGGAGAAGCTATGCCGAACCTGCCACGCCAAGTGACGCGCTTCGCCGCCGCGCTCCTCGCTACCGCCGGTGCGGCCCTCGCCGCCGCGCCATCGTCGGCGCCGGGTTCGCGCACCTTCACCCCGGCCGACAAGCCGCCGCCTCCTCCTCCCGCCCCCAGCCCGGAGCTGGTCAAGGAGGGCACGCGCGTCTTCCGGGGCGCCTGCATCGGCTGCCACGGCGAGAAGGGCGACGGCCAGGGACGCGAGGGGAAGCTCCTGCCGATCCCTCCGCGGGACTTCACCGTGGGGCAGTTCATCTCCCGATCGACGCCGTCGGGCTCGCTCCCGCTGGACGCGGATCTCTTCCGCTCCATCCGCCGGGGGTTCCGGCCGGAGGTGGGGATGCCGCCGTTCACCTTCCTGACCGACCGGGAGGTGTGGGCGGCCATCTCGTACCTCAAGACGTTCTCCGACCGCTGGAAGAGCGAGGAGGTGCCTCCTCCGGTGGAGGTCCCCTCCCCGCCTCCCCGGACTGCGCAAAGGGTGGCCGAGGGCGCCAAGGCCTACAAGGAGATCGGCTGCTTCCAGTGCCATGGCGAGACCGGCCGGGGCGACGGGCCGTCGGCCGCCGCGCTCCTCTACGACAACGGCAAGCCCGTTCGGACCGCCGACTTCACCCGGCCGCAGGACTTCAAGGTCGGGTCCTCGGAGCGGGAGATCTTCCGCACGCTCACCGTCGGCATGGACGGGACTCCGATGCCCTCCTTCGCCGAGTCCTTGACCGTCGACCAGCGGTGGAACCTGGTCTACTTCATCAAGTCTTTGGGGGAGCAGAAGTAGCCGAGGCGAGCTCTGCGGCGAGGAGGTTGTACCGAAGCGGCTTGCTGAACACCCGCCGCGCCCCTTGGGCCAGTGCGTTCCGCGCTTCCGGCGAGCCGACGTAGGTGGTGATCACGAAGACCCGAGCTCCCGGTTGAGCCACCGCGGCGCGCACCACCGCCATTGCCCCCGGGTTTCTCAGCTCGAGGTTCGTCACCACCGCGCGGAAGGTCAGCGTGGAGAGCCGGTCGACCGCCTCCTGGGAGGACCTGGCCCGGCTGGGGCGGAAGCCATCCATCTGGAGCAAGTCGCAAAGCGCCTCCAGCGCGACGGCATCGTCGTCCACGACCAGCACGTCCATGCGCGCCGCTGCTCCTCCCCTGCTCCGGCGGCGCGGCCGCGGCAGGGCTGTCGACTGTCCGAGCCGGGGCGAGCAATCTTCGGGCCACCCGCTGTGGACTGACGATCACTCCTCCGGCGCAGCCCGTGCGCAGCAAGCGGGCCATAGCGCAACCGCTGCGCCCGGCGAGGGGCGCGCCTCACCTGCTCGGCCGATCGAGAAGCCCCCGCGGCCTGCCGCGTGTGGCCCGGTCGACTCGGCGGAGGCCGATGTCGGCAAGGGCGCGGGCCAGCTCCTCGGAGGTCAGCTCGAGCGTGACCGCAGGCTTGGCAAGTGTGCCTTCCACCGCGAGGGCAACTCCGCTGACAATGGCTCCTGGAGCTGCATCCAGCCCCGGCGGACATCGAAGCGAGCCTGCAGGCTGACCACTGGGGTCCGGACTTGCGGACCGGCCTCGACCGGTGTGCCCTCGCCCGGCCGGGACAGCAGCGTGTGCAGGCGGCTGGCGATCGGACCCACGACATCGCTCGAGAGAGTGCCCCGGTCGACGGAGAGGGTGCCCTCCCCAGACAGTCGTTCCCGGATTCGCGGCCATCCGGCTCCCTCGCCGCGCAGCGCCAACCTCGAGCTGGCGCGCCCCTCGAGCACGCGCACGCCGCCGCGGGCACTCAAGGCGGGCACACCTCGTGGCAGCGCCGCTCGCAGTCCCCGCGAGTGTCGCGCGCTTTGGCTGACTCGAGCGCAGGCCGCGGGGCGGCCGCAAGGACGAAGCAGGAGCGCATCGGCCAGGGTAGCGTAGCGCCACCGCCGAAGAAGCGTCCGATGCCATTTCGCCCTCTGCCCGTGCTGCTTTCCTTGACTCTTCTCGCCGCGGAGGGGGCGCTGGGCCACGCGATCCAGCTCGACTTCACCGCGCCGGTGGGAGTGGGCAACCGCGCCGACGGCGGGACGGTCAGAATCGGGTGGACGGACAGCCCGGACCCGACACAGGCGGCGATTGTCACCGTGCTCGCCACGCGGAGGTCCCTGTCGATCGTCGACCTCCGGGACGGCGGCGGAGATCTGCTCCTCGGAACGGCCGCGGTCGACGACGAGACCGACTCCCTCGACTGGGACACCGCCGGGGTGCCCGAGGGCTGCTACCAACCGTACGCCGTTGTCTCCGACCCCGACGGCCGCGACGTCCGCCCAGCTCGGGGGAGCATCACCGTCGGCTCGGGGCCGAACGTGCCGCCGGCGGTGTGGATCTCCAACCCGGAGGGCGACCGGCCAGAGCCCGACGGAACCTTCGTCGTCCGCGTCGCGGTGGACGAACCGGACGACACGTCCTGGCTGACCATCAGGCGATTCGACGGCTCCGGAGCACCGACCGTGGTTGCGAGCGATCTCGAAGTGCCGGACGGCGGAGGCACCGCCTCGTTCCGGATGGACGTGAAGCCGCTCCCTCCCGGAGCCTACCGGCTCCACGCGGAGGTGGTGTCGGCCGACGGGCGCCGGTGCGACTCCCACTGGCCGAGCTGGCTCTTCGTCTCGGCCGGGTATGACTCCGGGTCGATCGACTCCGGGTCGGTGGACTCGGGCGGGTGGGGGTCCGGCGACGCAGCCGCGGGCGACGCCGACGACGGAGGGGAGCCAGCGGCTTCCGCGCCGCCTCCTTCTCCCCGCGGCTGCGGCTGCACCGCGCACGGCGCTGCACTCGCCGGGGCGGCGATCCTCTATTCGAGACGCCGGCCGAGACCGGGAGCGAAGGATGCGGCTGCGCGCACGGCCGTCGAGCGTCTCGCCGATTTCGTGGCGAACCTCCGCTGGGAGGACGTGCCCGCCCTGGCCAGGGAGAAGGCGCGGCTGCAGCTTCTCTCGGTGGCCGGGGCGATCTACGCCTCCCGCCACAGCCAGGCTGCCTCCGCGGTACGGCGCGCGGTGCTCTCGTGGAACAAGCCCGGGCCGTGCACCGTGCTGCCGACGGGCGAGCGGACCGCGCTGCACGAGGCGGTGCTGGCAAACGCGGCGGCGAGCATGGCGCTCGACTTCGACGACTACCTGCTCATGGGCCACACCGGGCACTCCTCGGTGCTCGCGAGCCTCGCCTTGGCCGAGCAGGAGCGCCTTTCGGGACGCGACTTCTTGCTCGCGGCGGTGGCCGCCAACGAAGTGGCCGGCCGCGTCGGCGCCTCGGTGCTGCTCGGGCCGCAGAACGGACAGTGCTGGAGCTTCATCCACGCGGCTTCCGCGGCGGCGGCCGGCGCCAAGCTCTTGGGCCTCGACGCGCGACGGACCGCCCACGCGCTGGCGATCGCGCTGTACCAGCCGACTTTCACGCTCTGGCCCGGGTTCATGGGCCCCGGCAGCAAGGTGTTGACCGCTGCCCAGCCCGCGGTGGTGGGTCTCCAGGCCGCCCAGTTCGCGCGCGAGGGCCTCACCGGAGCGCCCGACCTGTTCGAGAGTGCCCGCCGCGGTTTCTGGGCCTCCTTCTCGTTCACCCCTCTGCCGAGCCTGACCGGCGGGCTCGGCGAGGCGTGGCTCACCGAGACCCTGGCGTACAAGCCCTATCCTGGGTGCGCCTACCTCGACACGGCCCTCGACGCGCTATTTGCCGCGCTCTCGGAGGCGAGTCCGCCGCGCGCCGCGCCCCCGGCCGAGGAGGTGCGTGGCGTCGACATCGCCGTGAGCATGCTCTCCCTCGAGATGGACAATCTCGTTCCCGATCTCGACGGCGCGCCGACGGAGATCGCCTGCAACTTCTCGCTGCGCCTGACTGCGGCCATCGCGCTGCTCGCCGGACGGCTCACCGGCGCCGAGCTGGCTCGGGAGTTTCTCGAGGGGCGCAGCTCGGAGATCCTGGCGGTCGCCAAGCGCGTGCGGGTTCGGCACGACTGGCGGCTCACCGGCGAAGTGGTGCGCGCGTTTCGCGGCGTGCTCGGCTCGGAGGTGGACGGCCTCTTGCGCTCCCCGAGGAGGCTCGGGGCGGTCTGGCGCGGGCTTCGTCGCGAGGCGCGCGGCCAGAGGAGAAACCCTCTCCGCGTCGGGGCCCTGATGACGCGGCACCTCCCCGGCCTGTTGGCCGAGCTGTTCAAGGGTGTCGGCCGGGCGTTCAACCCAGCGCCGCTCGGGTGGAACCTCGGCGGATTCCGCTGGGTGTTCCCGGCGGAGGTCTTGCTGACGCTGGCCGACGGCCGGAGCTTCCGGGCGCGGCGCGACGTGCCCTTGGGCGCGCCTGGGGACCCTTCGCACCTCGAGGTCCCGGAGCGAAAGTGGCGCATCGAGGCCGGCGGCGTCCTCCCGCCCGAACGGCTCGAACGGGCGGTCGAGTTGGTGCGGAAACTCGAGACGGCCACCGCCGCGGAGATCGCCTTGGCGCTCTCGGCGCCGCCCGGCGAGCTGGATTCAATTCAAGGCCGGGCGAGCAAGAGCGGCGCCTGACTTCGTCACTAGAGCGCGAAGGCGACTCCGGCGAGGAACAGCGCGCCGATCCCGAAGATCGTCCCGATGATGCTGCCGATCACCGCGTTGCGGTGGAACTTCGCCGAGAGATCCTCTTCACTCTTGTCGGTGACGATGAAGAGGTCGTTCCCCCGGCAGAACTCGAGCCCAGCCGGCCCGCTCCCCACGGTCCCCAGGACGTAGATCTCCTCCCCTTCGCGCAAGAGCGTCTCGGTGTAGCGCATGGTCTTGTTGAAGACCCAGCCGACGCTGGAGCGTCCGTAGCGCTCGCTCAGGGTGGCCTCCAATTCCGTCGGCGCGTCGTTGAAGACCCCGGAACGGGCGTGGGCATCGGGAGCGAGGTGCAGCTCCGCCTCGGAGAGGCGGACCGCCACCCGGCCAGTGCCGTCGAAGACCACCAGCCCGGCTTCGCGCCGGTCGTCGATCACCGTCCTCCAGTACGACCGTTTGCCCCGGCGCCGGTGCTCCTCGACCTGGAACCGGTAGTAGATGCACGGCGTCTTCGAGAGCGGGCTCTCGAGCGGGAGCCCGGCGGGAGAGGCCCTGCCCTTCACCTCCGCGAAGCCCGGCATCAGCGAAGAGACCTGGCTGGTGCGCGTCTCCGCCATTCTCCGGTGCCGGTGCGCGTTGGAGCGTCCCCAGAGAAAGACAGCCAACGCCACGGCTGCCACCACCAGCCCGCCCACCAGAAAGCCCGGCTCGCGAACGCTGAGCGCGCTCAGAAGTTGCAGCTCGTGCACTGCGCAGAGCGTAGGCATGGAGAGGACCCCTTGACGCGCAAGCGTAACCCGGCTCACGCCGACCGGCGAAGCGCGCACGAGCTGGTGTGACCCCAAGCTAACCACCGTCGGACGCCCCTTCGAGCGCACGGGTCGGCAAGCCGACGAGCAACGGACCGCCACGCGCCCGGGAAGGAAAGATGGCCCCCGCCCGAGCGCGGTGGTCGGGCACCGCGATCAGCTCGAGAGCCTCGCCCGGAGCAGCCGCCGCGGGCGCCCTCAGCGCGCGTGCGAGCTGGGCGCGTGACGCCCGAGGAACTCGAACGAGTCGCGCCAGCAGCGGCGAGCGCTCTCGCGCAAGACGAAAGCGTGGAAGGCATGCGGCTCGCCTTCGTAGTAGCGGGACTCGCAGCGGCCGCCCAGCGCCTGGATCGCACGCTCCAGGCGGCTCGACTCGCCGAGCAACGGGTCGGCGGTTCCGCAGGAGATGAAGAAGGGCGGCAGCGGACGCTCCGGTGGATTGCCGCGCTCCAGCGCCACCACCGGGTCCGCCAGGTCCAGGCCGTCCGGTGCGCGCACGCGGACCCCGTCCAAGTAGGCGTCGGCGATCTCCGAGATGCGATCTTGAAGGAAGTGCGAGAGCCGCTTGGGGCCCCGGGCAAAGCGCTCCGGATCCGAGACCTGGAAGAGCCCGCACGCCGGCAGCACCGCCACGGGAGTCACCCCGGCGTCGAAGACCGCCCTTGCCCACGCCTCGCTCCGCCCATAGCACGCCGCGAGAGTGAGGCCGGTGATCAGGTTCGCCCCGGCCGATTCGCCCGCGAGCACCAGCCAGCGAATGTCGCCGCCGAAGCGCTCGGCCTCGCGCACCACCCAGCGGTAGGCCGCGCAGGCGTCCTCGATCGCCGCCGGGAAGCGGTGCCGCGGCGCCAGCCGGTAGCTGATGTTGAAGACCAGATAGCCGCGCCGGGCGAAGATCAGCCCGAACAGCCAGTGGCTGTCCTTGGAGAGCATGCGGAACCCGCCGCCGTGCACGTACAGCACCACCGGCAGCGGACCCCTCCGCAGCCGAGGGCGCCACACGTCCAGCCGGTGCTCCCGAAGCCCGGTGTCCAGGTAGGGGAGATCTCGAGTCACCTCCACGTCGTGGAGGCGAGGATCGGCGAGCGGAACCCAACGCCCGGCCCGCGCCGCGCCCTTGAAGAAGCTGTCCACCACCAGCGCGCCGACCCGCCGCCGGATCCGCGCGGGGAGGGGCAGCTGTGGCCGCTCGACCAAAAGCTCGGCCACAAGCCCTGCTCCTCCGTTTCCCGGTTCGGGCATCGAGCGAAGGTTAATCAACGACGTCCCCGAGGGCGACCCCGCACAAGCGTGCGGAGATCCAAAGGCCCACGCCATTGTCAGCCGAAGAGGTCCCGGCCGAGCTTCACCACCAGGGCGATCACGATCGCCAGCACCGCCCTGCGGATGATCCGCTCCCCGCCGCGCACCGCCAGGTGGGCTCCCAGCCATCCGCCCACGAGCTGACCCGCGGCCATGGGGAGCGCCACCGACCAGAGGACCGTTCCACGGTGGGCGAAGATTCCCAACGCGGCCAGGTTGGACGCGAAGTTGACCACCTTGGCCTCGGCCGTCGCCCTCGGCATGGTGAGGCCGAGCACCCCCACGAAGGCGAGGAGCAGGAACGTCCCGGTGCCTGGGCCGAAGAATCCGTCATAGGCGCCGATGGCCAGCGCAATGCCCCCTGCGGCCGCACCGCCGTGCCGCGCTCTCGGCGGCTCCACGCCTTGCGAAGCGGGCCGGCGGAAGGCCACCACCGCTCCGGCGATCACCAGCAGCGTCAGCACCAGGGGCCGGAGCAACGAGGGATCCAGCCGGAGCAACAGCGCCGCCCCGAGCAGAGCTCCTGCACCGCCTGCCGGGAAAGTGAGCACCGCGAGGCGCCGGTCCACCAGCCCGGACCTCGCGTATCGAGCCAGTGCCGCCAGCGCGCCGAAGACGGACTGTCCCTTGTTGGTGCCGAGGGCCAACTGCGGGGGCAGTCCGGCGGCGAGCAGCGCCGGCACGGTCAACAGGCCGCCGCCGCCCGCGATGGCGTCCACCGCCCCGGCCAGGAGGGACACCGCGCAGAGAATTGCAAGCGTCCCTGGGGACAACTCCACGGCGACCACCTGATCACACATGGGCGGCGGGAGCTTCCCCACTCGCCCTCACCCTGCACCGCTCCACTCCGGAAGGGGGCAAGCGTACAATTCGGCTTTCCGGAGGCGCCCATGATGCACGTCCGTCCCCTCGCCGTCGCCACCTTGCTGCTCTGCTCGGCGGCCCTCGCCGGCCCCCGCGCGCCCGAGCAGCGCATCAGCCTCGACGTGAAAGGGGCCGACCTCCACGATCTCATCCGCCTTTTCTCCCAAGTGGGCAGGGTGAACTTCATCGTGGATGACGACGTGGCGGGGAAGGTGACACTCTCGCTCCGGAACGTGCGCTGGCAAGATGCGCTGGAAGCGGTGCTCGGCTCCCGCGGCCTGGGCATGGAAAAGAAGGGCAGCATCGTCAGAGTCGCCCACCTCCGGCGGCTCTCCGACGAGGCCGCCGAGCGGGTCCGCCTGCAGAAACTCAAGCGCGACGCCGCGCCGCTCGTCACCCACGTCATCCCGGTGAACTACGCCCGTGCCTCGGATCTCGCCCCGCAGGTGAAGGCGACGCTGAGCGAGCGGGGCACGGTCAGCGTCGATGAGCGCACCAACTCGCTCATCGTCCGAGACGCCGAACCCTGACTCCACACCATCCCCACGACGCCCCGCGATCGAAGCTGCGCCTCTTCTGCCCGGACTTCGGCCGGTGTTGTCCGGGGCCGGGGCGAAGTTGACCCACCGGGGCTCCGGCGCCGTTGGAATCTCACGGCCGCTCGGGAATACACTGGGGAGCATGACCTCGCCGGGTGGAGCAGCCGGCCAGTCCCCTGCAGTGCTCGTGGTCGACGACGAGCCGAACATCCGGCACATCCTCGGCAAGGTTGTGAGGACGATCGGGGCGGAGCCCGTCCTCGCCGACTCGGCCTCCCAGGCGCGCGAGCTGCTCTCGAGCCGTGAGTACGTCTGCGCCCTCGTGGACAAGAACCTCCTCGACGGTTCGGGCATGGTGCTGCTCAAGAGCATCAAGGAGGATTACCCGGCCACGGAGGTGATCATCATCTCCGGGTATGCGAGCGTGGAGTCCGCGATCGAAGCCTTGCACCTGGGCGCCTTCGACTACCTGCAGAAGCCGATCGACATTCGCAGCTTGGTGGATGCGGTCCGAACGGCGATCGATCCCCGGCGCGCGATCACCCGGAATCCTCGTATCGGCGCAGTGCTGGCGCACGCCGATCGCCTGGCGGCGGTAGGGACGCTCGCCGCCGGCGCCGCGCACGAGATCAACAACCCACTCGCGTACATCCTGGCGAACACCGAGTACGCGATCCGAGAGCTGCAGAGCGTGGCCGCCGCGATGGGCGAGGCCGATCCCGCGCGGGCGCGCCTTCGTTCTCTGGTGACTCCTCTGGAGGAGAACCTGGAGGGTGGCCGCCGGATCAAGCACATCGTCCGGGGGCTGAGCCGCTTCGCGCGCGAGGACGTGTCCGAACCGACCGGGCCGGTGAACGTCGAGGTCGTGCTCGACCAGGCGCTGGCGATCGCTTCGAACCAGACCAGGCCGCGAGCGCGAGTGGTGCGGCAATTCGGCCATCCGCCGCCTGCGCTCGCGGGGGACCGACTGCTGGCCCAAGTGTTCTTGAACCTCGTGGTGAACGCCGCCCAGTCGATCGGAGAGGGCCGGCCGCTCGAGAACGAGATCCGCGTCGTGACGCGGAGCGAGCCGCCAACGGTCATCGTGGAGATCATCGACACGGGCTGCGGGATCGGGCCCGAGATCCGAGATCGCATCTTCGACCCGTTCTTCACCACCAAGCCGGTCGACGTGGGCACCGGGCTGGGACTGTCGATCTGCCACGGGATCGTCAGCTCGTTGAAGGGGCAGATCGAGGTGGAGAGCGAGCTGGGACGCGGCACCCTGATGCGAGTCCGCCTTCCGGCGGCCCAGGTATCCAAGGCGGCCGCCCCCTCCGAGCCTTGCGCCGCCGAGGTGCACCGGGTGGGAGGACGCATCATGGTGGTGGACGACGAGCCTTGGTTCCTCGCTTCGGTCGGCCGGATCCTCACCCCTGACCACCAGGTCGTCGCCTACTCCAGCGTCACCGAGGCCCTGGCGCACCTCGAGGGGGACCGCCAGTTCGATCTCATCCTCTGCGACGTCTACCTTCCGGAGATGACCGGGACCGAGCTCTTCGCGCTCCTGAGCGCACGCTGGCCGGAGCTGGAGGGACGGATTCTGTTCGTCACCGGAGGCGCCTTTACTCCGGAAGCGGTGGACTTCCTGATGCGCCGAAAGGAGCTCGTGCTCGAGAAAACCGCTGGATCCTTCCATGCTGAGGAAGATTCTCTCCGATCGACTCGAGCGGGCTGACTCGTGCCCTCGACCGGAGAGCTAGACGAGGCGGCGCGCAGCTCGACTGCCCAAGTAGCGGCCTCTCAGGCCTTCGGCCCGACCAGGCAGCGCAGCTTCGCCCGGGCGACCACTTCTCCCGCGCCGTTCTCGAGGCGGATGTCGGCCTCGACCTCTTTCCGCTCGGCGGTGGCGATGGGCGGAGCGTCGGCCACCGCGGCGATCGGCCCGCGCGCCTTCTTCAAGTAGTCGATGGAGAGCCCGGTGACGATCAGCCTCGCCCGATTCGGCAGACCGGCGATCAGCGAGAGATTGCCCGCCAGCTCCGCCAGGTTCACCAGCGCCACGGCGTGAATCGACCGAAGGTGGTTCCGCACCGCCCTTCGGTCGCGCATCCGCACCCTCGCGTGACCGGGCCGAATCTCCTCTATCCGGGGGTCGATGGTCGCGGTGTAGGGCACGAACAGGCCCATTGCCTTGCTGAACAGCGCCTTCCCTCCGGGCACGGCAGAGATCCTCTCCCAGTGGCCCCGGACCGAAGCCAAGTCCAAGAGCTCGCGTTTGGCCATGCTCCCACTGTATCGGCTCGTGCCGCACTGGGCGATGCGCAAGCGGCACAAGGCTGCTATTCCCTTCTGCCATGCCGACCAGCCCTCGAAGGTTCAAGGGAACCGACCGCTACCTCACCAGCGAAGGGCTCCAGGCCGCCGTCGACTGCGCGCTGGCGCTCGAGAGGCCGCTTTTGGTCCGCGGGGAGCCGGGGACCGGAAAGACCTTGCTCGCCGAGGCGGTCGGGCGCGCCCTGGGGCTGCCGCTGCTCACCTGGCACGTGAAGAGCACGACCCGCGCCCAGGACGGCCTGTACGTCTACGACACCGTGCAGCGGCTGTACGACTCGCGCTTCGGGGACGGCGACGTGCGGGACATCAAGCGCTACATCCGGCTCGGCCCGCTCGGGAAAGCCTTCGCCTCCAGCGAGCGCGTGGTGCTGCTGATCGACGAGATCGACAAGGCGGACTTGGAATTCCCGAACGACTTGCTCCACGAGCTGGACCGGATGCGCTTCCACATCCTCGAGACCGGCGAGGAGGTGGTGGCCGCCCACCGGCCGGTGGTGATCATCACCAGCAACAACGAAAAGGAGCTGCCCGACGCCTTCCTCCGCCGCTGCGTCTTCCACTTCATCGAGTTCCCCGGAGATGAGCTGATGAGACGGATCGTCGCGGTGCACCACCCGGGCCTCGAGGAGAGCCTGGTCTCCCAGGCCATCTCCATCTTCTACGAGCTGCGGGCGGTATCGCGCATCCGCAAGCGGCCCAGCACCAGCGAGCTGATCGACTGGATCGGCGCGCTCAAGGCGGCGGGAATCGCCAGCGTGAAGCTCGATGAGAACCTCCCCTTCCTCGGGGCGCTGCTCAAGCGAGAGCAAGACCTCCTCGCCTTCGCCGACGCCTTCTCCCAGGGCAGAAGGTCGCGGGCCTAGATGTTCTTCGGCTTCCTCGAGGAGCTGCGCGGGCGCAAGGTGCCGGTCGGCCTCCACGAAGCGATCGCGCTGGCCGCGGCCCTTTTGGCGGGGCTGCACGACAGCTCTCTGGAGGGCTTCTACTACGTCGCCCGCTCCCTCCTGGTGCACTCGGAGGTGCACCTTGACGCCTTCGATCAGGCCTTCGCCAAGCACTTCCGGGGCGCCGAGGACGCGGCGGTGCAGCTCACCGCCGAGCTGCTCGAGTGGCTGGAGGGCGCGAGGCGGCGCGCCCGGGAGCTGACTCCCGAGGAGGCGGCGCTCCTCGGGCAGTTCGACCGCGAGGAGCTGGAGCGCCTGTTGCGCGAACGGCTGGCGGAGCAGCGCGGCCGGCACGACGGTGGCAACAGGTGGATCGGCACCGGCGGCACCTCGCCCTTCGGGCACTCCGGGGCGCCGAGGGACGGGATCCGCATCGGCGGTGCCGGTGGAAACCGCAGGGCGGTGCAGGTGGCCTCGGCGAGGCTGTTCCGCGACTACCGCGCCGACGTGGTGCTGGACACCCGCCAGATGACGGTCGCGCTCCGGAAGCTGAGGGCCTTCGCCCGGGAAGGCGCTCCCTGCGAGCTGGACCTCGAAGGCACCATCGAGCGCACCGCGAAGAACGCCGGAGAGCTGGAGGTGGTCACCCGGGCCCCGCGCCGGCCGAACACCCGGGTGATCCTGATGATGGACGTGGGCGGCTCGATGGACCCCTACGCCGAGCTGGTCTCCCGGCTCTTCAGCGCCGCCAGGAAGGCCACCCACTTCAAGGAGCTTCGCACCTACTACTTCCACAACTGCGTCTACGGGCGCGTCTACCAGGACGCGCGGCTCAAGGGCGGCGTTCCTCTGCGCGAGCTGTTCGCCGAGTGCGGCAAGCACTACAAGCTCATCCTCGCCGGCGACGCGCTGATGGCTCCCTACGAGCTGCTCGAGCGCACCGACGAGTCCGGCTGGTACCACCCCCAGGGCGTGGAGGGCCTGGCCTGGCTGGCCCGGCTGGCCGAGCATTTTCCCAGGAGCGTCTGGCTGAACCCGGAGCCGCCCGGTAGCTGGGGCCACACCACCATCGAGGTGATCGCCGGGTTCTTCCCCATGTTCCCGCTCACCCTCGAGGGGCTGGGCGAGGCGGTAGCTCGGCTGGCGCGCGGCGCGGTCGCCGGCGCCGCGTGAAGGCTGTCTTCCGGGGCGGAGTCGTGCTTTTTTCGAGCCATGCCCACCGACGACCTCAAGCCCTTCCTCTCCGGGATTGCGCTGTTCGGCGGGCTCTCCGATGCCGCCCTGGACAGGCTCTCCCAGATGCTGGTGCACAAGGAGTACGGCAAGGGCGACACCATCTGCCGCCAGGGCGACACCGGCCGGTCGATGTACGTGGTGCGCTCGGGCGAAGTGGTGGTGTGCCGGGACATGGGCAAGGGCGACCTCGTCCGGATGGTGAGGCTCGGCCCGGGTGAGTTCTTCGGGGAGATGACGCTCATCGACATTCAGCCGCGCTCGGCGACCGTGGTGGTGGAGCGGCCGGCGCTCCTCTACTCCCTCACCAACCGCGACCTGTACCAGCTCTACCAGCAGGACACGGAAGGCTACGTGATGGTGCTGCAGAACATCTGCCGCGAGCTTTCCCGGCGCCTGCGGAAGGCCGACCAGCGCATCTCGCAGATGGCGCACGAGCAGGGCGACGAGCAGACGCAGATCCGCGCACCGGTGCGGCCGAAGTCGGGCTAAGGGTCTGAGACCGGATTACCCGATCGGCCTCGACGGCGCTCGGTCGACCCGGGTACTTCGGCGCCCGGTGGTCGGAACTGCGCTTCACCTCCTCTGGTCCAGCGTTCCCTCGGAATCCCCCAGTTGGCCCCAAATGGGCCCCGCCGGCCTGGCGCGCCGCTCGCAAAGGCCGTGTCACCAATGGAGGAGCCATGCGCCGCGCCACGTTGGGAGCAGTCCTCAGCGCGCTCTGCTGGATAGGTTGCCGGCCAAGCGAGGAGCCGGCCGAGAGCCCGCCCTCCGGCGAGCCCGAGGCGACTGCGCCGCCCCAGACGCCCTCCGGCGTGCCCGATGCCGGCGCGACGTTCCCGACTACCCCGGACGCGGGGCCCGACGCCGGCCGGCCCGACGCCGGAGCGGCTGACGCGGGCTTCGCCTTCGGCACTCCCGGACCCTGGCCCATCGCCAATGCGATCTTCAACGAGGGCCACGGCATCGCCGAGACCGGCGTGGTCGGATTCAGCACCGACGAGGCGCAGAACCGCTGGGCCGCCACCGCCCAGGCGCTCTACCTGCTCAGGCCCGGCGAGGCCGCCTTCCGGCGCTTCACGGCTGCCGACGGGCTCCATCTCCAGTCCAACCCGGTCGCCTACTGCGACTCCAACTTTGCCGGCGGCGATCGCGCTTGCCCGATCTATGGCGCCGCCGTCGATCCGGGCATCAGCGAGATCGTCGGCGGAGGTCCCAACGAAGTCTTCGTCGGCTACCACGGAAACACCGATGGCCCGGGCGACTGGAGCGATCCCCACCGCCACACCGGCAAGCTCGACCGCGTGCGGCTCCGCCCGGGCGGCACCCTGGAGGTCGACCGGATCGATCTCTTGGCCAACCTCCACGGCGCCCAGTGGTGGCACGACCGCACGGTGCACCGGCTGGTGTTCGACCACTTCGTCCACAAGCACGACATGTACGTCGGGCTCAACCACGGCGTGGCGATGCTCCGGCCCGACCGCTACCGCCGCCCGAACCCCGGAGAGTGGTTCGACTCGGTGAACGTGGAGTACATGGCCGATCACCTTCACGCCCGGGTTTGCTTCCACGCCCCTTGCGATCCGCAGAGCTCCGGCAACCAGCGGATGGGCGGCTGGCGCGGCCTGGCCATCGCTCCGGACGGCAACCTCTGGACCGCCGGCAAGTGGACCGCGGCGAAGATCCGGTGGGATCCCTCATTGGTCAACTGGATCTCCCGGGGCGGCTCCGCCTCCTTCGAAGCGGCGTTCGGAGACCCCTACCCGCTCCCGCCCAACGCCGACGGCTACATCAACGAGCCGGTCTTCCGCCCGCCTTTAGAGGGCGACCCGGTGCACCTGACCGCGGTCTCGGTGGGAGCCGACGGCAGGGTGTGGTTCGCCAGCGGCCCCGACGGGTCCGACGGCTTCGCCTACGGGGTGGCGTCCTGGGACGGGCGGAAGTTCACCGTCTACGATCCGATCGGCCAGCTCGGCATGTCGGAGGCCAGCGTGCGCGACCTGGTGGCACTCCCCGACGGGCGGATCGTGCTTTCGGGCCACCGCACCGGCCTCACGCTGTGGGATCCGCTCACCGGCTCGCACCAGCCGCTGCGTGCTCCGAGCTACCTGGCGGACGACCGGGTCCGGCGACTGGAGCTGGACCGGATGGTCAACCCGCCCGCGCTGCATGTCTCCACCGAGCGGGGCGCCGCGGTGATCCGCGTGCTGCCTCCAAGGTGATCCTCAGGGGCGCACGCTCGCGCGCAGCCGCCACAGAATCAATACCGCCCGCGGGTGGAGGCGAGAGTCGGCCATGCGGCCCTTCGCCGGTCGAGACTTGAACGCGCGGCCGGCGGGAAGCACGATGGCCTCATGGGCAACCCGGCTCCCCGCGAGGGCCCCGCCGAAGGCGGCAAGTGCAGTCGGCGCGTGCTCATCGTGGACGACAACGTCGACGCCGCTTCCACCCTCGCCGAAGTCATGGAGTTCTCGGGCTTCGAGGCCCGGGTAGTGCACGACGGGCCGTCAGCGCTGGAGGCGGCCGAGGCCTGGGGCCCGGACGTGGTGGTCCTCGACATCCGCCTGCCGGGAATGGACGGCTACGAGGTCGCCCAGAGGATGCGCGAGCGGCTCTCGGCAGCGCCGCGGGTCATCGCCCTCACCGGGGACAGCTCCAACCTGGCCCGCGCCCGGGAATCGGGCATCGAGCAACAGCTCACCAAGCCGGTCGACCTCGACCGGCTGGTTGCGCTGATCGGGCTCTGAGCGGCCCCTTCGTCCCGACCGGAGTATGTTCCGTCTAGATGCCTCCCCAGGGGCCCAGCGGCCAGAGCGAGCTGTTCGCCAGGTACGTCTACGCCGCGCCGCTGGCGCAGGGTAAGCGGGTGCTCGAGATCGGCGCCGTGGCGAGCACCTTCGGGCTGAGCGCTCTGCTTCTGGTGAAGCGCGGGGCGGCGTCGGTGGTGGCCTGCGACGAACCCGCCGAGGCAGTGAAGCGCGCTGAACGCGCCCTCACCTCGCCACAGCTCTCCTTCGCCGCGGACTACCGTTCGCTCGAGGCCGCCAGCTTCGACCTGCTGCTGTTCGCGGACCTCTCGCGGCTCCCTCCCGACCCCGACGGCCTCGAAACCGTGCTCCGGCTCCTCGACCGGGGCGGCTACCTGCTCGGCGCGGTGGCGCTCTCCTCGCCCTCTCTCTCCCAGCACGAGGAGATCTCCTCGCGGCTGTCGAAATACTTCTCCTCGATCCAGCAGGTCCGCTTCACCCTCGCCTCGGGCGCGAGCCTCGAGGCCGACGGCGGAGGGGACCACCGCTTCGACTCCTCCTTGGCCGGACCGGTGGACCCCGCGCAGGTCCTCCTGCTCGCCGGGGAGCGCCCCGCGCGCCTTCCCTCTGCCGCGTGGATCCAGCTTCCGCCGGAGGTGGCGGGGGTCGCCGGCGGCCAGGACCGGATTCGGGCCCTCGAGGCGGAGGTCCACGAAGCCCGCGTCGAGCTGGTCGATCGCCAGGCCGAGGCCCACGAGCTTTCCCGGCAGCTGGCGAAGCTCCACAAGGGGAAGGGAGGCACGAAGAGTGGGTCCTCTCGCGAGCTGGCGGCCGCGCTGGAGGTGGCCCACGAGCAACTCAAGCGCGCCGCCGGGGAGCTGCGCCGCGCCCTCGACGAGTCCTCCCGGCTCCGGCAGCAGCTCTCGGACGCGGAGGCGCGCATCGAGCAGGAGTCGTCCCAGCGCGCCGGGCTGGCCGTGAGGGTCGCCGAGGCCCGCTCGGAGCGCAGCGCCCGCGAGGCGCAGCTTTCGGAGGCGAAGGCGGAGGTCGAGTCCACGGTGAACGAGCTGGCCCAGCGGGACGTGCGCCTGGCCGAGCTGACCACCCGAGCGGAGACCGCCGAGGCCGCCCTCGAGAAGAGCGTGCGAAGGCTCGCCGTGGCCGAGGCCGAGCAGCAGCGCTTGACCGAAGACAGAAAGCAGCTGGCCTCCGCGGTGGAGAGCCAGGTGGCGCGGCTGGAGCGGGAACGAGACGAGGCCGTGCAGGCGTTGACGGTCGAGAGGGAGCGCACCAAGCGGCTCGTCGAGGCCTTGGAGCGCGAGACGGCGCGGGCCACCGCGCAAGAGTCGGCGCGCGCCGCGGCCGAGGCCTCGCTGGCCGGCGAGCGCGCTCGGCTCCACTCGCTGGAGCTGTCCGCCAACGCCGCCCGCGAGGAGGCCTCGAGCTTCGAACGCCAGGTGCAGGGGCTGATGCGGGAGATCGCCTCGGTGAGCGAGGAGAAGGCCGAGTTGGAGCGGAAGCTCTCTTCCGAGAAGCTCGAGCGGGCTCGCCTCGAGCGGGCGCGCTCCTCGCCGCAGGGCGAGCCGGGGTGAGCGGGGAGAGGGAGTCTCACAGCTCGATCTGGGCCCCCAGCTCCACCACCCGGTTGGGTGGAATGTTGAAGAAGGCGGTAGGGCTGCGGGCGTTGCGCGACATCCAGGCGAACAGCGCCTCGCGCCAGAGCGCCATCCCCGGCCGATGGGAGGGCAAGAGCGTCTCCCGTCCGAGGAAGAAGGTCGCCTCCATCGGCCTCACCTCGAGCCCGAGCTTGCGGCAGCGGGCCAGGATCTCCGGCACGTCGGGGTGCTCCATGAATCCGTAGCGGGCCACCACCCGGAGGAGCCCGTGCTCCAGCTTCTGAATCTGCACCCGCTCGTCGGGCGGCACCACCGGGACTTCCTCGGTGAGGATGGTGAGCAGGAGCACGCGCTCGTGCAGCACCTTGTTGTGCTTGAGGTTGTGCAACAGGGCCGAGGGAACTCCCTCGGGGTTCCCGGTCATGAAGATCGCCGTCCCGCCCACGCGCACCGGCGGCTCTGCCCCGAAGCCGTGGAGGAAAGTCTCCAGGGGTAGCGCCGCCTCCCGGAGCCTTTGGGCCAAGAGCTGCCGTCCCCGCTTCCAGCTGCTCATCAGGGTGTAGACGCCGGCCGCCAGGGCCAGCGGGAACCATCCCCCTTCGTCGATCTTGAGGACGTTGGCGCCGAAGAAGGACAGGTCCACCGCGAGGAACGCCGCCACCACCGGCAAGGCCAGCGCCGCGCGCCAGCGCCAGACGTCGCGGGCGACGAAGTAGGCGAGGAAAGTGGTGATCACCATGGTGGTGGTGACTGCGATGCCGTAGGCCGCCGCCAGCGCTCCCGAGCGCCTAAAGCCGATCACCAGCGCGCTCACCGCGGCGAGCAAGGCCCAGTTGACGGCGGGCACGAAGATCTGCCCGATCTCCCGCGCGGAGGTGTGGACGATCTCCAGGCGCGGGCTGTAGCCGAGCTGCACCGTCTGGCGGGCGAGCGAGAACGCTCCGGAGATGACCGCCTGGGAAGCGATGCAGGCGGCCCCGGTGGAGAGCACCACCAGCGGGATTCGGGCCCAGGCGGGCGCGAGCAGGTAGAAGGGGCTCTCCGCCGCCTCGGGCGAGCGCAAAAGCAGCGCCCCCTGACCGAAGTAGTTGAGGACCAGCGAGGGAAGCACCAGCCCGAACCAGGCCAGCCGGATCGGCCGGCGCCCGAAGTGGCCCATGTCCGCGTAGAGCGCCTCCGCCCCGGTGACCACGAGGAAGATCGCCCCCAGGACCAGGAAGGCCCGAAAGCCGTGCTCGGCAAAGAAGCGCACCCCGTGATGCGGGGACAGAGCCCAAAGGACGTGAGGCTCCCGCACGATGCCCCACACGCCGAGGGCGGCGATGGCCAGGAACCAGACCAGGGTGAACGGGCCGAACATCGCCCCCACCCTCGCGGTCCCCCGCTTCTGTAGGAGGAACAGCGCCACCAGGATGGCGAGGGCGATCGGCAGCACCAGGTGATCGAGGGCCGGGCTCACCACCGCCACTCCCTCCACCGCGCCAAGCACGGAGATGGCTGGGGTGATCACCCCGTCGCCGTAGAGCAGCGCCGCGCCGAACAGGCCGGCCGCGAGCAAGAGCCCCTGCCGGCGGCGGGCGGGCGCCTTTCGCAGCACCAGCGCCATCAGCGCCAGGATGCCGCCCTCCCCCCGGTTGTCCGCGCGCATCACGAACGCGAGGTACTTGAGCGAGACCACCAGCAAGAGCGACCAGAAGATGAGCGAGAGCGTCCCAAGCACCGACGAACGATCGGGCGTGAGCCCGTGTGCCGGGTTGAAGCACTCCCGGAAGGCGTAGAGCGGGCTGGTCCCGATGTCCCCGTACACCACCCCGAGCGCCGCCAGTGAGAGCGCGAAGAGGTAGCGCCCCCGAGGGCGTCTCCCGCCTCCGTCGGGGGAAGGCTCCGGTCGGTCCTGTGGCATCGTCCCCCTGGGGCAGCCGAAAGCTCATGCCCCTCCGGGCGCAGGACAACCCCTGGCGGAGATCCACCGCGCCCAAGAGTCATCACCTGGACAACAGGTGCGCCGCGGTAGGGATGGATCGGCCGGCTGGAGTTGCAGCCAGCGGCCCTTCCCTCAGCCCGCCTTGGCGTGGATCCGCTTCTCCAGCTCCGTGAGCTGCTGGCGCTTGTCGTAGTCTCGCTTCACCTGGTCGGCGACGATGCGGTCGTCGAGCTGCCGCTTCTTCGCGTCGTTCGCCTGGCGGTCGTTGAAGTCGACCATCCAGCGCTCGAAGCTGACGACGACGGAGTTGAAGTGGAACCACTGGGAAAGCATGGAGGTCAGGGATTCTTCGGGCGACGGAGGAGGCTCGATCGAGTCCTCCGCGTGGGCGAGCATCTCGATCTTGAGCCCGTGCTTCTCGAGCAGCTTGTCCGCCTCGACCAGCAGCTCCTTTTGCTCCCTGCGGAGCGCCCGCAGAGTCCTCGCCGCCTCGGTCCGCCCGCCCGGCGGGTTGCCGGCCTTCACCTGCTCCTGGACGCTGTCGATCTTGGCCTGCGCGGCCTCGGCCTGCTGCACCATCGCCGAGAGCTTCTGCGCCGCCTCCGCCGGCAACTTCCCGCCTGCGATGTACTCGTTGATCAGGCGGATCCGGGTCTTGTACCGCATCCGGTCGAACCGCTTCTCCAGCTTCCCGGCGCGGTCGGCGATCTGCCCCTCGATGTGGCGGCACTTCTCCTTGGCGTCCTTGAGGCACTCCTCGCGCTCCGCCCGGCTCATGCTCGCGAACTCGGCCCGCAGATCCTTCTTGTGATGGCCGGTCTGCCACAGGTGCTCCGGCGAGGCGCTGGCCGACAAGGGATCGCCCTCCTTGGGCCGGAGCCGAGCGACGATGTGCTGAGGAATCTCGGGGACGGTCAGCTCGATTCCGCTTGCGGCTGACTTGACCGCCGCCTTGGCGGCCTGCGCGGGAGCGGCGGCGCGCGCCGCTCGGTGGGCATGCTCGGACTTGTGCCCGTGCTCGATTTTCTTCGTCATCGGCGACTCCGGCGTGGGACGAACCCCTACACGTTACCTCCACCCGGGGCAAAGATCGATTCGGCGGGGCGGCCGACCACCTCACGGTCCCGATCGCACTTCCCGCATCGCGGAGGGTCCTCCTCGCCGAAGTAGCGGCGGATGAACGCGCTGCGGCATCCCTCGGTCATGGCGTAGTCGGAGACCGCGGCGAGCCGCTTGGAATCTTCCCGCCTCAGAGTCTCTAGCCGCCCCGCCAGCTCACGCGAATCCAAGAGGAGCTGCTCCGGCGAAACGTTCACCGCCCAACCCGCGTCCGTCTTCCCGACGAGACCTGCCTCCTCGAGCTGAGAGCAGAGGGAGGCGCAGGTTTTGGGCGGCAGCTCGGCGGAGAGCGCCAGCGCCCTGTTGTCGGCGGGCCTCCCCTCGCGCGCCCAGGCGGCGAGCGCAAACGCCACTTTCGAGAGCTGGCGCGCATTGGGCCGGCTGCGGCCCTGGAGGAAGTCCTGGATCTCCAGATCGGCCGGATCGAACAGGAGCACACAGTGCGCCGGGTTGCCGTCCCTGCCGGCCCGGCCCGCCTCCTGGACGTATTGCTCGAGCGAGCCAGGCGCCTGGAAGTGGAGGATGTAGCGGATGTTCGGCTTGTCGATGCCCATCCCGAAGGCGCTGGTGGCGACCATCACGATGCGGCGGGAGGGCCGCATGAACCTGCGCTGGGCCGCGGCTCGCTCCTCCGCCCTCATCTTTCCGTGGTAGCGCGCCGCCGGAATGCGCGCGCGCTCCAGGGCCCGCCACACCTGGTCCACCGCCACGGTGGTGGCGCAGTAGACGATGCCGGGCCTCCTCAGACGCTTGAGGAGGCGGCCGGCGGCCTCGTGCTTGAAGTTGCCGGGGGCAAGCTGGACCGCCAAGAGCAGGTTCTTCCGGTGGGGAGGCGCCCACACCACCAGGGGCTGGTGCAGCGCCAGCCTCAAGACGATGTCCTCGCGGACACGGGGAGTCGCCGTGGCGGTGAGGGCCAAGAGCGTCGGGCGGCCGAGCTTCTCCCGCTCGGCGCCGATCCGAAGGTACGAGGGGCGGAAGTCGTGGCCCCATTCGGAGATGCAATGCGCCTCGTCCACGCACATCAGCGCGGGCTCGGCGCGCTGGAGCAGCGGGCCCGCCTCGGCGGACTCCAACGTCTCGGGAGTGGTCAGGACGATGAGCCGCCCGCCCTTCCCGATGCGAAGCAGCGCCTCCCGCCTCTCAGCCGCCCTCAAGGTGCTGTCCAGCCGCACCACCGGCACGCCGCGCCGCCTGAGGGTGCGCTCCTGGTCGACCATCAGCGCGATCAAGGGCGAGATGACCAGGGTCGGCCGGGGGAGAAGCATCGCCGGCACCTGGTAGATGAGCGACTTGCCGAACCCCGTGGGAAGCACCACCAAGGTGTCGCGCCCGTCGAGCACCGCGGCCATCGCCCTCTGCTGCTCGGGGTGGAGCTGGGCGATGCCGAATCGCTCCCGAGCCACCCCGCGAGGCTCCTTTGCGCCGCCTCTGGCGGCCGTTGCTCTCCTGCGCCGGCGGCTCACTCCCGCCAGTGTGCGTCGGCCCGCCCAGGAGGCAAGCATTCGGCCGGCTCTCTCTGTTCAACGCCGCGCCCTCCGGTTCCCGCCTGGGGCCCTGGTGCACACCCTCGCGTTGGCGAGGTGGCAAGGTGCGGATCGCGCAAGTCTCTCCGCTCCACGAGAGCGTGCCGCCCGGAGGCTACGGAGGCACCGAGAGGGTCGTCTCCTACTTGACCGAGGAGCTGGTGCGCCGGGGCAACGAGGTGACCCTCTTCGCGAGCGGAGACTCTTTAACCAGCGCCCGATTGGTGCCCGCCTGCCCGCGCGCGCTGCGCACCGATCCTTCTTGCGGCGACCGGCTCCCCTACCACGTGCTGATGCTGGAGCAGCTGATCCAGCGCGCCGAGCAATTCGACGTCGTCCACTTTCACACCGACCACCTGCACCTCCCCGCCGCGCGGAGGCTCGAGGTGGCCTCGCTGACCACGCTTCACGGGCGGCTCGACCGGCCGGAGCTGCAGGCGCTCTTCGGAGAGTTTCCCGAATCGCCGGTGGTGTCGATCTCCGACGCCCAGCGCGGGCCGCTGCCGTGGCTGAACTGGGTCGGCACGGTGCACCACGGGCTCCCGGAGCACCTGTACCGCTTCCGGCCGGCGGGAGGCGACTACCTGGCCTTCCTCGGCCGGGTGGCTCCGGAGAAACGCTTGGATCGCGCGATCGAGATCGCCCGGCGCAGCGGGTTCCCGCTCAAGGTGGCGGCGAAAGTCGAGCCGGCCGACCAGGTTTGCTTCGAGGGGCTCCGGCCTCGGCTTTCGGAGCCCCACGTCGAGTTCCTGGGGGAGATCGGCGAGGCGCAGAAGGCGGAGCTTTTGGGACACGCCCTGGGGCTTTTGTTCCCCATCGACTGGCCAGAGCCTTTCGGGCTGGTGATGATCGAATCGCTGGCCTGCGGGACGCCGGTGGTGGCGTACCGGTGCGGGTCCGTTCCCGAGGTGGTCGAGCACGGGGTCACCGGGTTCGTGGTCGACGGAGTGGAAGCCGCGGTGGAGGCGTGCCGCAGGCTGGGCGAGATCGATCGGCGCCGCTGCCGGCTGGAGTTCGAGCGCCGCTTCGCTGCCCGGCGGATGGCGGACGACTACCTCCGGCTGTACGCGCAGCTCCTCGGGCGCGCCGATGCCCAAAGAGCGCAGGAATCGCCGTGAAGGAAGTCATCCAGCTCGAGGACCGCTACTACATCCTCGCCACCGCCGCCCACGACGAGCGGACCAGGGTGCTCAAGCACGGCGACACCTTCGGCCTCTTCAACCGCAGCGGCAACATTCGCGACCTGGGGCTCGGCGACCAGGGCCTCTACCACCAAGGGACACGGTTCCTCTCCAGGCTCGAGCTGAAGCTCTCCGGCTTGAGGCCGCTCTTGCTCAGCTCGAGCGTGGTGGAGAACAACGCTCTGCTCGCGGTCGACCTCACCAACCCGGATCTTCCCCAGGGCGGGAGGCTGTCGGTGGCACGGGGCACGCTCCACCTCTTCCGCTCGAAGCTGCTCGGCGACGGCACCTGCCACGAGCGGATCCGCCTGCACAACTACGGGGAGCGCGCAGTCGAGGTGGAGCTGACCGTCGAGTTCGAGGCCGACTTCCTCGACATCTTCGAGGTCCGCGGCACCCGTCGGCGGCGGCGCGGCGAGATGCTGGAGCCACGCTTCGACACCGCCGGAATCTCGCTCGCCTACCAGGGCCTCGACGGTGTCCTGCGCCAGGCCCGGCTGACCTTCGACCCCAAGCCGGCTCAGCTTCTCCCAGACCGGCTGGGACTCCCGATCCGCCTCGAGCCCCAAGAGGAGCGGAGCTTCTACCTCACCCTCCAGTGCACGCTGGGCGCCGAGGCGGGCGCGCCCGCGCCGTACGAGCGAGCGTACCGGAGCGCGGCCGCTTCCCTTCGCGCGCTCGAAGAGACCGAGTGCCGCCTCGGCACCTCGAGCCCCGCTTTCGACGAGTGGCTGCAGCGCTCGGCGGCGGACCTGCGAATGATGGTCACCCAAACCCCCCACGGCCCCTACCCGTACGCCGGGGTGCCCTGGTACAGCACGCCCTTCGGCCGCGACGCGCTGATCACCTCGATGCAGGCCCTATGGTGGAATCCCGCGCTCGCCAAGGGAGTGCTCCGCTTCCTGGCGGCGAACCAGGCCGAGCGGCTCGAGCCAGAGCGAGACGCGGAGCCCGGGAAGATCGTGCACGAGCTGAGGCTGGGCGAGATGGCCGCCCTGGGGGAGATCCCCTTTGGCCGCTACTTCGGCACCGCCGACGCTACCCCGTTGTTCGTCTGGCTCGCGGGCGAGTACCACCGGGCCACCGGGGACGAGGCGCTCATCGGCGAGCTGTGGGGGAGCGTCGAGGCGGCCCTCTCATGGATGGGCACCTACGGCGATCCCGATCGCGACGGCTTCATCGAGTACCAGCGCCGGGCCGAGAAGGGGCTGGCCAACCACGGCTGGAAGGATTCGCCGGACTCGGTCTTCCACGCAGACGGGCGGCTGGCCGAGGGGCCGATCGCGCTCTGCGAGGTCCAGGCGTACGCCTATGCGGCCTGGAGGCACGGCGCGCGGCTCGCCGCCGCCCTTCGAAAGACGAAGCTGGCCCGCGACTTCTCGGCCGAGGCTGACCGCCTGCGCACGCGCTTCGAGCGGACCTTCTGGAGCGAAGAGCTTTCCAGCTACGCGCTGGCCCTCGACGGGGAGAAGCGCCCGTGCCTGGTCAAGGCCTCGAACGCCGGGCACTGCCTCTTCGCGGGCATCGCCTCGGCGGCCCGCGCCGAGCGGGCCGCGCGGACGCTCACCGCGCCGGAGTTCTTCTCGGGGTGGGGTATCCGCACCGTCGCCGAGGGAGAAGCCCGCTACAACCCGATGTCCTACCACAACGGCTCGGTGTGGCCGCACGACAGCGCCATCGTCGCCGCGGGCCTGGCGCGGTACGGCATGCACGCGCTCGCGCTGCGGATCTTCGAGGCCCTGTTCGACGCAAGCCTGTACTTCGAGCTGCGCCGCGTGCCGGAGCTGTTCTGCGGTCTGGTCCGGCGGCCCAGCGAGGGCCCGACGCTCTACCCGGTCGCGTGCTCGCCGCAGGCGTGGGCCTCCGTGGCGGTGTTCATGCTCCTTGGGGCGTGCCTCGGCATGGAGCTGGACGGAGTGGGCGGCCAGCTCAGGTTCCGCAGCCCCTCGCTGCCCGCGTTCCTCGACGAGGTCCGCATCGAGGGGCTACGGGTTGGCAAGGCGGTGGTGGATCTCGTCTTCCACCGCTACCCGGAGGGAGCCGGAGTCAACGTGCTCCGGCGCGAGGGCACTCTGGAGGTGGCGATCGTCAAGTAGGCGCCCCGACGCTCGCCGGCAACGCGCACGGGCGAGCGGGCGGCCCTTCACGCGGCGCGGGAACGACCGCAGCTTTGGCCCACAGGAGGTCGGCGATGGCGCGCATCCAAGACGGCCCGGAGCAAATCGAGCACCACGAGCGGCACCCGCGCGACCGGCTCGGCCGGCCGCTCCCCAAGGGGACGCCGAATGAGCTGCCGATGCCCGTGGAGCCCGGGGAGCTGGCGAGCTCTCCGGCGGAGGCCTTCGGCTTCGCGGCGCTCCTCTTCGACCTCGGCCGTTTCTTCGAGGCCCACGAGTTCTTCGAGTACCTCTGGAAGTCGAAGGCGACGCGCGAGGAGGACCGCGCCTTCTGGCAGGGAGTCACCCAACTCGCCGCCGCCCTCTGCCACCTCCAAAGGCACAACCGGCCCGGCGCCTTCACCCTGCTCGGTCGCGCCACAGAGAACCTGCGCTGCTACCCATCGGTGCACCTGGGCGTGGACAACCGCGAGTTGCAGTGCATCGCCAGGGAGGCGGCTCGAGAGATCAAGCGCGGGCAGCCGGTCAGCTTCACGCGCTTCCCACTGGCCAAGGAGCGATCCGGACGAATGGACACGCTGCTCGCGGCCACCGCGCTGGCCGGCATCGCCGACGCGGTGTGGATGGCGGCCCATCCGAAGAGCTGGTGCGCATTCTGGTCGCGCGCGCTGGGCGGCATCGGCAACAGCCGCGCCGTTTCCTGGCCGGTCGCCGCGATCGAGCTGGGGCTGTCCGCCCTCTTCCTGGTCCGTCATTGGCCCCGGCCTCCCGCGGCGATCTCCGCCGCCGGCCGGGCGCTTACACTGGGCACCGCCCGCGCCTGACCGCCTACATTGACAAGTTGAAAATGTCTCGTTTAACGTTCGCGGGTCGCGAAAAGGCAATCCCGCGTCGGCGGGAGCGCAAAGCCACTGGCGGAGACCCCGCTCGAAGGGCTGCCGAATGACGAGAGACTTCAGAATCCCCCGCGTGTCTCGGCCGAAGGCCGGCACCGGGGGATTTTTGTTTTTGCATCCATGTGCATGAAGGAGGGATCCGCCCCGCACCCTGATTTGACATAACGACTTCGAAACAGAGCACGTCTCCGCGCCGCGCCGTGGGCGGGCGGGGGCACGCAGAGCCAAGCGTGTGGCGCCGTGAGGCGCCGCCAGGCGGGCCGCCAAGTCGCCTCATCTCCCACGCGGGGGAACGAGGCGGCGATGGCGGCCCGATTTTTTTTTGACGGAAGGGAGGCGTCCTTGGAAGGAACGATTGGTCGTTACCGGATCCTGGCCCACCTCGGCTCGGGGTCGGTGGGCGAGGTCTACCTGGCCGTGCGAGAGGGGTGGTGGAGGCGGAAGCCAGTCGCCCTCAAGTGCCTCCGCGCGGCGCTCGCCCGCGACTTCGAGGCGCAGCTCGCCTTCGCCGACGAGGCCCGCTTGCTTGCCCGGGTGCGGCACCCGCGCATCGCCAGGCTGCTCGGCACCGGAAGCCACCGTGGCCTGCCTTTCCACGTCCTCGAGTACGCCCCCGGCCCCACGCTGTTCGAGGTGATGGCGCGCCTGCGGAGTCTCGGCGCCAACCCGCCGGCGGCCGCGGTGGTGTCGTTGGGAGTGGATCTCCTCGACGCCCTGAGCGCGGCCCACGAGGCCATCGGCTCGGACGGTCTCCCGCTCGCTGCGGTGCACCGCGACGTGACGCCGAGAAACCTCATCCTCTGCACCGACGGCGCCTGCAAGCTGACCGACTTCGGCCTGGCGCGCTTCAGGCTGCAGTCCCACCACACCCTGGACGGAGAGCTGCGGGGGACCGCCGCCTACCTCGCCCCGGAGCAGCTTCACGCCGCCTTCGACGCCCGCGCCGATCTCTGGTCGGCCGCGGTGGTGCTCTTCGAGCTTTCCACGCTGCGAAACCCCTTCGAAGGAGAGTGCGAGTTGGAGAGTCTCCTCAACGCGAGCCGGCGGGAGGTGCCCTCCTTGGCCGTCCAGCGCCGCGACTTCCCCCCGGGCCTGAGCGCCGCGATCGAGGCCGGGCTGGATCGCGATCCCCGCCGGAGATTCCAGACCGCTCGCGAATTCCGAGGGGCCCTGCTCCGGCTTTGCCCGCGGAGGAAGTCGAGAGAATCGGCGAGGGAGTTGGTCCGGCTCGCCTTCCCCGGCGGCTGGCCCGAAGCCGGACATTTCCTGAGGCGGGCGGGATTGGCGCTGGCGGCGATCCTGTTGGCCGCCGCGCCGGCCCGCGCGCAGCCGGCCGCCCCCGCCGAAGGCCGCACCGCAGCGCACGATGAGGTCGACTCCGCCCTGGTCGATGACGCGCGCAACCACCCGGTGGTCACCGCCAGCGGCGTGGCGGAGGCCCAGGCGCTCGCCTCGGCCAATGTCACCACGGTCGGCTGGGAGGAGATCTCCCGGCGGCGCTACCGGTCGCTGGGGGAGATCCTCGCCGACATCCCCGGCCTGTACGTCGTGGACGATCTGGTGCTCCCCTCCTTGGGCGTGCGGGGGGTGACCGGCGGGCTGCGCGCCGGCACCCGGATCGTCAAGGTGATGGTGAACGGGGTGCCAGTGGGGTTCAGGCCTGAGCTGACCGCCTTCCTCGGCCCCGAGTACATCCCGGTGCAGATGATCGAGCGCGTCGAGGTGGCCAAGGGGCCGCTCTCGGCGCTCTACGGGGCCAACGCCTTCATCGCCACGGTCAACGTGATCACCCGCCCGCAGGCCGGCTCGGCGCTGGTGATGGAGACGAGCGCCCGCGCGATGGCCCACTCGGGCGGGACCGGCTTCGGAGGCTCCCTTTTGGGAGGCTTCAGCGACGGGCGTCACTCCCTGCTCGTCGCCGCGGTGGGCGAGCAGCTCGATCGATCTGGGCTCTCCGTGCCCCGCACCTTCCCGGAGCAGGATCCGGAGCTCTCCCGCTACCGGCCGTTCTTCGCCGGCGCCAGCGCCGACGACCTCGCCGCTCCGCGCGGGCTCTTCGCCCAGTACGCCGGGACGTCGGCGATCGGTGCCCTCTCGCTGCAGGGCGGCTTCCAGCTCCTCGACGCGATGGGCGAGTTCCAGCTCAACTCGGTGATGACCCATCAGAGCCGGGAGGCGCTGGAGAATCTCTGGGCGAGCGCCCGCCACGAGCGAGCCTGGTCGAAGGACGTCTCCAGCTCCGCCTGGGCGGCCTGGTCGAAGGGAAGCCCGGGCACGGACGAGCGGCTGTTCCTCACCGGCACCCAGCAGGCCTTCTATCGAAGAGGCTACGGGTACTGGGCGGTCGACGGAGGGGCCGAGGTGACGGTGCTCGCGAAGAGCGAGCTTTCGCTCAAGGGCGGCCTGGACTTCAACCACGAGCAGCAGCGAGTCCTCCACTTCGTCTACACCCCGCCGCTCGCGGCCGCCCGGGCCGGCGAGCCCACTGCGCTGGTCGGGCCCAGCGACCGCCTGGACGTCGCGCTGGACAACTTCGGAGCCTACTTCCAGGGCACCTTCGAACCAGGCGCGGACCTCCGCCTCACCGGAAACCTGCGCCTCGACGTGCCGAGCTTCTTCCCGGCCCAGCCGACCTGGAGGCTGGCCGCCGCGCGGCGCTGGAGCGACTGGCTCACCACCAAGGCCGTGCTCGGCCAGGCTTACCAAACCCCGTCGGCCACCTTGCTCTTCGGCCTGCCCGGGTTCGGCAGCGCCAACAACGTGATCGGCAACCGGACGCTGAGCAACGTCCTGCCGCTCTCGCCCCAGAAGGTGAACAGCGTCGAGCTGGCGGCGAGCGTCCAGCTCTTCGGGCGGCTGGCGGTGGAGGCCGCGGTCTATGGCCAGCAGGTGGACGAGAAGATCGAGTTCGTCCAGTCGGGCAGCAACTTCTACGCCCGAAACCAGGGGCAAGAGCAGGGAGTGGGCGGGGAGGCGATCCTCCACCTCGCGCTCGGCCGCCTCACCGCCTCGGGCTCGGCCGAGGTGGTCCGCGCCTTCTCCGACGGCGCACTCAGGGCGAGGCCTCCTCCCTTGTACCCCTCGCACCGCTTCACCGCCGAGCTGAACCTCGCCCTGCCGGAGGTGCACCTCGCCGCCTCCGGCCGTCTGAGCCAGGTGGGCCCGCGCGGCTCGTCGCAGAGCAACGCCTACCTCAACAACGACACGCCCTACTCGCTGCCGGCCTACACCACGGTCGACCTCCACCTCTCCACCGTGGGCCTGAGCGTGCTCGGCGCGGCGCAGACCGCGGTGTCCTTGAGCGTGCGGAACCTGCTCGACACCCGCTACTCCGAGCCGGGCTTCGGCGGCCATGACATTCCCACCCTGGGGCGGCTGGCGCTCCTCGAGCTTAGGCAGACCTACTGATGGGCGAGCTCGCGCAGACGTTGAAGCTAAGGCCGGCGCCTCCTCCTTTGGAGAGCGATCGGTTCGGCAGGTACCGGCTCCGGGGCGAGCTGGCCTGTGGCGGCATGGCCCGCATCTATCTCGCCGCCTTCGAAGGGCCGGGCGGCTTCGTCAAGCCCTGCGTGCTGAAGAAGGTGCTCCCCGAGCTGTGTCGCCGCCACGACTTCACCCGGATGTTCGAGAACGAGGCGCGGGTGGCTGCGCTGCTCAACCATCCGAACATCGTGCAGGCCTTCGACTTCGGCGAGGTGAACGGGGAGTACTACCTCGCCCTGGAGTTCGTCGAAGGAGCCTCGCTGGCCGGCATCTTGCGCGAGTGCCGTAATCAGCGAATCGGCCCTGGACTGCGGGTGCTCGTCCACGTCGGCATCTCGGTCTGCGAGGCCTTGGCCTACGCGCACTCCGCCAGAGGGCCCGACGGACAGCCGCTGAACCTGGTTCACCGCGACGTCACTCCGGGGAACATCCTCGTGTCCGCCACCGGGGCGGTGAAGCTCACCGACTTCGGCATCGTGCGCTCCTCGGCCTCGGTGGGGCACTCGAGGCCGGATCTCCTCAAGGGGAAGCTCGCGTACATGTCCCCCGAGCAGGCCTGCTGCCAGCCGCTCGATGGCCGCTCGGATGTCTTCTCGCTCGGCCTGGTGCTGTATGAGCTGGCCACCGGGCAGCGCCCACTCGCCCGCCGCACCTTCGGCCTATCTCTGGAGGCGTCGCAGAAGGGGCACGTCCCGCCTCCGAGCACGGTGACGCCCTTCCCGCCCGAGCTGGAAGGGATCCTCATGCGGGCCCTCGCCCCACAGGCCGCCTTGCGCTACCCGAGCGCGGAGGCGATGCGCGCCGATCTCGAAGCGTACCGCGCGCAGCAGCACTGGACCTCCGGGGGCAAGGAGGCGTCGGCGCTCATCTTGAGGCTCTTCCCCGGGGGGCTCCCCTCCAGCGCGACGGCGCTCTCCAGGCCGACTCCCGGCGCACCTCCGCCGGTGGAGGATCCGCAGCCTCTGGCGGAGATCGACGTCGAGATGGATTCGGTCCCCGAGCGGACCACCTCCGCTGCTCGAGGGCGGGAGTGGATCCTCGTCCTGCTCACCCTGCTCGCAGCCACCTTTGCGTTCTGGCTGTTCGTCTCCTGAGGTCTCCTATGTCCCATACGCATTCCTCCTCGCTCCGGAAGCTCAGCCTGCAGGGCTCGGCCACCATCGGGGAACCTGCACCCAGAAGGCTCGTCACCTACCTTGCGCTGGCCGCGCTCTTCGTGCTCGCGAACGCGATCGGCTATCGCATCTACCGCGCCGGCCGTTCGGATCCCAAGGCCACCGCGAAGCCCACCCAGCCGGCCGAGCCACCTCCCCCGGCGCCCACCGAGTCGGAGCTGGCGCGGGCCCACCGGGTGGCAGGGCTCGCGGCGCTCGAGCGCGGCGAGTATGCCCGAGCGGTGAGGGAGCTCGGGTTGGCCAACCGCATGGGCGGCTCCGGCGGCGACACTGCGGAGCTCATGCGGATCGCCAAGGAGCTGGAGGACCGGGACCGGCGCCAGGCCGCAGAGGACGCCCAGCGGGCCAACGCGCTACGCGCCGCGGGTCCACCGCGGCCCAAACCGGTCGCTCGAACCGATTCCGCCGAACGGCGCCGGGCGCTTCGGAGATCCGAGCGCGAGGAACCGCAGGCGCGGGCCGTGGAGCCGGAGGACTCCCCGCCTCCTCGGGGCCTCGTCCTCGTCACCTCGACGCCCCAAGGCCTGGTGGTGCAGCTCGACGGGGCGGAGGTCGATCTCACTCCCGCCCGCCTGCCGGTGGATCCGGGGACGCACCAGGTGGCGCTCCTCCGCGGAGAAAAAAAGCTCGCCGAGCGGCGCGTGCAGGTTGCACCGGGCGGAGTGATCGCCGTCGACGCCGACGTGAGCGCGCTGATCGCCCCTCGCGCGAGCTCCGCTCCGCCCGAGCGCGAGGAGCCGCGGAGAACCCCGGAGCCCGCCACCGTCGAGCCGGCCGACCCGCCGGAGCCCGCCACCGTCGAGCCGGCCGACCCGCCGGAGCCCGCCGAGGGAAGGCCGCCAAAGCCCGCTCCGCCCACGCCGGTCGGGCAAGTCTACGTGGTGTCCCCGGAGATCTACGGCGAGGTCTTCATCAACGGCGTCCGCTACGGCCGTCCTCCGCTCCTCGCCAAGGAAGTCCCCGCCGGCCCCGCCCAGGTCGAGATCCGGGTGAACGGGACCACCCGCCGCTCCATCGGAGTCCAGGTCGCACCCGAGGGCCGCGTCACCGCCCGCATCCGCTAGTGCTCTGCCCGGGGTGTACTGATGGCACCGAGACGAACGAGGCCGAAGCGAGAGGGCGCACGCGAGGAGTGCGCGGCGCAGGCGTGCCGCGGGGCACGTCGAGCAGCGCAAGCGACGAGCCTGCGCCTCGCAGCGAGAGGATCGTTCGTCGCAGGTATCAGTACACCCCGGGCAGAGCACTAACCAGCCAGGGAGGTAGCCATGAGACGAGCGCTTCCGCTTGCCTGCGCCGCGTTGATCCTCGCCGCCTGCGAGGAGGAGGAAGCCCCTACCCAGGTGGGGGTCCCGATCGGAGTGGTGATCGATCGCTCCGGAAACAACTCCGAGCCGACCTGGCTTGATGCGATCAAGCTCGCCCGCCGGCACGTGAACCTCGGGCTGCGCAAGGCCGGCTTCACCCGGCTGCAGCTGGCGGTGCTGGTGACCGATTCGGGCAACGAGCCTTCGGTCGCCCTCCCCAGGGCCCAGGAGCTGGTACGAGCCAAGGGCGCCCGCGCGCTCATCCTCGACACCAGCCAGAACGACATCGCGGTGCACCGCACCTATTACGACGCCGACCCCGGCAACGACCTCGGCGTGCCGCTTTTGTGCGGAAGCTGCACCACCGGCACGATGAACAACCCCGCCGCCACCGACCCGGATCCGGTGACCCAGGCGGCGCTCCGAAACGGCGGGGGCTGGAACTTCCGCTGCTTGATGTCGACCAAGGCGATCTCCCAGGTGTTGGTGAGGCTGATGCTGGAGAAAAACGGCGGCGACGCGAACGGCGACGGCGTCTTCAAGGTCGCCTTCTATGGGAGCGACGAGGCCTTCGGCCGCGGGGCGGCGAAGGACCTGAAGGCCTACCTCACCGCGCTGCACCCTACCCCGCCGGCGCTGGTCGAGGAGCTGTACCACCCGCGCGACGCCGACGTGAACAGCTACCCGTGGGTGGAGGACATGCGCAAGCTGAGCGACGCCCTCTCCTCCACCGGCGCCACCGACGCGGTGCCCGACGTGATCGCGGTGGCGAACTTCGCCCAGCAGCAGGCGGCGACGATCAAGGCCTACCGGCAGAGCGGCACCGCGGTGCGCATGCTGCACTACCACGCGATGCGCTTCTCCTCGGTTCTCGACTCGCTCGGCAGCCTGGCCGACGGCGCCGAGGGCGTCTCGCACCTGCTGCTCGAGGCGGGCGCCGAGGGGCAGGTGTTCGCCGACGAATACCTCCAGGTCTACGGAGTGCGCCCGGTGTACCGGGACTCCAACTACTACGACGGTGCGATGGCGCTGATGCTCGCGGCGGTGATCGCCGCGCAGGGGAAGGACGACCCGGACGCGATCACCGGCGCAGGGATCCGGGCCGCCGTCCGCCACACCAGCGAGGTGGGAGGCGAAAGCATCGGCACCGGTCCGGACGAGGTCGCCAGGGCGGTGATGGCGATCTCCGCGGGCAGGCCGATCGACTACCAGGGCGCATCCGGGCCGATGGACTTCGACCCCTCGGGCAACGTGATGGGCCGGCTGGCGCGTTTCCGAGCCGAAGGCGGAGCCTTCGTGGACGTGGCGCTCTACGACTGCGTGCGCGACGCGGCCTGCCCGCTCTCGCGCTGAGGGAGGAAAGCATGCCCACGGCGCGAGGGACCGCGGCGAAGGCCGCCGCGCTCGCGGTCAACCGCTGGATCGCGGCGCGTTCCCACTGGCTGCTCGTCTCGCTGGTGGCCGCGAACCTGGCCTTCCCCGCGGCAGGCCTCGCGCTCAAGCAGGTGGACCTCTTCCGCGTTCCCGGCACCCCCTGGGACTACGACTTCTCCACCTTGGCCCTCACCGCGATGATGCTCTCCGCCTCCGTGCAGTGCCGCGTGGGGGACTTCGGAGAGCTGGCGAGGCAGAGCGCGGCGGCGAGCCTGCTGTTGGCCTACGTCCTCGCGCCGGCGTGGGCGCTGGCGGCGAGCACGGTGGCGCTTGGCGCCTTCGGCGGCGAATCGGCCCTGGAGCTGAGGCTGGGCCTGTTTTTCACCTCGCTCATGCCGATCGCGATGACCTCGGCGATGTGGGTCCGCGTGGCGGCCGGCAACGTGGCCCTGGCGCTCGGGCTGATCGCGATCACCACGCTTTTCTCGGTCGCGGCGGTGCCCGCCTACGTCCACCTCTTCCCCGGCCTCGCCGAAGGCCCCGTCTCGGTGCCGGTGGGGGAGATCGTCCGCCAACTGGTGCTGTCAGTGACGCTGCCGCTGCTCGCTGGCCTCTCCCTGCGGCGCCTCTTCCCTGCTGCGGCGGAACGCGCTCTGCCGGCGCTCGGCCTGCTCGGGAACCTGGGGCTGTTCGCCGCGCTCTCCACCAACGTGGCCTCGGCGGCGAGCCACATCCGCTCCGAACCTGCAGTGCTGGTGGTGGCTTGCGCGGGAACGGTCGCGGCGAACCTCGGCCTGTTCGCCCTGTCGCTCGCCTGCGCCCGCCATCTTAGGAGCAGGCGCCCCGGGCTCCCCCACGCGGACGCGGTCGCGCTGGTGCTCGCCGGGGGCATGAGGAGCACCGGCACGGCGATGGTGATCGGCTCGGCGGCGTTCCCGATGATGCCGCTGGTCACCATCCCTGCCGCCATCTACAGCATCTCCCAGCAACTGTTGGCCGGGCTGCTCTCGCGCGCGCTCGCGCCGGGCACCGGCCTGCTGAGGACCCGGGCGGGCTCGTCCAGGGCGGAACTCGAGGCGTACATGCACCGAGCACGGAGAGCGCGTCGTCCCTGGGCGCTGCTGGTGTTCCGGCTGGTCTCGCGGATGGAAGGCGCGGCGGCCTCACCGGAGGTGCTGGGCGCGGTGCAGCGCCGGGTCCGAGGCTACGACTTCGTCTCGCGGCTAGGGGGCGACGAGCTTGGCGTGGTGCTGCTCCAAGCCGACGAGCGCCAGGCCGGGGAGGTCGCCCAGCGCCTGCGCGCGGTGCTGGGAAATGCCCTCCCTGGCAGCCGGATAGGCTGGGCGGTCCAGGCGGGGCGAAAAGGCTGCGCGCCGGGGTGGCTGGTCGAGTCGGCCTCCGAGCTGGCCGGACGATGCCGCTCGCGCGGCCCCGCCACTCAGGGGCTCGCAGCCCTGAACACCACCGTCAGCCGCTCGTAGTCGTGGGGGTTCGGGGAAACGTAGGCCTCTTCGAATAGCCCGTTGCCAGGAAGGCCAGCCCCGACGCCGCGATCCTCACGCTTTCCCCCTCGCGAGGTGCCACGGTGCGCATGCCCTCGCCGGTTCGGAAGTGCCGCGGCCCTCTTGCTGTACACTCTCGTCTCCTTCACGAGGAGGTCCATTCAGATGGCAGGAGTTCGCCGGCGGGCGCTCTTCCCCACCCTGATCGCCGCGCTCGCAGGGTGCGTGACCGCCCTCGGGCCACTCAAGCTCGCGAGCGGACGCCTGGTGGCGGCGGAGGACACGGTCCGCCTCGGGGGGAAGCCGGTGAGCGCGGCGGTGCTCACCGCCGGCCGCGAGTCGTTCATGAATCGCTGCGCCAAGTGCCACGGAGAGAAGGGAGACGGGCGCGGCTGGTCCGCCGAGGCCGAGCACCCCCTCCCCCGCGACTTCACCCGCGGGCAGTTCAAGTTCGGAGGCGTCCCGGCGGGCGCGCTCCCCACCGACGAGGGGCTGATGCGGGTGGTGGTGCGGGGCCTCAAGGGCACCGCGATGCCTCCCTGGGACGGCAGCTCCGAGGAGCTGGAGGCCGTCATCCAGTACATCAAGACGTTCTCCCCAAGGTGGGAGGAGGAAGAGCCCGGAGAGCCGATCGCCACCAGCCCGGACCCCTTCGGCCAAGCCCGGAAGGAGCAGGCCATCGAGAAAGGGAAGAAGCTCTACCACGCAGTGGCGAGGTGCGGCGCCTGCCACCCCCACTACGTCACGCGCGAGGAGCTGCGCGCGTTCGCCCGCGAGCAGGGCGACGAGCAGACCGAGCCCCGCCCCAACATGTACCGCCCGGTCTGGACGGACAGCGAGTACGGCGAGCAGCTGCTCCCGTCCGATTTCCTCTCCTCCATCGTCCGCGCCGGAACGACCGAGGAGGACCTCTACCGCACCATCGCCTCCGGCATCGGCGGCACCGCCATGCCCACCTGGAAGGGCGCGCTGCCCGAGGAGGACCTCTGGGCCATTGTCCACTACGTGAAATCTCTCCTGGAGATGAAGGACACCCCCAAGGGCAGAGCGCTTCGAATGAAGATGGCCTCGGACTTCGCCGAGGCGGCCTCTGAGAGGTGAGCCTCGGGCGCACAGCCGCGCACCCCGGCCTGACAATTCCTTGACACCTGGAAGCGGCGCCTACAACCTTGCACGCCGCGACCCCGCACATGCATGTCACACAGTCGCGAGGGGTGGGATGCGCAATGCCGTGTGCCGAAGCGAGGACACGCGAGCGGGAAGCCGCACTCGCAAATGAACTCTGATCGACTGGCTCGTGCTGAGCCGTGCAGTCCACTCGTGTACGGAGGTGATTCGATGAGGCGCTCCAGTCTGGGTCGCGACTTCCTCACGGCTGTCCGGCCCCTGGTGGGCATCGCAGTCTTGTTGGCCTTCTCGGGCGACAGCCGCGCGCTTCCCCTTTTCGCGCGGAAGTACGAGCAGCCCTGCACCAGGTGTCACACGCCGCTCCCGAAGCTGAACGACTTCGGGAACATGTTCCGCGACAACGGCTACCAGATGAAGGGGCTGGAGGGGGCGCTGGCCAAGGTGGCGGCGATGCAGAAGGGAGTCGCCCCGCCGGAGGACATCTCCGAGCGCGACGTGCCGACCAGCCTCTCCACCGCCTTCTGGCCGGTGTCCCTGCGCGGCACCATCGGCTATGGCTATCGGACGTTCAACGGCGTGCCGATGAAGAATGGGCCGGACCCCGCGGAGCTGGGTCGAGCGAGCACCAGCCGCGTGGAGCTGATCGGCATCCGCCTGTTGACCGGCGGCACCCTGGCTCGAAACGTGACCCACTTGCTCACCTTCCGTGGCCTCGAGGGCGGCGCGATTCGCCCGGAGCAAGTGTGGTTCCGGCTCGACAACCTGGCCGGCAGCCTCGCCAGTCTGAAGGTCGGCCAAATGGAGCTGGACGTTCCGCTCTCCCCTGCTCGAACTCCGACCTTCTTCCGGGCTCACGCCGCCTACTCGTACAAGCCGGGTACGCCCTACCTCAAGACCATTGGCGATCCCCTGAGTGGTGCCCCTCTGCCGTTCGACACCAAGTCGCCGTACGAGTACGGGAACATCGCCACCTTCGACCTCGGGCAACCGAAGAGCGGCATCGAGCTTGAGGGCCACACCGCGGTGGCGCCGGGCTACGTGTTCCGCTACGCCCTCACCGGGATCGTCACCGACCAGATTGGCTCGGGCACCATCGCCCCCGGCCTCTACGCGCACGTGACGCAGTCGTTCGGGGGCTACGGCATCAGCTCCGGAACGAGGATCGGCGCCCACGGCGTGGTGGCCCAGGCCCCCACCAGCAATCCCACCGGCGTCCCCGGAGCTGGCGGGCAAGACATTCCCTTCTACCGCGCCGGCGGAGAGCTGAGCACCGGCTTCATGCTCCCGGGCGTAGGTCTGGTCACCTTCCACGGCGTCTACACCTATGGGCTGGACAAGAGCTCGTTGATGACCATCCGTCCGGCCGCTCAGGAGGCCCGCTGGCACTCCACCACCGCCGAGCTCAACTGGGCCAAGCTGCCGAACATGCTGATCCTGCGCTACGACGCGGTGCGGAACGAGCAACAGGGCTCGGACCAGGTCCCGAAGGACTTCAACGACGTCGACGTCGGAACTGTCGGCTACCGGCGCCTGATGTTCGATCCGATCGTGAGCGTCACCCTGCTGCGGTTGGACTACGTCATCATGCGCACCAAGAAGACCGCTCCCAACGGCGGAGACCAGGTGGTGCACCAGTTCTTCGGCGGCGCCGGGGTCGTCTTCTGACGGCCGCCTCGTAACGTTCGCGTCGCCCCACATACCTAGCAGCGAAAAGGAGACCGGAATGGCTCACAACGTCGGCGGAGCGGACAGGATCGTGAGGATCGTCATCGGGGTGGCGGGGATCGCCCTGCCTCTGGCCGGAGTGGTCCCCCCGGGGATCGCCTCGATCATCAGCTACGTCGTCGGGGCGATCGGCCTCGGCACCGCGCTGATCAGCTGGTGCCCGGTGAACGCGATCCTGGGCGTCAACTCCTGCAAGTCCGCGGCGGCAAAGCCACAGGGCACTCCCTGACCGCCGCCTTGGGCTCGGGCCCGTCCTGAGCCCCAAAGCCCCCGAAGAGTGCTCGACCCGGGATCCCTCGGTGAGCACCACGCCTGGACGCCGGCCCAGGTCTGCTCGTACAGTCACACCTCGCACGTGAGCGCCAAGTTCCGAGCCGTCATTGGTGTCGCGGCGATCGGTATCGCGGCCGCCGCGCTGCTCTCGTGCCGGCCCGCGTCCCAGCCGAGACCCCCGGCCGACCGGATCAAGCCCCTCACCAACTACTGGGAGAAGCTGATCGGCCCCCTGGCGCCCCCGGACGGCTTCGACACCATCCGCAGCCGCGAGTGTGCCGAGTGCCACCCCGATGCCTACGAGGAGTGGCGCACCAGCGCGCATGCCTACTCCTTCTCCGATCCGCAGTTCCAGGCGGAGTGGCGGAAGGACAAGCACCTCTGGCTGTGCCCCAACTGCCACGCTCCCCTCGCCAACCAGCAGTACCGGCTGATCACCGGGCTGGTCGACAGCGACTTCCGGCAGCCGGTGGGAGACATAAACCCGAGCTACGACTCCGAGCTGCTCGACGAGGGGATCAACTGCGCGACCTGCCACATCCGCGACCGGAAGGTGATCGCCAAGCAAAAGGTCGCCGCACCTCATTCGATCCAGGTGGATGACCACCTGATGTCGCACGAGTGGTGCATCTACTGCCACAACGCGAAGGTGGTCTACGGCCCGGTCCGCATCTGCTACTTCGAGACCGGAGACGAATACCGGAAGACCGAGCTCCCCGCCAAGGGCGTGCACTGCCTCGACTGCCACATGCCCGAGACGACCCGGTACACCAGCTCGGGTGAGAGCAGGCGCGGGCGGCTGCACAACTTCCTCGGGGCGGGCATCCCCAAGTTCGCCATGGAGGCCTCGGGGCGAAGCGGCCTGGGCGTGGAGGTGAAGGCCGATCCGGGCGGCTACCGCCCCGGCCAGAAGGCGAAGATCACGGTCGTCGTCACCAACCGCTTCGCCGGCCACACCATCCCGACCGGCGACATCGAGCGCTTCGCGCTGGTGCACTTCCGCCTTTTGGACGGCGGTGGCAAGGTGCTCTGGAAAGACGAACGGCGATACGGCGAGGAGTGGGAGTGGTGGCCCAAGGCCCGCATGGTGCAGGACACCAGCATTCGCCGCGGTGAATCGCGGACCTACGACTTCGAGGTCCCGCTTCCACCTGGCCTGGAGGAAGCGTCCTTCGAGGTGACGGTCGAGCAGCACCGGATGATCGAGAAGAACCGCGACGCCAACAAGATGCACCACTCCTATCCGATGAAGGTGGAAGCGTGGACGTACTCGGTGCCGTTGCCGCTCAAGGGCGCCGCCGCGCGGCGAGGAGGCAAGGACGACACCTCCCGGCGCCGGGCGACCCGCGGCGCTGGACCGTCCATGGACGGCTGAGCGAGAGTGCTCCGGTCACGGAGGGGAGGCTGGCCATGCGTACCCTGCTCGTCGCGACCGCGGTGGCGGTGTCCGCGCTCTGCGGCTGCACCGGAACCGCCGCCGCACCGGACGCAGGTGGTTCTCCGGCGGACGGCGGAGGAGGAGGCGGTGGCGCGGGCGGCGGTGGCGGTGCCGACGCAGGCGAGTCCGACGCCGGCCTTCCCGATGGAGGGAGCGGCTTTCTTTCCGACCGCTATCCCGGCGACATCGGCATCGCGGGCGACCCCGACGTGGTCTGGACAGAGAACTTCGAGGAGGGCTCGGTCGCGGCGGTCACCGGCCGATACAACACCTCCAAGAACGCCTCGGGTATGGCGCTGGTCGCCGACGTCCCCGCGAAGAGCCGCGGCTCGGCGTCGATGAAGATGACCTCGAGCGGCACCGGGCCGATCGCGACGGATCTCTACAAGAACCTCGGGGCGGGATACGACGAGCTGTTCGTCCGCTACTACGTGAAGTACCAGTCCGGGGTGCAGTGGCACCACACCGGCGTCTGGGTCGGCGGCGCGAAGATTGCCGCTATCGGCGTGCGCGTTTCGCGCTGGATCACCTCGCACGGCTTCGCCCTGAATGTGTCCACGGACTTGAGCTATTTTGATTTTATCGTGCCCTGCGGCCTCGCCGACAGGCGCGTCACCTCGCTCGCCCGCCTGCTTGATCTCGCGCGACTGGCGCTCGGT
>JACPVI010000037.1 GCA_016191815.1 Myxococcales bacterium
ACTCCCGTCGGGAACCGCAACATCATCATCGTCTTCATCTGGATCCTCTGGTGGTTCGCGCTGATCGCCATCATGGTGCCGTTCGCCTCGCGCATCTGGTGCACCATGTGCCCGCTGCCGTTCTTCGGCGAGTGGCTGCAGCGGCTCGCGCTGATCAAGGTGCGCCCGGGCAAGACGGCCGGATTGAACAACCGGATGTTCGGCCTCAATCTCAAGTGGCCCAAGGCGCTGACCAACATCTGGCTGCAGAACTTCGGCTTCCTCACTCTCTGCACCTTCAGCGCGCTCCTCGTCACCCGTCCGATCGTCACCGCCGGGGTGCTCGGCTCGTTCATCGTGGTGGCGCTGGTGCTGGGGGCCGTCTACCGGCTGCGCGCCTTCTGCAACTACGTGTGTCCGGTGAGCGGCTTCTTGAGCCTCTACTCGATGGCGTCGATGATCGAGCTGCGGCCCAAGGATTCAGGCGTCTGTCTCAAGTGCAAGCCCAAGGCCTGTCGAACGGGAAGCGAGAACGCCTGGGCCTGCTCTTGGGCGGTGTACATGGGCAAGCTCGAGCGGAACAACTATTGCGGGCTGTGCCTCGAGTGCATCAAGGCCTGCCCCAACGACAACATCGCCCTGAACGCCCGCCCCTTCGCGTCCGACACCATCATCAAGGGCTACGACGAGGCCTGGAAGGGCTTCATCATGCTCGCCTTGGCGATGGCCTACTCGGTCATCCTCTTGGGCCCTTACGGCACCATCAAGGACTGGGCGAACGTCACCGAGACGGGCGCCTGGAAGGGCTTCGGGGTGTACGCGGCCATCCTCTGGGTTTCGGCGCTGGTCGCGCTGCCCGCCGCCTTCTACGGGGCCGCTCGCCTGGCGCGACGGGTGGCCGGCGGCGCCGCCAAGGCGGTGAAGGAGGTCTTCCTCGGCTACGCATACATCCTGGTGCCGCTGGGGCTATTGGCCTGGATCGCCTTCAGCGTGCCGCTGCTGTTCGTCAACGGCGCCTACATCTTGGCGGTCGCGTCTGACCCGTTCGGCTGGGGGTGGGACCTCTTCGGCACGGCGCACGTTCCCTGGACGCCGGTCATCCCCGAGTACCTCGTCTACGTGCAGATGCCGCTGCTCGCGATTGGGCTGCTCTACGCGCTGAGGTGCGGTTACCAGGCCGGGCTCCGGCTCTTCGGCTCGGAGCGCGCCGCCTGGCGAGGGCTGTTGCCCATCGGCGGGTTCGCGACCGCGGTGACGCTCGGGTTCCTCGTCTTCTTCGTCGGGTGAGCCATGCACGCAGGCATTCAGGAAGTCGCAGGGGTGGTGCTGACGGCGGCGGTGCTGGCAGGGTTGCCGGTGGCCGTCGCATCGCACGAAAGGTCGCGGGGGCCCTCGGGAGCGCGAGTCATCGAGCTGACCGGCGTGATGAAGGACGGCGCATGGACTGACCAGCCGGTGACGGCGGCCAGCTATTGGCGCAGCCACTATCGGCCGGCCACGGTGGAGCTGCGGGTCGGCGAGGAGGTGGTGCTGCGGCTGAAGAGCGCCGACGTGACGCACGGCTTCTACGTGCCCGAGCTGGGCCTTGGCCCCGTAGAGGTCGAGCCGGGCCACGTGGTCGAGCTTCGGGTGAAGCCGGACCGGCCGGGCGAATTCACCTACTACTGCACCGCCGTCTGCGGTGAGTGTCACCACTTCATGCGCGGCATAATCCGCGTGCTGGGAGACGGCGCGCCTGCCCCGGCAGTGGCCTCCGCCGAAGGGACCTGTCCCCACCACGCACCGGCGCCCAACTTTCTTTCTCTGGCGGAGCGAGGCGCCCACCTGTTTCGGACCAAAGGGTGCGTGAAGTGCCACGGCGAGGGTGGGAAAGGTGGAGTGGTCAACCCCAACTACCTGAAGGACACGGTGCCCGCCCTCGATGAGCTCGCGGAACGGATGATGCTCTTCGAGCGCAGCGAGGCAGAGCTCGTCGTCGGGCTGATCGAGCAGCGAGCCGACCTGACGAGCCTGGCCGACAAGCCGCCTTTCCCGCGGTACGGAGGCTTCCTGGCGCAGTACGGGGCGATCGAGCAGTTGATCCGCAGCGGGAACCCGGCCGCCAAGAAGGATCCGGCCGGCCCGACTCCTCCGCTGCAGATGCCCGCGTGGGGCGGACAACTCTCAGCGGAGGACATCGACGGCCTGATCGCCTACCTCATCCGGCAATACCCCTGGGACGACGAATAGGAGGGCCTTCGATGGCGACGACGATCACAGCAGGCCGAACTTCTTGAGCCGGTACCTCAGCGTGTCGCGGCTGATCCCCAACAGCCTCGCCGCCTGAGACTGGTTGCCGTGCGACTTGTCCATCGCCTCCAGGATCAGCCGGCGCTCGGCGGCGGTCAGCGACATCACCCCATCCCCCTGCTCGGCCGCGGGCGGCGCCGGCAGGCGGGCCTCCCGGATCTCCTGGGGGAGATGCTCAGGCCTGAGCTCGTCGGCACTCGGGTGCAGGATGAACGCCCGCTCGATCACGTTCCTCAGCTCGCGCACGTTCCCCGGCCACCCGTAGCCCACCAAGAGCTCCAGCGCCGGCGGAGAGATGTACCGCACCTCCCGCTTCAGCTCTTGGTTGTACTTGGAGACGAAATGCGCCGCGAGCAGCGGGAGGTCCTCTTTGCGCTCACGCAGGGGAGGCACCCTGATGCGCACCACGTTCAGCCGGAAGAAGAGGTCGGCCCGGAACAGCCCCTCCTGCACCCGCTCGGCCAGATTGACGTTGGTGGCGGCGATCACCCGGACGTCGACGTGAAGCTGGGTGATGCCTCCCACCCGGCGGAAGGTCTTGTCCTCCAAGAGCCGCAGGAGCTTCGCCTGGCCCCCCGCCGGCAGATCGCCGATCTCGTCCAGCATCACCGAGCCGCCATCCGCGTTCTCGAACAGGCCCCGCTTCTGCGCCCTGGCGTCGGTGAACGCGCCCCGCTCGTGTCCGAACAGCTCGCTCTCCAACAACTGCTCGGGCAGGGTGGCGCAGTTGAGCTGCAAGAACGGCCGGTCCGCCCGCGCACTGGCGTAGTGGATCGAACGCGCCACCACCTCCTTGCCCGACCCGCTCTCGCCCTCGATCAGCACGGTGGTGGCGTTGCTCGCCGCCAGCCTCGACACCAGCTCTCGCACCTCGTTGACCACCGGGGCATTGCCCACCATGGCGGCCAAGGCGGCGGCGTGGCCGTTCCCGGGAGTCGCCCGGGTGGCGATCTGCTTGCGAGTGGAGGCGGCGGACAGGGCCCGCTCCACCACCTCGTCCAGGGTGGCGAGAGGGAAGGGCTTCACCAGGAAGTCCACCGCCCCGTGCTTCATCGCCTCCACCGCCACGTCCACCGTGCTGTGGGCGGACATCATCACCACCACCAGCTCCGGGTTCAAAGTCAACGCCCGCCTCAGCGTCGCCACTCCGTCCAACCCGGGCAGCCGCACGTCCAGGAGCGCCACGTCCGGAGTCGCCGAGGTGATCAGCTCCAGCGCGCGCTCGCCCGACTCGGCGGTCTCCACCTGGTAGCCCCGCCTTGCCAGCCGCTCGCTCACCGACCAGCGGATCAGCTTCTCGTCGTCGACCACCAGGACGCGCGCGGTGCTGTTCATGCGGCCTGCTCCTCCGCCGGCTCGTGCACCGGCAGCGCCACGGTGAATACCGTGCCCCCTTCGGGCGGGCAGCTAAAGGCGATGTGCCCCCCGTGCTCGGCCACGATGCGCTCGGAGATCGCCAGCCCGAGCCCGTTGCCTCCCTGCCGGGTGGTGAAGAAGGGCTTGAAGATGTTGGAGCGGATCTCCAGCGGAATCCCCGGGCCGGTGTCCGACACCTCCACCGTCACCCTTTCCGCCCGGAGGCCGGTGCGCACCGAGAGCGTGCCGGGGTGGCCGTTCATCGCCTGGCAGGCGTTGAGGCAGATGTTCAGGAACACCTGCTCGAGCTGGGCCGGGTCCGCCCACACCGAGGGCAGGCCCGACCGAAGCTCCCGCTCCATCTTGGCCACGCTCTTGCCGCGCCGGTGCTGAGCCACCAGGAAGAGCACCTTTTCCAACGTCTCGTTGACGTCGGTGCTCTGCTTCCGCGGCTGCCTTGGCCGGGCGAAGTCCAGCATCGCCTCCATGATCTGGGTCAGCCGGTTCACCTGGTGCTTCATCTCGGCCACCATCTCGCCGTGCCGAGGGGAGCCGGCCAGATCCTCGGCGAGAATCTCGAGCGCACCGGACAGCCCGGCCAAGGGGTTCTTGATCTCGTGCGCCAGGCCGGTGGCCACCTCGCCCACCACCGCGAAGCGGTCGGCGAGGCGGATGCGCTCCCGGTAGACCGCCTCCAGCTCGCTCCGGCTGCGCTGGAGCGCGGAGTACGTCGCGTCGAAGCCCCGCGCGGCGTGGCCCAGCTCGTCGGTGCGGCCCTCGTCGGCGAGCACGTGCGCTTGGCCCTCCTCGGCCCTCCTCATCACGTTCACCAAGCGCTGGAGCGGCCGGATGGCCTCCCGCCCGAGGAGCCACCAGGAGATGGCGATCAAGAGCAGCAGCGAGGGGATGGCGGTGAGGGCCAAAGTCTGCATCAGCCGGTCCTTCGCCGCCGTGACCGGAATCCGCGAGAAACGCACCTCCAGCCAACCGCCGATGCCCTTGCCCTGGTCGTGGCAGCGGGCGCAGGAGTCATCCACCAGCGGCCGGAGGACCACGAGCTGGCTCCGATCTCCGGGCGCCACGAAGGACTTGGAGGCCAGCTCGTCGAGACGCCAGGCCCTGCCCCCGACCAACTCCGGCCGGGTGGAGTGGCGGACCACCCCATCGGAGTCGATCACCGAGATCCACTCGATGTCCGCCCGGTGCACGGAGAGCGCGCGGAGCACCTCCGAGATGTCCGGCGGATCGGGGTGAATCAGCGCGGCGACGATTCCGCGCAACACCATGTCGGTGAACAGCTCCGCCCGCTCGCGGTTGGCGCGATCGATGTCCGCGCCGTGAAGGTGCACCGCCGAGACGACCATCGCTCCCAAGGTCGCCGCCGAGAGCACCGCGGTGGGGATGAGGATTCGCGTCCTCAAGCTTCCGTCGAGGCTGCTCCAGAGCTTCCTGATGAGCTCGATAAGGCGGGCGAATATTCTCACGGGCGAATGCCAGAATCTGTTGCCAATCGCGTACCCAGCGCGGGGCGCCGCAAACCGGTCCTTGGCGAGTTGCCAGCCGCAGGCCTTGCGCTATCCCCGCGGCAGCGCGCAGCTTCTGCATTCGGGGAAGCGCCGCGCCGCTCGGTCTTTCTCCGCGACTTCCCTACGTTTCCCGCCCTCCGGAGCGCTCCGGGCGCGCAAGCGCGGAGCGTGCTGCTCGGTCGATCGAAGGGTATCCCGCCCGGTGCTAGACAACCGGAGTCGAACCTCCGCCCCATCTCGCGCGCGATCACCGGCGTCCTTTGTCTGGAGGTGCCCGCGCTCTGCCGGTCGAAGGGCCGAGCGCCTTCCCGCCTGGCGCTGGGCGGCTGCGCACCGCGCGCTCCCCCCTGGGTCATGCGAAGAAATCGCGTGCCGCAACGGCATCTTAGCGCGGCACCACCCTTGCTATCCCGGGAAGCTGAATGGTCAACGGCGGTGGAAACGGGGCTGGCGCCCGGGGGTTCGAGCGCCCTGCGGCGAGCGCCGCGCCCCTAACACTGGCCGCGGCCTGCATTTTCTGCGCAGCGGCGTTACTTCCGGCGTTCGGCCAGGGGGGCAGCTCGGGGGCCGGCGCCTCCGGAGGCGTTGTCCCGATCGACGCGGGCGCTCCGACTTCCTCCGGTGTCGGTTCGGATGCGGCATCCGGAGCGGCCGACGCGGGTAGCGTGGGTACAGGTGCGAGCGGAAGCGGAGCCGGCGCGGGCGGCTCGAGCACCGGCGGCGGTGGTGCGGGCCCTGGCGCGAGCACCGTGGCGGGAGACGGTGGCACCGGCGCGGGCACGGATGCAGGAAGCTCCGGTGCTGACGTGAGCGGCGCGGGCACGGATGCGGGAAGCTCCGGTGCTGGCGCGAGTGGCGCGGGCACGGACGCAGGGAGCGCTCGCTCGGCGGATGCTGGCGCCTCTCCCGTCGGGCCAGCGGTAAAGACTGCCCCAGGGGCCACCGCACCCAGCGCCGCCTATGACGGCGCTTCCTGCACCGCCTGCCACGGCGAGCTCCTACAGCGCAAGTCGAAGCACGGCATCTTCAACAAGGGAGGCTGCCCGGACTGTCACCTGCCGGCCGAGGCGCCGGGCAAGTGCAAGACGGATCTCGGCCGCGGATGGAAGCTCGTGAAGGGGTACCCTGAGCTGTGCACCGGGTGCCACCAGATCGCCAACAAGACGCCTCTTCACCCGCCGATCGTGGCGATGGGGTGCAAGCCCTGCCACGACCCGCACGGCTCCGACAACCGCAAGCTGCTCAAGCGCTGGCCGGCGGACCAGCTCTGCTACCGCTGCCACGACCGAAAGGACGAAAAGGAGAACGTCCACACCGCGGTGAAGCTCTCCCTCTGCGTGGGTTGCCACAACCCGCACTCTGGCGAGGAGTCGCCGCTGTTGCGCGCGCCGCGGGACAAGGTGTGCTTCCGCTGCCATGACCTCGAGTCGATCGCGATCGGCTCGATCAAGCACGTTCCGGTGATGGAAGGGCGTTGCCTCGACTGCCACGACCCGCACACCAGCGAGAACCCCAAGCAGACCAGGGCCAAGGGGAAGGCGCTCTGCCTGACCTGCCACGACTCGAAGGCCCGTGGCGGAATTGACCGGCCAAGGCCCACCAAGCGCGTCGACCTCACCAAGAAGAACGTCCACAAGCCGGTCGAGCTGGGCAAGTGCCAGACCTGCCACGAGCAGACGCACACCGGAGAAAACCTCAAGTTCCTCAAGAAGCCGCCGCCGGACCTCTGCTACGGCTGCCACGATAGGAAGGACGACAAGAAGTTCACTCACTCGGCGCTGCGGGTGGGCGACTGCCCGGTGTGTCACAACCCGCACTCGAGCGACAACCCGACGCTCCTGTGGGATCCGCCCTCCAGCCGGCTTTGCTTCCGCTGCCACCAGGACGATGTCACCGGAAGGAATTTCGTCCATCGGCCGGTGGCGCTGGGCATGTGCATGGCCTGCCACGACCCCCACGGCGCCGACAACCGGTTCAACCTCAAGCCCGGCACCGGCAAGCAGGTCTGCTATAGCTGCCACAAGGTGAAGGACGAGGTCGAGGTGAAGCACCGCGCCCTGGAGCGCTACGGCTGCACCGCCTGCCACGACCCCCACGGCACCGCCAACCGCTTCATGCTGATCAAGCCGGTGAACGATCTCTGCCAGAGCTGCCACCTGGACAAGAAGGACGGCCTCCACGCGACCACCTTCGTCGCCGGAGGGCACAGGATCTCCGGCGAGTTCGATCCCCGCCGGCCCGGCCGCCGCTTCACCTGCGCGAGCTGCCACAACCCCCACGGCTCGAACAACCAGCGGATGTTCTACTTCGGAGAGAACGCCGCGGAGATGTGCGACGGCTGCCACGGCGACCGCACCGGCAAGAATCCCGAGCTCAAGGACATCCACAACACTCCGCCCAAGGGTGACGGAGTCGACGCCGGGGCCTCGCTGCTCGATTCGGTGATCGACGCGGGCACCTTCTTCGGGCCCCACCTGCCACCGATCCCCACCGCCTCCGAGGAGGTCTCCTCGGACGCGGGAACCGCCGGCACTCCGGAGGGCATTCCCACCGCCTACGAGGAGCCCTTCGATGCCGGCCACGTCGTGCCTCCCGGGACGACGCCCACCGCCGCAGTGCCCAGCCCGTCTTCGGAGGTCGCTCCGTGATTGTCTCCTCGCTGCTCGCAGTGCTCATCTCCCAGGCGCCGGCCGAGGAGACAATCGTCCTGGTGAACGACGAGCCGATCACCGCGAGCCAGCTCCGTTCGCGCGCCGCGGCTACCCGCGCCAAGGGAGGCGGGGCTCAGGCCTCGCCGCTGGTCGAAGACCTGATCAACGAAGCGCTGCTGGCGCAGGAGGGCTACCGGCTCGGGCTCGCCAGGGACCCGGAAGTGGTCTCCCAGGTGCAGGCGGAGACGCGCCGGCTCGCCGCCAAGCTGCTCGTGGAGCGGGAGATCTCCCAGGCGGTGGAGCTCGACGACAAGCTCCTGCTGGAGATGTACCACTCCACCGGCGACAGCGCGCGGTTGGAGGGCGTGGTGGTGGCCACGGAGGAGCAGGCCCGCGCGGTGTTCGACCGGCTGAAGAAGGGCGCCAAGATGGCGGACGAGGCGCGGCATTCGCTCGACCCCAACTCGGCGGCGCGAGGAGGGGATCTCGGCGTTCTCACCCGCGGAGGCATGGCGGCTGCGCTGGCGGATGCAGTGTTCGCCGCCAAGGCGGGCGAGCTGGTAGGGCCGGTGAAGCAGGAGCTGGGCTGGGTGGTGGCGCGGGTGGTGACTCTCAGCCCGGCGGATCCGGCCGGATTCGAGAAGCGGAAGGCCGACATCCGGCGGTTCGCCGAAAGCCAGGCGCGCTCCCAGGCTCGCTACCACTACACCCAGCAGCTCAGGAAGGCGGCCGGCGTCAAGCTCGACGAGGAGTTTCTCCGTTCGACCGGCATCCGGCTGGACGCCACGCCCAAGGAGCTGGATCACGTGGTGGTGACCGCGGGCGGCCGGAAGATCCGCTACGCCGAGGTGCTCGAGAAGACGCGCGAGCTGACTGGAGGCCGGCAGGGTGGCCACATGACGGGACCCTCGGTGAAGATGGACCTTGCCTGGGGGCTGGTGGAGAAGGCGCTGCTCGAGGAGGCGGCGCTGAAGCGCGGGCTCGGCGCGGATCCCTCGGTGCGCGAGGCCGCTCGGGTGCTGGAGCGCGATCGGGTGATCGCCCTCTACGCGGACCGGTTGAGGAAGGGGGTGCCGGTGCCGGGGAGCGAGGAGGTGGAGGCGTGGTATCGCTCCCACCCGGGAGAGTTCAAGATCCCCGCGGTGAGGAGCTGTTCACACATCGTGGTCGCCAATCGCGGCATCGCCGACCGCGTCAAGCAGAAGCTCGCGGCGGGAGAGCCGTTCGAGGAATTGGCCCGCGCATACAGCGTGGACCCGGACACCGCCGCCAAGGGAGGCGGGATGGGGCCGATCACCGACGACCACCTCGCGGCGATCGCAAAGGCGGAGTCGGCGCTGGCGGCCGCGATCCGTGATGCCAAGCCGGGAAAGGTGAGCGAGCCGGCGAGGTCGCAGATGGGCTGGCACCTCGTGCGCTGCGGCGAGGTGACACCGGCCGGCCGCGAGCCGATCGAGAAGGTGCGGGCGGCGATCCAAACGCGCATCGCCCAGGAGAAGGGAGACACCGCGGTTCGCCAGCGGTTCGAGGAGCTGCGCGGCCGCGCTCGGATTTCCAAGAACGCCGCGGCGCTGGAGCGCGCCACGCGGACGAACTGACGGAGGAAGCCATGCGAGCACGTCTTGCGATCGCCGTACTCATCGCCTCGGGGTGCGCCACCACTCCTCCACCGAAGAAGGAGGTGGTCTGGCCCGATCCGCCGGACACCGCGCGGATTCGCTTCGTGATGGCGTTCCGGCAAACAAGTGACCTCGACAACTCCGGCTGGTCGCGGTTCAAGCGCGCGGTGTTTGGCGGGGAAGGAGAGCCCGGCATCGGAATGCCGATGGGCATCGCGGTGTCCGACGACGGGCAGCGGGTCTACGTCGCCGACTTCGGTCAGGCCATCGTCCACCTCGCTGACTTCGAGAAGAAGAAGGTGAGCGTGTTCTCCCCCGATGAGTCGGTAGGGAAGCCGTTCAACGTCGCGCTGGATGACAAGGAGAACGTCTACGTCTCGGACCAGGGCGGCCGGCTGATCCGGGTGTTCGCCAAGGACGGGACGTTCCTCAAGACGCTGGCCTCCGGCCAGCTCGAGCGGCCCACCGGGCTCGCCATCGATCGCAAGCGAGGGTTGATCTACGTCTCCGACACCGCGCGGAAGGACTCGGTCAATCACCGGGTGCGGGTGTTCGACATGGAAGGCAAGTGGAAGCGGGACCTCGGCTACCAGGAGGGCCGCGCGAGCAAGGGCTCCGGCGACGGTCAGTTCCACTTCCCGACCTACTTGACCCTCGATGACGACGGAAACGTCTACGTGGCGGACACGATGAACTTCCGCATCCAGGTATTCGACCCGGAAGGAAAATTCCTCCGAAAGTTCGGTGAGCACGGGGACGGGCCCGCGACCTTCGCCCGCCTCAAGGGGATGGCCTTCGACGGCCACGGCAACCTCTACGTGGTAGACGGAGGGCACTCGAACGTGCAGCTCTTCAACCGCGACTTCCAGCCGCTCATGTTCTTCGGCGGCTACGCCCAAAGGCTCGAGTACTTCGACGTGCCCTGTGCGATCGCGATCGACCGGAAGAACAACCGGATCTACGTGGGGAACGAGTTCATCTCGCGGATCAACGTCTACGAGCTGATCAACACCAAGCCCGAGGACTCGACCAATCCCTCGGGGCCGGAAGAGCCGAAGTCGGCTGCGAGGTAGCGGCCACTACTCGCCATCGCAGACACCGCTGCGCAGGTGAGCCTCGACCTCGGCGCGGGCAGGGGGATCGGATTCGATGACCAAGTACCTTCTCCATTTCGCGCAGGCTTCTCCGGTCCGGCCGAGCCGGTCCAGAACCAGGGCCAGATTGAAAGTTCGCGAGGGCACGTCGGGGCCCAGTTCCACCGATCGCCGGAAGGCTCCCAGCGCCACCTCCAACTCGCCCTGCGCGAGCAGCGCCTCGCCGAGGGTGTTCAGCGCCCCGCCGTGATCTGGCTTGGCCTCCAGTGCTTGCCGCGCAGTCATGGATGCCTCGACGAGCTTCCCCTCGTCATAGAGCGCGATCGCGAGGTTGTTGAGCAGGTCGGCGTCGTTCGGGCTCTCGCGCAGGCCCGCGCGGAAGTCGGCGACGGCCTCCGCATGGCGCCCGAGCGCGAGCAGCGCGGCGCCTCGGTTGCGCATCAGGTCGGCGAATCGGACGCTCCGGTCCGGCATCCGGCGGAGCGCCTCACCGTAGAGATCGATCGCCTCCGGCCAGGCCTTTCTCCGCGAGAGCGCGTAGCCCAGGTTCATGTAGCCGCGAGGCTTGCGGGGCGACTTGGCGATCACGTCGGACCAGAGCGCCTCGCTCGTCCGCCACACCTGGTTCCGGGCGAAGGTGAGGGAACCCATCGCGATGCAGCCGAGCGCCACCGCGGCGGCGCCGAGCGCTCGAGCACGGGTGGGAGCAAGGCGCTCGAGCGCCGCCTTCCCCGCGAGCGCCACCGCGAAGAAGATGCCCCAGGACGCGAGGTACACCCGGTGCTCCTCGATCACGTCGGCGAGCGGCATCACCGTCGAAGTGGGAGCGAGCACCAGAAAAAACCAGACGAGGCCGAAGCCGGCCAGCCGTTGCCGAGGGCTTTCCCTCCGCCGGATGAGGAAGTACCCCCCGAGCGCAAGCACCGCGAGCACCAGCGCGCCCGGAAGTGCAGTCGCTGGATCCAACAGCCCCTTGCTGATCGGGAAGTCGTAGTCGAGGTTCTGCCCCGTGGGCCAGACCAGGAGCCGCAAGTACCGGAGCACTACCGGGCCTTGGGTCAAGAGATAGCGCCAAGGATCCAGGCCCTCGATCTTCAAGCCAGCATCCGTGCTGCCGCTCTTGAGGCCCACTGCCACTCGGGTCGCATGCGCCAGCGCTGTCAGCAGCAGGGGGATCGACCCCGCCAGCCGCGCTCGCGGGGAGAGCGACGGCTGAGTCCCACGCAGCGCCAGGGCGAGGAGTAAGAAGGCCAACGGAGCGGTCGCCGCGTGCGCCTTGCTCCCCAGGGCAAGGACCAGCGAAAGGACCGCGCCCAGGTAGAGGAGCGCCCCGCGTCGGGCTCCCAGGCGCTCGAACGCGAGCAGGAGCAGAAGCATGGCGAGGTAGAACAAGGACGCCAGCGTCTCCGCCCGCTGGCAGATGTAGCTCACGGCCTGGGTCTGCAGAGGGTGCAGCGCGAACATCGCGGTCACCGCCACCGCCAGGCCGTTCCCGCCCGCCCCCGCCCGGGCCGCCACCGCTCGGGCCGCCACCGCTCGGGTGAAGAAGAACACCAAGACGGCCATCGCCAGGTGGATCAGCAGGTTCGTCCGATGAAAGGCGGGCGCATTGAGGCCGGCCCGGCGGTAGTCGATCGCGTAGGAGAGATCGACCACCGGTCTTGCTCCGCCCGGGAATCCCGGAACGAAGCCGGTCGTGAGGAACCGGCCCAAGTCCTTCACTGCCGGGACCTCGGTGATCGACGTCTCGTCGTCGAAGTTGAACTCGCCCTCCAATGCGGGCGAGTACGAGGCAACTGCGCCGGCGAGGATCACCGCGAACCCGGCCGCGGGCCAGAGCGCCTTCATCTCGCCGCGAGGGTAGCGGTTCTGCTGATCCGCGCCAACCGCAGGGCCGGCGCGAGGGTAGTGGTCTACCCAGCCTGCGCCAAAGCACCCAACTGTGCGCACTCAGCCCCAATCCGCACCCGGTTTTCACTCCTAACCACCTGAATTCACGACTGTATCCTGGCACGGGACTTGCCCAACGGCCCCGTCCGAGGGTGGCTTCCGCGGACGCGGGCGACTGCTCTCACGCGGCCGGCGTGGTGCTTGCCGCGGTCAGCATTCGGGCCAAGCCCGGAGGAGACGCAATGAAACGCCTCGCAAGATGCGCACTGGTCGCCGCGGCGCTGATTCCCGCGGCGGTCTGGGCGCAGGGCATTCGAAACTCGAGACACGACCTGAGCGAGAGCTCGTCGAACACTACCGAAGCAACTACGGTCAACCAGATCTGCGTGTTCTGCCATACGCCGCACAGAGCTGCCTCTACGCAGCTACTGTGGAACCGCAACAGTTCAACTGCGACCGTCCAGTGGGGCAACGATTTGGACACCGGCTCAGTCACCGCCACCCGGGAAGGCACCTCCCTCCCGGTCAGCCTGCGTTCTGGCTCGAGGCGGTGCCTGAGCTGCCATGACGGCTCGATTGCGATCGGCGACGTGCTGAACTACAACGCCGCCCCGAGCGGGGATCCCGGCATCGGCATGGACGGCGATGTGACCGCCGGCAAGCTGACCAACGCCACATACCTGATCGGGCAGAGCGGCAACATGCAGGGCAACCACCCGATCTCGATCCCGTACGCCGGCCAGACCTACAACGGCATCGCCAGCTCCGCGGCTATTGGTGCTGCGGGTAGCGGCGACTACTACGCCGTTGACACCAGCTCCTGCACCAGCCCGACCAGGATCTGCACCACCCCCACCGGCGACGGTGCGAACGGCCCCGAGATCAACCTGCAGAGGCAGGCGGCCAACTCCTACGGAGTGGAGTGCTCCACCTGCCACGAGCCGCACAACAAGAGCGGCTTTGCGTACTTCACGCGCGTCGACGTGAACAACGCTTCCGGCCTCTGCCGTTCCTGCCACGCCAAGTAGCCCTTCTTGGGAGCGCGGTGCCCGCAGCCGGCGCCGCGCTTTTTTTTGCCGCTCAACCGCCAGAGTCCGGCGGACAAAGGCGGAGGTTGATATGAACCGCAGGTCTGGATGCAACGAAATCGTGGGTCCGGGCGGAGCGCTCGCCTTCCGCCGGGAGGACAGCGCCGCGCGAGATCTCGCCCTCCTCATCGAGGGGGAGACCAGCGGGCGCGACCTGGAGGAGGTCCTCCTCGAGTTTGGCTGCTCGCGCAGCACCTACTACGAGAAGCTCCGCCGTTTCCGCGCCGGGGGCATAGAGGCCCTGCTGCCCCGCCCGCCCGGGCCGCGCGGACCGTGGCGACGAACCTTCGACGTGGTGCGGGCCATCGTGACGGCGAGATTGCGCAACCCCTCCCGGAGCGCCGCCTCGATCGCCGAACAGCTAGCCCGAGACGATCTGAGGATCAGCCCCCGTAGCGTCGAGCGCACCCTCGCCCAGTTCGGCCTCACCCGGTCCAGGAGCCGGCTGGGGTCAGGAGGTGAAGACGGCGAGTGAGGCTTCCGGCGGCCACGGCCATCGCGGTGCTGGCGCTCGCTCCCGCGGCGCGAGGGCAGATCTTCCCTTCGCGTGGCGGGACCGCGGGCACGCTCGACGTCCCGAGTGCGGACGCCGTTCCTCCCGGGATAGGAGTGATGGGCGTCGAGTTCCGGGCCGGAACTTCCCAGGGCGAACCATGGACCGCTGGGCCCTGGGGCCTGGCCTTCGGGCTGGGAATGGGGCGGGGGTTGGACGTCGGCCTCTCCTTGCGCGAAGGCGGAAAGCCGGGAGACCCCTACCCTCCGCCTCTCCTTGTGGGCGCCGAGCTGAAGCTCAAGGTCCTCGACGCCGAGGCGCTTCGGCCCGCGGTCGCGGTGCAAGCCACGCTCGATCGGCTCAATTGGCAGCTCACTCCGGGATTGCGAGTGATCGCCTCCAACGATCTCATCGGGCGGCTCCAGGCGTCGGCGTTCGTCGGAGCCGAAGCCTACGGCCAGCCGTTCCAGTTCGGTCCTACTGGCGGCGCAGCGGTGGCCTACCTCTACCGAGGCGAGATCGACCTCATCCTCGAGGCGCTCTATGCCCCCAGAGGAATGACCCTCGGCGGAGGCGTGCGCTGGACCCGCCCGAACCAGCCCGGTTTCCTCCTCGGCGCGAGCTGGCTGCCATCCCAGAACGAGGTGATGCTGAACCTCGGCTTCGCCATCGGCGCGCCGGGCCGCGACCGGAGACCGTACGAACCGCCCAAGAAGGAGAAGCCGCCGGAGCTCAAGCCGAGGGCGTCGCGCCGGGTGCCGGTCTTCACCGACGAGCGGCCGCGCTTCAGGCAGAAGATCAAGCCGCTGCGCGTGGGAGCGGAGGAGGGCGGCCGTCACGTGCAATACGGGACGCTCGCCCCCGAAGGCGAGGAGCCCCAGGAGGTCGCGGCGGCGCCTGCTCCCGCGCCCGAGCCGAAACCCGCTCCGCCGGAGCCGAAGCCCGAGCCCAAACCCTCTCCGCCCGAATCGAAGCCCGAGCCCGCTCCGCCGGAGCCGAAGCTCGAGCCCAGACCCGTTCCGACCGAACCGAAGCCCGCTCCTGCGCCGCCCGAGGAGGCCAAGGAGGGGCCCGAGTCGGTGGTCATCGAGTTGGCCCACCCCAAGGCGAAGCTCGCCCGGAAGGACCGCAGCGCCCTGAGCGCATTCGCAAAGTGGGCGGCGAAGGAGGGCGTGGGAGTCGAGATCACCTCTCACGGGCCCACGTTGGGAGACGCGTCCATCCGGGCCGAGGAGATCGAGGCCTCCTTGCGCAAGAGCGGTCTTCCCAAGGCGGAGATCCGGATCGAAGTCCGCCGGCGGCCGGAGACGCGGAAGATGGAGATCGTGGTCAGCGGTCTCAAGCCGGGCGAGCCGAAGCCCGAGCCGGCCCCAGTTCCCGAGCCCAAACCGGAACCAAAGCCCGCCCCCGAGACAGTCCCAGCCCCAATCCCCGAACCGAAACCGGAACCCAAGCCCGCTCCCGAGCCGACCCTCGCACCCGAGCCGGCTCCACCTGACGCTGGTGCCGTGGTCCCAGAGGCGCCCGACGCGGGTCCCCGCATGGCGGAGGCCGTCGACTCAGGCGCTTCGGTGGCGGACCTCGCCGACGCGGGCCAGGAGATGGCCGCGCCAGCCGCCGCGGTCGATGCGGGAGCCCCGAGTGCGGACGCCGGCAAATCCGCGCAGCCAGTGGCAGGCGGAGGAGAGATCCCCGAGGCGGGAGCTCCGCAGACCGACGCAGGGTCGCCGGACGCCGGCGCAGCCCGCGATGCAGGTGCCGTGGCTGACGCAGGCGCTCCGCCCGAGCCGGTGGAGAAGCTGCGGCCCGGAGCGGCCGGCCAGGCGCAGCTGCGGAGGGCGATCCTCTCCCGGCAGGCGGAGATCCGCCGCTGCGTGGAGAGCCAGCTCAAGCGCACCCCTATGCTCCAGGCCCGGGGCGTGCTCGAGCTGAGCGTCGGCGCGAACGGCCGCATCCTCCGGGCGGCGATCCAGTCCGGCACGCTCAAGGGCTCCTACCTCGAAGAGTGCCTCCGCCAGGCGAGCGCCGGGTGGCGCTTCCCGGCCAGCGGCGCCGACTACGATCTCGAAGTGCCGCTGAACGTGGTGGGGAAGGGTGGCGCGCAGTGAAGGCGCCCGCCGCCATGCTCGCCGTGCTCCTCGCCGCCACGACGTCCCGCGGGGCCGCCAGGTACTCCCTGCTCGGCTCGCTCGGAGGGGGCCACACCCGCTCCGATATCTTCGCGGGGCAGACCCACACCGGATTGCCGTCCTGGATCTGGAATGCCTCGGTCTCGGTCAGCGCCTCTCCCTTCCGCCTTGGGCTCCTCTCCTTGTCCGCCGGTGTGGGCTACAGCGGACAGCGAAGCATCTACTCGGAGGGGACGGTCGACAACCATGGGCTCGGATATCGGGCGGGGCTGTCCACCAAGCTCTCCGCGCTCTCCATTTCTTTGACAGCCTCGCGCGACACCGCCGACTTCTTGAGCAACGTCGGCACGCCCCAGACCGGCTCGACCCTGACCACGAGCTACGTGGGCAACGCCAGCCTGCTCGTGTCCGGCTACCCTTCGCTGTCGTTTGGAATCTCGCGCGTGGACACCGAGAACCTGAGTTTCGGAAGCGATCCGCGGCCGTCCGGGCGTACCAACCTCCAGGTCTCCTCTGCGCACTCGACCAGCAACCTCATCTACGCCGCCAACTACGGCACCGGCTGGAACACCGGTCTCCTCTCGCAGGAAAACTTCCGCTCGCACGGCGCCAGCCTGTCGGCAACCGCCGCACTGCGCAGCGACATCGGCTTCGGGATTTCCGAGCATTACTACCTTCGCCTGCCCACCCACTCCGCCCCCGACAACCCTCGTTACGATGACAACGCCTTCAACACCTCTCTCCAGTGGAAACCCGGCGAGCGGCTCACCACCAACCTGGGCTACTCCTATCGCCACACTCTGGTGACCCTGCTGGACGCCGTCGCCCTCGAAAGCCGCGTACAGACCCTGGCGCCGGGAGTGCAGTACCGCATCAACCCCGAGACCGTGGTCAGCGGCAGCGGCGCTCTCACCTACACCGCCATCCGCGGCCAGCCCGGCCAGCTTTCCGCCGGCAGCGGCCAGCAGATCGGCAGCGGAATCGGCTTCCGGAAGTCACTTCGGCCCAACATGAGCCTGAACCTGGGCGGAAACGCCAGCGTGGGGCTCGGGGAAAACCTCGACGGGAACATCTTTCTCGGCTACGGCCTGGGCGGCAACGGCAGCCTGAGCATGTGGGGGAAACCCGGTCAGCTGTCGGTGACCTACTCGGTCGCCTTCAGCCAGAACCTGGGCGGCGTGCTCAACTCTTCGCTGATCCAACAGGGCTCGATCGAGGGACAGACATTCGTCTCCCGCGCCCTGCTGAGTGGCGCCCTGCGCTTCTACTCCAGCCGGCGCGACGTCGCGGACGTCGGCACCTTCCTCAGCCGCACCCTCGCGTTCGACACCTCCTTCCGGAAGGGGCGCTACAGCGCTTCCTTCAACGCCGGAAGCTCGGAAGGGCTCGACCGGACGCTGCAGAGCCCGATCTCCGATGGCCTGTTCCTTCCAGCCGGGTACAACTCCCACGCCCGATACGCGGCGCTCACCTCCGGCGTCTCCCTGTTCCGCGACCGACTGGGCATCTCCGGCACTGCGCGTACCGTCTACACGCGTCCACCGTCGGGCCTTTCCTCCTGGGAGCACGGCTTCGGCCTCAATGTCGGCTGGAGCATTGGCGCCTTCGGTTTCTCGCTCAGCGAGCAGCTGTCCTACGGGGGCACGGGCGACTCCTGGCGAACTGCCAATCTGGTGATGCTTCAGGTATCCAGGGGCTTCGGCCTGGCCTTCTAGGAGGCGGTGTGTTCCAGCGCTCGCGCCAGAGAGTCCGAGCCGCCGCGGCCGCGGTGCTCCTGGCCTCCTGCGCCCACGCTCCCCCGCCGCCTCCACCACCTCCGGACGCCCCCGCCTGGCCCCCGCCGCCCGAGATCGCCCGCATCCGCTTCGAAGGCACCTTCCCGGATGCTCGGATCGCTCCCGAGAAGCCCTCCATCTGGCAGAGGGCGCTGGAGGTGATCCTCGGCATCGACCCTGCCGAGGCCCGGCGGGAGGGCCTGTATCTCCATCGCCCGTTCGGGATCGCCGCCAGCGATCGCGGCTTCGTCCTCACCGATCCCGACGGAAGGGCGGTGCTCAAGGTCGACTGGCTCGCCGCCAAGGCAGTCCCGGTGGTCTGTGCGGATCATCCCTGGGAGATGCCGATGGCCGTGGCCCTTGGCCCCTCGGGCGAGCTGTACGTGGCCGACGGAGGAGCGGGCGCCGTGGTGAGGGTCGAGCCGGGAGGGGCCTGCAGCCTGATCGGCACGGGCGCACTGGAGCGGCCCACCGGGCTTGCCTTCTCCTCCGGGAGCCTCTTCGTGGTGGACCCGCCTCGCCACCAGGTGGTCGCCTTCGGCCCGGATGGGCGGGAGCGAATTCGCTTCGGCGCGCGCGGCGACAGCGGCTCGGGGCTCAACTTCCCGACCGCGATCGCCGCCTCAACGGACGGCACGCTCCTGGTGGTGGACGCGCTCAACTTCCGGGTGGCGCGCTTCTCTGCCCAGGGCGAGTTCCTCGGCGCCTTCGGCACCGCCGGAGACGGCGGAGGAGCCTTCGGCCGCCCCAAGGCCATCGCGATGGATGCCGGAGGAAAGGCCTACATCAGCGACGCCCACCACGACGTGGTGATCATCTTCTCTCCCGCGGGGGACTTCGAGCTCGCGGTGGGCGGGAGCGGCGCGGGAGCGGGCACCTTCACCTTGCCCGCGGGCGTTGCCATCGGGGGAGATTTCCTCTACGTGGTCGACTCCTACAACCACCGCGTCGAGGTGTTTCGCATCTTGGGTGGAGGGAAGCCGTGAGGTGGTTGCTGGCGTCGCTGTTGCTCCTCGCCGCGCGCATGGCCCTCGGCCAAGCGGGGGTGATGGCCACCAAGCACAACCTCTCCGCCAGCGGTCCGGGGCCGATCAAGTCCGAGGTGGAGAGCCAGGTCTGCGTGTTCTGCCACGTCCCGCACGGAGGCCGTGGCCTCGGCAACAACCGGCCACTCTCCGCCACCTCCTACCAGCCCTACGCGAGCAGCACGCTGGTCTCGCAGCCTCCGGACCGGCCCAGCGGCTCCACCCGGATTTGCCTCTCGTGCCACGACGGGACCATCGCGGTGGGCCGGACGCTCGCCTCGGGGCAGATCCCGGTGCAGGGGACCGATCCCACCGGCCGGCTCTCTTTGGGCCGGAGCAACCTGGGCACCGACCTCCGCAAGAGCCACCCGGTCTCGTTCGTCCCGGCGACCTCGCCCAGGTTTCGCGCTCCCCCCGCGTCAGATCCGGTGAAGCTCGACGGGCAAGGCAGGCTGGAGTGCATCTCCTGCCACGACCCGCACTCCAACGAGGGCGCTCCGGTGGACGGGAAGTTCCTGGTCAAACCCAACCGGGCCTCCACGCTCTGCCTCACCTGCCACGTCGAGCCGGCCTGGACCTCGAACCCGTCGGTGCACCAGGCCTCGACCGCCACCTATGATGGGCCGCTCGGGGCCACCACCCCATACAAGACGGTGGCCGACAACGCCTGCTCCGCCTGCCACACCTCGCACGGAGCGGCGACTACCGCGCGGCTGCTCAAGGACGGCCCCTCCAAGGTGTGCATGCAGTGCCACTCGGGGAAGGTGGCGCAGAGGGACCTGAGCGCGGACTTCGCGAAGCCCTACTCCCACCCGGCGTTGGGCCACGAGCCCTCGTCTCACGACGCGGCGGAGGGACCGGGCAACGAGCTGGATGCGCTCCCGGAGACGCGGGCCACCGCGCGCCGCCATGTGGAGTGCGTCGACTGCCACAACCCTCACGCCGTCTACAGCAACGGCGCCAGCCGCCGGCGGCTCCCGGGGAGCGCGAGGTCCAGGCCCGAATCCGGGCTGGTGCTGGAGGGAGACCCGCTGGCGCAAGGGGCGCGTCTGTCGCGGAGCTTCGCGGGGGTTTGGGGCATCGACCGAAACGGCTCGAAGGTCGACCAGGCCCAGTACGAGTACGAGGTGTGTTTCAAGTGCCACGCGGACAGCGCCAACCGGCCCCTGCGAGGTCCCTCCCGCTCGCAGGGGGGGCTGAGGCGGCCGTCCTCCAACCTGCGCCTGGCGACGGACCTGGGCGCCGTCTCCTACCATCCCATCCAGGGGCCGGGCCGGAACCCGGGCGTCCCTGGGCTGATCGGGCTCACCGAGACGAGCGTGATCTACTGCACCGACTGCCACAACTCGGACACCGGGCCGGGCAACGGCGGAGACGGCCCGGCGGGGCCGCACGGCTCGAGCTTCCCCTATCTACTGGAGCGGAACCTGGCGACCGACGACTTCACGCCGGAGAGCGAAGAGGCCTACGCGCTCTGCTACAAGTGCCACGACCGGGGCGTGCTGTACTCCGAGAGCTCCGGCTTCCCGCATCTCGCGCACGTCCAGCGAGCCAGGACTCCATGCACCGTCTGCCATGACTCGCACGGAGTCTCGGCCCTGGAGGGCAACCCGGCGAGCAACGCTCACCTCATCAACTTCGATCTCACCATCGTCCAGCCCAGCTCCGGCGGGCAGCTCAACTACACCAGCATGGGGCCGCGGCGGGGTATGTGCTCGATGAGGTGCCACTTTGTGGAGCACAAGGGGACGATGTATTGAGGCGGTCGAGGGTCGAGCGTCGAGCGTCGAGGGCGACCCGTCGAGCGCCGTCCAGCGTTCGACGGCCTTTCCGTCGACGTGAAAGACGTCCAGGGCGCTCCACCGCCGCTGAACGGCCCACTCGACGCTCGACCCTCGACCCTCGACCGAGCTAGCTCACCGCCGGCACCGGCGCCGGGCGCAGCGCGCCGGCCACCAGCAGCACGAACGCGCCAGCGAGCCCAAGCGAAACCAGCACCGCGGCGATTCCCACCGCCGAATGCTCGCCGCTCACCGACGGCACCACCATCAGGTATTTCTCCAGCCACTGCCCAGCGAGCAACCCGATCGCCAGCGCGGCGAGCACCCTCGGCGCCCGCTTCGCCTTCTCGGAGAAAAGCCCGATGAACGGCACCACGAAGCTCAGCCCCACCACCAGCACCGTGAGCGGCAGCCACGGGGAATGCATGCGCCTGAGGAGGAAGCCTGTCTCCTCTGGCATGTTGCCGAACCAGATCGGCAGGTACTGGGACCACACCAGATAGGCCCAGAACACCGAGAACCCGAAGAGCAGCTTCCCAAGGTCGTGCCGCTGGTCCCCCGAGGCCATGCCCGTCTTGAGCGCGAGCAGGGCGACCACCGCCACCCCCGCCAAGAGCGCTCCCATGAAGCCTTGCGCCCCCAAAAGGGTGCTCACCCACTCCGGGTCGAGCGCCAGCACGAAGTCGAACCACCACACCGACAGGGTCACCGCGTAGACCAGGCAGTACACCACCGCTACCCGCATCGAGGGCTCTGCCCCGTCCTTGCGCGGCTTCACCAGTAGCCACCCGAGCCACGCCAGCGCGCTGTAGAGAACCACGCTTCGCACCACCAAGAATGGGACGTTGAGCCACCACTCACGGTGCGGCATCGAGTCGTGCACCCACGGCGCCCACCTCGATACCCCTAGCAGGAGCAGCGCGAGCACCAGCGCCCCGAACGGAACGAAACCGTACGCGGCCGGGAACAGCGGCAACAGCGAGCGGCTCCACTGGGCACCGGCGATCCGCATCGCCGCCTGGAAGCCCAGGACGCCGAACGCCGTCCCGGTGAAGAACAGCCAGCTCGCGATCAGCGGTCCGAAGGCTCCGGCGTCCATCACCGATTCGCCGTGACCACCGGCCGCGGCGTGCTCCGCCGGAGCACCCTGCAGCGCGCTCCAGGCGAAGGCCACCGCCACCACCGCGAAGGCCGCCGCGCAGGCCATCGCGGCCGAACGCCCCAACACCGCCGAAGCATCGCTGAACCACCGTTTCATCGAGAGCCCCCGCCGGTTCCTCCGGCACCTGCCTTGGCGATGCAACCCGCGCTCTGGATCTTCCGCACGTAGGCGACCACGTCCCACCGATCGCGGCTGGTCGTGCCCTCCCGGAGCGGCGGCATCGCCGGTCCTCCAGCGGTGATCGTCCCGTAGATGAACCCGTCCGTCTGGTCGCAGATGGACTGCTTCCTGAGATTGGGAGTCTTGTAGTGCTTCACGAACTTTCCGTCGCCCTCGCCCTTCGCCCCGTGGCACACCGCGCAGTGCCGGGCGAACAGGTGCTCGCCTCGCCCGGCCGACTCGGGATCGCCGGCGTGGGGATTGGCGACCTCCTCCGTATCCGTCCGGTCGGAGACGAGCTCCACCCCGCCCTCCGGCACCGAGCCCGGCGGCGGCGGACGGGGCCCCTCCTGCGGAGATACCGAGGGCTGGTCTTCCATGCTCGCGGGCCAGGCGGCGTCCGCACAGCCGGTGAGCAAGAGCAGCGCCCCACACGCTGCTAGAAGCCGCCTCATCGCGCAACCTCCTCGGCGCCGTGCCTCCGCAAGATCGCGTCCACCTCTCCCGGCGAGCCGGCCGGCACGAACACCGCGACCCGGTCGACGGTGGCCCGCTCGTGGAACCTGCCGCCCTTCCGCGCCATCGCCGACCCGATCATCACCGCGATGAAATTGGTGATGCCCGCGAACAGCACCATCAGCTCGAAGTAGATGACGACGTAAGCGGTGGTGGAGACGATTGGCTTCCCCGAGACCAGCATCGGCATCTCGAGGGAGGTCCAGGTGGTGAAGGCGATGGCCGCGGCCAGCCCGGTGAGCCCCCCCACCAAGGTCACCCAGCCCAGCCGGCTACGGGGCTTGCCCAGCGCCGCTTCCAGCTCGTGGTACGGCGCCGGACTCTGCGCGGAAAGCCCCTTCACGCCGCGGCCCACCAGCTCGCGGATGGCACCCGCGGCGGAGGCCGGATCCGCGAACAGACCGACGACGCCCTTGTCCTCATGCGGCATGGGCGATCTCCCCTTGCGCCTCGTGCGCTTCCTCGGCGGCCTGCTCCTTCATCTCGGAGAGCGAGACCGAGGGCAGGACCTTCAGGAACAGCAGGAACCACATCCCGAACCAGCCGAAAGAGCCGATGTACAAGGCGATCTCCGCCTGGGCCGGCCAGTAATTGCCCCAGGCGAACGGGTCATGGCTGTGCGAGAGCGAGGTGGCGACGATGTTGAAACGCTCGAGGAACATCCCCACGTTCACGAACAGCGAGATGACGAACAGGACCGCGATGTTCTCGCGCACCCTCTTGAGGAAGCACAGTTGCGGCGCCACGCAGTTGCAGAACACCATCAGCCAGAAGTGGAACTTGTAGTCCCCGGTCGCGCGGAAGATGAACAGGTCGCGCTCCACGGTGTTCGTCCCATATGCGGCCATGAAAAACTCGACCCCGTAGGAGTAGGTCACGATCAGCGAGGTGAGGATCAAAAGCCTCGAGAGCATGTCGAAGTGCCTGCCGGTGACGTAGGAGTGGAGCTTGTAGGCCTTCCGCAGCGGCACCAGGATGGTGATCACCATCGCCACCCCGGAGAGGATCGCCCCCGCGACGAAGTACGGCGCGAAGATGGTGGAGTGCCACCCGGGAGTGATCGACATCGCGAAGTCCCAGGACACCACGCTGTGCACGGAGATCACGAGCGGGGTGGCCAGCGCGGCGAAGAACAGGTAGCCCCGCACGTACCGGCGCCACTCCGAGTCGGTGCCCCTCCAGCCCAGCGCCAAGAGCGCGTACACCTTCTTCTTCCAGCCCTTGAGGGTGTCGCGGATGGCGGCGATGTCCGGCACCAGGCCGGTGTAGAGGAAGAGCGCGCTCACCGTGAGGTAGGTGCTGATCGCGAAGACGTCCCAGACGAGCGGCGAGCGGAAGTTCACCCACAGCTCGCGCTGGTTCGGGTAGGGGAACAGCCAGAAGCCCAGCCAGGCCCGCCCCAGGTGGATGATCGGGAAGAGGCCGGCGGTGAGCACCGCGAACACCGTCATCGCCTCGGCGCTCCGGTAGACCGCGGTGCGGAACTTCGCCCGGAAGAGAAACAGGATCGCCGAGATCAGCGTCCCCGAGTGGGCGATGCCCACCCAGAAGACGAAACTGGAGATCATCATCCCCCACATCCCAGGGTGCATCAGCCCGGTGTGGCCGAAGCCCTCGGTGAGCATCTTCGACCACCAGTAGCCGCCGTAGGCGATCATCCCCAGGCAGGTGAGGAAGAGCAGGTACCAGAGCCCCCCGGGCTTCCCGAGGGTTCCGGCTATGTCGCGCTGGATCGCGGTCGCCGCATTGGTGTCTTTCATGCCTTGTCCTCGGGCCGGACACGCGCGAGGTAGTACACGCCCGGCTCGGCGTTGAGCTGCTCCATCATCCGGTAGGCCCGCGGGTCGGCCGCCACTTTCGCTACTCCCGAGGCGCCGTCTCGAATGTCCCCGAAGACGATCGCCTGCGTCGGGCAGGTCTGCGCGCACGCCGGTACCACCTCGCCGTCGCGCACCGGCCGGCCTTCGAGCTTGGCGTGCTCCTCCGCCGAGCGGATGCGCTGGATGCAGAAGCTGCACTTCTCGGTGATGCCCCGCTCGCGCACCGTCACGTCGGGGTTGAGCGCGAGGTGGGAGGGCTCCGGATGCGGGTAGTTCCACCAGTTGAAGCGCCGCGCATGGTAGGGGCAGTTGTTCTCGCAGTACCGGGTGCCCACGCACCGGTTGTAGATCTGCGCGTTCAACCCCTCGTGGTGGTGGTAGGTGACGTAGACCGGGCAGACCCCTTCGCAGGGCGCGTTGCAGCACTGCTGGCACATCACCGGAAGGAACGACAGCCGGGGACGCTCGTCGGGGCCGTCGATGAACCGATCCATCCGGATCCAGCTCATCTCCCGCCCGTGCGCCACGTCGGTTGGCCCGACCACCGGGGTGTTGTTCTCCACGTAGCAGGCCGCCATGCACGCCGAGCAGCCGGTGCACCGGTCGAGGTCGACGGCCATCGCCCAGCGCCGCTTGTGAGCGTGCTCGGGGTACATCGAGCGCTTGGGCACGTGCGGCTTGGGGACCTCGGACCTCACCGTGGGGACTTCCCGCGCCAGCATGCGATCGAGCTGCCTCGGGCTGCCCTCGGTCCGCGCCAGCTGCTTGCCGGGGCCTGCCTTGGCCAGCTGCACCAGCGTGCCCGCCGCCGGAAGCCCCGCCACGATGCCTGCCGGCAACGCCGCCATGCCCCTGCGCACGCCGGGGTACACCCAGGCCGGCAGCTCGATGGTTCCGCCCTCCCACTTCACCGTGGCGCGGTCGCCGGTGGCCAGCGAGAGCTGCTCCGCCGTCTCGGGGTGCAACTCCACCCAGCCCGACCAGCAGATGGTCGACACCGGATCGGGAATCTCCTCCAGCAGCGCATTCGCCCCGCCTGGACCAAGCTGGTAGCGGAGGGTGGGGAACAGCACCAGCGACAGCATGCCGCCGTCCGGCGTCGGAGTCGGCTTGGCCGCCAGCGCCTCTTGCACCCGCTCGGGGAGCGCCACCGTTCGGAGAGGCTCCGCCGAAAACCGCCCGCCCTTCTCCAGCTCCGAGGGGGTCGCCTTGCCGCGGATGAACGAGGCGAAGTCCCCCTCGGGAAGCCCGGCCCCTTTCTCCAGCTTCCGCGCGGCGGCGAGCAGCACGTCGGCCGCCGGCCGGGTGGGGTGCAGAGGCACCATCGCCGGCTGCTGCAGTCCCAGCACCCCGGGCCGCACCGGGAGGTCGCCCCAGGCTTCGAGGAAGTGGTGGTCCGCCAGGACGAGATCGGCAGCCCGTGCGGTCTCGTCAAGCCGGTTGGCGAAGGCCGCCACGAAGGGCACCTTGGCCCAAGCCGCGCGCAGCCGGGCCGCCAGCGGGCCCATGCCGAGGAGATCGGCATGGTGCACGATCAGCGCGCCGACCTCGCCCGCCTCCACTGCCCGCGCAAGCTCCTCGAGGGTCCACGCCGCGGGAGCCGCCTCGCGCTCGTGGAAGAGCACCGTCTGGCCGACATTCCCCGAAAGGTAGTTGAGCAGGTGCACCGCCGTCGCCAGCGCCACTCCGTTGCGGGTGGCCACTGCCGGACCCGGTCCTAGGCAGAGGCTCGGCGACGCGCCGAGGAAGCTCTCCGCGAGCTTTTGGATCTCCCCCGCGGAAATGCCGGAGCGCCTCTCCACCGACTCGGCGGTGTACGGCTCGAGCGCCGAGCGCAGGCCGTCCGCCGCGGCCGGAGCAAGCTCCGCCTTCGGGCCCGCTGCGAGCGCCGCCCTGGCAAGGCACAGCACCACGTCCAGCTCGCTCCCGGGCGCCGGGGCCAGCCACTGGTCCGCGGCCGACGCCGTCGCCGACAGCCGGGGCCCCAGGTAGACGAAGCGGCCGTCCTCGGCGCGAGTGCGCTGGCGCATCTCGGAGAAGCCGTGCGGCATCTCCACCGGAGAGCCCCAGCCGTCGAGGAAGTCGGCGCCGACCGACAGGATCATCTTCGCCGCGCCGAGCTGGTAGGCCGGCGCGTCCGGCGCCCCGAAGGCGGCGGCCAAGGCAGGCGTCGACCAGGGATCGGCGAGCGGATCGAGCGTCGCAAGCTGTGAGGCGTCCTGGCCCAGCGCGGTGAGCCAGGACCGGAAGAGCGAGCCCAGGCTCCCCGGTTCGGGACGGCTGGCGATCGCCACCTTCTTGCCGCCCTCGAGGGCCTTCTTGAGTCCTTCGACCAGCGCGCGTTCCGCCGCCTCCCAGGAGAGCTTCTCGGCGCTGGCGCGGCCTCGGGCGGCGCGCGGCTCGCGCAACCGCTCGACGTCGTAAAGGTCGAAGATCGCCCCCTGCCCGCGGGCGCACACCGCTCCTCGGTTGACCGGGTGGTCGGGATTGCCCTCCACCTTCACCGCCCGGCCCTCGCGCGTCCGGACCGAAAGCCCGCATCCGGCCGGGCAGGCCCTGCAGACGGTTCGGTAGAAGCGCGCCTCGCCGGGGACGACGTCCTCCGGCGGGACCACGTAGGGGATGATCCGCTTGACGGCCTTCTCGGCGCAGCCGGCCACTGGGGCCGCGGCTCCGGCCACGATCGCGGACCCGATGAACTTGCGGCGGCCTATGCCTGACGCGTCCACGGAAGCTCCTTACTTGTGACAGACGAGGCAGTCGACCGACACCTGCCGCTGCTTGTGGCACTCGAGGCACCAGCCCATCTCGAGCGAGGAGACGCGCTGCACCTGCTTCATCGTCTCCACCGGTCCGTGGCACGTCTGGCAGGCCAGCCCCGTGCGCACGTGCATCCGGTGCGAGAAGTACACGTGATCCGCGAGCGCGTAGTCCTTCCGCCAGGTGGGCGCCTTCCCCTGCTCGACCAGCGCCGCCAGCTTCTTGATCGGCGCCTTGTCGGTGGCCGCGAACCGGTGGCAGCCCATGCACTTCGACGCCGAGGGGATGCCGGCCACCGTCGCCTTGTCGGCGAAGGTGTGGCAGGCCAGACACTCCATGCCCAGCTCGCCCGCGTGGATGGTGTGATCGAAGGGGATGTCTCCCGCCGCGGCCGGGTCCTCCGCGGCGCGCGCGCTGTTGCACCCGGAAACGACCATCGCCGCAGCCGCGAATATGCCGAGCACGGCAACGCGTGGTGCACTCGAGCCAGGTTTCATGTCAGTGGGGTCTGTTCCTCGGCGGGTGGCCCGAGGCGCGCAAAAGTTTGGGCCGGCTCCGCGCAGGCTTCATCGCATGCGCAGAGCCGGCAGGAACTCGACTCTTCGTCGGGCTACTTCTTGGGAGCAAAGGTGGTTCGGACGTACGCCACCACGGCCTTGATCTCCTCCGCGCTCAGCTTGCCCTTGAACGCGGTCATCCGCTCCTTGCCCGACTCGTCCTTGGCGCCGTCGTTGACCTGCTTCTCCACCTTCTCGTCGGTGAGGTCCTTCCAGGTCGCCGCATCGGTGAGGTCCTTGATCTTCAGCTCCTCGCCCATGTCGGTCTTGCCCTTGCCGTCCTTCCCGTGGCAGGTGGCGCACTTCTTCTTGAACACGGTCGCTCCGTCGTCACCCGCGGCCGCGGTGAGCGGCATCGCGAGCGCGAAGGCTGCGAGGAACGGAACTAGCCGAAACAATTTCATTTGCCTCCTCCTATTTGCCGTTGAATGGCGCCTTGATCGACGTGCGCCGTGCTTGCGAATTCGACCCGAAAGCGCGCGCCAGGCCCCAGCAACCGGCGTGCCGTCAACGCCTACCGGCGGCTGGAGCCGAGCGGCGCGCCCAAGCCGCGCACGTCGGCGGCAGCTTGCACCAGTTCTGGCTGTGATCCTCGCGAATTAAATGGAGGAAGCTCGGCTTTCGCCCGCTCCCCTCGGGTGAGCGGCGGGGAGCTTTGCCCCGCTCGAGAGCGAAATGACCCACGGCTGCGCCAAATCACGCAGGCGCTGCTCCGCGGGCAGGCAAGCGCGAAAGCGGCAAGAATCCGCAGGGGCTGCGCGAGCGGCCGGTCGAGCGCGCAGGGTTTGCGTGCCAGGAAGAGTCCTTGGTTCTGGCGCAGGGGTGTGGAGGGGAGGGGAAGCCCCACTCCGTCAGCGCCGGTCGGGCCTGCCGGAGTTGCAGCGCCCAATGCGCAACGCTTGCGCATCGCGTCGGGAAAAAAGTTGATTGCGCCGATGAGGGCGCGTGCTCGGAGTCGGGCGAGCTAGAGCGCGTGGCATCCGAAGCACATCGCGCTGCCGATCATCGGCAACGCGGTCCGATGCGGCTCGGCCGAAGCTCCGTCATGGCAGGTCGCGCAGGTGATCCGCCCGCCGGAGAGGATGAGCGCGGAAGGGAGCTCGGCCCCGGGTACCAGCCAGTTCGAGCCGAGCCGGGTCTGCTCGTAGTCGATCTCGACCGCGTGCGAGCCATCGCCGGCGCCGGAAGAGAACAGCGCGTGCGACGCGATGCTCCCGTCATGGCAGGCGATGCATTGGCCGGAGTTGACGCTCGAGCGCTCCACGCCGGAGAGCTCGCACAGCTCGACCTCCTCCGCGTAGGCGTGGCCCGCGGCGAGGAGGATGGTAGTCGACGTCAGCCAGGCGATTCGGGCTGGGCGGGCCATGCTCCGCCGCAAAGCGACGAGCGAGCCAGCCGGCAGCCCGGAGGAGCGCCAGTGCCTGCGCCCGCTTGGCCCTGCGCGAACGCGCGCAGGGTGGGTCCGGTCCGCCTCGCCGGGCGCACTCCGAAACGCCAGCCGCTGCCTCAGCTCCGAGCATTCCCGAGGGGAGTCGCTGGCGACCCGCTTCCGGGGGGGTTGACCCCGAGGGAGTGGGTTGACGGCGACCGCGGCTCAGCAGCCGTCGCTGGTCTGTCCCTCGGGCACGCTCTCGAACTTCAGCCCCTCGGCGGAAAGCTTGCTTCCGCACTTTCGCAGGCCGACCTTCATGTCGCGGAAGGTCACCCTCTTGATGCTGCCCTGTGCCTGGTCGTGGGCGCGGATGCCGGGCTCGTCCTCGTGGACCTTCTCGATGACGACGTTCTCCAGGCTCGTCTTGGAGGCCTGTCCGAGGTCGATGCCGCGCCAGTGCTCTTCGAGGGCGGTGAGGAGGACCGGCTTTTTCGGCTCGCCGACCGCCTTGAGCGCTCCCGCTCCGTTGTAGGAGATGGTCAGCGAGCCGGCGCCGAACTTCACGGTCGTACCGGGCTCGAGGGTCAGGGTGACCGTCTTTCCAGGGTCGTGCGACTCCACGGTGGAGCCGCTGCTCCAGTAGTACGGAGCGGCGAGGGCGGCGAGCGTGGTGTCCCGATGGACGTCTCCGGTCAGCTCCACGAACGAGCCCGCCGGGAACCTGTTGTTGGCGCCGAGCTTGTCCGCCAGCTCCGCGGGCATCACCAGCGGGGCCTGCGCCAGGTCCTCGAAGGAGTTGTGGTCGAACAGCTCGAAGCGCTCGGTGGAACTCTCCACCTTCACCCCGAAGCCCTTGCCGTGAGCGACGGTGCAGTGGGAGAGCTTGCCGAGCCCCTTCGGATGGTATCGCACCGCCGCTCCGTCCCGCTCCCCCGCATACTCGATGCGGACGTGCTCGAGCTGGGGAGCGCGGGCGTTCGCGTAGAAGTGGATGCCCGACCACGGGCTACCCTTGGGATCATCGCCGTAGCGGGTGAGGACGATTGGTTTCTCGGCCGTCCCGACCGCCTTGAGCGCGCCCGGATTGTTGTAGCCGACCGAAAGGCCGCTGCCCTCGCCGAACTGCAGCGCCACCCCAGGCTCGATCGTCAGGCCGGCCGACTTGGCGTCCGTGCCTTCGATCTCGAGGCCCTTGGAAGCGCGAAAGGGAACGCCGACGTCCTTCAAGGTCACGTCCCCCGTCACCTGGCCACTCAGCGCGACGACCTTCTTCGGAGGGAACTTGTTGTCGGCGGAGATCGCGGGCGCGCTCGCGACGTCGATGAGGAGGATTTCCTCCTTCGATCCTGCCTGGGACAGATCGTTTCCGGCGAACGCGCCGAGCCGCTGCTTTCCGGAGACCTTTTGCTCCAGGACGGCGCCTTCGATGCCGGCTGCCTTCAGGCTTCGGACCTCCACCGCGTCGGCGTCCACGCGGAGAGCCGCCTCTTCCGACTTTCCGGCGTGCTCGATCACGACGTGCTCCAGCACCGACTTGTCCGCATTGGCGTAGAGGTGGATGCCCCGCCACGCGCCGGGCTCCTTCCGGCCCGCGGAGATGAAGCGGATCGGAGCTTCGGCGGTCCCCCGCGCGAGGAGACGGCCGCTCTGGTTGTAGCCCACGCTCAGGGTCGCTCCGTCGCCCATCTGCACGGTGACCCCGGGCTCGATGGTGAGGTCCCAGCCCTCCACGGAGAGTTGGCTGGCGATGGTGTACGGGCTGCACTTCGCGGTGAGGGTGGTGGTGGACGAGATGGGCTGCGAGAAATCGCTGTTGCAGCCCTCAGGAGCCTTCGCCGCCGGCTGTGGCGCGCCGCCGCCTTGGTCCGGCTGGGCTCCTGGGGCGTCCTGGGCTTTGCCCGCCGAAGTCGCTCCCGTTCCCCCGGCCGAAGGAGCGCCCTCCTTCTTGCAGCCGGCCGCTGCGACCAAGGCGATCAGCACCACCAAAGCTCTCCGAAGCATGGCTCCTCCTGGAAGTGGCGCGGGAATCTAGCGCGACGAAGACAGAAGGGGGGGCGGCGCCCAGCGCTCTGCCCGGGGTGTACTGATACCTGCGACGAGCGATCCTCTCGCTGCGAGGCGCAGGCTCGTCGCTTGCGCTGCTCGACGTGCCCCTGGGCACGCCTGCGCTGCGCACTCCTCGCGTGCGCGCTCTCGCTTCGGTCTCGTTCGTCTCGGTGCCATCAGTACACCCCGGGCAGAGCACTAGCGGGGCCAGAACACTGCGTCGGGGCGGTGCCCTGAGAGGTGACAGCCGTAGCAGGCCATCCGGTAGGCCTGGTCGGCGGTCGGGGCGAAGCCGTGGCAGTAGAGGCAGTCGGCCTCGCCTTCGTGGGCCGGGTCGTTCGCCGTCCGGCCCGCGGCGATGTAGCTCGCGTGGAGCGCCGCCTCCGAGCCTTCCTCGGCAGCGGTGCCGAACCGGTGGCAGTCGGGGCATGAGGGGATGCCGCCGTGCGCTTCCGACGACATCGCATGGCAACCGGCGCAGCCGCGCCCGATCCGCTGCACCAAAAGCTTCGCCCCGCTCCCCACAGCGGCGGAGAAGCCGTCGCGGAAGATGCGCGCGTGCGCATCGGTGCCCTCGGAGAGGAGCGCGTCCGGTCGAAGGCTTCCTTGCCAGCTCGGGCGTGCGCCGTAGCCGGTCGAGGCGGCGTCGGAGGGAATCCAGTCGTGGCAGCCCGCGCAGGCCGAGTCGTCGGGCGGAGCGAGCAGCTTCGCCGCGCCGTGCCCGGTGCCTCCCGGCTGCACCGGGTGGCACTCCGGGCATCCGTTTCTGTCAGCGGGCCCGTGCCTTCCGCGGCGCGGCCACGGCAAGGTGAAGACCTCGACCCCGGAAGCAAGAGGAGAGAGAACCAGGCCGCTGCCGGCCTTCGCCATCCACTCCCTCGGGGCCAGCCCCTCCCCCTCGCCCTCGGCGAACAGGGCGTCCTCCGCGTGGCACCCGAAACAGCGATCGCCCGGGGAGCCCGCAGGCGCGCCCGCGCCCGAGCAGGCGAGCGCCGAGATCAGGGCGAGGCTGGCCGCGCCGCAGCGTCGCAGCGGCTTCATGGGAGATTCCCCTCGGGGGTGAGCTCCTGGCCAATCGGGTCGCGGAACGAGAAGTCGGGGTCGCCGGCGTAGCCCAGGTTGCCGCCGGGGTAGCCGAGGGAACGCGGCCCCACGTCGTTGTAGAGGCCCGCGTAATGGACCGTGCGGAAGAAGCGGAAGGCGTAGGAGAGCAGCGGAGAGTCCCTCTCGGCTGCGGCGAGCACTGAGGTGCGGGCCTCGAGATCCAGGGCGATGAACCGCTTGTCGAAAGAGCGGTTGCTGTACTGGTCGACCAGGGCGACCAGGAACGGGAGCACGCCGGCCACCGGGAGACCCGGGTCCGACGCGAGGCTCAACACGCAGCCCTCGGCTGCGCCAGGCTGGCCGTCGGGATCAGAGGCGCAGCCGGGCACGATGGTGTCCGCGATCGCCACGAAGGTGCGCTCCTCCACGCTCCCCGGCTCGCGGCAGGCGACCGAGGCCGCACCGCACACAAAGCCGGGTGGCGGCGCCTTGGCCCCGCACGCATCGAGGAGCGAGGCGAGCAAGCTGAGCGAGGTCGCGGCTCCCGCGCCGGCCACCACTTCGCGGCGAGTAACCGACTTCTGGCCTCGCCGCGGTCGGAGGAGCTGCTCAGCCCGTGCGCAGGCGGAGCCCGACCCCGTACCTGGCTGCGCTTCGCTCGGATCGGCCGGTTCTCGACGTGCAGCGGTGGGGCCCTGGCCCGGTTGCCCCGAGCTTCCGCACTGGCGCCCCCGAATGCCACGCAACGCGAAGGCGTCCCCGGTTCGGGCCGGGCCTGCCGAGGACGCAGCCCACTGACCTCCCTCGGCTTCGGTCGGGCCGAGCGGGTTCCGCCCTCCGGGAAGTGAGCCACGCCGCGGCTCGCGGGGGTCGACGCTCACGGGTGCCTCGCGATGATCTGTTCGGCGATCCGCTCGGCGTTCGCCGCCACGGTGAGCGCCGGGTTGACGCCGGTGCCGCCCGGCAGCGCGCCCGCGTCGGAGACGAACAGCCCGGGCCGCCCGTTCACCTCCCCGCCTGCGTCCACCACCGAGCGGGCCGGGTCGTCTCCCATCCGGCAGGTGGAGAGCTGGTGCGCGCCCCCCAGCGGAGCGCCTTCGCGCACCACCGCGAGCACCTCGGCGCCGTTGGCCTCGGCGATCGAGCGTGCCACCCCCATCACCCGCCCGGTGTAGGCCGACAGCTCCGGGGTCATCGGGAAGAGGACCTTCGGGTTGCCCCTCGAGTCGATCTGCACCTCGCCGTCGCCGTGCACCAGGCCGATCGCGATTCCCCCCACCATCCGGCCCCGGTAGAGCGCGGACATCAACCGCTTGTGCTCCAGCCCGAACGCCAGCGAGCCCGCTCCTGCCTCGCGCCGGATGTCCAGCGCGCCGATCAGCGCCGGCGGCCCGCAGCCCGTGTGGATGGTGAGGCGGTGCTCCCTCCAGAACGCGTAGGTGATCATCACCGCGTTGTTGCGGCCCCTCCACAGCTCGAACGGGGGGAACTTCCCCTCCGGCAGCATCCAGTACCAGGCGACGTCCCCGTTGTTGCTGAGGTGCTTGCCCAGGTGCAGGCTCACTCCTCCGAGCGCCTGGGCCGACCGCAGGAGCAGGGCGGCCGACTCGATGGCGCCCGCCGCCACCACCGCCACCTTGCCCCAGGCTTCGCGTGCCGCGCCCATCGCGTCGCGATAGAGGACGCGGTAGCCGCCGTCGTACGGCTCGATCGACCGGGCGTCGGCGCCAGCGCGGAACTGGGCGCCGAGTTGCTCCGCGGCAGGTATGTAATTGCGCAGCAGCGTCTGGTTTCGGCCGAACTGGCAGCCGGCTTCGCAGAAGCCGCACTGGAGGCACCCGACGAAGGGGAAGCGCCCCCGGTCGCAGGAGAGCCCCAGGTTGGAAAGGAGCATCGCGAACACGCCTCCGGCCTTGGGCACCTCGTCCCACCGCGCCTGGCGGACCTGCATCGCCTCCTCGACCTTCGCGTAGTACGGGTCCATCGCCGCCCGATCGACTCCCTTGGGCCACAGCCGCTGCCCGTCGCGGTCCTGGAAGTCGAAGGCCTCCGAGGGCGCGCGGAGCATCGCTCCGGCGTACACCACCGAGCCGCCTCCCATCGTCATCGCCGACTGGAAGAACGCCAGGTAGTCGTCGGTGAGGTAGAAGCGCTGGAGCGTCTGGAGGTACCTGGGGTCCCAGCTGAACCGCAGCTCCCTCGGTGCCGGCCGCCGGCCCTTCTCCAGCACCAGCACCTTCCGCTGGGCTTCCGCCAACCTGAGCGCCGGGATGGCGCCCCCGAACCCCGAGCCGATCACCACTGCGTCGAAGCGCTCCACGGCCCAGGCCGAGTAGCAGAGCCCCCGCCGCCGCGTCAAGCCGAGTGGAAAGTACAAAGTGCCGCTTTCTACTTTCGGTGTGGTCGGCCAGCCTCGCGGCTGGGGCGTGGTACGGTCGCGGGGTGCGGAGGCTCTGCTGGATAGCGGCGGCGCTGTCGGCCTGCGGCCCGCCGGGCCCAAAGGTGCCGGTCACCTCCGCGCTGACCGCCGGCGAGGGCTGGCACCGGAGGGTCGCGATCTACGAGCTGTCCGTGCGGAGCTACCAGGACTCCGACGGCGACGGGATTGGCGACCTGCGTGGGCTGATTCAGAGGCTCGACCATCTGGCGGAGCTGGGGGTGGGGGCGATCTGGCTGATGCCGATGTTCCCCTCGCCGCTCAAGGACTCGGGCTACGACGTGGCGGACTACCTGGGGGTGCACCCCGACTACGGCACCCTGGAGGACTTCGAGCGCCTTTTGGGCGAGGCGCACCGGCGGGGCCTCAAGGTGATGCTCGACCTGGTGGTCAACCACACCTCGACCGAGCACGAGTGGTTCCAGTCTTCGCGTGCCTCGCGCACCGGCGAGAAGGCCGACTGGTACGTGTGGTCGGACGGGCCTGGGCCGGGCTGCGAGGAGAGCAACGTCATCTTCGGCGAGGAGCGCTGGACGTTCGATCCGGCCAGGGGGCAGTACTACTTTCACCAGTTCTTCTCCTCGCAGCCGGACTTGAACTACCGAAGCCCGGAGCTGGCCGAGGCGGTGCTGGGAGTTGCCCGGCGCTGGCTCGAGCTAGGGGTGGACGGCTTCAGATTGGACGTGCCGCATCAGTACGTGGAGAACTGGCCCAAGTGCTGGCACCAGCCCCAGACGCTCGCCTTCCACCAGCGGCTGAGGGAGGAGGTCGACAAGGCCTACGACCGCGTGCTCTTGGGCGAGGTGTGCTGCGGGCGGGAGGAAGTCCTCCGGTACGCGGGGAGCGACCGGCTGCAGCTCGTCTTCTACTTCGTGGGAATGCACGCCACTTGGTCCGCGGTGAAGTGGGGCGATGCCTCGAAGCTCGCCGAGCACCTTCGCTTCGCGGTGCAGAACACGCCGCCCGGAGGGCTTCACGCCAACACCCTGGGAAACCACGACATCTTCCGCACCCCGACCACCATGGCGGCCGAGGCGAGCGGCCTCAAGCTGGCGGCCACGCTCCAGATGACCGCCCCCGGCGCACCGGTCATCTACTACGGCGAGGAGATCGGCATGCGCGATGGCGCCACCTGGGCGGTGGACATCCGCGACTACGCCCGAACGCCGATGCAGTGGGACGACACCCCGTCCGCCGGCTTCACCACCGGCACTCCCTGGCTCGCGCTCTCCGAGGGGACCGCGGCGCTGAACGTCCGCGTCCAGGCGGGCCGCGAAGGCTCGCTGCTCTCGCACTACAAAAGGCTGCTCGCCCTGAGGAACCGGTCTTTGGCGCTCCAGGAAGGCGCCTACGAGCCTTTGGCCACCCAGTCCTCGTCGCTGGTCTTCTGGCGCCGGCATCCGGCGGGGGACCGCCTGGTGGCGCTCCACTTCGGCGCGAGCGGAACCATCGCGGTGCGCGCGGAGGTGCCCGAGGGTTGGAGCGCATTGGTGGACGAGCTTTCCGGGGAGGAGGTGGGCGAAGTCCGCGGCGCGGTCTGGACCGCCACCCAGCCTGCCCGCGCCGGGTGGGTGCTCAAGCCCAGATGACGCGGCGCTCTAAAGCGCCGTCCCCTTCAGCTCGGGATGCGGCCGCTCGATGAGCTCGGTGGCCAGGAGGAGCTGCGCGTCGATCGCGGCGGAGGCGCCCTCCAGCGCTGCCTGGACCATGTGCAGCTCCCCGGTGAGGGTGAAGTACCCCTTGCCGCCGATCCCCCGGGCGAGGTGCAGCCGCTTGAGCCATACCTCGGCGCGCTTGAGCGCGGCGTCCGCCGACAACAGCGCCGCGGCCACGGTGTGGGTCTCCACGATCCCCAAACTCTCTCCCCAGTCCTCGCGAAAGTCGTCGCGCAGCGCCCGGACCAGCCCCTCCGCGGCCCGAGGCAAGAAGAGCCGGTCGAGCAAGGTCGAGCCGGCCGCCTCCACGCCGGCCTTCAGCGACTCCTCCACTTCGGCCACCCCTCCGGAGAAGAGGAGCAGGTACTTCCCCGGGGTGGTGGGCTCGGCCAGGGCGAGGCTCACCTTGGCGCGCTTCACCACGGCGTCGGCCACCACCAGGCCGCGGCTGATCGACTCCAGCTCGAGGAGGCCGACCGCCGGCCCGGCGACGTTCATGGCTTAGACGATCCGGAAGTAGTCCTTGAGCGTGCAGCGCCTCTCGCGGGTGAAGCTGACCGCGGTGGTGAGCCCTTCACCGGTGGGCGAGGCGATGGTGAACGAGGTGTAGCCCTCGCCGGTCATCCCCAGCCCGGCGTAGGAGGGCCCGTTCTTCACGAAGATGGAGGTGTTGATCACCCGCGCCATCGCGTGGAGGTTGTCCAGGCTGGTGGAGTGCATCACCGCGGTATGCCCGAAGCAGTGCTCCGCCTGCACCGCGGCGGCGATGCAGTCCTCCACTGTGGGAAGCCGGCAAAAGCCGATCACCGGCATCAATAGCTCCGCCTGGACGAAGGGGTGGGTGGCGTCCACCTCGGCGAAGAGCAGCCGAGTCCCCTTGGGCGCCTTGATCCCGGCGGCGTCCGCGATCTTGGTCGCGTCCTTGCCCACCCAGTCGCGGGAGGGGTGGCCTTCCTGGACCACCAGCTTCTCCAGCCGGTGGATCGCCGGGCCGGTCACCTCGAACGCGCCGTTCTCCGCCATGAGCTTCTTGAGGCGATCGGCGATCTGCGCGACCGCGAAGACCTCCTTCTCCACGATGCAGACGATGTTGTTGTCCAGCGCGGCGCCGTCGACGAGATCCCTCGCCGCCTTCTCGAGGTGGGCGGTCTCGTCGACCACCACCGGCGGGTTCCCCGGCCCGGCGGCGATGGCGCGCTTGCCGCTGTTCATCGCCGCCCTCACCACCGCCGGGCCCCCGGTGACCACCAAGAGCCGCACCGAAGGGTGCTTCATCAGCGCCTGGGCCGAGTCGATGGTGGGCTCGCCGAGGCAGCAGAGCAGGTTCTCCGGCCCTCCCGCCGCGACGATGGCCTCGTTGAGCCGCTGCACGTGGAAGGCGCTCACCCGCTTGGCCGAGGGGTGCACGTTGAACACCACCGCGTTGCCGCCCGCCACCATCCCGATGCCGTTGTTGATGATGGTCTCGGTCGGGTTGGTGGAGGGAGTGATGGCGCCGATCACCCCGAAGGGCGCCCGCTCCACGATGGTGAGCCCGTGGTCCCCCGAGTAGGCGATGGGCCGGAGGATTTCCGTGCCCGGGGTCCTGTCCGCGCAGAGGAGGTTCTTGGAGACCTTGTCCTTGGCGTTGCCCAGGCCGGTCTCCTCGACCGCGCGAGAAGCCAGCTCCTCGACGTGCTTGCGGGTAGTCTCCCGCATCGCCTCGATTACCCGGTCGCGCACCGCAAGCGACGTCTTGTCCCAGATCGCCTGGGCGGCGGTCGCTGCGGCGCACGCGCCGTCCAGGTCGTCGAAGATGCCTTGCCGGCTCTTGCCCACCGCGAAGGCGCGGCCCGGCGCGAATGGGGTCCCGGAGACGAACGGGCTGGTCCCGAACCTGCGCTCGGCACCGCGCCGATCGTCGGCGTGCCCCAAAGGCTGCCCCGCCGGCGACGGCTGTGGCTGAGGGAGGTCCGAAAGCTCGCGCGAGAGCTTGCGCACCACCTGCTCGACGATTGACTCGATCTGGCTCTCTGGAATCGCCATTCAGGAAAGCTTCGGGGTCCCCCGGCCCCTGACCCCCTCGTAGTAGATGCTGGCCTGCTGCTTTCCGTAGACGACGAGCACCCGCTCGCCCTTCCGGTCCAGCAAGTCGGAGGCCTTCGCATTGGCCAGGGCGACCAGGTCCTCCGGCCTCGACGGCCCGCTCGGTTTCGCCCTGATGGTCATCACCGGCATCGTGCTCTTCACTCCTTCACGTAGGTCATCTTCCCGCCCACCTCGATCTCGTCGACGATCGCCATGATGGTGGCGTCGACCGGGCGGTCCTTGGTCACCTTGGTCTGCCGGGCGGAGGAGCCGGAGGCGTAGAGCACCACCTCGCCGGCACCGGCCCCCACCGCGTCCACCGCCACCACCGTGGTGGCGGTCGGCTTTCCTTCGGGGTCCATGCCGCGCAGGAGGAGGAACTTCAGCCCCTCCAGCTCGCTCTCCTTCCGGGTGGAGACCACCGTCCCCACCACTCGCCCGAGGAGCATCGGCTAGGTCTCGCCCAGCTCGGCCTTGGCCTGCTCGGCGCGTCCGAGCGGCAGCACCAGGTCGATGTTCGGGTGCGGCCTCGGGATGACGTGCACCGACACCAGCTCGCCCACCCGCTCGGCGCCCCGCGCCCCCGCCTCGGTGGCGGCCTTCACCGCCGCCACGTCTCCGCGGACGACGCAGGTGACGTAGCCACCGCCGATCTTCTCGTAGCCTACCAGCTCGACCTTGGCGGCCTTCACCATCGCGTCGGACGCCTCGACCATGCCGACGAAGCCCTTCGTCTCGATCATCCCCAGCGCTTCTGCCATCGCCTTCCGACCTTTCTTAGAGCCCTCTCGGCCCGGGTGAGGAACTTCACTTGTCCTTGAACGGGGCGATCTCCTTCCCCTTGATCGCCTTCAGTGACTCCACCGCCGCCTGGGCCGCGGAGTCGATCTCCGACTCGGTCCCCGCCATGTACAGGCGCCCGAAGGCGCCGAACGGGGTCACGTCGACCAGCCGCACGTTGGCGGCCTTCTCGGCCTCGTTCGCCGCCAGCGCCGCGTACGCCGCCGGCTCCGTCTCGAGGATGAACAGGCTCTGGCCCGGCTCGATCATCGACCCGAAGCGGATCTTGTCGAGGATCATCGCGTGCATCGGCTCGATGGAGCGGATCACCGTGTTCGACACCAGCTTGGGCTTGAGCCGGTCCTCCTCGGCCACGCCGATGTGGCGGAGAATGGCCTCCCCCGCGCTGCGCACCTCGCCCTTGTCATCCGAGTGCACCTCGAGCATCCCGTAGGCGCGCTCCACCACCAGCGTGGCGGGGTGGACCTTGGTCTGCTTGAGGGCCACGTCGATGATCCCATGGATGGCCATGCCCGGCGCGATCTCCACGAAGAGGGAGGCGACGTAGGGCACCGGGAAGTACCCCCGGCAGGTGGTGCAGATGTGCGCGGCGAGTTGCGGCTGGAGCGAGTCCAAAAAGACGTACGTCCGAAGCGACGTGGCCAAGTCGTGGCTCCCCTCTGGGACCGGCTGCTATAGACGACTAAACTGTTCATTGACAAGCGCCGCGTGGAACGGGCTATTGAGGGCATGGACCGGGCGACCGTCCCCATTGGCCTCGCAAGCGCTCTCGCCCTGGCCGGTGGGCTCTTTTCGCCGCCGGCGGCGGCGGCGCCCGCCTCATCGCCGGCGTATCTACCTCGGTCCGCTTCGCTGGCCCTCTACACCCGCGAGGCAGTGACACCCTCGATTCAGCTCGCCTGGGAGCTGGACCTGCTCGAGCAGAAGCACGACGCCCTGGTGCTGGTGGCGGTCGGAGGGGGCGGCTACGCGATCTCGATGGCCAAGGTGGGGCCGATGCTCGACGTGCCGATGACCTTCTTCTACCAGCACCTGTTGGCGGTGGGGCTGGGGTACCGGTCCGTTCGGGCCGACGGCTTTCAGTGGGGCCTGCACGTGGTGAGCGGGCCGCTGTTATATGGAGCGCGCTTCGAGGGACCTCCCGCGGAGCATTTCGTCATCGGCACGTTGGAGGGGAGGGTCCAGGCGGGGTGGAGGGCGGGCTCCGTGACCTTCGGCCTCACCCTGGGCGTCTGTCAGCCGTTCGACTATCCGCCGAAAAGCTACGCCGGCGAGCTGGTGGGCGGCCTGCTCTTCGGGGCCTACGCCAACTGGCGATGACCTGGCCGCCTCGGGAGGCTTGCTCGCCATCCTGGGCTCGGGGAGTGCCGACGTGTTCGGCGCGGGCGCCGGCTGCGGAATGATGGGTCGACCGGGGATCGCGGCGGGATTTCGCTAGACACGCTTGGCGCTGCTGCTCACCCCTCTTCGAGCCCGACCTGGTCCCAGTCGCCGCCGGCGGTAAGCCACACCAGCGCGCGCTGGCGCTCGACGGCGAGGCCACTCGCCTCCGAGAGCGTCTCGTCATCGAGCTTGCTCACCGGCTTTCCGCGGAAGGGGAAGTCTCCCTCGAGCGGCTTGGGCAATAGCCCGCGCTCGGCCAGCTTTTGGGCGCCCTTCTTGCTGGCGAAGCGCAGCGCCTCCGCAGCGAGCGCCGCCTTCCCCTTGCGTTCGGCCGCCTTGCGGTCGAAGCCTTCCTTCTCCAGCTCGGCGATCAGCTCTCCGAGGTGCAGCTCTCCCTCGGCTCCATCGCTCGCCTGCCGGGCGTTCATCTCTTGCTGAGTGCGGAAGCTCCACAGCTCCCACGCCTCGCGATGGGCCTCCAGCTCCTCTATGGGCCGCAGCTCGGCGCGCTCGATGAAGGCGTGGGGCTCCTCCAGCAGCGGCAGCGCTCCCACTAGCTCGTCGGCCGCGGAGGGCTTGTCGATTGGCGGCGCCTTCGACAGCCCGATCGCCCACTGCAGCATGGCGAGCGACTCGGAAGCCCAGGAGACATCCATCCGGTCGTCCTCGCTCCAGCCGCCGGCGTCCATCTGGAGCAGCTCGCGCTCGACGCCGGAGAGGTCCTGATCCAGCCCCTCGCGGGTGAGCCAGGACCAGAGCGCCTTCGCCTGCTGCGATGCCTTGTCCTTGTTCAGATCTCCGGCGGCCACGGCCTCTTCGAGCATGAGCCTGAGCAGCGTGGCCCCGATGCAGAGGGCGCGGCGGGCGGCCTTCTCGGCGGTGGGCTCCTGAGCGTCTTCCCCGCGGACCTCGGCGAGGAAGTCCTCGGCGCTGGCGCCGATCTCGGCGAGGAAGGCGTCGAGCTTCTGCTCTTCGGCCTCGGAGAGCGCCTCGCCGGCCACCCTCCGCTCCGCGAGGGCGATCAGCTCCTCGTTGGCGGCAGGCTCCTCCTCGCCGCGAGGTTCCGCTCCCGCCTCCATCACCTCTGTGACGTCTGCGCCGGGATCGGTTGCCAGCTGGTCCTCGCGAGGCGCGGCCGGGGTGGCGCCCAGCGAGTCCGAGAAGCCCGCCTCGCCCAAGAGATCGATCGCCGGCGCGAAGAGGAAGGCCTCCTCGCCGGATGGACTGCTCAGCCGCCGAAAAAGCTCGTCGCGGACCTTCGGGCCGAGGGCCTTGACCGCCGGCACCACCGCGTCGGGCAGGCTCGCGGCGATCCGGGCGAACTGGGCGGGCCTGTCGCCAGCCGGTTGTCTCTCGAGCAGCCGGGCGACCTCGACTCCCAGCTCGGAGGAGTCGCGGTCGGAGAGGATGGCCTCCACCTCCACGAGCAGCTCAGGCTCGATCGCCACGCCGCGGCCGAGGAGGAGCAACAGCTCCCCGCGCAGCTCCTGGTCGCTCTCTGCAAGCTCGAGGAGCTTGGGGAGCCCGGCCCCGCCGAGCGGCGCGGAGAGCAGCTCCGCCAGCGGGAGATCGCCTGCCTCCGGGGCGAGCCGCTCCAGCTCCTGGTCGGGGAGCGCGAGGAGCAGCTTCAACAGCTCGCGCAGCGCGGAGGTGTCCTCGAGGTGGGTGGCAACCACTGCGGCGTCGAGGCGTGCCTCTTCGGAGCGGAGGGCCTCCCGCCACACCTCGAGCGCGCGGGGGTGGCCGAGGCGCTGGAGCACTCCGGCGGCCCAGGCCCGCTTCCGCATCTCGCTGGAGCCGAGGCGGCGCTCGAGAGTGGACCGGACCGCTTCCGGGGAGGGAAGAGAGAGGATGGCGTCGGCGGCGTTGTTCCGGACGTCGAGGCTTTCGTCATCGAGGTAGGAGAGGAGGGTGGCGGCCTCGCTCTTCTCGCCCAGGCTCAACAGGCCGAAGGCGGCCCAGACGCCGACCAGGGGCGAGGTGTCCTCGAGGAGCGCCTTGCGGAGCGCGCCGGAGTACTCGGCCCTTCGGAGCATGCCGAGGCCGTAGGCGCCCCACATGCGCACCTGCTCCGAGTCGTCGCCGAGGGCGCGGACCAAATAGGGCGCTGCTCGGACTTCGCGCAGCTCGGCGAGGGCCTGGGCGGCCTCCTCGCGCTCGGTGGCGTCCTTGGAGGCGAGGCCTCGGGTGAGGGCGGAGAGATCGTCCATTGGAGCGGGCGGCGACTCTACGCGACCACCCTACCCCTGCCTGGTCAGGAACGCTTGCTTCCTTCGAACTGAAGCGGCCTCGAAGGGCGTCACCCAGTCCGAGCAGGATGCGGTGGGGGCCCAGAAGGAGCGGTGGTCGTCCTGCTACCGCCTGCTTCGACGGGTGGCGGCGGCCGACGAGCGAGCCGCGGACCTCTCAGGGACGCGGCCAGGCAACCCGCAAGGTTTCGATGTCCGCACGGCGGCCCGTTGCCGCGGTGGAGGGGTCGATGGACGAGCACCCGGTATCCGAGAAGCTGGAGCTGAAGGCGACCTTCGAGCCACTCTATTGGAGCAATGAGCGGAAGCGGTGGCTGGCGCGCCGGAGGCTCTGAGCAACCCGGCGAGTTGTCACCGAGATCCACGGCGCTTGTCCGCACCGCGGTACCTCGCCTTGTAGCGCCGCGCCGCCCTCGCGAGTGCGGCGATCGGTCGATCCTGATCCAAGGCGGCAAGGAAGCGTCTGCGATCACGATCGGACAGCTTCCGCTGCGAATCCTGCTCGATGACTGCCTCGGCCGCGGTCAGCAGGCTCTTCACCGCGAAGGCGGTCAGCGGCTGCCCCAGAATCGTCGCAGCGCGCTCGATGAGTCGTCGGTTCGCTGCATTGAGCCGGAAGTCGAGACGTTGGGTGTGCGCGGCGGATGGCATGGGCCCAATGTACGTAAGAATTACGTACGGCGCAATTGACCGAGAAACCCGACCAGACAAACGTGCAGCCGTCGCCTTGAGTGGCGGTGCTTCATTGCCTGACCAAGCCTGACCCAACCTGACACGAGGAGTTGCTTTGACACCCAAGAAACCGTTCGGCGATCTCGCCAAGGCCGTCGCCCGTGCACGAGAGCTGCGCCCTGCTCTCGACAAGGCCACCGAAGAACTGAACTCGGTGCTTCGAGAAGTCGAAGCCGTGCTCGCGGGCTTCAAGCTCGGCGTGAACCTCTCGGTCGTCGTCAGCGAGGCCGACGACGGTCTGTCGCGCGTGACGCTCGAGCTCGCCAAGTGGGGCGGGGAATGGCGGCTCCTTCGCGTGTACTCTCGAGAGGGCGAGCCCGAAGAGGTAACTCCGCTGCTGAACGCCTCCCGCGAGAATCGGATCGAGGCGGTCGAGTGGCTGACGACCCTCCTCCAAGACGCAGTGGCCGCCGTGGAGCGGGAAACCAAGCGGGTCCAAGAATCGACTGCTCGGGCAAGGGAGTTTCTGAACGGACTGGCGGAGACGAAGCAATGACGCCCGACTGGGAGATCACCCCAATCGGGCGCCACCACGAGCGGAGCCTCTTCGATTGTGGAGTGCCCGCGCTCAACGTGTTCCTGCGCCGCTATGCTCGCCAAAACCAGGAGCACGACGCCGGGCGGACCTGGGTCGCCACCCGCCGCGGTGAGTTACGAGTGCTCGGGTTCTACACCCTCGCCGCGTCTTCTGTGGCCTTCGATCACCTGCCCGAGGCCGAACGAAGGGGCCTACCAAGGTACCCGGTGCCCGTTGCCCACCTCGGCCGATTGGGAGTCGACCTTGCTGCTCGCGGACTAGGGCTGGGAGGGACTCTGCTGATGCACGCGCTCGATCAGTGCGACCGAGCTTCAAAGCTCCTCGCGATTCGTGCGGTCGAGGTGCGAGCGAAGAGCGACGATGCTCGACGCTTCTACAAGCGCTACGGATTCGTGGGCCTCCTCGATGACCAGAACCACTTGTACCTTTCCATCAAGGTGGTCCGGCGCCTCTTCTTTCCACAGGAATGAGCGCGATGAAACTCCAGCGCGGCCGATCCGGCTCGAGGCGGTAGGCCTCAGGCTCTCAGACCCAGAGGACCGGCACTCCGTACGGTTCGAACGACCGATCGTGCGTCACCAGCGTGAGCCCCTCGAGTCTCGCCTGGGCGATCAGCATTCGGTCGAAGGGATCTCGATGAAGCGGGGGCAGCGCTCCCGCCGCTTCCGCGTGCGCCATGGTGATCGCCAGCTTCTCGAATCCGGAGTCGACGACCTCCGCCTCGAACGACCGCGGCAGCCTGAGCCTGCCCAGCGCCGCCTTCACCGCCGCCTCCCAGGCAGAGGCTGCGCTCACCCACACCACCTCGGCGGAAGCAACCGCCTCGCGGGCGACCCTCCCTAGCCGCCGATCGTCCACTCGCCACCAGAGGAAGACGTGAGTGTCCAGCAACAGCTCGTCTCTCACTCTCCACGACCCTCGAAGGCGGACTGGATCTCCTCGGGCAACGGGGCGTCGAAGTCGTCGGCGATGAAGATCCTGCCCTTCGAGCCGCCCGGCTTCCTGCGTTTCTTGCCCCCTCGCAGGGGCACCAGCTTCGCGAGCCCGCGGCCGGCCTTGGCGATGATGATCTCCTCGCCCTTGGCCGCCCGGTCGACAAGCTTGGAAAGCGCGGTCTTCGCCTCGTAGAGGTTGTAAACGTGCTCCGCCACTTTGGTCAACCTAGACCAACATAGTTGGCCACCGGCGCGCGCGCAACTTTACCCCGCCTCCGCCCTCTGGTAGCGGAGGAGCCGTGAGCCTCTTGCTCGCCGGAGGAGTCGCCCTCGGCTACGCCACCGCCGTGATCGGCCTCCACCGGCTCAACGTCCACCGCATGCGCACCGCCGCTGGCGGCTTCCCCACCCTCGCCTGGCTCGACTGGGACACCCTCCTCGAGGGGCTGGTGCCCGACGGCATCGACTCGGCGCAGCCGCCGCCTTCCCCGGTCCTCGGCGGAGGCCCGCCCCCCGCGGCCCTCTCGCGCGGCCCGGGCGACAACCGGCGCGCGGCCCTGCTCGAATTGGTCCAGGGCGAAAGGGTGCCCGAAGAGCGCTTCTCCTCCGCCGGATTCTCCGGAGGCCAGCTCGAGTGGCTTTTGACCCTCTCCCACCTCGCACCCGAGCCCTCCCGCGCGCTCGCCCTCCTCGAGTCCCGAGCGCCCGACACCGCCGCCGAGCTCTACCTCCGCGAGCACCTGCGGCTCTCCTCGCGCGTCCACGCCGCCAATCTGGAGCTCCAGGTCTTCTCCACCAAGCGGAGGCTCGGCCTCGGCCTCGCCCGCTTCGGCGAGCACCCCTCGCTCTTCTACGCCCGCGCCCATGCCTCGGCGCTCTTGGGCTTCAACTCCTCCGCGATCGACGACCTCGCCCGGGCCGTCTACTTCAGCCGCCAGGCCACCTTCTACCTCCGCGCGGTCACCAGCTCGCCCTACATCGAGGAGGTCCGCCCCGCCCTCGCTCAACAGTGCCGCCTCGCGCTGGACCCGGGGCCAAAGCTGGAGTGAACTCCCCTTCGCGGAATGAGCGAGCCCCTGACGCAGTATCTCTCCCGGTACATCAGAGATCCCGAGGACGTCGAGCGGTCGGTCACCGCCCCGGTCCTCCTCTACGAGCCACCCGAGCTGGATCCGCAGCACAAGCTCGAGCACCGCCTCCGCACGGTGAGCGGAGTCGGACCCCCGGTAGCCCAAGCCGGCGAGCCCTTGGTCCTCCGGGTGCGAAAAGAGAAAGACAACGCCTTCAGGCGCGGTGTCACCGTGGGCCGCACCTCCAACAACGACGTCATTCTCGACGACGCCTCGGTCTCCCGCTTCCACGCCTGGTTCCAGCGCGACGATAAGACCGGCGAGTGGGCGGTGGCCGACGCCGGGTCGAAGAACGGTACCCACCTCGCCGGCCAGAAGCTCAGACCCAAGAAGCTCACCGCCCTCGCCAAGGAGTCGCGCCTCCGCTTCGGCCAGGTGGAGGTGACCTTCCTCGCCCCGGTGGCCTTTCTCCGCTTGCTCCGGATCAGGTCCCGGAGCTGAGTCGACGAGCGCCTTGCGCACTGCGCGCCCAGGCTCGTAAGTTGCGGCAGAAAAACGCCGCCGAGGATCTGCGCTTGTCCCTCAACACCGAAGCATTCGGACTCACCGACGTCGGCCGGAAGCGCCAGCACAACGAAGACGCGATGATGCTGGACGCCTCGCTCGGCCTGTTCATCGTGGCCGACGGGATGGGCGGGCACGCCGCCGGAGAGGTCGCCTCCGCCCGCGCCAGCGAGGTGGTCAAGCAGCACGTCTTGACCAACCGCAACATCCTCAAGGATCTGAGCAAGGACCCTAGCCAGGCCAACCGGGCGGCGGCGGCGGCGCTGGTCGAGGTGGCGGTTCAGCGCGCCTGCGCCGACATCTACCGGATGGCCACCTCCGACGCCACCAAGCGAGGCATGGGCACCACCTTCGTGTGCCTCGCGGTGGGCGGGTCCAAGGGAGTGATCGGGCACGTCGGCGACAGCCGGGTGTACCTGGTGCGCAACGCCCAGTGCCACAGGCTCACCGAGGACCACACCCTGGTCGCCGCCCAGCTCAAGGCCGGCACCATCACCAAGGAGCAGGCCGCCGCCTCGCAGTACAGAAACGTGATCACCCGGGCGGTGGGCATCCAGGAGTCGGTGCAGGTCGACACCCTGATCGTCGATCTCTTGCCCGGCGACACCTTCATCCTCTGCTCCGACGGGCTGCACGGCTACCTCTCGGACGAGGAGATCCTCCCGTTGGTGGAGTCCATCTCCAAGCGGGATCTGCCGAAGAAGTTCGTCTCCTTGGCCAACGAGCGCGGCGGGAAGGACAACATCACCGCCCTGGTGGTGGCGATCCAGGGCGAGGCGGTCCCCTCCGAGGAGACCACCGAGGCCCAGTCCCGCATGGAGGCGTTGCGGAAGATCCCGCTCTTCCGCCACCTCACCTACAAGGAGCAGACCGCGGTCCTCTCCATCGCCACCACCCGCACCTTCCCGGGCGGGCGGGAGATCGTCACCGAGGGCCAGCCGGGCGAGGAGCTGTACGTGGTGATCCGGGGAAGGGTGGCGATCGAGAAGAACGGGGTGGAGATCGCCGAGCTGCGCGCCGGGGGCCACTTCGGCGAGATGGGGCTCATCGACAACGCGCCCCGCTCGGCCACGGTGCGCGCCGCCGAGCCCACCAGGGTGATGGTGGTGGCGCGCAACGACCTGATGAACCTGATGAAGCGCGAGTCGATCCTCGCGGTGAAGCTCCTCTGGAGCTTCGTGCAGGTCTTGTCGGACCGGCTGCGCGCGACCAACTCCGAGCTGTCGGAGGTTCGCCAGGAGCTGGCGGTGGTGCAGGCGATCCAGCCGTTCGCGGAGGAGTGAGCGGCCGAATGGCCCGCGCGGCGGATGCGAGGCTTCTCGCGGCGCTCCTCTTGGCGCTCGCCTCGTCCCCCTCGCGCGCCAACACCTTCGAGATCTTCGGCTTCGGCCCGCGCGGCGAGTCGATGGCCAGCGCGCTCACCGCCGAGGCCGACGACTACACCGCGGTCTTCTACAATCCGGCGATGCTGGTCCTGAGGAAGGACCTGAACTTCGGCTTCTCCTTCTCCTGGCACCACCTCGCGGCGGAGGTGGTGGAGACCGACCGCTCGAAGCAGTTCGCGGACCACACCTGCGACTACTGCCATCCGGCCGACGCGGTGGGCTACACCACCGGGCTGCTCTTCCCGCTGGCGGGGAAGGTGAAGAACCGGCTCGCGCTGGGCTTCGGCGCCCACGTGCCCTCCGGTCGGTTCCTGCGCGCGCTGGCCTCCGACCCCAACCGCCCCGCCTGGTACCTCTTCAACAGCAGCCCGGAGCGCTTCGTCTTGTACGCCGGAGCGGGGCTGAGGCTGGCGGAGAACCTGACCGCGGGCGTGGGTGTCCACGCCTTGGCGGACCTGGTGGGGCAGGGGGCAAAGGTGGAGGTGGACCTCTTCTCCAAGCGGGTGAAGCTCAGGGAGATCGACGCCCACCTCTCCAACCGGGCGGGCCCTTTGGCCGGGCTCTTCTGGGCGCCGATCCCTTCGCTTCGGTTCGGGGCGACCTTTCGCTGGGAGCTGGCGCTCTACTACCGGATCCCGGCGACGGTGGATCTCGAGGGCATCGGCACGCTCGAGCTGACGGTGGACGGAGTGACGCACTTCAGCCCGCACACCCTGGCGGCCGGCATGGCGTGGGATGTGACGCCGGACCTGACCTTCAGCTTGGACGGCCAGTGGATGAACTGGGCCGCGGCGCCATCGCCCTATCTCAACCTCACCATCGACCTCTCCGGGAATACGCTCCAGGCGATCGGGTTGGACAAGGCGTTGGACATCACCTCGCCGACGACGCCGCCCGGCTTCTCCAACACGCTCGGAGGCAGGCTCGGGATGGAGTACCGGATCGGCGAGCGGTTCGCCGCGCGGGGAGGTGTCTTCTACCGGCCGACTCCGGTGCCCAGGCAGGACGCGCCGGAGACCAACGTGCTCGACGCCTCGGCGGTCGGGCTCACCGCGGGGATGGGGTTCAGCTTCGACGACCCGCTGGAGGTGTTCGCGCACCCGGTGAAGATTGACCTGGCGGGCCAGCACACTTTCCTTCTTCCCCGCGAGGCGAAGAAGGAGCCCACCGACCCGGTCCCGCCCTACCGCTACTCGGCCCGCGTCTACGGCCTCACCGCCGCGATCCGGTATGACTTCTAGGGCGCGCAGCTGGCTCATCCTCGCCGCGGGCGCCTCGCTGCTCGTGGCCGGGGCCGCGATCTTGTGGCCCAGCCCGCCGCCGATGGTCTCCTTGGAGCCCGCGCCCGGGCAGGTCCCTCCCGCCGCCGAGCTGCCGGACTTCCAGCGGGTGGAGGTCGCCGCCGGCGAACAAAAGGGCCTCACCCTCACCGGAACGGTATTCGATCCGCTCGGCCGCCCCGTGTCCGGCGCCGACGTCTTCCTCGCCTCCAGCGCCCAGCAAAGCCTCACCACCGTGCGCTGCGGCGAGTGCGGCGAGCTTTTGCTCTCCTGCATCGCGCCCGAGAGCGCCCTCACCGTGGCCGAGCTGTTGCGCAGGGGGCGCGGGCTGCTTGCGCCCGCGGCCTCCACGCGCTCCGATGAGCAGGGACGCTTTCGCTTCGAGCGGCTGGCCGGCGTCTCCTTCACCGTCTGGGCGCGTTCCAGCGGCCTGGGCGAGGCGGTGCGGGAGCGCGCTGCCCCCGGCGAGCCGGTGGAGCTTTTCCTTCCTCCGCTTCGGACCATCGCAGGCCGGCTCGAGGACGAGCGCGGCCGGCCGGTGGGCCAGGGGGCGGTGCGGGCCGTCTCCCGGCGGCTGGCCTCGCTGCACGAGGCCACCTCAGACGCCCGGGGCTACTTCGAGATCCGTGGGCTCGGCGAGGGCCCCTTCTTCGTGCTCGCCGAGGCCGAGGGCTATCTGCCCTCCGTCGCCTGGGAGGTCGAAGCCGGCCCGAAGCCGGTTCACCTCACCCTCGCCCCGGCCAGGAGCCTCGAGGTGGAGGTGCGCTCCGCGGGCAGCCCCGTCGACGCCCGGGTGCGTCTGTCCGGAAGCCACCTCTCTCGCGAGGCGATCGCCCAGGGGGGCCTGGCCCGCTTCGGCGGCCTCTATCCGGACCAGCTGGTGGTCTCCGCCACCTTCAAGGAGCTTTCCGCCACGCCGCGGGTGGTGACCTTGGACCAGCCGCTCACCCGGGTCTCGCTCGAGCTTTCCGCCGGAGGAGTCCTCCACGTCAGCGTGGTCGACGAAGGCGGCGAGCCGGTGCCCGATCCGGAGCTGGCGCTCGCCACCCACGAGGGCGAAGTGGTGCAGAAGCGCAAGGGGCGCCAAGGAGAGGTGCAGAGCTTCGGGCCGCTCGGCGAGGGCGACTACCTCTTGCGGGGAAGCGCGAACGGCTTCAAGCCCTCGGAGCTGCCGGTGTCCCTCCGCGCCGGCTCGCAGAGCGTCGAGCTGACGTTGGAGCGCGGCACGGTCATCTCCGGCCGCGTGCTCGACGAGTACGGCCGGCCTGCGCCGGGCATCTCCATCCTGGTGACGCCCACCGGGGACAGCGTGCTCGCCGACGGGGAGGGGCGCTTCACCGCGCAGGTGCCCTCGCCCGGCCTCTACCAGCTCCACGCCCACCACTCCGACTGGGGAGGAGGCCTGCTGCAGGTCACCGCTCCGGCGAGGGGCGTGGAGCTGCACCTCGAGCCGCGCGCGGGCGCCCACGTCACCGTCCTCGCGGAGGGCCGCCGCGTCGAGGGCGCCCACGTGGTGCTGTTCATCGAGCGCGAGGGCTCCTTCCGCAGCGACCGGCCCTCCGGCTCGGACGGGGTGGTGCTGATGCGCGGAATGCCGGCCGGGACCTACTGGCTGGTGGCGTCCCACGCCGAGTACCTCCCCTCAGAGCGGCAGAAGCTCTCCATCGGAGAGGGTCAGCTCGTCCGGGTGACCGCGGAGCTGAGGGCCGGCGCCTCTGTCTTTGGCGAGGTGGTCGACACGCACGGCGCCCCGGTGCCCACCGTGGCGCTGTCGGTCGTCCCGCGCGGCGCCGAGCCCACCGTGAGCGATGGGGTGGGCCGGTTCGAGATCCGCGCGCTCCGCCCCGGGCTCACCTACCGGGTCGAGGCGAGGCACCCCAGGTTCGAGCAACAGGATCGCGTGCTCGCCCAGGCCGGAGGTCCCCCGGCCCGGGTGGTGCTCAAGCGGAGGGATCTCTTCCGCGGCCGGGTGCTGAGCGAAGACGGGACGCCCCTCAAGCGGTTCCGGGTGGATGACCACGCGGTGGACAGCGCCGATGGGCGCTTCGAGCTGCCGCTCTCCTCCATCGAGGACCGGGTCATCTTCGTGGTCCAGGCGCCCGGCCACGAGCCGCTGATGGTAGACCAGCCGGCGACGCCCGACCTGGGAAACCTCTACCTCAAGCGCGCGCCCGAGTTGACCGGGGTGGTCCGCGAGTCCTCGGGGATTCCGGTGACCGACGCCGTGGTGAGCTGCGACGTCTGCGAGGAGTCGGTCCTCTCCGGCGCCGACGGCCGCTTCCGCCTCTCCCGGCCCCCGTACGTCGCCGCCTTCCTCGTCCTCGCGCGCAAGGGGAGGCTCTTCGGCAGCCGCCAGGTTTCGGCCGGCACCGGCGGGCCGATCGAGCTGCGCTTGGTTCCCGCGGTGCGGCTCAGCGGAGCCGCCTACCTGCCGGAGGGGCGGCCGGCCGCGGGAGTGGAGATCGAGGGCGTCAACCTGGAGCGCTCCGAGCCGGTCTCCGCGGTGACGTCGCAAGAGGGCCGCTACTCGATGGAGGTCGCCGAGGGCAACTACCGCTTCACCCTCGGAGCTGGGCCTGCCGGACAGCTCCCGCGCCACGGGGAGGCGACTGCGGTGGTGGCCGAGGTGCGCGGCGCGGAGGCGGTGCTCAACCTGGGGCCCGCGCCGGGAACTGCATCGCTCGCGGTCCGGCTGAGGCCGATGCCCGGCTACGCGCTATGGGCGGTGCGGGGCGAGCTGGCGCAGGTGGGGAATCCTCCGATCGAGCTGTTCCGCGCGCCGTTCGCGCTGCTCCGCTACCAGCCCCCCGCTCTGGTGACGCTCCAGGGGCTCACCCCGGGGCGCTACAGCCTGGTCTATTCGGCGTTCCACACCGAGACGCCTTCTGGACCGCTGGTGCTCTTGGTGGACGTTCCCGCCCAGGGCGAGATCGTCCTCGCGAAGTGAGTGGGTCCGGCTTGCCGAAGTGGAGCTTCGGGTACAGCATGCCGGCATGGATCGCGGTTGGCTGAGAGGTCGGCGGGTTGCCCTCGGAGTGGGTGGCGGAATTGCAGCCTACAAGTCCTGCGAGCTGGTCCGGGAGCTGGGCCGGGCGGGCGCGGCGGTGCGGGTGGCGATGACCGAGGCCGCCCGGCAGTTCGTCACCCCGCTCACCTTCCAGAGCCTCTCCGGTCACCCGGTGCTCACCAACTACTTCGAGGCCGGCCAGGAGGCGAGCTACGGGCACCTGGACCTGGCGCGATGGGCCGAGGCGTATCTTTTGGCTCCGGCCACGGCGGATCTGATCGCCAGGATCCGCGCCGGCACGGCCAACGACGCGGTGACCACCTCGCTGCTCGCGTTCCGCGGCCCGGTGCTGCTCGCGCCGGCGATGAACACCGCGATGTGGGAGAACCCCATCACCCAGGCGAACCTGGCGGCGCTGCTCGCCGACCGGAGGTACCGGTGCGTCGGGCCGGGAACCGGTCCGCTCGCCGATGGAGAGGTGGGTCCGGGGCGGCTGGCCGAGGTGGAGGAGATCGTCGTCGCCGCCGCGGGGCTCGGGGCAGGGGGAGAGCTCTTCGGGAAGAGGGTGCTGATCACCGCAGGGCCCACCCGGGAGGCGATCGATCCGGTGCGGTTCATCTCCAACCCGTCAAGCGGGAAGATGGGCCTGGCGCTCGCGGAGGTGGCGAGGGCCCGCGGCGCAGAGGTGACGGTGGTGCTGGGGCCGATCGGCGCCGCGCCTCCGGCCGGGCTCGAGGTGGTGGAGGTCACCACCGCCGAGGAGATGGCGCGCGAGGTGCTGGCACGGATCGACGGCGCCGACGTGCTGATCGCCGCCGCCGCGGTGGGCGATTGGCGCCCGGAGTCGGTGTCGCCGCGCAAGCTCAAGAAGTCGGAGGCCCCGCCCAAGCTGGTGCTGGTGCGCACGCCGGACGGCCTCGCCGAGGCATCCCGCAAGGTGAAGGGACGCGCCCGCCGGCCGGTGCTGATCGGCTTCGCGGCGGAGACCGAGCGGGTGATGGAGAACGCGCAGCAGAAGCTCCTCGCCAAGGAGCTCGACGCGATCGTCGCCAACGAGGTGGGTGCCGCCGGGGCGGGGTTCGGCGCGGACGCCAACCGGGTGACGATCCTCTCGCGCGCCGGCGAGCGGCGGGACCTCGCGGGGAGCAAGCGCGAGGTGGCGGAGGCCATCTGGAGCTTCGTGGTAGAGAAGCTGCTCCCGGTGCGCGAGCCGGCCTGAGGGCGGCGTTCGCCACCTCGTTGCCGGTTTGGGCCACCGTGGCGATCGTCGCCACCGGAGTGAGTCTGGGGGTCGAGGCGGCCATCTCCTGGTGCCCGCTCAAGGCGACGCTCGGCCTGGGCAAGCGCTACCACAGCTCGTGAGCTCAGCGCAGCGCTGAGCGGGTCCTCGCCGCCTCCGGCACCTCCGGCAGCTCCAGCCGCCCGAGGATGGCCCGCCGGAACGCGGGGCGCGCCGACCGCACCACCTCGTCGGCCTGCTTCTCGGTGAGGTCCTTGCGATCGCGGAGCCGCGAGCGGAGCTGGCGTGCGAGCTGGAGGTTCCTCGCTCCGGTGGGATCCGCCTGCACGCACTCGGCCTCCGGGCCGCGGCGGATCGCCTCCACCAGGTGCGCCACCGCGAGCTTCTGGCACTCGCGGATCTCCTCCGCGTGCAGCGAGAGATCGCGCTCCCCGGCCACCACCCCGCTCACCCGCTGCCAATTCTCCAGGCACGCCGCCCGCAAGTAGCTCCCGAACAGGCGCCGCGAGATGGAGAAGGGGAGGACCTGGCTCTCGGAGAGCACCTCCTGGAGGTGGAGATCATGGGCGCGGTACTCGGCCTTGGTCACCTCCCGGGCCAGCTTCCAGAGGTCGGCGGACTGCCGCTGGTCGAAGCGCAGCTCCCAGTAGGCGTGTCCCGAGCCGCGGCGGCGGAAGGCCTGCACCGTCTTGTAGGGGACGTAGTAGTTGTGCGCCACCGTGTCGCAGGCGAGATGGCCGAGGAAGCCGAGCGAGAACGCCTTCTGCGCGTCGTTCCGTGCCCGCTCCAGCACCCGGAAGCCGATCAGCCAGTTGTGGCAGTGCACCGCGTACTTGGCGAGGTTCTTCCCCACCACGATGTCCGCCGCCACCGAGCCGTAGAGGAACTCCCCCGAGTGGTTGACCAGGAGCGACCGCGTCCCCGCGGTGAACAGCGAAAGGGAGTCCAGCGCCGCGGAGGAGAATTGCAGGTGAGCCAGCGGGCCAAAGGCGAAGGCGTCGGCCGGCCACAGGAGCGCCGCCAGGCCGGCGAGGGCTGCGAGGGAAAAGAGGGACGCCGGACTCTTCATTGAACCCCGCCCCAAAGAGCGTCTAAAAGGCTAGCGGCTCAGCGAACCCGCGGTAAAGCCGCACGGGCAATGTCGACTCCCACCGAACCCCACACGCCCGCCTCGGAGCTCGCCTCGATCGCCGCGGAGCTTCGCCGGCACCTCGCGTGGCAGGAGTCCAGCGGGCAGCGGCAAATCCTCGCGGACGCGGCCAGCCTCCCTCGGGCCGGGACTCCCAGAGCGGAGCGCAAGGCGCAACCTCCTCATCCCGCGTCCAGCGCGAGGCCCCCTGCGAGCAGGGTCGCTCCGCGCGCCGCACCGTCAGATCCGGCCCCGCTGTTCTCCCCCGGCCAGGCGAGCCTGGGGCTGATCCCGCAGGAGCCTCCCGCGGAGGCGCCGCGGCAGACGCTGGACGAGGTGCGGCGAGAGCTGGGCGACTGCTCCCGCTGCAAGCTCGGGCCCGGCCGGACCAACCTGGTCTTCGGGGTGGGAAACCCGAAGGCCCCGCTGGTCTTCGTGGGCGAAGGGCCGGGCGCCGACGAGGACGCCCAGGGAATTCCCTTCGTGGGGAAGGCCGGCCAGCTCCTCACCAAGATGATCGAGGCGATGGGCTTCCGTCGCGACGACGTCTACATCTGCAACGTGGTGAAGTGCCGACCCCCCGGGAACCGGAATCCCGAGCCCGACGAGATCGAAGCCTGCGAGCCCTTCCTCAAGGCCCAGCTCCGGGCGATTCGCCCAAAGGCCATCGTGGCACTTGGAAAGTTCGCGGCGCAGACGCTCCTTCGCGATCCCACACCCATCACCCGCTTGCGTGGGGTGTGGCGGACCTACGACGGCACTCCGCTGATGCCCACCTTCCATCCGGCGTACCTCCTTCGCCAGCCGGGAGAGAAGCGGGTCGCCTGGGCGGACCTTCAAGAAGTGATGCGCTTCTTCGGGCTTGCGCCAAAGGGCGCCAAGGGTCCGGGGCGATGAAGGGAGAGGTCGAAGTCCGGGAGATCCACTCGCCCGCGCTGGAGCGAAACCCGCTCGGCGACCCCCCAGTGCGAAGGACGCCGATCTACCTCCCGCCCGGGTACCGGAGTGGGCGCGAGCGGTACCCGGCGATCTACTTTCTCCACGGCTTCTCCGGGAGCGGCGCCTCCTGGCTCAACAGCTCGGCGTTCACCCCCAACGTCCCCGAGCGGGTGGACCGGCTGATCGCCTCCGGCGCGGTGCCGCCCTTCATCGCGGTGTTCGTCGACGGCTGGACCGCGCTGGGCGGGAGCCAGTGGATCAACAGCCAAGCCATCGGGCGCTACCGCGACTATCTCGCCCAGGAGGTGGTCGGCTGGGTGGACCGCGAGCTGAGGACGATTCCGAAGGCCGCCGCGCGCGCGGTGATCGGCAAGAGCTCCGGAGGCTACGGCGCGCTGGTGATGGGCCGCCACCATCCCGACGTCTTCGCCCACCTCGGTTGCCACTCGGGCGACGCCTGCTTCGAGTACTGCTACCTCGCCGATCTCCCCAAGGCTGCGTCGGCGCTGCTCAAGGCCGGCGGGCCGAAGGCCTGGTTCGACGATTTCGTCCGCCGCGCCGCCGAGACCAAGGCGAGGGGAGAAGACCACGCGGTCATCGGGGTGCTGGCGATGTCCGCCGCCTACTCGCCGAACGGGGGCGAGGCTCTGGGGCTCGAGCTGCCTTTCGAGCCCGAGACCGCCCGCCTCCGCCCGGAGGTGTGGAGCCGGTGGCTGGAGCACGATCCGGTGCGATTCGTGCCGCGGCACCTCGACGCCTTCCGGAAGCTCTCCAGCGTCTTCATCGACTGCGGGACCCGCGACGAGTACTCCTTGCGCTGGGGCGCCAGGATGATCGCCGAGGAGTTGCGCTCGGCCGGGGTGGACGTCCTCCACGAGGAGTTCGAGGACGGGCACACCGGCATCAACTACCGCTACGACCGATCGGTGGGCCACCTTGCCCCGCGGCTGGCGAGGGGTTGACAAGTGCGCTGCCCCGACGTGCGGCGCAGAAATGGCCGGGGAGCAGTGCGGCGGCTCGCCTCCGGCGGCATGGGCACCGTCTACCGGATTGGCGACCCAGTTCCTCTTCCTAACTGAGGTGGTGTCCTTCCACTGGGCGAGGAGTCGGGGGAGCAACTTTCCTGCTTCTTGGTAGAAGACGCCCGTGCCGTTCGGGCTCTCGCTTTCCCCGCTGACCTTCGAGGCGCTGCATGCCACAGCGGGCACCGTGCGGCTGACGCTGCGTAGCGCGACGCCGGCCGACGCTGACACTTGGGAGCAAGTATGGAAACCGGCCCTGGCTGGGGGGCCCACCGCCGGCTGGCCGTGGCGCGAGCATATCGAGCGTGCCGTCGCCGCTGAAGGTTTCCTATGTCTCAGCATCGTTCGGCCTGGCCGCCTGGAGGCTCTCGCGTCCCTCACCATCGAATCGTGGGGGTCGCGGCTCGAACCCGGTGCGCCCATCCTGTACATCGAGTACCTCGGCGTGGCTCCGGACCACCTCGGTCCGCCGATCGGAACGCGCGCCATCCGAGGCCTCGGCGGCGTCCTCACCGACCAGGCCGTCCGTCTTGCCGACCGGCTTGGCTTCCACGGCCGCGTGGGCCTCCACTCGAAGCGTGAGGTGGAAGACTTCTACGCAAGGAAGGGATTCACCGCGGTCGCCCGCGAGAGCACTCCCGATGGACATTGGCTATACTTCGAAATGACGCCGCATGAGGCTCGACGGATAGTGGAAGGCGCATGAAGAAGGCGAAGCACGACAAGTGGCTCACGGAGCGCGCAGCGGTTTCCGCCGCGATGGAAGGCGACCAACCGGCCCAGGCCAGCCCACCGACGGGGCGCCCAGTTCTCCGCCTGCTCATCTCGCCGGGCGTCCTCCGCGACACCAACCCCTACCAGCGCACCAAGGTCCCTCCGAGGCGCGCCGGAACCGAGTAGACGTGCTGCTCACGGCGCAACGGGTTCGCTCGCCGTGGTCGCGCAAAGAGGGCATCAATGCCTTCCTGTTCCACCACGGGGCCGAGAGCGCCGCGCGAATCGATTGGGCCACTCCGGACTTGGAGCGGGTGCTCCAGGAAGAGCCTGGCGAGTTGGTGGCCGAGTTGGTGGACGTGGTGCCGGGTGGCAACGCGGTTGAGAGCTACCTCGATGTTCTCGCACCGGACGGCACCTCGAAGCAGGTCATTCTCGCCGAGCTGTCGCGGACGACCCCAGAGCTGATACTCCGCCTTGGCTCTCAGGTCCGAGCGGGCCCGGTAACGCTTAGGCTGGACGCCAGGCACCTTCCGGCATCGGAACGCGTTGCAGAGATCCAGGCGCTCAAAGAGCGCCTTGCGGCGCTGCTTGCTGCGCCTACGCCGACCTTCTGGCATGACAAGCCACCGCTTGTTGTCCGAGCTGGTCGGACGGAGGAGGGCTGGCGCTACTATTTGGAGGACGCGAGCGCCATGCGGGTGCGCGACTTCATCGGCGAGGACTGGAATCCCCCATCCGTGACCGTGAACGACGACGTCAAGGCGGACTTCCAGGCATCCGATGGGGATCTCTTGCCCCAAGTGCTGCCCACCCTTGTCGGACTATCGGCGGAGAGCGCGCTGCTGCTCGGCGGGGTTGTTGTACGCGGCGTCGGCGGCGAGCTGCTCAACGAGTGGCCGGCTCGCGTCGGGGTGGGGATCGGCTACTGCCTCAACTGTCATCGGCACCACACCCTGGTCAGCGCCGACCACGGGCTGCGCTGCTCAAACTGCGAGCATCAGCAGGTGAACGACGGTCTCTGGGTCGCGACGCTGACCTAGCAGACCGAGCAGCGGTCAGTCGCGAAGCGGAAGCTGTGCGCCAGAGTTCAGAGCTAAGGCCTCCGGTGAGGCGAGCCGGCGGGTGGCAGTCGGCGTAAGCTGGCGGCAGCAGTAGGCCGCCCGGCTGCCGAGCGGGCAACACCGGCAGAGATTCGGCTCGCTCAAGGCAGGTTCAGGTCGACCGTGGCACTCGTGCTCTTGGCCCACACGTTCCGGGCGGTGATCTGGAGGTGCCTCGGGCCGCTCACCGCGTTGCTCGACATCTGCACCTTGGCTTCGTAGCGGCCGTCGCCGTCAGGGTCGGACATCGGGTATTGCAGCGTGGCGATCGGAGAGGTCCAGTAGAGCGTGACGGTGGAGACGCCTCCTCCGCTGACGTCGGCGGAGACCTTCACCAGTTGCCCGCGGGAGATGGAGCTGCCGTCGCCCGGCGTCAGGTTGGCGATCGACGGCGCCGGCGGTTGGGCGGTGCTGGTGAGGTGGACGGTCCGGTTGGGGGTGCTGCCCTCGTTCCCCGCGGCGTCGTAGGCGTGCACGTGGAAGGTCCGGTCCCCGCTGCCCACCTCGAAGGTCCAGGTATAGGTGTCCCCGGCCCGCGTGCAGGTCACTCCGCCGGGCGGGCTTTCGCAGCGGATGGTGCTGTCGAGGTACCTCCAGTACAGCTCCATCCGGGCGACGCCCAGCTTGTCGGTGGCCATCGCCGTGACCGAGAAGGGACCGTAGGCGGGCAGGGTGGCGCCGCCGGCCGGCGACTGGATGACCACCGCCGGAGCCACCGGGTCGTTCGGCGGCGGCTGGGTGGTGCCGGCGTCGGGAGTGGATGGGTTTGCGGAGGCCGGGCCGAGGCGCTTCAGCATGAACTGCACCGAGCTCTGGTTGGCCGCCGTCCCGGTCAGCGGGTTGGTGCACATGCACCACCGAGTGGAGTACTCGCCGCAAGAGACGGTCTTGTCCTGGAAGGACTTGCCTCCGCAGCCGCCCAGGTAGCTCATCGGATCCTGGCAGAGGTACTCGTGGTCGAGGCCGATCGCGTGCCCCACCTCCTGGGCAGTGATGTCGCAGATGGTCCGGACGCTCGAGAAGCTGCGTTCGAAGATCCAGGTGATCCCGTTCTCCACCGTGGCGCAGTTGCCGTTCATCGGGGCGATGCCCCCGATTCCGGAGCCGAGCCCGATGTGCCCGGGCGAGCCGCTGATCACCGCCTCGATGTGCGGCACGTTCCCGGGGTTCACGTCGGTGACCTCGACGTTGAAGCGGGCGAACTGGCTCTTCACGCAGGTGAGAAGCTGCGACCAGGCCGCCGCCCCCTTGCCGAACGGCGGCATGGTGACGCTGGAGTAGCGGATGATGCCCGAGGAGTTGGTCCGCGAGTTCTCGTAGCCGCTGTGGTAGCTGCCCCCTTGGCCGTTGACGAAGATGATCCGCCGCGGAGGCGCCGCCGGCATTGACAGCTCCGCAGCCGAGTACGTCTCCTGCGGCTCGATCACCTGGTAGACGCCGCGGGGCTCTTCGCCCTGGCCTTCTTCCGAGAAGGAAGGAGGCGGCTCCACCGCCGGCTCCGGCGCCAGCTCTCCGTCTGGCGACGTCACGCTCCCCGCGCACGCCGACACCGTCACCGCGCAGGTGAGCCATGGGAGCACCTTCAACGACCTGGTTCGCATTCGATTGAACCTCACCCCTTCGAGTCGCGGCCCCGCGCTGCACTCGCCGCGCCAGGTCCCGTCCCCTCTGAGCGGACCTCGCCGGCGGTGTGCGCTGGAGCGCGGATGCGCCGTTTCATGCTCTGAGAATTGCGAGGCCGCAGAGCAGGAGCCCTACGCAGGCGCCATAGTTGCGGCGCGTTCTCGTGGCTGCACCGCCTTCTCCGTCGGGTCGCGGGCGCTGACTTCCCTTCGCGCGCAGCTGACCGGAAACGCAACGTCGCAGCCGCGTGACGCGAAACATTCGGGTGACGGCAAAGGGCTCCCCGGCGCTCTCGTTGGCGTATGGTGCGGGCGATGCCCGGACAGTTCGTCGAGGACTCTCAGGTCGAGTACGCGCGTCAGCTCGCGCGGGAGATCACCGAGCCCATCTTCGAGATGATCCGCCGGCACACCACGGTCTCCATCGAGCGCACGGTGCTCAGGCTGTTCGGGCTCTGTGGAGCCGGCGCGGGCGGCGTGCCGCTGGCAAACTTGATGGTGGATCGGCTCAAGGCGGCAGGGGTGCTCAGCCGCGGTGCGGCCTACTGGTACGGGCGGGCGCTAAGGATGGGGGCGAAGAGCCCCACCGAGGCGGTCGAGCGGATCACCGCGGCATCGGACCATCTGCTCGCGCCGCTTTTGGCGGAGGAGGAGGCGCGGATGGAGGAGGAGGTCCGCTCCGAGGCTCGCTCGGCGGTGGAGGAGCTGAGGCGGCGGATCGCCCACCGCGACGCGCTGAGGGCCGAGCTGCCCATGCCGCCCCCGCCGCACCGCTACGTGATCGTCGCCACCGGCAACATCTACGACGACGTGGACCAGGCCCGGGCCGCGGCGCAGGCGGGGGCGGACGTGATCGCGGTGATCCGCTCCACCGCCCAGAGCCTGCTCGACTACGTGCCGCACGGGGCGACCACCGAGGGCTACGGCGGCACCTGGGCCACCCAGGAGAACTTCCGCATCATGCGGGAGGCGCTGGACGAGGAGTCGCGCCGGCTGGGCCGCTACGTCCAGCTCACCAACTACTCCTCGGGGCTGTGCATGGCGGAGATCGCCTTCTGCGCGGCGAGCGAGCGGCTGGACATGCTGCTCAACGACGCGATGTACGGAATCCTCTTCCGCGACATCAACATGCGCCGCACCTTCATCGACCAGTACTTCTCGCGGCGGATCTGCGCGCTGGCCGGCATCATCATCAACACCGGCGAGGACAACTACATCACCACCGCCGACGCCTACGAGGCCGCCCACACCGTGGTGGCGAGCCAGTTCATCAACGAGGCGTTCGCCAAGCGCGCCGGCCTCGAAGACCGGCAGCTCGGCCTGGGGCACTCCTTCGAGATCGACCCGGACCGGCCACAGACGCTCCTCTTGGAGCTGGCGCAGGCGATGCTCATCCGCCGGTGCTTCCCGGACGCCTTGCTCAAGTACATGCCTCCGACGAAGCACAAGGAGACGGACATCTTCTTCTCCCACGCCTGCGACGTGATGGCGGACCTGGTGGCGATCTGGACGCGTCAGGGCATCCAGCTCCTCGGGATGATGACCGAGGCCATGCACACCCCGCTGCTCGCCGACCGCTACGTGGCGCTCAAGGCCGCCGCCTACGTGCACCGGGCCGCCCGCGGAATCGACGAGGAGCTCTTGGTCCGCGAGGACGGGAAGATCGCCCGGCGGGCCCGCCAGGTGTTCGGCAACGCGCTCAAGCTGCTCGAGGAGTGCCGCCGCGAGGGGATGGTGGCGGCGATCGGCCAGGGCCGCTTCGGCGACGTCCGCCGCACCGAGACCGGCGGCAAGGGCCTGGAGGGCGTGCTGGAGAAGGGCCCCGGCTACTTCAACCCATTCCTGGAAATCCTGGAGGCGCGCGAATGATCGGCCTGCTCGTGGTGACCACTGTCCTTTCAGGCGGCGCCGAGCCGCTGTCGGCGGTGCAGATCGGGGAGCTGTCGGTGAAGGTGCCTTCCACCTGGAAGGCCTCGTTGGAGGAGGGCACCCGGCGCTACGATGCGCCCTCGGGCGACGCCTACTTCCTTTTGGACGTGGGGCGGACCCAGTCGAAGATGACCGGCGCGGTCTGCCTGGAGAAGATCCTCGCCCGCCTCGAAGGCGACTTTCGGAAGCTCACCATCGGCGCCTCCCCCGCCGCCTGGAAGCGCGACACGGACAAGAGCGCGGAGGGGGTGGTGCAGACCATCACCTTCGTCGGGTGCGACGGGAGGACGACCTGGTCCTTGGTGTTCCACTACGACGAGAAGCAGAAGGACCGGTACCAGGACCTGGCCGAGCAGATCGGCCGCGGCGTCGCGTACCAGAAGGCGAAGTAGGCGGCCATGGCCCAAAAGGCACAGCCCATCCGTCCGTACGGGGACCGCCGCGACGACGGGGTGGTGCAGCTCTCGTTCACCTTCCCGGTGCCGCTCTCGGAGAAGGCGAAGGAGGCCGCCGCCCAGTTCGTGAAGAAGATGGGCCTCACCGACGTGAAGGTCGCCGCCGCGCTGCCGGCCGCCGCAAGCTACACCATGTTCGTGGTCTACGCGCGGGCCTCCCACTTCATCGACTATTCGGAGATCGACATCCCCGAGGTGGTGCTCAAGAAGCTCGGCTTCGACGAGCTGAACCGCCTCATCGAGGAGAAGCTCGCCCGAAAGGTGGTGGTGATCGGCGCCTGCACCGGGACCGACTCGCACACCGTGGGCATCGACGCCATCCTCAACATGAAGGGGTACGCGGGCGACTACGGCCTCGAGCGGTATCCGTGGTTCGAGGCCCACAACCTCGGAAGCCAGGTGCCGAACGAGGAGCTGGTCCGCAAGGCGCTGGAGCGGAACGCCGACGCGGTGCTGGTGAGCCAGGTGGTCACCCAGCGCGACGTGCACCTGGACAACTCGCGAGCCTTCATCGAGGAAGCCAAGCGCGCCGGGATTCACGGGAAAGTGCTGCTCCTGCTCGGTGGCCCGCGGGTGGACCACAAGCTCGCCTTGGAGCTGGGCTTCGACGCCGGGTTCGGGCCCGGCACTCGGCCGTCCGAGGTCGCGAACACCATCGCCCACGCGCTGCTCAAGAAGCTGGGCAAGGAGCCCGCCAGCCAGCACTACGAGGGGGAGCCGCATTGAAGGTGACGCTGCGATTGCGGATGGGGACGCACGACGCCCACTACGGCGGGAACCTGGTGGACGGCGCGCGGATGCTCGCCCTGTTCGGAGACGTGGCCACCGAGCTGTTGATCCGGCACGACGGCGACGAGGGGCTCTTCCGGGCCTATGACTCGGTGGAGTTCCTATCTCCGGTGCACGGTGGGGACTACGTGGAGGCGGAAGGGGAGATCGTCTCGGTGGGCAACACCAGCCGCAAGATGAGGTTCGAGGCTCGAAAGGTGATCCGGGCCGCCCCGGAGATTTCAGACTCCGCGGCGGAGGTTTTGGAGCCGCCTTTGGTGGTCTGCCGCGCTTCGGGCACCTGCGTGGTCCCCAAGGAGAAGCAGCGCCGAGCTGGGCACTGAGCGAGCTCGGGAGGTGACAGATGGCCCAAGCCCCACCGATGGTCATCACCGCCGCGATGGTCGGCGCCGAGGTGACGAGGGAGCAAACTCCCTATCTGCCGATCACCGCCTTGGAGCTCGCCGAGGACGCCGCCAAGTGCCGCGAGGCGGGCGCGGCGATGGTGCACCTGCACGTGCGAAGGCCCGACGGGAGCCCCTCGCAAGAGGCCGAGCTGTTCCGGGCGGCCATCCGCGCCATCCGCGAGAAGTGCGACGTCCTGGTGCAGACCTCCACCGGAGGCGCGGTGGGGATGAGCGTGGACGAGCGGTGCGGCCCGCTCACGCTGACCGGCGCCGACCGGCCGGACATGGCGACCCTCACCACCGGCACCGTCAACTTCGGGGACGACGTTTTCTGGAACGCCCGGCCGCTGGTCAGGCAGATCGCCCAGCGGATCCGCGCCCTGGGAATCCGCCCGGAGATCGAGTGCTTCGACGCCGGGATGATCGACGAGGCCCGGGCGCTGGCGAAGGATGGCCTCATCGAGCTTCCCGCCCACTTCGATTTCGTGCTAGGCGTGCCGGGAGGAATCGCTGCCGACGTGCGGGTTTTGGACTTCATGCGCGGCTACCTGCCGGAGGGCTCGAGCTGGACCTGCGCCGCGATGGGTCGCCACCAGCTGCCGTTCGTCGAGCTCGCCGCGGAGCGGGGCGGCAACTCGCGGGTGGGCCTCGAGGACAACATCTACCTCTCGAAGGGAGTGCTCGCCAAAGGCAACTACGAGCTGGTCGCGGAAGCCGCGAAGCGCGCTCGCCTCAAGGGCAGGGCTCTGGCGACCCCAGAGGAAGCCCGGCACCTCCTGCGGCTGCGGCGAGCGGACTGACCGAAATCGCGCCTTGGCGCTGACGGTCCGCCCGGAGGTAGGTTCGGGGACCATGCGCTGGGGTTTCATGCCCGTTATCGCGGTCCTGGGCTGCGTGGACCTGCCGCCCGGCTCGCTCCCGAGGCCGGGCACGGTGGAAGGAAACATCCGCCTCACCCCCGGCTCGCGCGGCGACGTTTTCGTCTTCCTTTATCCGCAAGGAAAGGGCCTGCCAGCCGAGGCGGTGGCGCCTCGCTACGTCACCGCCGTGAGCGACCTGCGCCTGTCGGCCGGCGACGCGCGGTTCGTCTTCGGCAACGTCCAGCCCAACCCCTACCGGCTCTGGGCATTCCTCGACATCGACCGGAGCTTCAGCGCCGACCTCGACGTGCTCGTCCAACCAGGCGCCGGCGACCGGGTGGCCCAGGGAGTGGAGCTGAACCTCCAGCCGGGCGAGCGGCTCGAGCAGGATCTTTCCATCGGCGTGCCCGTGCCTCACGAGCCACCGGCATTCCGCCTGGGAGGCGTGCCCCGAGGCGTGGTCGAGCTGCCGGATCAGCCGGTGCTGCCGGTCTCCCTCGAGCTCGTCACCGAGCCGCTGGGAGGACTGCTCTCTTTGAGCAGGCTCGCGTTCCGCGTGGGACTCGGGGACTCGAATGCCGACGGGATCGCCGACGACTCCGACGGCGACGGCCTTGTGGATCTCTACCCGAACGTGGTGCTGCGATTCCTTCCGAGGCCGGGGCAGCTCGTCCCCACCGACCGGCGCGGAGCGCAGGCGAGCGTGATCGTCCCGCTGGTGTTCGATCCGGGCCCCTTCCTCGCCTTGCTGCGGGGGGACGCCAGCGCGGAGGTGGCCGTCGACCGGCTGGAGGTGTTCCTCGTCCCCCAGGCGCAGGCCATCACCGAAGAGCCCGGGCTCGGCCGAGTGGTGACCCCGATGGACGCCATTCCGGTCGGCGAGTACGAGCTTCTGGTCCTCCACGAGTCCGGCCAGTACTGGCGGCTGCCGAACGCGCTCGCCACCGAAGCTGCGCGCGAGGCGGGCGGGCCCTTCGAATCTCAGGGAGTCCGCTTTCGCTTCATCCACTCCAACGGAGTCGATGGCGGGCAGTGAACTCGAAGTACCGCGCCCGCGCGTCGGAGAACGGGTCGCGGAACAGCTCGCGGATCCGGTTCCGCCCGAGCCGCCCCGAGTCGAACGCCCGGTACAGCGCTTCGCCGAGCAGGTAGCCGAGCCCATGGCTCACCGCGTGGAACAGCCGGCCCTTGCGCAAGGGGAGCAGCTCCGCCGCTGCTTTGGGGCCGTCCGCCTCGGCTGCCTTGAGCGCGAGGATGAACGCGGCGATCTGCCGCGCCTCGCCCTTCGCCACCTCGAGCTCGCGCGACCATTGCTCGATGTCCCGGCAGCGCCTCCGCGGGTTGACCAGCTTCGAGCCGAGAAAGCCCAGCGCCTCCTCGAGGCAGGCCGCGTAGAAGGCGTCCGAGCCCTTTCGCGGCCGGTCCATGGCGTCGCCTACCAGGCAGTGGCGAACGAAGTGCGCCGCCTCCTCCGCGGCGTGGCTCAAGGAGAGCGAGCCGAGGTACACGGTGCGCGCCCTGGGCAGGTAGCAGCTCTCCCGCGAAAGCACCTGCTCGCGCACCTGGGCCAGCTCGCCGCGCGAGAGCCCTCCGCGGCGCCCGAGCCGGCCGAGGAAGGTGGCATCCTGGGCGGTGCAAACCTCCACCTCGAGCAGCATCGGCCTCACGTCAACGCCGGCGAAGCGGCCCAGAAGCTCCGCCAGCTCCCGGAAGCGCCCGCCGGCGCCGCCGTCACCCAAAGGCTCGTCGCCGGCCTCCGCCTCGAGGTAGTCGAGGAAGCTCTGCTGGCACACCACCGGCGAGGTCCCCACCAGGCACAGCTCTCCGTCGCGGATTCGCACCGCCTCCACCCGGTCGGCCAGTCCCCGCCGCAACAGCTCGAAGTAGACGCCCTCGCAGCTCTGGTACACCACGAGGTGCCGGCGCCCGCCTTCCGGCCCGAGCTCCACCCGGACCGCGGCGGGCAGGTGCGCCGGCGCCACGTGAAACTGCCCCATCAACACCATCAGCCGCGGGCGGTCCCACTCGCGCGCGGCGGCGGCGATCCGCGAGGCCGCATAGCGGTCGCGCAGCTCCAAGGAGCGGGGACCGCCCGCGCGCCGGTCGATGGCCAACACCTCGAGGTTCTCCCGCCGCGCCAGCTCGAGCACCGGCCGGAAGTTGGGCCATAGCTGGGAGCCTTGGCCGCCAGGAAGATGCCCGGTGCGCTCGAGGAAGGTGCGCTCACCGCACCGGCCCGCCAGGAAGGCCTCCAGGGCCTTCTGGTGCCTCCCCTCGATGAACTCGAGCGCCAGCACCACCCTCCGCCCGTCCGACAGCGCCGCCCTCACCAGCCGGAGGTAGCCCTCCTGGGCTTGCCGGAGCGTGTGGTAGTCACCCACGTAGACGATGTCCGAGCGGCGGACCTCTGCCTCCACGGCGGAGGAGGTGATGGCCCGCTCGAAACAGCGGGTGGCCTTCCGGTAGCGCTCTTCGTAGGCGCGGAAGGCATGCGATCTTCCCTCCACTGCGCGTGAGATCTGCGCCTTCTGGCGGCGGTAGAGGGCGAGGTGGAGCATAAGCGAGTCGCGCATCGCGGGCGGGAGAGGACAGTCGCACGCGCCTTGGCGACGGGCAACAAAACCACCCGCACCCTTGCTTTTGATTGATGGGCGCAGGACCATCCGGGGGCGTTGCGCACGACCCTCGCCAAGGTCGCGCTGGCCGCCGTTCTCCTCGCGGCGCGCTCCGGCGCCGAGCCCAAGCCCTCGCTCCTCCACACCGCGCCCACCCAGGCGAAGCCCGGCGAGCAGCTCCAGATCGAAGGCTCGCTGGTCAACGGCGCGAAGATCGACAAGGTGGTGATCCGCGTCCGCGGGCCTGGCGAAGAGTACGCCGACCTCCGGATGGAGCTGCAGTACGGAGACCTCTTCCGCGGCTACATCCCCGCCTCGCGCATGGTGCCCCCCGGAGTGGAGTACTACGTCGAAGGCTTCACCTTCTCCGGCGATCGGGTGATGCTCTTCTCGAGCGCGGCCAAGCCGGCGCGGGTTTTGGTGCTGGGAACCCCGGAGCGAGAGCCACCCGAGAAGGAGGCGCGCCGGACGAAGGAGAAGCCGCCCGACCGCGCCCTCGAGGAGGCGAAGGCCGACAGGCCCCACTCCGGGAAAGAGCGCCCGCCGCAGAGCGAGGAGGCCAAATCGACGCGCCAGAGCGCCGAGGAGTCAGGGGCGAAGCGGCGCTCGCAGCTCGAGGACGAGCTGGCCCTCTACAGCGCCGAGGACACCGTGGCGCTCGCCACCCGCCACGAGGAGAAAGTCACCCGGGTCCCGGCGATCGCCTCGTCGGTGAACCAGGAGCAGATTCGCGCCATGGGCGCCCGAAGCGTGTACGACGTGCTCGACGCGCTCCCTGGCCTGTCGGTGAGCCGAGACGTGCAGGGCTTCTACCGGGTGGCCATCCGCGGCATCCGCAGCGAGCCGGAGGTGCTCTTCCTCCTGAATGGGCACCGGCTGGACAATTTCTTCGACGGCAAAGCCCTGGCCAGCTTGCCGGTGGAGAACATCGAGCGCGTCGAGGTGATCCGCGGACCCAGCTCGGCCTTGCACGGGGCCGGCGCCTTCATAGGAGTGGTGAACATCGTCACCTCGAAGAAGGAGGGCGTCCGGGCTGCCGCTTCCGGCGGAATGTACGAGACCTTCGACGGACACCTGGGCGGCGCGGTGTCTTTGGGCACCATGAGGCTGTTCGCCGACGCCGACTACCTGCAGCAGCGCGGCTACGAGAAGCCGGTCGCCAAAGACTCGCTGGACAAGGACACCGTCGCCCAGAACAAGCGGCAGCTGCCCGACCCGGCTGGCCAGACCAAGGACCGGCGCCGGCTGGTCAACGTGGGGGCGGGGCTGTCCTTCGAGCCGGCCGCGGGGAGCGAGCTGGGGCTCTCCGCGCGTTTCCTCAACGAGGATCGGGCGGCGCTGGTGGGGCTCTTCGACGCGGTGGGCCCGGACTCGGCCCTGGCCTGGCAAGTGCTCCAGGCGGACCTCGCCTTCGAGAGCCGATGGAAGCAAGGTTCGAGAATCCGCGCCCGAGGCTACTTCGACCAGCAACGCACCGGGAGGCTCTTCCAGCTCACGCCGGACGACTTCCGGACCAGCTCGGGCGATGTCTTCCCCGACGGGATGCTCGAGCGCACCGACGTGGGCGTGCGCACCTTCGGCGCCGAGGCCTCCGCCGACCTGTCCTTGGCCGAGACCAACCGGCTCTCGCTCGGCGCGGTGGGGGAGCTGCAGAACCTCTTCCTCTACTCCTACGTCACCAACTACACCTCCGACAACCGCTTCACCGGAGGGCCGCTCAAGCGGCCTGAGGGCCTCGAGTACCCCCAGGAGCTGGCGCGAGGCGCCGCCGCTTCCCGCCTCACTCTGGGCCTCTTCGCCCAGGACCAGTGGACGGTGATCGAGAAGCTGACCTTGACCTTCGGCTTCCGCCTCGACGCGCGGACCTTGCCCGCGCTGGACGCCGACAAGAAGATCGTGGGGGCCGCGCTGGTGCCCTCGCTCAACCCCCGCTTCGGAGCGGTCTTCGCCGCGAGCGAGGCCTTGGTGTTCAAGCTCTTGTACGGCCGCGCCTTCCGCTCGCCGACGGTGCAGGAGCTGACCGAGAGCATCCCCAACACCGACTACAACCAGGGCCGCTTCGAGGGGAACCCGGATCTGGATCCCGCGGTGGTGGACACCCTGGAGATCGGCGCTGATCTGGTGCAGGCCGCCGGAGAGGCGAGGGTCCGGCTTCGGGGCAACGCCTTCTACGCGCGATTCACCAACCCGATCGCCCAGGTGGACACCTCGGGCAACATCGTGCCTTTGCGGAACCGCCAGGGAGTGCAGGTCTACGGGCTGGAGGGCGAGGCGCGGCTGGAAGCCTCGGCCCGCGCGAACGCCTGGGTCAACGCGAGCTGGCACCGGGCGATGGACGTGGAGACGCCCACCCCCTTCTGGCTCCTCACCGACACTCCTCAGGCGCGGCTGAACGCCGGGGTGTCGATGCCGCTGGGCGACTTCCTCAACCTGGACCTGACGGTGCGCACCGGCTCCGAGCGGCGGAACGCGAGCCGGTCGGTGCTGGAGCTGGTGCGGCGGTGGAAGGCGCCGGCGTACACCCTGGTGACGGCGCAGCTCCGCAGCGAGCCGATCGCCGAGCACTTCGAGGTGGCGCTGGTCGGGCACAACCTCTTGGACCAGGACTACGTGGACGACGTCCCGCGGCCCGACCGGATCACCGCTCTGTTGCCGAGGGAGGGCGCGTCGGCCTTCCTCACCGTGAGGGCGAGCTACTGATGCGAAGCCTGATTCTGCTCTCGGGTCTGTTGCTCACGGCGGCGAGCGGGTGCATCGCCTACAACGTGCAGTGCGAGGGGCTGGTGGAAAACCCCAAGGAGCGGATCGGCTTCATCGCCGAGGACGTCTACCTCGACAAGCCGAACGCGCGGCACGCGAACAACGCCATCGGGCAGATGACCGCGGACGGCTTCGTCGAAGCCTTCGCCGACGGCAGCGACCCGGCCAGCTTCGCGATCATCAATGGAGGCGCGATCCGCGCCGAGGGGATCTGCGTCACCCGCAATGCCCTGAAGAAGGGGAGCGAGATGACCAACGGGCTGCTCCACGAGATCCTCCTCTTCGAGAACGTGGTGATGGCGGTCGACCTCACCGAGGAGGAGGTGGTGCAGATGCTCGAGCACTCGGTGTCGAGGCTGGTGCCGAACACTCAGCCCATCACCTCGCCCTCCGGCCAGTTCCTCCATGTCTCCCGCGAGGTGGCGATGAAGGTGAACTGCACCCGGCCTGCGGGGAGCCGGATCTACGACTTGAAGCTCAACGGCGTGCAGGTGCTGCCCGGCACGCCCCGGAAGGAGAGGTACTACCGGGTGGCGATGGCGAGCTACATCCTCGGCGGAGGCGACGGCTACTCGATGCTGGCGGGGAAGGGGAGCGACCCAGAGCGCAAGCCCGCCCAGGCCCAGCGCTTCGGCGGAATCGACTCGAACCTCTCCGCCGAGTACATGCGCAAGCACTACAACCAGAGCGCCGCGAGCGGGCTCACCGTCGATCGGGCGCGGATCGAGCTGGGCGCCTGCGCGGTGCCGGACAAGCCGCAAGGGTAGTCGAGAGTCGAGAGTCCAGCGTCGAGTGAGACCGTCGAGCGACCGTCCAGCGCCGGTGGGTCGTCGGTCGAGCTCGGACGGTTGACGTCGTGTTACTTCACCACGTTCTGCGGCGGCGCGAAGACTTCGTTCACCGACGGCAGCTTCTTGATGTCGGGCCGGGCAACCCTCCAGGCCTGCTGGACGATCCAGGAGATCGACCGATCCTGCCTCCGGGCCTCGTGCTGGATCTCCGCCAGCATGTCCTCCGGGAAGTACAGCGACTGCTTCCGATTGTCCGTGCCGCCCATCGACTACTCCTCGCGCCGCTCGATGCTCTCCTCACCAGTCACGTCGTTCACCGCCGGGAAGGACTTGATCCGCTCCCGGGCGATCTTCCAGGCCTGCTGCACCACCCAGGATAGCGAGCGATCTTGGCGGTTGGCCTCCTCCTGGATCTCCCGCAGCATCTCCTCCGGGAAATACAGCGACTGCTTCCGCTTGTCGGTGCCTGCCATACCTTGGTTCTCCGTCGGCGCGAGAGGACCACCCCTGCAAGAAGCTGGAGTTGTTATCCGACAGTCTACGCCAACGGTCAACGGTTTCGCCCAAGGTGCGCATACGTGCGCCGAAAAGCGCGCCCGCCGCCTCCGCGCAGCGCACTTGTCTGGTAAAGTGCGCCCGTTTTTCGAGGTCCCTCGATGAGAAAGCTCCTGCTCCTGCCGGGATTGGCCTTGGCCCTCTCCTGCCGCGGCTGCGACCAAGACGTAAAGCGCATCCGGCCGGCGATCGTCGTCAGCCCGGTCTCCTTCGACTTCGGCAAGGTGAAGGCCGGAGCCTCCGCCGAGGTGACCGTCACCGTCTCCTCCGCCACCCGGGCATCGCTCGCCGTCAGCTCGGTCTCCATCGAGGGCGGCGGCTCGGCCTTCGCCGTGGCCGACCCCCCTTCCTCGGTGCCTGGCCTGACGGACCACAAGATGCGCGTCGCCTTCAGCCCCACCGAGCTTCGCGCCTACGAGGCCGCCGTCGTCATCGCCAGCAACGACGAGGAGAACCCCGAGACTCGCGTCAGCCTCGCCGGCGAGGGCGCCAAGCCCACCATCGCGGTCACCCCCGAGTGCCTCCCCGCCAAGAAGTGCACCGGCACCGCCACCGTCGAGCCCCCCGCCATCGACTTCGCCCCGGAGCCGTTCGAGCGGAGGCTCCTCCCCGACGTCACCACCTTGCCCACCGTCGCCATCACCAACCTGGGCGAGGTGGGGCTGCTCGTCACCAAGCTCGCCATCGAGGGAGCAGACGCCGCCGCCTTCAAGTTCACCGGCAACTCTGCGCTCCCGCCCGGCGGACTTCCCATCGGGGCCGGAGAGGGAGTGAGCTTGTCCATCAGGTTCACCCCGACCTCCGAATCTCAGGTGGACTACGCCTCGGAGGTCGTCATCCAGTCGGACGATTCCGCCAAGCCCGAGGTGAGGGTGAAGCTCACCGGGAAGCTCCGCCCCAACCTGCCGCCGAAGATCTGCGCCAACGTCGTCAAGGTCATTCCTGGCGACGGCTCGGCGCCCATCGACTACTCCTCCAAGCAGGAGTGGGACCTCTTGCTCACTTTGCCCGCCGGCGGCTACGACTTCACTCAGAGCCGCGACGTACAGCCGAAGTCGGTGGTCGCCTTCTCCGCCATCTCCGACGCCGCCGACCAGACCAAGTGCACCTCCGACCCGGAGGACGGCCGCATTGGCCTCTCCTGGCAGTGGAAGTTGATCTCCACGCCCGCGGGCTCCTCTCCAATCGCCCTCGGCGGGGCCGCCACCTCGCAGGCCACGCTCACTCCGTTCGCCACCGGCGAGTACGTGGTCGAGCTGACCGTCAAGGACACCCAGGGCCACGCCGCCACCACCACCCTCAAGTTCGTCGTCGCCCTCAAGGAGGATCTGGTCGCCCAGCTCTCCTGGAACGGCTTCTCCGACGTGGACCTCGACGTGCATCTGGTGCGCCCTACTTCCACCACGCCGGGGGATCCGTTCAGCGGCGCTTTCTCCTTCTTCGAGGAGGGCAGCGCCAACAAGACCTCCGGCGACGTCAATGGCTGGGCGCTCATCACCCGGCAGAACAACCCCGGCTTCGACTTCGAGTGGGGCGACGTCGGCACCTTCGACGATCCGCGGCTCAACATCGACGACACCGGCTCCGGACAGCTGCTCGAGAACGTCTCGCTCAACTACCCGGAGAACGACCCGCGCTGCCAAAGCTCCGCCTGCAGCTACAAGGTGATGGTCCACTACTTCCGCGACGCCCGCGCCTCCAGCCCGGCCCCCTGCACCGTCGACGGCGGCACCTCTTGCAAGGACGGAGATCGCTGCGACTGCGCCTTTGGCACTCGCTGCGTGGCCAACGACGCGCCGAAGACCTCCGCTCCCTCCGGCGCGGGAAAGTGCTTCGTGCCGCCGGAGCCGGTGGTGCGAATCTTCTTCCGCGGCAATCCCACCCCGGCTGCCGTCATCCCCCTCGACACCTTGAACCCGCCCGACAAGCTGGTGCTGCCTGCGCCCTGCCAGATGCTCTACCTCGCCGATGTGCTCTGGCCGGCCAAGGGCGACGGTGGAGTGACCGACGCCGGCCCGCAGGTGCTCGTCCAGGGCGCGGACGGCGGCTACGTCACCGACCCCAAGCTGGCCCGCTTCGGATTCCGCCAGCAGAACAGCCTGCAGTGCAGCCCCAACCTCACCAAGGGCGCCGTGGACTGGTACGGCGCTGCACCCTGATCCGCCGCACCCCGCGGAAGATCGAAACCCGGAAAAAGGGAACGCCCCGGGACCTTGTCGATCCCGGGGCGCTCCGGAAAGAGGGGCCACAAGGATTGCTCCAAGCGGCCCCGTGGGCCCAGAGGGGGAGGGGGGGGACCCCTAGGCCCAACGCCGTTCAAAACGCCTTCGTAACATCCCCTCCTGACATCGAATTCCCCTTCAGGCTGGAGTCAAAGAACGGCCCCGCCCTCGCCAACCTCACGTCCGTCTTGGAGACAATCATAAGGTCCAACGCCCACCTGTTCAACCTGGCGCCTGTCAAGGGAAAAATGGCAGGGATTACGTTATGTTCCCGTGTCAAATGAGCCGCAGTTCCAAAGACTTAGCCGCGGTGCCGGCAAGACTTGAGGCGGCCTACCGGCGCTGCGGCGCCGAGGGAAAGCACGTCTTGCTGGCAGTCTCCGGGGGCGCCGACTCGACGGCGCTCCTGATCGCCACCGCGCAGCTTTCCGATCGGCTGGCACTGTTGGCAGAGGTGGCCTCGCTCGATCACTGTCTCCGGCCGGAGTCGGCGGCAGAGGTGCAGGGCGTCCGCGCGCTCGCCTCGGCGCTAGGCCTCCGCTTCCACACCAGGAAGCTCGAGCTGTCGGCTGGCCCGGGAGTCGAGGAGCGCTCACGCGAGGCTCGCTACCGAGCCCTGGAGGAGATCCGCCGTTCCCGCGGGATCGACTTCGTGGCCACCGCGCACACCGCCACCGATCAAGCGGAGACCTTGCTGATGCGCCTGTGCCGCGGCAGCTCGCTGAGAGGGGCGGCGGGCATCCTCGCCGTGCGCGGCTCGGTCATCCGCCCGCTCCTCGAAGTCACCCGGCCACAGATCGAGGAGTTCCTCGCCAGCTCAGGAGCCAGGGCGGCCATCGATCCGATGAACGGCGACCGGGCGTATGCGCGGGTGCGCGTCCGCCGCGATGTCCTCCCCGCGCTGGAAGCGGCGCTCGGCCCAAGCGCAGTGAAGAACCTCGCCCGCTTCGCCAAGCTCGCCTCGGAGGACGACGCCTTCCTCTCGCGACTCGCCGAAGAGGCCTTCGCGAAGCTTTCCGTGGAAGGCGGAGGGCTCGACGCGAGCGGAGTGTCCCACCTGGAGCTTCCAGTCCGAAGAAGAGTGGTCGCGCGGCTCATCGAGGGCGCGGGCTCCGCGGTAGATGGACGTCTGATCGAGCGCGCGCTGGGCGCCATCGACCGGCGAGGTGGCTGCACCCTGGCGCGGGGGCTCCTCCTCAAGGCGCAAGGCGGCGTGGTGCGGTGCGTGAGCGTGAGCGCGCCCACGGTGGCCTCCGACGCGGAGCTGACTCTGTTGCCGGACCACCCGGTGGAGGACTCGCGCTCGGGCCTCATCTTCGAAGTGGCCGCGAGCGAGCGCTCCGCCCCGCTGGCGATGGGCCTGTTGGGCGCCGCGCTGCCGCTCACCGTGCGCCACCGGCGAGCCGGCGACCGCGTGGGCTCGCGGAAACTTCAAGATCTCCTCGTGGACCTGAAGGTGCGATCGGAAGATCGAGACCTGGTCCCCCTGGTCTGCGACGCCAATGGGCGAGTGCTGTGGGTGGTCGGCCTCTGGCCGCGCCGCTCCCCGCCGAGCCCCAAGCTCCACCTCGGAGCCACTCCCGCGCCGGGCACCAGAGCGCACAAGTGGCTCTCCCGTTATAGACTGGTAGCCAGCTAGCCAACCCACCTTGGCCAAAATAGTTGAGGGCGCTTCGATGTTGCTGTTACCGTCCGCGGCTCGAGCTGTTCGCGATTCGCGGCTAAGGACCGGAAAGTCCTAAGGAATCACGGAGTCCACGAGGGCGGCAGGAACGTGAAGTCGAGCTACAAGACGATCGGCCTGTGGGTGATCCTGATCCTGCTGTTCATGGCCTTCTACCACTTCTTCTCGCAGGGCGGGAACGAGATCCAGGAGCCGACCTGGACCACCTTCGAGAAGAAGGTGGAGGAGAAGAAGGTCGCCTCGGTCGCCATCAAGGGCAACCTCTACAGCGGGACCTTCACCGACACCAACGAGCGGTTCCGCGCCACCGGCCCGCAGCCCACCGACGCCGTCCTGGCCAGGCTCAAGGACAAGGGCGTCGAGGTGAAGTTCGAGAAGGAGGAGCAGAACAGCATCTGGCTCACCATCCTCAGCCAGTGGATGCCGGTGGTGTTCCTGTTCTTGTTCTTCATCTTCTTCATGCGGCAGCTCCAGGGCACCGGCGGCAAGGCGATGACCTTCGGCAAGTCGAAGGCGAAGCTCCTCTCGGAGAGCCACAACAAGGTGACCTTCGCCGACGTGGCCGGCATCGACGAGTGCAAGGAGGAGCTGGAGGAGATCATCGCCTTCCTCAAGGACCCGAAGAAGTTCACCAAGCTGGGCGGGCGCATTCCCAAGGGCGTGTTGATGATGGGCCCGCCCGGGACGGGCAAGACGCTCCTGGCCAAGGCGGTGGCGGGCGAGGCGGGGGTGCCGTTCTTCTCCATCTCCGGCTCGGACTTCGTGGAGATGTTCGTCGGGGTGGGCGCCAGCCGGGTGAGAGACCTGTTCGAGCAGGGCAAGAAGAACGCGCCCTGCATCATCTTCATCGACGAGATCGACGCGGTGGGGCGGCACCGGGGCGCGGGGCTGGGCGGTGGCCACGACGAGCGCGAGCAGACGCTCAATCAGCTCCTGGTGGAGATGGACGGCTTCGAGTCGAACGAAGGAGTGATCCTGATCGCCGCCACCAACCGCCCCGACGTTTTGGATCCGGCGCTGCAGCGGCCGGGCCGCTTCGACCGGCGTATCGTGGTGCCGAGGCCGGACCTCAAGGGCCGCCTGGGAGTGCTCAAGGTGCACACCAAGCGGACGCCCTTGTCCACCGACGTGGACCTCGAGGTGATCGCCCGGGCCACTCCGGGGATGACCGGCGCCGATCTGGAGAACCTGGTCAACGAGGCGGCGTTGTTCGCCGCCCGGCAGAACAAGGAGCGGGTGGACCTCTCGGACTTCGAATCCGCCAAGGACAAGGTGTTCATGGGCCCCGAGCGGAAGTCGATGATCATGACCGAGAAGGAGAAGCGGAACACCGCGGTGCACGAGGCGGGGCACGCGCTGGTGGGCAAGCTTCTGCCGGGCTGCGACCCGGTGCACAAGGTCACCATCATTCCCCGCGGGCAGGCGTTGGGGCTCACCTGGTCCTTGCCGGTGGAGGACCAGCTCAACCGGTACAAGAAGCAGCTCCTCGATGAGCTGGCGATGCTGCTCGGCGGGCGCGCGGCGGAGGAGCTGGTGTTCGGCGAGATGAGCGCCGGCGCGGCCAACGACATCGAGCGGGCCACCACCATCGCCCGGGCGATGGTCTGCCGGTGGGGGATGAGCGAGCTGTTGGGGCCGCTGGCCTTCGGCAACCGCGAGACCGAGGTGTTCCTGGGGCGCGATCTCACCACCCGGCCGGACTACTCCGAGGACGTGGCCAGGCAGATCGACTCCGAGGTGCGGGGCATCGTGATGGCCGCCTTCGATCGGGCCAAGCAGGTGCTCTCCGAGAACCGGGAGACCCTGAGCCGCATCGCCGACGCGCTGGTGGAGTACGAGACGCTCGAGGCCGAAGACCTGAACATCCTGGTCCAGGGCGGCACCCTCACTCGCGAGAAGCCGCAGCCTCGCGTCAATGCGCCCCCCAAGCAGGAGAAGAAGAACAAGCGGCAGATCCTCGACGCGCTGGAGGGCCTGCCGAAGATGGAGCCGGAGAAGGCCTGAGAGGGGTCGGGGTGGCCGGGGCGACTCGGCGGCGGGTGGCTGCGAAGGTGTCTGTGCCCGGCGGTGAGAATACACTTGGGCCGTGGACATCTCCCCTTACATCGATGGGTGGAGAGAGCGCGCGCGTCGGGAGGAGCAGGCCCAGGCCGAGGCGGTGGCAAGCGCCCGCCAGGCGGTCCCGGCGGCGGCCGAGGCGCTGAGGAGGCACGGGGCACGGCGAATCTGGCTGATCGGCTCCTTGCCTCGCGGCACGTTCCGGCCGGGCTCCGACCTGGACTTCACGGCCGAGGGGATGTCCGAGGATCAGGCGTGGCGCGCCGCCAAGGAGGCGGCGAAGGTGTCCGGGCATCATGTGGACGTCATCCGCGCCGAGTCGCTCGACCCGGAATGGAGGCGCCACCACGAGAGGTTCGGGGAGCCGGTCGATGTCTGATGCGTTGAAGGCGACGGCCGCCGATCTGCTCGACTCGATCCGGATCGCGCTGCGCGATCTCGATCGGTTGGCCGCGGAGGTTGTCTCCGCGCGGGGGCGCATCACCGCTGCCAGCCCACAGCTCCAGCTTTACGGTGGAGGCGCCCTCGCGCACGGCTACTACACGCATCTCGAGCGAGTCTTCGAGCGCATCGCGCGGGATCTCAACTCGGCGCCGCTCCCGGGGCCGGACTGGCATCACCGGCTGCTCTAGTCGATGACGCTGGACCGGTCGGGCGTGCGGCCGGCGGTGCTGAGACCGGCTGGACGAGCTGCTTCGGTTCCGGCACCTCTTCCGCAACCTCTACGTGGTGGACCTGGATCCGGAGCGCATCCTTGCGGTGCTGGCGCGCCTGGAAACCGCGCACCCGGAAGTTCGCGCTGCCCTGGAGCGGTTCGGCGAGTTCCTCGAGCAGATGTCCCGCGGCTAGAGCACCGGACAGGTTACCCGGCCGTCGCGAGGGCGCCGAGACCGAAGCGAGGCTGGCGCCCGAGGAGGGAGCAGCGGAGGCGGGCTGGTGTGCCCGTCGAGCAGCGGCCCGACGAGGCCCTGGGCTGCGTATGTACCGGACATGCGCCCCGGCCGCCGCTAGAGGATCGGCGGCCGCAGCAGGCCGGGCAACCTGTTCGGTGCGCCAGGACTTCCTCTCACCCCCGGACGCCCTCTGTCGGGAGTGCCAAGAATCCGCTATAGAGCGTCGCCATGCGCTGCCTAGCGATCCTCGGCTTTCTCGCGACTGCCGCCTGCTCCACCGCCCCGAAGTCGCACGTGCTCAAGGTGGATGGGCGGATGATGGGAGGCCAGCTCGCCGAGGCTCGCATCGACGTGCCCGGCGGCTGGTACGCGGAGCGCCGCACCGGCACCTCCGCCGTCTTCGTCGGCCCCGACAACTTCTCGCGTATCAGCTTCACCGCCGCGCCCACCCTGGCGAGCCCGGAGGCCTGCGGCGGGATCTTCGACCGCGAGATCCAGGAATCGGTCGACGCCCTCGGCAAGAGCTCCCCGACCAAGGCCCGGCTGATCAGCCGAGAGGCGGAGCAGCCGAGTGGTGTGCGGGTGAAGGCGGTGCTCAGCCCCGAAAACCTCCCGGAGCGGGTGCAGCTGGGGCGCGTGGTCTGCCGGAGCGGCGCGGTGGCGGTGGTGAATTGCTCCTACGGCTCGGCCCGTGAGGCGACGCATGGACGCGCCTGCCAGAGGGTGATCGAGAGCTTGTCCGTCGCCGAGCCAGCAGAGCGACAGCTTCCGCCTGTGCTTCAGCCCACGGTCGTGCCGGCTTCGTCCGCGGGCGACGCGGGGCCGAAGTCGCTCTGACAGGCTTCGGCCTGCGGGAAGAGGAGCCGAGGGGGTGGAGTGTCGTGGCGGGAGATGGAGAGGCGGCGTCCGGAGCTACGTCTGGAAGTGCTTGACGCTCATCTGACCACGCTGAGGCAGAACTCCCCGGAGCGCCGTGGCATGATGAGGCGGGTGCTGGATCTGCTGTTTGCTTCCTCCGGCATCGAGCGGGAAGTGGTCGTCCGTGCCGATCCGCTCGAGATATTCCGCGATCTCACCGTGCCCGTCGCCAAGTTGGGCGACTTGCTCGCGCTGAAGATTCTCTCACGGGACGACGCCCGGAGGCCTCAGGACCGCGTCGACCTCCGCGCCCTCTTCGCCGAGGCGAACGATGAAGACCTTCGGCTGGCGCAAGCGAGCCTCGCACTCATCGCGGAACGCGGCTTCAATCGGGGGAGAAACCTGGCTGCGCTCTTCGACGCCGCGCGCGCCGAGTTCCTGCGTTGAAACTTCTGCCAAGCAGTGACGCCCACCCTCAGCACGCTGGCCGGGACTGCCGAGGGGTCATACCTCCGGCCAGGAGGGCTTTCTGGTAGGGTGCCGGCCCGCCATGCGCCTGCTGCTCGTCTTCGCTCTCGCCCTCTCGGGCTGCGCCACGCTGAACCCGCGCGTCCGGTACTCCGGATTCGGGGAGGCGGACCCGGCGCGGGATCGAGAGGCCCTGAAGCGCTATCTCTCCACCCGCGACACGCCGCCACCCGCGGCCTCCAGCGTCAAGGTGCTGGTGGACACCATCCCCGAAGGGCTGGAGATCAAGGAGGGCAGCATCCAGGTCTCCGACGGGTACGAGCACCAGGTCCTGGGGAAGTTCACCGCCGCCTCAGGGCCGGGCATGTATCTGTCGCTCTTGTGGTTCGCCGACTACACCTCCGGCTTCCACAAGGGCTACTGCTACCCCCAGGTGCCGCTCACCTGGGTCACGCTGGGGATGTGGGGGATCCTGGTGCCGCTCGCCTTTCCCTGCTGGGGATCTTTCACCATCGACAAGACGGACATGATCGGCCACCTCAAGGCGCTCGGCGCTGCAGCGGGAGGGAACATGGTGATCACCGGCTTCGCCACTACCCAGGACCAGGACAGCGTCTTCATGGCCACCGGCTTCATCATCCGCGCCGATCCGCGGACGCTCGAGTCCGGCAAGCACCGCCCACAGAAGGTCGCTCCGCCCAATCAGATCTGACCGGGTGGCCGCCGGCGGTTGGTTGAACGTCAGGTAGTTGGTGTTCGGGCGCTAACTGCGCGACCAATCGCCTCGATGCCGTGGCGGGGCGCCGGCGGCTTTGGTACACGGGCTCCATGATCCTCGCCCGGCCCATCTGCGCCGAGCGCGCCGCCGAGCTGGAGTTGGCCTTTTCACGCTTGGGCCTGCCGGGCTCGGAGCGCCAGCGCCTCACCGACAAGCTCGCCCACTACCAGCTCATGCTGACCGGGCTCTCGCCGGTGGACGCGCTGTTCCTCAAGGCCTGTTCCGAAAACCAATCGGCGCCGGGGCGAGAGGACTTCCCGTCATACGTCCCAGGAGAGCCCGAGGCCCGCGGGGGCTCGGCCGTCCTCGCCGGCCGCCGCGAGCAAGTCGTGGCTCTGGTGGCCGCCGCGCGCGCAGAGCATTTGCCCGAGCTGGCGGTGGGCATCGAGCGCGCTCTCCTCGCCACGGCGGTGCCCTCGCCGCTGACGATCGGCCGGACCAGGCTCGTCTTTGGCGAGCGCACCTACTTGATGGGCGTGGTGAACGTCACCCCGGACTCTTTCTCGGACGGAGGGAGGTTCCTCGAGGCCCCAGCCGCGATCGAGCACGGAATCGCGCTCGCCCGGGCCGGCGCCGACATCCTCGACGTGGGGGGAGAGTCCACCCGGCCGGGGGCCAGGAAGGTCAGCGCGGATGAGGAGCTGTCCAGGGTGCTCCCGGTGATCCGCGGCCTCCGCGATCGGCTGCCGGAGGTGCCGATCTCGGTCGACACCTACAAGGCCCGAGTGGCGCGCGAGGCGCTGGCCGCCGGGGCCTCGATGGTCAACGACATCAGCGGCTTCCACTTCGATCCCGAGCTGCCACCGGTGGTCGCCGAGGCGAAGGCTGCCTGCTGCCTGATGCACGTTCGCGGCACCCCGGAGTCGATGCAAGAGGACCCGCGCTACGAGGACGTCGTGGCAGAGGTCATCGAGTACCTCCAGGAGGGCATCGCCCGCGCCGACGCCGCAGGAGTCGAGCTGTCGCGGCTGGTGGTCGACCCGGGCATCGGCTTCGGAAAGACGGTGGGGCATAACCTCTTCCTCCTCCGGCGGCTGATGGACCTCCGGGTGCTGGGGCGGCCGGTGCTGGTCGGCACCAGCCGAAAGTCCTTCCTCGGACACCTCACGGGAGGCAAGCCGCCGGGCGGACGGCTGCCTGCGACGCTGGCGTCGGTGGCGTCGGTGGCGGTGGCCTTCGGCGCGGACATCGTGCGGGTGCACGACGTGGCCGAGGCCAAAGACGCCCTGGCGCTCGCCGACGCGCTCCGCTCGGCGAAAGAGGGTGGAACGCTGTTCGCTCCGCCGGCGTGAACGCGGGCCGCTTGGGCGAGCGCTCGAGCGTTCCGGCTGGTTGCCCCGGCCCTGCGCGCTCCCTAGCTTCGAGCGGGCGCGCTTTCGGGTATAAGCGGGGCGAGGGAGAGAATGGCGTTCGAGATGCGGCGGAGCGTCCACGCAGAGCGGCCGGCGGAGAAGCTGTTCGGCACCGACGGCGTGCGCGGCGTGGCCAACATCCACCCGATGACCGCCGAGGTGGCGATGCAGCTCGGGCGCGCCCTGGCGTACCTCACCCGCAGCGGCAAGCACCGCCACCGGGTGGTGATCGGCAAGGACACCCGGTTGTCGGGCTACATGCTCGAGCAGGCGCTGGCGGCGGGCATCACCTCGATGGGGGTGGACGTGGCGCTGGTGGGGCCGTTGCCGACGCCGGGCATCGCCAACATCACCACCTCGATGCGGGCCGACGCCGGGGCGGTGATCTCCGCCTCGCACAACCCCTACCAGGACAACGGCATCAAGTTCTTCTGGCGCGACGGTTTCAAGCTGCCCGACGAGACCGAGGGGAAGATCGAGGATCTGATCGCCAGCCGGCGGATCGACCACCTCCGGCCCACCGCGACCAAGATCGGCCGGGCGGTGCGGCTGGAGGACGCGCGGGGCCGCTACATCGTCTTCCTCAAGAACACCTTCCCCCGCGCGCTGACGCTCGAGGGCCTGACCATCGCGGTCGACTGCGCCAACGGGGCCGCCTACCGGGTCGCCCCCGCGGTGCTCGAGGAGCTGGGGGCGAAGGTGATCAAGCTCGGGGTGGAGCCGGACGGGAAGAACATCAACCACCGTTGCGGCGCGCTCCACCCGGAGAACCTCGCCAAGGCGGTGCTCAAGAGCGGCGCTCAGCTCGGCATCGCGCTCGATGGCGACGCGGACCGGCTGATGGTGGTGGACGAGCGGGGAAAGGTCGTCGACGGCGACGCGATCATGGCCATCTGCACCGGGGAGATGGTGGCCCAAAAGGCGCTGGCGAAGAAGACGCTGGTGGCGACGGTGATGAGCAACATCGGCCTCGACCGCGCGGTCGGCCGCTGGGGCGTGACGGTGGTGCGCACCCGGGTGGGAGACCGCTACGTCGTCGAGGAGATGCGCAAGCACGGCTACAGCCTCGGCGGCGAGCAATCGGGCCACATCATCTTCCTCGACCGAGCCACCACCGGCGACGGCACCCTGGCGGCGCTGCAGCTTCTGGCGGTGATGTGCCGCAAGGGGAAGCCGCTCTCGGAGCTGGCGAAGATCCTCGAGCCGGTGCCCCAGACGCTGCTCAACGTGCAGGTCCGGCAGCGCCGCGAGCTGGGTGAGCTGCCGGCTTTGATGCGGGCGATCAAGAGCGTCGAGGCGAGGCTGGGCAAGGGCGGGCGGGTGCTGGTGCGCTTCTCCGGCACCGAGCCCAAGGTGCGCATCCTGATCGAGGGGCCCGACGAACGGAAGAACCGGGCCTACGCCGAGGAGATCGCCGCGGTCGCCACCCGGGAGCTGTCGCGCTGAGCGGTGGTGGGGCGCTCTGGCCGCACCTCAAGAAGGCGGGACCAATTCCGGGCGTCGACGTCGCTGACCGAGACGCGCTCTACCGCTGGAGCCGCGGCTTTCAGACTCACGCCCCGGTCCGCTGAACCGCCGGCGGGGACGCATGGGGCGGCTGCCGCCGAATCGGTGGCCCCTGACCACTTGCCCGCCCGGCGGGGCTTGGCCTCGGTTCTGCGGCTGGGCTACACCTCGGCGCTCCCTTGAGCCGCTCGAACAAACCAGCGTCACTTCCGTACCGCGAGAGCGGCAGCGGCTCTCCGGTGGTGCTCGTCCACGGGGTTGGCGCCGCTCCGGGCATCTTCCACGGAGTGGTGGAGCGCCTCGCTTCCCACCACCGGACGATCGTGGTCGATCTCGTCGCGGCCGGGCTCTCGGCAGCTGCGCTCGCGCCGGTCTCGCTCGCCGGCCTTCTCGCCAGGACGATGGAGCGGGCCCAGGCACCTCGCGCCTTGGTGGCAGGGCACTCTTTCGGCGGGCTCGTCGCGCTGGAGCTCGCCGCCAGGCATCGGGAGCGAGTGGCCGGCCTCGTCGTGGTGAGCGCGCCCGCGCTGGGGTTGCCAGGAAGGGTCAAGCAAGCCCTCGCCGACGAGCCTCCACCATGGCTGCTCAGGCTCGCCGCGCAGCTGCCGCGGGTGCCATTCATGGTCCGGCAGTACTTGCAGCTCTTGTGGGGAGATCCCTCCCGGCTCACCAGAGAACAGGCGGCGGTGTACCTCGCGGCGATGCAGACCGGCGGCTATTTCCAGGCCCTGCTCGCGGCGCTGCGGGCCACCGGCGAGTACCGCCTGCCGGTGGCGAAGCTAAAGGCGCTCGAGGCCCCACGCCTGGTGCTGTGGGGCGAGCGGGACCGGCTGCTCTCGCCGGTGGTGGGAGAGCAGCTCGCGCAGGCCATCGGGGCCGAGCTCAAGGTCGTCCCCGGCGCGGGACATTGCCTCCCGGAGGAGCGGCCGGAGGTGCTCGCCGCGGAGATCGAGAGGTTGACCAGGGCAAAAAGCGCCCGCTCGCCCGGCGGGCGGGGTAAGAGGGGAGCGACATGAGCCAGCGACTGGGAGTCAACGTGGACCACGTGGCGACGCTCCGCCAGGCGCGCAAGGCGTCGTACCCGGACCCGGTGGCCGCCGCGGCGCTCGCCGAGCTGGCCGGCGCGGGGCAGATCACCATCCACCTCCGCGAGGACCGCAGGCACATCCAGGACCGCGACCTGCGCATCCTCCGCGAGACCTGCCAGACGCTGCTCAACCTCGAGATGGCCGCCACCCAGGTGATGGTGAAGATCGCCTACGAGTTCAAGCCCGACGTCTGCACCCTGGTGCCCGAGCGGCGCGAGGAGCTGACCACCGAGGGCGGGCTGGACGTGGCCTCGCAGCGGGAGGCGCTCTCCCGCATCGCGAAGAACCTCAAGGACGGGGACATTTTGGTTTCGATGTTCATCGACCCCGACGTCGACCAGGTGCGGGCGAGCCACAAGGTGAACGCCGACCGGGTGGAGCTGCACACCGGCCGCTACTGCGAGGCCAAGCGGGGGAGGGACCGGGACCGCGAGCTGTCGCGCCTGGTCGATGCGGCGAAGGCGGCGGCCAAGCTGGGCATGGGAGTGGCCGCGGGCCACGGGCTCAACTACGACAACGTGGGGCCGATTGCGGGCATCGCCGAGATCGACGAGCTGAACATCGGCCATTCGATCGTCTCCCGGGCGGTCTTGGTGGGCTTCGAGCGCGCGGTGCGGGAGATGGTCGAACGCATGAGAATGCCGGGGTAGCGATGGCGGTGTTGGGCCTAGGGTTGGACGTCTGCTCGGTCGAGCGGATCCGCCGGCTCCTGGAGGGGCCGCGCGCGAGGAGATTCCTCGACCGGGTGTACACCCGGGCGGAGCAAAAGGCCTGCTCGGGGCGGGCGGACGCGGTCGCCTCCTATGCCGCGCGATTCGCCGCCAAGGAGGCGCTGGTGAAGGCCCTGGGAGCGCCGCCGGGCATCCGCTGGACGGAGATGGAGGTGGTGCGCGAGGGCGGAGTGCCGCGCTTCAAGCTTGAAGGCGCCGCCGGACGGGAGGTCGATCGGCGAGGTGCCTGCGTCCTCCTCGCCCTCACCCACGATGCGGGGATCGCCGTGGCGGCGGTCGTCCTGGAGGGAGCGCGAGCATGAAGCGGGTCCTGTCTGCGAAGGAGATGCGCGAGCTGGACCGCGCGGCCGAGGAGCACGGAATGCCCTCCTCGCTTTTGATGGAGAACGCCGGCGGCGCGCTCGCCGAGGAGGCGCTCCGCCTGGCCGAACCCGAGGGGCGATTCCTGGTGATCTGCGGCCAGGGGAACAACGGCGGAGACGGGCTGGTGGCGGCGCGCAAGCTCGCGGCGGCGGGCCGCGCGGTCCACGTGGAGTTGATGGTCATCCCCGAAGCGCTCGAGGGGGAGCCCGCTCGAAATGCCAAGGCGCTCAAGTCGAGCGGCGTGACGGTGGGGCCTGCACCGCCGGAGCTGGCGGTCGGGCCGGGCGACGTGGTGGTGGACGCGCTGCTCGGCACCGGCCTCAACCGCGCCCCCGAGGGCAAATACGCCGAAGCCATCGGCCATATCTCCGCCTGGCGAGCGGCAGGGGCGAAGGTGCTCTCGGCCGACATTCCCTCCGGCCTCCAGAGCGACCTGGGCAAGCCCTTCGCTCCGTGCGTCCGCGCCGACGCGACGGTGGCATTCGCTCACCTAAAGCTCGGAGAGGTGTTGGAGCCCGGTGCCTCGCACTGCGGCCAGCTGCGCGTGGCGGACATCGGGATTCCGAAGGCGGCGGCGTCGGTGCTCAAGGAGCCCCAAGTTCACCTGCTGGAGGAGAGCGACGCCTCCTCCCGGCTGCCCGAGCGGAGACCCGAGGCGCACAAGGGGACTTTCGGGCACCTGTTGGTGGTGGCGGGCGGCTGGGGGAAGACTGGAGCCGCGGCGCTGGCCGGTCTGGGCGGCCTCAGATCAGGGGCCGGGCTGGTGACGGTGGCCACGCGGCCCGAGGCGCTGGTCCCGGTGATGGCCCACGCCCCGGAGCTGATGGGCCACGAGCTGGTCGCCGAAGGCGCGCTGGGGCTCTCCGACCTGAACACCCTGCTCGAGGTCGCCGAGGGGAAGGAGGCGCTGGTGATCGGCCCCGGAATCCCACGGGGCGACGAGACCGCCAGGCTTCTGGGGGCCCTGCTCGAGGAGATCTCCATCCCCTGCGTCTTGGACGCCGATGCCCTCAACGCGCTGGCCGGCAACCTCGAGCTCTTGAACCGGGCGAAGGCGCCGCTCTTGCTCACCCCGCACCCGGGAGAGATGGGCCGCCTGCTGGGCAAGTCGTCCGCGGAGATTCAAGAGGACCGAATCGCGGCGGCGCGGTCTTTGGCGACCTCGCACCACGTGGTGGTGGTGCTCAAGGGTGCGCGCACGCTGGTCGCCCGAGAAGATGGCACGGTGTTCGTCAACCCCACCGGGAACCCGGGCATGGCCACCGGCGGCTGCGGAGACGTGCTCTCGGGGATGTGCGGGGGCCTCCTCGCGCAGGGGCTTCCTCCCGAGGACGCAGCGGTGGTCTCGGTGTACGCGCATGGGCTGGCGGGCGAGCTCGCGGTGCGCCGCACCGGAATGCTGGGGCTGATCGCCAGCGATCTTCTGTACGGGCTCGGAGAGGTGTGGGGCCGGTGGGGCCGGTGAGCCGGCGCCTCCCCGACCTGGAGAGGGAGGTGGCGTCAGGCTCGGCCGAGGAGACCTTCGCGCTCGGGGAGCGCCTGGGGCGGCTCCTTGCGCCCGGCGACTTCGTCGGCCTTTTGGGCGAGCTGGGGACGGGGAAGACCCAGCTCGTGCGGGGCGTGGCGGAGGGCGCCGGCGTGCCGAGGAAGGAGGTGGCGAGCCCCTCCTTCGCGATCCTCTACCCGTACCGGGGCCGCATCCCGCTCTACCACGCGGACCTGTACCGGATCTCCGGCTACGACGAGCTGTACGCCACCGGGTTCTTCGAGCTTTGGGGAGGCGACGGGGCATTGCTGGTGGAATGGCTGGACCGGGTGCCTGAGGCCTCGCCCGACTCACTTCTGCTCGTCGAGCTTGCCTTCGCCGGCGATGACCACCGGACCATCCAAGCGCGGGCCTATGGCGCGCGTCCGGCGGAGTTGCTGGCGGCGTGGCTGGGGCAGTAGGAGCGCGAGCTGGTTCAGGCCCTTACGCCGACGCGGCGCGCGTGTCGCCCGAGCCTGCCGCCTGGGCGACGCCGCTTTGGGGCTTGGCCGCCAGCCTGGGCGCGGGGATGTCCTCGAGCGCGTACACCGGGTGGGCCGGCGTGCCCAAGACGAGCGGCGCGGCTCCGCGCAGGTGCAGGTACCTGAGCTGGAAGAGCAGCTTCTGAATTCCCGGCAGCGTTCGCAGGCAGGAGCGGTTGTCCGCGAGGACGTAGGCGTACCCGCGCCTGAGACCGGCGTCGAGCATCGTGCGGCACAACAGTCGTCGCGAGCGCGAGGCCGCCCGCCGGCCGCGGTACTCGGGGATGGTGTACGCATCGTAGAGGTACCCCTCGTCTTCCTCCGGGCACACGTAGAGGCCCAGCTCGGGAACCTCGACGGGGCGCCGCGCGAGCCAGCGCATGTGCACCGGGGCGCCCCGGTCGAACACCGCGAAGCAGCGGTCACCTAGCCGCACGCGGCGGAAGAACTCCCCGGGGGGCTTTTGCGCCGCGATGGCGACCTCCGCCAGCATCCCCGGCGCCACTTCGGCCACCGTCAGCTCGCGCGGCCCCGTGTCCTCGGCGGCGCCCTGCTCCACGTCCCAGGTGAAGAAGCGCGCGACGCCGAACCTCGCGAGCGGGCGAACGACTTTCTTCACCGCCTTGAGGACTCGCTGCTCGGTGAGCCCGATCACTTCCTCGCCGCGGGGCTCGAGCTTCGATGCGAGCCTCTGAAGCCTCCCTCGAGCTTCCATGGCGTACCTCCAGCGCGGGCAACGTGCGCATGCCTGCCCGTGCGCAAAAGGGGCATGGGACCCGAGGACAGGCCGGGTGGCGGCAAAGGGCACGCTCTGCCGATGGAAACGTTCGCTCGCCTACGCCCCGGCCGACGTGCAGTCGACGTCTTGCTCGGCGACCACCTGTCCGCGCCTCACGACCGCCCGGGCGTGGTCGACCGCGAGGTGGTAGGGGAGGTGCCGGTGGGAGGCGCAGCCGAAGGCCACCAGGTCCGCGGGACCGCCTAGCTCCAGGCGGCCTGCCTCCCCGAGCCCGAGGGCGAGCGCCGCGCCGCGGGTGAAGGCCCAGAACGCCTCCGCGGCAGTGAGCCCGTTCTCCAGGCACCCGAGCCCCATCGCCAGAGGCACGCTCTCGCTCATCGCCGAGCCGGGGTTCAGGTTGGTGCACAAGGCGACATTGACGCCCGCCTCGCGTAGCCGCCGTCCGGGTGCGTATGGCCTTGCCTTGAGGAACAGCGTCGAAGTGGGGCAGAGCACCGCGGTCACTCCGGTGCGCGACAGCGCGGCAATGCCGGCCTCGGAGACGTGCTCGAGGTGATCCGCCGAGGCGGCGCCCAGCTCAGAGGCGAGGGCGGCCCCTCCCTGATCCGAGAGCTGGTCGGCGTGGATCCTGGGCACCATCCCCGCCGAGCGGGCGGCGAGGAGGATCCGCCGGGCCTCGCCTGGGCTGAAGGCGCCCTCCTCCACGAAGGCGTCGCAGAATCGCGCCAGGCCCTCGGCGGCGGCCCTGGGGATGATCTCCTCGAGGCACAGCGACACATACTGCTCTCGGGCGTGCTTTTGCTCCTCGGGCACTGCGTGCGCGCACAGGAGGGTCGGCACCAGCCTGACCGGCTGCTCCGAGGAGAGTCGCCGGACGGCGCGGAGCATCTTCAGCTCGTCCTCGAGGTTCAGCCCGTAGCCGCTCTTCACCTCCGCCCACAGCACTCCCTGCCGGAGCAGGCGCGCGAGGCGGGGGCGGGCGAACGCGACCAGCTCGTCCTCCGAGGCGGCGCGGGTGGCTCGGACGGTGCTCATGATTCCGCCGCCGGCCCTGGCCAGCTCGAGGTAGGAGGCGCCCTGGTTGCGCCGCTCGAACTCCTCGGCGCGCTCGCCGGCGAAGACGAGGTGGGTGTGCGGGTCCACCAGCGCAGGGCCGACGAACCCTCCGCGCGCATCGAGGCGGACGGTCTCCGGACCGGAGGCGTCAGGCGGGAGGTCAGCTTCCGGGCCGAGGAACGCGATCTGGCCGTCCCGCACCCCGACGGCTCCGCGGGCGATCGGCGAGAGGGCCAGCTCGGCGGGCTGAGCCGGGCTGCCGCGCAGCGTCAGCACCTCAGAGGTGTTGTGCACGAGCAGGTCGAACGTCATCACTCGCTCCAGCGCAGGCCCACGAGCGGGACGTTCCAGCTCTCGCGGCCGAGGATGAAGACCCGGCCGAACCCGCCGGTCAGCTCGAAGCGGTTGACGCGCATCGCGAGGACGCCGCCGCTGAAGAACACGGTGCCGCTGGTGCGAGAGGTTACCCCGAACACCGAGGCGAACGGGGCGATCCCGATCCACACGTCGTCCTCGGGGTGCACGGAGACGGTGGCTGAGGCCTCGGCGCCGGCAAGGGTCGCCGGCCCCCCGAGGGAGGGTAGGCCGAAGTCGGTGGCGCCGCGCAAGACGAGCGATGGCGCGACGGTGACGGGCCCCAACTGCTCGAGGTCCGAGATGCCTGCGTACAGGCCGTAGCCTGGGATCGGGAAGGGATAGAGGAACTCGCCCTGGGCGCCGAGGTGGAGCGCGGTCGATCGGCCGATCGGCCGGATGACGTCCACGTCGTAGGCAACAGACCATTGGGGGAGCGTGAAGGCGTTCCGGTCCCCTTGAAAGGGGGCGCCCCGTTGCTCCGCAAGCGGGACGGATACCCTGGGGCCAGCGCGGAGCCCGAACGAACCGGCGGAGCGATCGCGGTCGACGGGGGGAAAGCGGATCACCGCGGGGCTCACCACGGTCGGTGCGCACCCGGCGAGCCAGAGAATGCTCGCGAGCAGGGTGGCACTCGGGGCGGCCATGGTCAGGCGGTGAGGCCGGGGATCTTCACGCCGCGCTGGCGCGCCACCACCTTGGCCTCCTCGTAGCCGGCGTCCGCGTGCCGAAGGACGCCCATCGCCGGATCGGAGGTGAGCACCCGGGAGAGCCTCCGCGCCGCGGCCTCGGTGCCGTCGGCGACGATCACCTGGCCGGCGTGCAGCGAGTAGCCGATGCCCACTCCGCCGCCGTGGTGGAACGAGACCCAGGAGGCCCCGTTCACCGCGTTCACCAGCGCGTTGAGGATCGGCCAGTCCGCCACTGCGTCGGTCCCGTCCTTCATCCCCTCGGTCTCGCGGTTGGGAGAGGCGACCGAGCCGCAGTCCAAGTGATCTCTCCCGATCACGACGGGCGCCTTCACCTCGCCCCTTCGCACCAGCTCGTTGAAGGCGAGGCCGGCCTCCTCGCGCTCGCCGTAGCCGAGCCAGCAGATCCGCGCCGGCAGGCCCTGGAAGGCGACGCGCTCGCCGGCCAGCGCGAGCCATCGCCGCAGAGACTCCTTCTCCGGGAACAGCTCGGCCACCGCGCGATCGGTTCGGCGGATGTCCTCGGGGTCTCCGGAGAGCGCGACCCACCGGAACGGCCCCTGGCCCTCGCAGAACAGCGGCCGGATGTACGCCGGGACGAAGCCGGGGAAGTCGAAAGCGTTCTTCACTCCGCCCTGCTGCGCGAAGGCGCGGATGTTGTTCCCGTAGTCGAAGACGTGGCTCCCCGCTTGGCGAAAAGCGAGCATCGCCCTCACGTGATCCGCGATCGAGGCGATTGCCCGCTCAACGTAGCCTGCGGGGTCCCTCTTGCGCAGCTCCGCCGCGGCGTCCAGCGACAGCCCCTTGGGGATGTAGCCGTTGAGCGGGTCGTGCGCCGAGGTCTGGTCGGTGACGAGGTCGGGCTTGATCCCGCGGCGGACCAACTCGGGCAGCACCTCGGCGGAATTGCCGATCACTCCGACGGAGAGCGGCCGGCGCTTGGCCTTGGCTTCGGTGACTTGCGCGATGGCGTCGTCGAGGTCCTTCGCGATGGTGTCGAGGTATCGGGTGGCGAGGCGGCGCCGGGCGCGCTCAGGGTCGACCTCCACCGCCAGCAGCACTCCGCCGTTCATGGTCGCGGCGAGGGGCTGCGCACCGCCCATGCCGCCGAGGCCGCCCGTGACGATGAGCCGGCCCCGGAGGTCCGAGCCGCCGAAGTGGGTGCGCCCCGCCTGGGCGAAGGTCTCGTAGGTCCCCTGGAGGATTCCCTGGGTGCCGATGTAGATCCACGAGCCGGCGGTCATCTGGCCGTACATCATCAGGCCCTTGGCCTCCAGCTCGCGGAAGTGCTCCCAGGTCGCCCACCGGCCGACCAGGTTGGAGTTGGCGATCAGCACCCGCGGCGCGTCGGAGTGAGTCCGAAGCACGCCCACCGGCTTGCCGGACTGCACGAGCAGCGTCTCCTCGTCGGTGAGCTGCCTGAGCGATGCGACGATCCGCTCGTAGCTCTGCCAGTCGCGGGCGGCCTTCCCGGTGCCTCCGTACACCACGAGGTCGGCCGGCCGCTCGGCGACCTCGGGATCGAGGTTGTTCATCAACATCCTCAGGGCGGCTTCCTGGACCCACCCCTTGCAGCTCAGGGCGGGGCCGCGCGGGGCGCGGATCTCTCGTGTCATGGTCACCTCGGGCCAGGCGATGCTAAACGATGGGCCGCATGTCCGGGGAGCGCAGGGAAAAATTCATGCGCCAAGTGGTGCTCGGTGCGCTGATCGGGTTCGCAGCGGCGGTGCTGCTGATCTCCGCCCTGGGCACGCCGACGCTCTGGTCGCCGGACGCGGGCGCCTCCGCACCCGGGCCGGACGCGGGAGCGGCGATCTCCCCTGTCCTCCGCCCCGCCCCCTCGCTGGTGGCGCCGATCGGCCGGGTGCTTCCTCCGGCAGGCGACCGGGCGTTGCTGGTTCCGGGCCAGACGGCCAACCTCCCGTCCGACGCCGGTCTCTGAGCCCGACCGCTGGCACCCTGCAGCCCCCTCAGGCGAGCTCGATCTTTTCGAGGTGCTTCGCCACCCGCACCTGCCACCCCCGCGCGGCGACGCGGCCCCTCAGGGACTCGAGGGCGGAGGGCTCTCCGTGCACCAGGATGGTCTGGCGCGGCGGCGAGTTGAACCCTCCCATCCAGCTCAACATCTCTTTCCAGTCGGCGTGCGCGGAGAAACCCGACACCGACTTCAGCTCGGCGCGGACGGGCACCAGCTCGCCGTGGATCTTGATCTCCGGTTCACCGTCCAGGAGCCGGCGCCCGCGCGTCCCCTCCGACTGGTAGCCGACGAAGAGGACGGTGTTCTGCGATTGCGGCAGGCGCTGCCGGAGGTGGTGGAGGATGCGGCCCCCGGTGGCCATGCCGCTCGCGGAGATGATGATGCCCGGCCCGCGGAACGAGCTGAGCTGCTTGCTCTGGTCCGACTTGCGCACGAACCGGGTCCTCTTGGTCGCCAGGCCGTCGCCGCTGCGCATCACCGCGTTCATGTCGAAGTCGTGGTCCTCGGAGTGGGCGAGATACAGCGGCGTCGCGTCGCACGCCATCGGCGAGTCGACGAACACCTCCAACGACGGGATGCGGCCGGCCTCCTCCAGCTCCCTCAGGTGGTAGAGGATCTCCTGAGTGCGTCCCACCGCGAAGGCGGGGATGACCACCACGCCGCCGCGCTTGAAGGCCGCGTTCACCGCCTCCGCCAGGGCCTCCGCGGGTCTCGTCTCCCCGTGCTCGCGATCGCCGTAGGTGCTCTCGGCGATGAGGGTGGTGGCCATCTCCAGCCGGTCGGGATCGCGAAGGATGGGGGCGTCGAGGCGGCCGAGGTCACCGCTGAAGACCACCCGCTGCTTGGAGGAGGGGAGATCCAATGAGCAGGCCGCGGAGCCCAGGATGTGCCCCGCGCGGGAGAAGGTGACCTGGATGCCGGGGAGGATCTCCTTCGCGCGGCCGTAGCTGAAGCTCTCCAGCATTCGCAGCGCGCGCTCGGCGTCCTCGACGGTGTACAGGGGCAGCGCCGGGGAGTGCCGCGAGTAGCGGCGCTTGTTGGCGTAGCGGGCCTCCTCCTCCTGGAGCTGGGCCGAGTCCGGGAGCAGCAGGGCCAACAGGTCCCGCGTCCCCGGGGTGCAGTAGATCGGGCCGTGGAAGCCCTGTGCCGCCAGCCGCGGCAGCCCGCCGGTGTGGTCGATGTGCGCGTGGGTCAGCACCACCGCGTCGATCCGCTTGGGATCGGCCAGAGGAGGCTGCCAGTTGAGCTGGCGCAGCTCCTTGCGGCCCTGGAACAGCCCGCAGTCGACCAGCACGCGCTTTCCTTCGTGCTCGAGGAGAAACCGGGAGCCGGTGACGGTGCCGGCGGCGCCAAGGAACTGGATGGAGGACATGGAGCGCGACTCTACACAGAACCCCTCCGAGCCGGAGCCAATCTGCCATCGCCGCGAACCGGTCGGGGCGGGCCCCGAGTGGGCCCGGCGGTGGGCTCAGCGAGAGGCCACTCGCCCGACGATGGCGCGGGCGCGCTCGAGCAGCGCGATGAACTCGGTTCGCTCGGCGCTTCCCGCGGGCGTCGCGCCACGGGCGATCCGCACCACCTCCTCGTAACTCCACCGCTCGGCGTGCGGGCTCCGGCGGAAGATCTCCGCCGAGGCCATCACCGCGGTGGCGAAGCGGAGGTCGGTGCCGGCCTGTTCGAATCGGCCGGCCAGCGCCTCTTCTCTGAAGCGGAACGCGGTCTCCTCGGCAGAAGAGCCGCGCGGCTTCTTGGCGCGGATCCTCACCGTGGCCAGGCCGTCCCCGGCGCCGGGGCGAAGCTCCAGCTCGTACAGCGCGGTGACGCTGTGGCCGGCGCCGATCTCCCCGGCGTCCACCCGGTCGTTCCGGAAGTCCACGTCGGCCACGTCGCGGTTCTCGTAGCCGATCAGCCGGTAGCGCTTGACCTGGTCGGGGTCGAGCTCGACCTGGAGCTTCACGTCCTGCGCGATCACCTCCAGGGTGCCGCCGAGCTGTTCCTGGAAGATGCGGCGCGCCTGCATCAGCGAGTCCACGTAGAAGTGGTTGCCGTTTCCCTTGTTGGCGAATTGCTCCATCAGCTCGTCTTTGTAGTTCCCCATGCCAAAGCCGACGGTGGTGACGGTGATGCCCTCCTTCACGTAGCCGCGGATCAGCTTGAGGATTTCCTCGTGGCTGGTGGCGCCGACGTTGGCGTCGCCGTCGGAGAGGATGATCACCCGCGAGATGGAGCGCTCGTCCAGGGTCTTCATCGCCTGCTGGTAGGCCAGCTCGATGCCGGAGCCCATGGCGGTCGAGCCTCCCGAGGTCAGCTCCTCGATCGCCGAGTGGATGACCGCCTTCTTCTCGAGCCCGGTGGGCGGCAGCGCCACTTTCACGAGGCCGGCGTAGGTGACCATCGCCACGGTGTCGCCGTCTCGCAGGTTGTCCACCAGCATCCGGAGCGCGCGCTTGGCGAGCGGGAGCTTGTCGGGCGACTGCATCGAGCCGGAGACGTCGACCAGGAAGGTGAGGTGGGCCGGCTTTCGCTCGGAGACGGCCAGGTGGCGGCCCTGCACTCCCACCCGGAGCAGGTGCAGCCCCTGCGTGAGGGGTGAGGGGGCGGCGTCCATCGTCACTCCGAGGGTGGCCTCGCCAGGCTCGGGGTAGTCGTAGCGGAAGTAGTTCAGGAACTCCTCCACCCGCACCGAGTCGCGAGGTGGAAGGGTGCCCCCGAGGATCTTCCTCCGAGCGATCGCGTA
>JACPVI010000038.1 GCA_016191815.1 Myxococcales bacterium
GATGTTGACCGGATTCTCTCGCATGCCCTCCCCAGACCATACGCGGATGCCCCTCATCAACGAGTCGAGGAAGGGCTCGATCAGCTCCGGCGAACATCTCGATCAGCATCGCTTATCCGCGATGAGGGGATCCCTCAGGGCGCAGACACCACCGGGCGGAATCCAAGTCCCGTCGGAGTTCCGGTCCCAAAAGGCGAGGAAGTTCGATCACTTGTATGCCTCCGCTAACCGATCACGCATGCTCCGGAGGACAGATGCGTCGAGGCGGTGGACGCCGCCGCCGAGCTGCAGAGGGCCACCAGCGAGGTGAGGGCCAAGCACCGGCTGAAGGTCGAGCTGGGAGCAAACCTCCACCTGGCCGTGGTGGCTGAGGGGGAATTCGGCCCGGACGACGACCGCCGCTACGACGTGCTCGGGAGCGGGGTGAACCATCTCTTTCTGATGGGCGGTGGGGCCGGCATCCGCATCAGCGAGCCGGTCTACCGGCAGCTCCCCAACGAACGACGAAAGGGCTGGAGGAAGAACCGGCCACCGGCCACCTACACCTTCTCTCCGCTGCACTGAGCGTCTTTCACCGCCCGCCAGCAGGGCCCCCAAGCGCCGCCCTTGCCTCCCGTGGTGGTTGAAGCTGCTAGACTTGCACGCGTGGCACAGGGCAACGGGATACAGCAGATTCTCGAACTGCTACGGGGAGTCAGCGCGCGAATCGATCGCCTCGAACAGACGGACCTGAGGCTCGAGGCGAAGCTCGATGCGCTTCGCGAGGACTTCCACCAGCGGCTCGACAATCTCGTCTTCACCATGGGCGGTCGCGTGAGGACGATCGAGGATCGGCTCGCCAAGCTGGAGACGAAGGGCAAGCGCAGCTGAACCCCAAGCGACCTGCCGCAACGGCACGAGCTCTCTTCGACCGCCGCGTTCGGGGCGCTGTCTTCCGGCCGCCGCGCTGCAGGGCCAGGACCTCGAAGTCTCTTTCGACGGCGGCGAGCCGACCCTCTTTTCGCGGGCGGGGAAGGGGCGGCCCGCGGGAGAAAGGCCTCCGGGCGGAGTCGCGGCGACCGCTCCACCCGCCAGTCCGGCGAAGGGGCAGACCTACCGCTCCGAGGCGGAGGGCTGGGAAGTCCGCGCCCCCCATGCCTGGAAGTACGGGCTTCGGGGTACCAGGGTACTGTTCGGCAGCGCCACCGAGGCGGGGATGATCGTGGCCTGGATGGGTCCACCCAAGTCCTACGAGGAGTTTGAGCAAATCGCCGCCGACGGCTACCAGGAGCAGGGAATCTCGCTTACCCCGCCCGGGCCGGTAGGAGTGCCGGCCGGCAAGGCGGTGGGAGTGGAACTGGAAGGAGTCGCCGCCGACGGAGCCACGGTGCGCGCCCGCGCGGTGGGAAGCGAACCTGGCGCCCGTGGTCAGGACAGAATCTCTCCCGCTTCGAGCGCGCGGAGGAAGCTCGCCAGCGGCAGCACCTCCACCCGCTCGTCCTTGAGGGGCGTGGAGCCGAGGTAGACCGCGATCGGGCGAACCCGAGCGACCGAGGCGGCAAGCTCCTTCAGGCTTCTGGACTCCTGCTCGCGCCAGCGTTCGGAGGCCCTCACCTCGATGGCCACGTGCCGTCCCCCGCGGGACCAGATGAAATCCACCTCCGAGCCTGACGGCGTGCGCCAGTAGGAGAGCTCTCCGCCAATCCCCGAGTCGTTGACGTAGGCGCGCAACTCGTGGAGGAGGTAGGTCTCGAGCAGCGGCCCGCGCTCGGTGGGTGCGAGCGGCTCGCGGAGTCGCCGGGCCAGGCTGCGAACGACGCCCGAGTCGAAGAAGAAAAACTTCGGGTGGACGACCTCCTTCACCCGGGCGCGAGGCCGGAATGCGGGGAGCCAGGATGCGATGAACGTGTCCACCAGCACCTCGAAGAAGCCTTGTACCGTCGGCCGTGCCACACCCGCATCGCGCGAGATGGAGGAAACGTTGGTCACCTGTCCGTTCATCAGCGCCGCTACTTCGAGGAAGCGAACGAAGGGGGCGAGGTTCTTGACCAGCGCTTCCGCCCGCACCTCCTCGGTGAGATAGGTCGTGCCGTACGCGTCGAGCAGGTCGATTCGCTCCGTTGCGACGGTCTCCTCCCGTACCTGGGGAAGGCAGCCGAAGGCGAGGAGGTCGTCCACCTCGAAGTCGAAGCCGAACTCGGCGGCCACCAGTGGGAAGAACGCGCGCGTGACTGCCCGCCCGGCGAGCAAGTTCGCCTGCCCCCGCCGGAGCTTCCTCGCGCTCGAGCCGGTCAACGCGAAGCGGATCTCCAAGGTGGGGCGCGAGAGGATCTCATGGACGTCATCGAGGAGCGCCGGCAGCTTCTGGACCTCGTCGACCACGACCCACGAACCTTTTCGCAGCGCTGCCACCTCGCGCCGGAACTGGTCGCGATCGCGCAAGAGCCTGACAAGCTCGCTTTCCAGGAGAAGGTTGTACCAGCGGGCATTCGGCAACCGCTCGCGGAGCCAGGTCGTCTTGCCGGTCGCCCTGGGGCCGAAGAGGAAGAAGGACCGCGACGGCAGCTTCAATCTCCGTGCAAACATCGCCAGCAATTTTACCGTCAAATTGCTGGCGGTCTATCCAGTCTTCTACCATCTCTTCCAGAGCGACCTGCCGCCACGGCACGGGCTCACTTCGACCGCCGCGCGCGGGGCGGCTATCTTCCGGCTCCCCAGCGCCATGCGCCACCGCACCGAGTCCCACCTGCCCGGCCGCTGCAAGCGATGCTGGCTCATCCAGCGCTACTGCCTCTGCGCCGAGCTGCCATGCATCCGGACGCACACCCGCATCCTCCTCCTGCGGCACGGAAGGGAGGCCGAGAAGTCCACCAACTCCGCGCGCATCGCCGCCCTGGCGCTCGAAGGCTCCACCCTCGTCGACTACGCCCCCTACCAGCCCTCGGGCCCAAGGGGCGACGCCTGCGCCAAAGCCCTCGAGGAGGCCCTCTCCCGAATGACCGCGCCGGTCCTCCTCTTCCCCGGCGGGGCCGAATCGCCTCCCGAGCCCTCTCACCTCATCGTCCTCGACGGAACCTGGCGGCAGGCGAGGAAGATGCTGAGGCAGATTCCCGCCCTGGCCAACTTGCCGAGGTTGTCTCTTCCTCCGCCCGCGATGGCTCCTCCCCGCCTCCGTCGCTCTCCCTTCGCCGAGAACATGACGACCCTGGAGGCCATCGCCTCCGCCGTGGCCCGCCTCGAAGGCGCCGAGAAGGCCGCCCCGCTCTTCGAGCTGCATGCGAAACTGGTGGAGCGCGTGCTCAAGGGACGAGGGGCCTTGCGCAGCGCGGACGAGGCGTGGCGGTGCTCCGCTACGAGAAGCGCACCCGGGAGCACGCCACCAAGCTCGCGGCGATGAAAAGCCTCACCATCAAGGAAGAGGCAGTGGACGACGCAATCCTGGCGGTGGCGCTCCTCCGCTCGCGCCCGGAGGTGGAGGCCCACCGCGTCTTCCTCCTCGGCCACAGCCTGGGAGGAAGCCTGGCCCCGCGGATCAGCGCGGCGGACCCGGCCATCGCCGGCCTGGTGCTGCTGGCCGCCTCCGCCCGCCCGATGGAGGACGCCATCGTCGGGCAGACCCGCTACCTCCACTCGCTGGACGGCAAGCTGAGCGAGGAAGAGAAGGCCCAGCTCGAGGAGCTGTCCGCGCAAGCGGCGATGGTTAAGAGCCCGGAGCTGCCCGCCGACGACACCGTGCTCGGCGTTCCCGGCAGCTACTGGCTGGACTTGCGCGGCTACGATGGGCCGAAGCTCGCCGCCTCGCTAGGGATGCCGATGCTGGTGCTCCAGGGAGGGCGCGACTATCAGGTGACCGAGTCCGAGCACGCCACTTGGAAGCAGGCCCTCTCCTCGAGGAAGGACGTCACCTTCAAGGTGTATCCGGAGCTGAACCACCTCTTCGTCCGCGGCCAGGGGAAGTCCACCCCCCAGGAGTACTCCCAGCCGGGAAAGGTGGAGGAGGCGGTGCTCGAGGACGTGGCCTCCTTCGTGAAGTCGCACTGAGGGCGGCCCGCGCGCCGACCCGGCTGCGACAGGCTCTCCGGCGGTGGAGTGGGGCCGCGTGCGCGTCGCCGGCCCGAAGCGGACCCCGGCCGCGGCGCAGAATGGAGTCGCCGCGGCAATCGCGCCCTCATGATGAAGCTCGGGCTACTGGGCTGGGGCAGGAGGGGCGGCGGCGTCGGCGGGAGCAGCGGCTGCCTCGGCCGCCTTCTTCGCCGCCTCGGTCTCGGCGAGTTGCTTTTTTTGCTCGGCCTCCGCGAGCGCCTTGAGGTTGGCGAGGCCCTGCTCGAAGTCCTTGCCCATCATCTGGTCCATGTCCATGAAGAGGGTCATGGCCTTGCCCATGAAGTCGTTGTTGCCGTTCACCGCCCAGGTGACCTGGGTGCCGGCCTGCTCCGGCTTGAAGAGGAACTCCACCGAGTTAGTGGCCTGCCAGGGCCGGATGAACTCGAGCTTGATGTCGATGCGCTCGGAAGGCTTGAGGGCGGTGATGGTCATCTTTCCTTCGCCCACCTGGTCGTTGCCGGACCAGTGGTGGCTCGCGCCCACGCCCGCCTCCGGCCCTTCGAAGGTCTTCTTCTGGTTGGGGTCCAGCTTCTCCCAAGGAGACCAGGCCGCCCACTTGTGGAAGTCGGAGACCTGGGCGAACACCAGCTCCGGCGGGGTGGAGATGGCAGCCGAGCGCTCCACGCGATAGGTGGACGGGCGAGTGGCGATCACCGCGACCAGCACCACCACCAAGAGCGCGACGAGGATGAGAAGCTTCTTCAACATGAGCAGCCCCCCTTCTGGGTTTCCGCGTGTCTATCGCGCGGCTCGCCCGCGAACAAGCAGCGATAGCGCCACAGCTGTTCCGAGCGAGAGCCTGCTACGGCGCCTTCTCGAGGACCTCCTGGACAAGGTCGTCGCCAACGACGGCGTGGCGACCAGACGCGAGGAACAGCTGAATCAGATCTGCAACCTGCTTCTGCTCAAGCTCGATTGCGACCGGCGTGCGCATTCGACCGATGATCCGCCAATCTTTTGCCCGCGCTCTTCGCCCTCGCACACCGCTCGGGAGGTGCGGCGGGCCTTCCTGAAGCTGGCCAGGGCATCGCCCTCCGTCTTCCTCGAGGACTCGGATCGGGAGCTCCGCTTGAGCGACGAGACCATCGCTCTCGCCGTGGAGCGGCTGGCCCCCTATCGCCTCATGGATGTCGGCGTGGCCTCGATGGCGGTGGCGTTTCAGGTGCTCCGCGCCGCCACGCTCAAACAGGGCGAGGGCCAGTTCTTCACGCCCCAGCAGGTCATCCAGGCCGGCGTTCGACTGCTCCAGGTGGGCTGGGACGACCTCGTCATCGATCCGGCCTGCGGCACCGGCGGATTCCTGGTCGAGGTGCTGCTCGAAATGCAGCGGAAGTATCCGGGCCATGAGCAGGACCTCTCGCGATGGGCGCGGGAGCACGTCTGCGGCATCGACAAGGATGGGATCGCGGTGAAGCTCACCAAGGCGGTGATGCAGATCGCCGGGGACGGGTCGGCGAGCTGCGTTCGCGGTGACTCGGTCCGCACTCACCTGTGGTCCACCGGATACCGGCAGCTGCTAGGAGGCTGCTACCAAGACGGGCGCTTCTCGGTGGTGCTGACCAACCCTCCGTTCGGGGTGAACCTCAAGGTCTCCGCCGCCGACGCCCAGCAGGCGGGCCTCGACATCGCCAAGTGCGGAGGCGCCGAGTTTCAGGACCTGGAGATCGGCCTCGTCTTCCTCCAGCGGGCGCATCAACTGCTCCGGGTGGGCGGCCGCCTCGGCATCATCCTCCCGGAGACCTACTTCTTCTCGGAGAACTACAAGTTCGTGCTCGAGTGGCTCCGGCCCCGGCTCAAGCCCGAAGTGGTCCTCAACGTCCCCATGGAGGCCTTCCAGGGCTTCTGCCGCGCGAAGACCAACTTCTACGTCTTCCGGAAGATTGCCGGCGAGGAGCAGGTCAATGGATGAGGTCGTCCTCCTCAACCCCGCCACCTGCGGCATCTACAAGGACGGCGGCGGCCGCTACAAGGTGGACTCCACGACTGGCGAGCGCACTGGCGAACTGGACAACGAGATGGCCGAGCAGGTCGAGGCCTACCTCTCCGGAAAGCCGGTGCCCGGCATGGCGCGCGTGCCTCTTGCCCAGGTGTACGCCGGGCGGATCCTGGTGCCTCGCTACTACGACTCGAGATGGGGAGAGCCCTTCGCCAAGCTGTGCGAGGTCGAGGGTTGGTCGGCGGTCAGCCTCGGCAAGCTGGAGGACGATGGAATCATCCAAGTCCGCGGCGGCCACGGCAGCCCGAGCAACGACAGGCGGCGCGGCCACATCCCCTACATCAAGGTGAGCGACATCCGGAGCCTCCGGGTCAACGTCAACCCCACCAACCTGGTCTCCGAGGCAGTCGCGCGCTCCTTCTGGCGCGGGGCGACGAGCGGACTGGAGGCCTGGGACCTCATCAGCCCCAACCGCGCCAGCTCCAACATCGGCGAGTTCGCCATCCTCCTGCCCGGCGAGGAGCAGATGGTCCTCACCAAGGAAGTCTTCGTCATCCGCATGGCCGCCGGCGAAAGGCAGGGCTGGTCGCCGTTCTTCCTCTTCTGGGCCCTCTGCCTCAAGGCGGTGCGCCTCCAGTGGCAGCGGGTGGCCCTGATGCAGACCAACCGCGAGGACGTGGGAAAGCGGTACCGGGAGATTCTCGTTCCCCAACCCAAGAGCAAGGACTGGGCGGAGAAGGCCTGCGGCGCCTTCCGCCAGTACTTCACCACCCTCGCCGGCGCGCGCTCGGACTTCTGCACGCGGCTGCGCGGCTCCCGCCTGGAGTACATCGCCAGCGCGCTCTCCGCCGTGCCTCCTCCCGTCTCTGACAGCTCCGAGCCGGACGATTCCGAGCCGGGTTGACCAAGCGGCTCACCGCGGGGGAGGGGATCCGCTTGCCGGCCACCGCCCTCCGGCGATACTCGGCCGCCGGACCCTTTCGCCGAGTACTCGTGCCCACGCTCCCGGCAGCTCTGGCGCTGCTCTTGTCCCAGACCGGGACGCCGATGCTCAGGGTCCAACCCGAAGCGATTCCCCCTTGCGCGCACGGCATCGCCCTCCTCGAGGCCATCCGCACCCGCTCTCCCGGCGTGCTGGTGGCGGTCGGCCAGCCGACCGGCGACGACTTGTCCGTGGCCGTCAAATCCGAGGGCGCCTCCTGGATGCTCACCGTCCAGCGCCCCGGCGGGGACTTGGCCATGCAACGGCAACTCGATGCCGCCGGCCTCTCCTGCGAGCAGCTCTCCGACATCGCCGCCCTCATCCTCGACCGCTTCCTCCTCCAAATCGAATGGAAGGGCCGGCCGGAGGAACTGCCCCCCTTGCCGCCCCCTCCGCTCCCTGAGCCCCCCGTCTCGCCGCCGCCGCTCTTCACCGGCCTCGAGGCCTCGCTCGGCCCCGCGCTCAGGGCCGGCCTCCCAATCAGCGCCGAGCCGTTCGGCTCTCTCGAGGTGGGCACGCGCTCGGGCGCCTACCGCGCCTCCCTGGCGCTTTGGGGCGGCCTTTCCTCCCGTACCCCGGTGGAGGCGGACGGCGCTTCCCGCGGAGTCTTCCGCCGCCAGTCCTTCCTCGGCCTCGCCGCGCTCGGCTACTGCGCCCCGCTGGCAGGGATGGACGGCTGCGCCGGACTGACCGCGGGACTCGAATTGGCCACCGCCGACGCTCAGGGCCAGTACCTCTACCGGCGAAACCCGCAAGCCCAGTGGCTCCCCTCCGCCGGAGGAATGGGGCGCCTCTGCCAGCCTCTCCCTTTCTGGGGGCTTTTCCTCTCCGCCGACCTCGCCTTTCTCTTCTCCCTCGGCTCCTCCCGCCTGGAAGTCGAAGGGACCGGTGTCGGATACTCCCCTCCATCCGTGGGGGCGCTCGCCTCGCTGCGGCTGGGCCGGAGATTTTTTTGAAGGCTGCAACGGGGTCGAGCCATTCACTGTCTTCGGAGGCGCCCCGCCCGCGGCGCGAGTATGCAGACGATGGGGAAACCGAGGTGGAATCCGAGCTGCTCGCGCGCTGCAGGGACGGCGACGAGGTGGCCTGGCGCGAGCTTTACCGCGCCCACTTCCCCTTCGTGTGGCGGGTGGCTCGCAGGCTGGGCATCCCTGACTCCGAGCGCGGCGACGTCTGCCAGGAAGTCTTCCTGGTCGCCTTCCGGAAGCTGGGCGCTTTCCGGCAAGGGCGGCTCTCCACCTGGCTGTACCGCATCGCGGCCAACGTCTGCTCGGACCGGCACCGGAGGCGGCGGCTCCGCGAGGCGCTGCTCTCGCTCTGGGGGGAGCGCCCCGCCGAGAAAGTCGCCCCGCGCACTCCGCTCACCGACTACGAGTCTCGCGAAGCGGAGGCCGCAGTGGGCGAGGTGCTCTCCCGCATGGCTCCCAAGAAGCGGGAGGTGTTCGCCCTCTACGAGCTGGAGCGGCTCTCCGCCGAGGAAATCGCCGAGAGGGTGGGCTGCAAGCTCAAGACGGTGTGGACCCGCCTGCACTACGCGCGGAAGGACTTCGAGCGCATCGCGAGGAAGCGGGGCTGCGTCCCTTAAGAGATGAGTCGCGACGGACACAAGGAGCCTGCGAGGCTCGCCGACGGCGGTGGCACGGAGCCCCTGTCGCGCCTGTTGTCCGCGGTGGGCGAGGCGGAGCCACCCCTCGGGCTGGAGGAGGCGGTGTGGCGGAAGGTGCTCGAGGCTCGCCGCCCCCGTCCGCGCCGCTGGCTGTGGGCCGCGCTGGCGGTGCCGGCGTTGGCCTCCCTGGCGCTCGTCTTGGCTTGGCCTTCCAACCGCGAAGAGCCGGTGGCGGTGCTGGCCCTCGCCTCGGGAGAGGTCCGCCTCTTGAGGCCAGAGTCTGGCTGGTCCGAGGCGACGGTGGGCGAGAGGCTTGCGGCTGGCTCGCGGCTCTCCACCGCAAGAGAAAGCCGCGCCCTCTTGCGCATCGGCGGCACCGTCGCCCTGTTGGAGGAGAACGGCCGCGCCTCGGTGCAGCGGGGGAGCGGCGGACTCGCGGTGCTCTTGGAGGAGGGAGAGGTGGCGGTGCTCGACCGCCATCCGGGCACCACCCTGGCGCTTTTGGTGTCCGCCGGCGACTACGCCGTGGAGGCGGAGGGCACCTTCTACTCGGTGAAGGTGGCGGCGGACCGCGCGGTGGCGGTTCGGGTCCACGAGGGAGTGGTGCGGGTGCGAGGGCCCTCCACCGACGTCCGGCTGCGCGGCGGGGAGGCGTGGGTCAGCGCGGGCCAGGCGGCATTCCGCACCGGCCAGCGGGAGCGGGCCCTGGCGATGTCGGTCTCCAGCGTGGAGACCGACGAGTCGAGCCTCCGCATCGAAGGGGAGCCGGACTTCGAGGTGGAGGTGGACGGAGTCTTCGTGGGCCGCCCGCCGGTGCGGATGCTGGTGGAGACCGGCAAGCGCTCGGTCATCGGCCGGCGGGAGCGGGCCGAGGTGCGCGGCGAGGCCACGGTGGATTGGGGGAGGGTGGCCGTCTACCGGCTCCAGCCCCCGGAGCTTCCGGCGCCTGAGGTTGGCTCGTGGCAGCCGTCGAAGGGCAAGACGGTTGCCGCCGCCGCTCCGGCCGGGCGCGCTGCGACCGGCATTTCACCGCCGCTTCCGGCCGCGGCGCCGGTTGACCGCTCCACGACCTTTGACATCGCGCCCGGCGCGCCGCCGGCGGTCCGGAGCCAACCGGGAAACGCCGACACCCCGGAGATTCCGCGCCGGACTCCCCCGGCGGATCCGCTGGAGTCGCTGGAAGCCCGCCTCGCTTCCGCCGCGCCGGAGGAGCGCGAAGAGCTGAGCTACCAGCTCGCCACCGCCCTCACCCGGAGGGGGCGTTACGGCGAAGCAGTGCGCCTCTACGAGTCCCTGGCCCGGGGCGGAGGCCGCCACGCCGAGCTCTCCGCCTACGAGGTGGGCCGGCTCAAGAAGCGCTACCTCGGCGACCGGGCCGGGGCCGTCGCCGCCTTCGCCGACTACCGCGCCCGCTTCCCCCGCGGCGCCCTCCGGCCGGAGGTGGACCTGAGCCTCATCGAGGCCCACCTCGAGGCCGGCTCCTTCTCCGCGGCACTCGCGGAGATGGACTCCTTCCTCGCCACTCACCCCTCCAGCGAGCGCCGCGGCGAAGTGCTGCTCCTTCGCGCCAACGTCCTGAGAGAGCGCGGCGAGCACGAGCGCGCGCTGGCCGACTACCTCGAGCTGGTGGAGGTGCCCGGGACGCTGGGCGACGACGCCAGCTACTTCGCCGCCTCCTGCGAGCGGGCCACCGGGAGGCTGGAGGCCGCCCGGGCGAGGCTCGAGCACTACCTCTCGCGCTACCCGACCGGCCGCCACCGCCTCGAGGCGGAGCGGAATTTGGGAGCAGCGCGATGAGCGGCGAAATTTTTTTGAAGTGGGCGCCCCCTCGCCCCATTCACCAGCCGATGGCGCGGGAGGGAGCCGGACTCCCCCGCGAGACTCGGAGAAATGACATGAAGCCATTCAGTGCGTTGCGCCTGCTCGGCGCGCTCTCGCTGGCGGCCTTGGGCTGTAGCGTCAACAACGGGCCGGTGGCGTCGAGGTACGTGAAGTCCGTCCCGGTGACCGCCTCACAGGGGGCCACCATCACCGTGAGCGCGGAGGAGAGCCCCGAGCTTGCCGGAGCCACCCTGGCCATTCCGCCCGGCGCCCTGGAGCGCGACCTCCGCATCACCCTGGAGCTGGGGCTGGAGCCGGTGGTGGCTGGGGTGGACCAGTCCGTGGGCCCGGTGGCGGTGTGGGGCCCGGCGGGGACCAAGTTCGCCCAGGAAGCGGAGATGACCCTCCCCTTCGCCCTCGCCGCGGAAGACCTCGCCTTGGACCTCTTCGTCCAGGTGCAGGAGGAAGACGGCACCCGCTCGGAAATCGCCAACGACCGCCTCACCATCGATGAGCAGGGAAAGCTGTTGCGCTTCAAGGTGTCGGGCTTCACCTCCTACCAGTCCGGCTCCCATGGTTGCTCGGGCAACCACCATTGCTCCTCCACCAAGGTTTGCCACAACGGCAAGTGCCGCCCGGCCAGTTGCACTCCCTCCGCGGAGGTGTGCGACGGGGTGGACAACGACTGCGACGGCGCGGTGGACGAGGGCTGCAACTCCGCCTGCAGCGCGGGCTCGGCCTGCCCGCCCGGCCACACCTGCGTCAACGGAGCCTGCCAGCCCTGCACCACCTCCAACTGCGGCCCCTACGACGCCGGGACGCCGATTGTTTGTGGAAACACCACCTGCGCCTCCGGCACCACCTGCTGCAACGCGAGCTGCGGAGTCTGCGCCCCTGCCGGTGGAAGCTGCACCCAGCAAGTCTGCTGCAGCTCCGCCTACCCTTGCCCTTCCGGCCAGGCCTGCGTCAACGGCGCCTGCCAGCCCTCCTGCACTCCGTCGGCCGAGGTGTGCGACGGGGTGGACAACGACTGCGACGGCCAGGTGGATGAAGGGTGCACCATGCAATGCGGTCCGGGGACGGCCTGCCCCGCCGGCCACGTCTGCCTCAACGGGCAGTGCACTCCCTGCTCCAGCGGCGGCTACTGCCCCACCGACGGAGGCAGCAACACCACCGACGGAGGAAGCTCCGCCACCTGCGGCGGCAGCGCCGCCTGCGCCACCGGGCAGGTCTGCCTGAACGGCAAGTGCCACTACAGCTGCAGCGCCGGCTCGGCTTGCCCCAACGGGCAGCAGTGCTACCAGGGGATTTGCTACTAGCTTAGGTTTTCTCCCCTCACCCTGCCCTCTCCCCCGTCTTTTGGGGGGAGGGCTCTTTTTTCAGCGGGCCTCGCCCAGGACACGGTAGGGCGTCACCTCTTTGGTCTTCCCGCGCAAGAGCACCGGCGGGAGCGGCATCGCCAAGAAGGAGCCCTTCGCCGCCTGGAGGGTGGACTGGGAGACGATGACCTGATCCGCCTCGGCCATGTCGCAAAGCCTGGAGGCGATATTCACCACGTCTCCGATGGCGGTCAAATCCAGCCGGCGGGAAGCCCCGATGGCCCCGAACACCACCATCCCGGTGTTGATGCCGATGCCCACCTCGAGCACCTCTCGGCCCTGCTGCCGCCGCACCTGGTTCATCTCCGACACCCTCCGGAGCATCTCCAGCGCCGCAGTCAAGGAGCGAGCCGAGTCGTCCTCGCGCCGGGTCGGCACTCCCCACAGGGCCATCAAGGCGTCGCCCACGAACTTGTCCAGGATGCCTCCGTGCTTGAACAGCACCTCCACCATCGCCTCGAAGTGCTCGTTCAAGAGCGCCACCACCTCCTTGGGCGAGAGCCGCTCGGAGAGCGAGGTGAAGCCGCGGATGTCGGCGAACAGCACGGTCGCTTCCTGCTGCTCGCCGGACTCGCCCAGCTCCAGGGCCCCGCTGGTGGCCATCTCCACCAGCGCCGGCGACATGAAGCGCGAGAGCCGCTCCCGCTTGGCGAGGTCGGAGGTGAGCCGCCGGTTGAGCATCACGTTCTCCACCGCCACCGCGGTCTGGGTGGCGATGGCGGACAACAGCTCCAAGTCCGGAGGTCCGAAGGCGCCCACCCGGCTCCGGGTGGAGAGCGCCAGGATGCCCCTCACCTCCCCCTCCACGATGAGCGGGACTCCCATCGCCGAGCGCAGCCGGGAGAGCACCACCGTCTGCGAGTGGCGGAAGCGGGGGTCGAACACCGCGTCCGCGGTGAGCACTCCCTGGCGGGAAGACTGCACCTCCTTGAGGAGGGTGGCCGAAACCTGCACCTCGCTCTGACCTCCCTCCTGCGTCCGCACCGCTACCGGCACGAATTGCCCGGTGGACTCGTCGCGCAGGAGCAAGACGCCCTCGTCGGCGGGGAGGTTGTCGAAGGCGAAAGCCAGGACCCGGTGGAAAATCTCCGAGATGTTCCGGTCGCGCGCCAAATGGTGCATCAGCGCGTTGGCCACCATGAGCAGCTTGTTCTGCCGCTGCTGCTGCTCCAGCGTCTCGTACAGCTTCAGCACCGCCTGGGGAGTCTGGCTGCCGGCCGCCGCGGAAGGGGCGGGGACGGAGAGGGGCTCTGCGGGAGGGGGAGCTTGGGCTGCAGGCGCCGCCCACCCTGGGATGACCGGGGTGCCCTGGGCAGGAGTGGCCATGCCCGGGACCGAAGGAGAGCCGGAGGAGGGCGTTCCTGACCTCGCCACCACCTGGGTCTCCGACTCCGCCACCATCGCCTTGGCCCCGGTCTGCAGCGCCGCGAAGGCGTAGATGTCGGCGTAGTAGAAGCGGCTGATGCCCGCCCGCACCGCGGCACGGGTGGCCAAGACCGGGTGCACATGGGTGGCGCCGGAAACCTCGCGCACCTGATCCACCAGCGACGGCTCCGCCTCGGGCATCGCCACGTGCAAGGCGTCGCTCACCGAGTCATAGCGGATGGGCAGCACCGTCAGCTGCTCGGCCTTGCGCACCGGCACCTTCTCCAGCACCGGGTCGTCGAGCTTGAGCCGGGAGAGCGAGTCGGCGGTGATGAACTGTGCTCCGGAGCGCTCTCCGTTGAAGCGCAAGAGCACGTTCTCATCGATGAGGCCGTGCTGCACCAGCACGTCTCCCAGGTAGCCGCCCTCGCTCTTCTGGATGGACAGCCCGGCGCTGAGCTTCTCCTCGGAGATGAGCCCCGCGGCGACCAGCTCCTCGCCGAGGCGGCTCCGTTTCTGGCTCACCTGAGGCTCCCCGAAGGGCGGTCTCTCATCACTGGCATTATCGTCCGAGTGTTTTCGCCGACAAACAACTCTGCCGCCGTCCTTCTGCGGCCGCCCAGGGTGGGCTAGGAAGAGGACGAGCTTGGCAGCGCACCTTCTTCTAGCCCTCCTCGCGCTCGAGCCGCCGACGCTGCTCGCCGACTCGCCGGCGCGCTACCCGGAGGCCTGCCTCTCGGGGCGCCACCAGGGCGAGGTGAGGCTCGAGCTGTTGATCGACGAGCGGGGAGAGGTGGCCTCGGCGGAGGTGGTGTCCGGCTGGGACGCCGACTTCCAGGAGGCGGCGCTGCACGCCTCGGTGGGGCTCCGCTTCACCCCGGCGGAGCTCGAAGGCGTGGCGGTGCCGGTGAGGATGCTCTTCTCCTACTTCTTCGAGCCGCCTCCGGAGCCGAAGAGGCCGCCCACCTCGCTGCTCCGAGGAGTGGTCCGCTCGAAGGGAAACCGCCGTCCCATCCCTGGCGCGAAGGTGAAGAGCAGCCTCGGTCCGGCTGCGGAGACCGGCCCCGATGGCCAATTCACTCTCGAGCTGCCGCCGATCGGCCAGCTGCTCGACGTCGGCGCTCCGGGATTCAAGCCGTGGGTCTTCCGGGAGGATTTGGCCCGCGCGGGCGCGCTGGAGGTCATCTACTCGCTCGAGCCATTGGAGCTGAACCCCTACGAGACCATCGTCCACGGGGAGCGAGAGCGCACCGAGGTGGCGAGGGTGAGCCTCCAGGAGCAGGAAATCCGCGAGGTGCCGGGGACGATGGGGGACCCGTTCCGGGTGGTGATGCTCCTCCCTGGGGTTTCCAGCATCCTCTCCGGGGTGGCCTATCCGGTGGTGCGCGGCTCCAGCCCGGCGTCCACCGGGTACTTTTTGGACGGCATCCGGGTGCCGCTGCTCTTCCACCTCTTTTTGGGCCCGGCGGTGGTGCACCCGGACTTCATCGACGGCATCGACTTCTACCCGGGCGGAGTGCCGGTGCGGTACGGGAGGCTTCTGGGCGGCGTCATCGACGGGCGGGTTTCCCGGCCGAGGGAGAAGGGGCCGCACGCCACCGCCTACGCCGACTTGATCAACGCCGGCGGCTTCGCCGAGTACACGGTGGAGAACACCGGCACCAACTTCACCCTGGCCGGGAGGCTCAGCTACACGCCCTGGCTGATCGCCCTGGCGGCCAACTCCTTCGCCCCGGAGTCGCCGCAGAAGGTGGTGATGGACTTCTCCGACTACCAGGCGCGGGTGGAGCAGCGGCTCTCCGCGGGCCGGCTCCGGCTACTCGCCTTCGGGAGCGCGGACGTGGTGGGGACGGTTCCCAAGGAGGGCCAGAGCGGGGGCGCGCTGTCGACCATCGCCTTCCATCGAGTGGACCTGCGCTACCGCCGGCCGCTCACGGTGGGCGATGCCGAGCTGGGCGTCACCTACGGGCTGGACCGCTTCAAGGTGGAGTCCACCGAGTCCCTTGGGAGGGCCGAGTTCGTGGTGGACCAGCAGGACTTCGTGGCGCGCGCCGGCTGGTCGGGGAAGCTGGCCGAGGGCATCGAGGCCTCGGTGGGCGCCGACCTGGACCACAAGCGGGCCGACTTGTTGATTAGCTACGCCAGCGGCCCGGACGTGCAGCCCCAGGTCGCCACCACCGCAAGGGCGCCCTTGGCCATCGGCACCTTCTTCGGAGCGTACGGAGAGCTCTTGTGGAAGCGCGAGCCCCGCTGGACCTGGGTGCCCGGGGTGCGCTTCGACAACTACCACCTGGTTCCGGGCATCGACCATTGGTCGGTGGAGCCGAGAGTGACGGCGCGCTATCAGCTCCTCGAGGAGCTGGTGCTCAAGGGCGCCTTCGGCTTCTTCCACCAGCAGCCGACCCTGCTCATCCAGCTCCCGGTGGTGGACATCGCCTCGCTCCGCTACGGCTTGCAGGAAGGAGTGCAGGCCTCGGTGGGCGCCGAGTGGCGCGCGCTGAGGAACATCGAGGTGACCGCCGAGCTGTACGTCAACCCGTTGCTCCGGACGATGGAAATCACCTTCCTCGACGACGAGCAGAGGCCTCCCCCCCAGGGCGGCGAGCCAGACCCCTTCTCGGTGGCGCTCCCGGGGAGGGCGGAGGACTACTCCTCGCACGGCTACGCCTACGGCTTCGAGCTGATGGTTCGCCACCCTTTGGGGGAGAACTGGTTCGGCTGGATTTCCTACTCGCTCCAGCACAGCGCGCGCTGGGGCGAGTACGCGCACTACAACGAGCACGGCGAACGGGTGGCCACCTACCGCGGTTACTTGCCTTTCCTCTTCGACCAGACGCACGTCTTCAACGCGGTCTTGAGCTACCGCTTCCGCTCGGGCTGGACCGCAGGCGGAGTGCTCCACTTCAACACCGGTCGCCCGGAGATGGGCGGCCTCACCTCGCACACCCAGGTAGTCGGAACGGACCGCGCCGGCTGGCCCAGGTGGGTGCGCCTCGACAAGGACCGGGTCGATCGCCTCCCGCCGTTCTTCCGGGTGGATTTCCGAGTGGCGAAGTCCTGGGCCTTCGACACCTTCACCCTGGATGCCTACCTGGATTTCCTCAACGCCTCGATCAGCCAGGAAGTGGTCGCCTTCTCCTACGGCTTCGAGGAGCGCGCCGGGGTCCTGAAGAAGGAGGCTCAGGGCGTCGCCATCCCCCTCCCGATCCTCGGGGTGAAGGGGACTTATTAGTAGTCCCTCTCCCGCTCGCGGGAGAGGGGCGCTTCACTCCTCGCCGGCCCATGGGTTGAAGACCGCAGCTCCGGTTCGCTCCAGCCCCTTGGTGTTTCGAGTCACCAGCGTGAGTCCGTTCACCCGCGCCGTCGCTGCCATGAGTCCGTCGGTCACCGGAAGCGGATCCGGGACGGACATTCGTCCCCACTCCTCGGCGACCTCCTCGGTGACCGGGAGGATCCGCTCCGCGTAGCCCGCTTTCACCGAAGCGAGCCACGGATCGAACAGCGCGGCCTGCCCCGGGTCCCTCCTCCGGAGCAGCTCGACGCCGCGACGAATCTCGCCCAGCACCAGCACGCTCAGAAACAGGTCTTCCTCTTGCACGGACTCGAACCACTGCTTCACGCCGCGGTCCGCTTTCGGCTTCCGCAACTCGGAGATCACGTTGGTGTCGAGCAGGAAGCTCATAGCTCCACGTCTCGGGGGAGATCCTTCCTTCGCTCTAGCTCCAGGGCGGAGAGGTCGGGACCGCGGAGGAGAAACTCTTTGAAGCTCCGTTTTCGCTTTCGAAGCCGCCGGTACTCCCGCATGGACATGATGACCGCGACCTCCTCCCCACGCCGGGTCACGATCTGAGGTCCATCGTTGAGAGCTCGTTCGACCACCTCGCTGAACTTCTGCTTCGCTTCCTGAAGCTGCCACGGCATGAGGTAGGCTCCTGTCTAGACAATCTAGACATTAACCTCCCGGCGGGGCGCCGGCAATTGGTAGTTATTTCGGCCGGTTGTGTGGTGTCAGGTCAGGGTTCCTCTGGCGCGGCGAGGGCCTCCACCGCCCGGTCGGCTATTTCCCCCAGGGCCTCTCGGAGCGGCCTCTGGGCGGCCGCCGCCGGCAGGAGGAGGTCCTCCGCCACATCGATGAGGTGCGGCTGGCTGGCCCGCTCGATGAAAGCCTCCACCTGCTCGAACAGCTCCGGCGGATCCGCCAGCGCGGCGGGGACTGTCCTCCCCCGCAGGGCCTCGAGAAGCGAAGAGGCCAGCTGCTCCTCGGGAGCTTCGTCTCGCTCCCGAAGTTGGGTGAGCGAGAGAGCCAGCCCCTCCCAGAAGCCTCGCTCCTCCTCGGCGATGGCGTCCTCCAACGGCCCGCCGAGCAGGGCCTGGGCCCGCTCCTCCAGCTTCTCGAAGGCGGAGCCCGGTCCTTGGCTCTCGCCCTTGGCCTCGTACAGGCGAGCAGCGTGCTCGAGGAATAGGTTGACGAAGGCATGGGTCGGAGCGCCGTCCGCCTCGGCGTAGCGTTCCAGGTGCTCCAGCGACTCGTTGAGCAGCAGCTCGCTCCGGGCCAGCTCGCCGCGGGAGAGGTAGCCCCCGCACAGCTCCAGGCACACCGCGGAGAGGTCCGCTTGCGCCGGCGGCTCGTTGGGCGCGCGCTTCAAGAGGAGGGAATGGCAGCGCCGCAAGAGCGGCTCGGCTCCGGCGAAATCGCCCGCGCTCGAGTGGACCCGGGCGAGCCCGCGCAGCGGCCGGGACACCGAAGGATCCTCCGCTCCGTGGGCGCGCTCCAAGGCGGAGAGCGCGCGCTCGTACAGCGGCTTCGCCTCGCGGAGCTTCCCCAGCGCGTGGCAGGCCGCGCCGAGGTGGAAAAGCACATCCGCCAGCTCGTCGCCGCCGGGCGGCAAGGCAGCCTCGCCCATGAAGAGCGCCCGCCGCAGGAGCTTCTCCGCCTGTGAAGCGTCGCCCCCGCGCAGGTAGGCGGCGCCGAGCAGGCACAGGCACTGGGCCACGCTCGGGTGTCTCTCTCCGTGCTGGCGGATCGCCTCCTCGAGGGCCTGGTGCCCGGCGGCGACTGCCTCTTCGAAGCGGGATTCGCTGCACAGGCCCTGGCAACGCTCCAGGTGTCTGTGCCAATCGGGGCCGCTCTGCTCGGGCATGGGCCGGCAAATAGCACATTGACGACTTTCCAACAGTCGGCAAACATCCCCCTCGCGCCGGACTGGACCGGCCAATGGGGGTTCTCCGAATGTCGCGCCTTCGAAGCCTCGCGGCTGTTCTGATCACTGCGCTCGCGATTGGATGCAAGGAAGGGCCGCGCGGACCTGCCGGCAATGACGGTATCCCCGGCGAGCCGGGACCGCAGGGAGAATCAGGCGACGCCGGAGAGAAGGGCGACCCCGGCCAGCTCGGCCCGCCGGGCTCAGGCCTGACCACCATCACCAGGTACGACCCGCTGCCGGGGATCGTCGCCGAGATCACCTCGGTCACCGGCGGCACCGGGACGAACGGCAGCCTCAAGGCAGGCGACACCATTTCGGTGACCTACACGGTGAAGAAGCCCACCGGCGACTCCTACGCGCCGGTGGAGCTCACCAGTGGCGGCATCCAGATGTCCGGGCCGGTGACGCACGGTATGCAGCGCGTCCTCGTGCAGCAGACCGACTTGGTGACCGCCTCGAAGGTCAACCCCGACGGCAGCTTCACCTACACCTTCACTTCGGCCATCCCTGACAAGTACGAGCCTCCGTACAACGACAGCCCCTCCTTCGGGATGGAGGACGACGAGATGACCGGGATGCCCCTGGAGGACGGCACCTACCGGGTGGCGTTGGAGATCCAGAAGGTCTACACCCTCAACGGCCGCCGGTTCACCGACCCTGCGTCGGCGACCAAGGACGTCCTGTTCGGAAACGCCGCCAGCGTCGTCGTGCACCAGGCGGTCGGCAACGACAACTGCGACGCCTGCCATGTGAGGCTGGCCGCGCACGGAGGCCGGCGGCCTGACGTGAGGTACTGCCCGACCTGCCACACCCCGGGCGCGGAGGACATGAACGTCGCCACCGTGGAGAACGGGACCCCGGGAGTGAGCGTCGAGTTCGGGGTGCTGATGCACCGGATCCACAACGGAAGCCACCTCCCCTCGGTGGTGGGGGTGGGGACCAAGTCCGACGGCACCCGCGACTACACCGTGGCTCCCAAGCCGCTCAAGCTCGTCCAGAGCTTCCAGAACCGGGTGAAGGACTACTCGAAGAGCTCCTCGCCGATGATGCCAGGCGCCTACGCCGCGGCCCTGCTCACCCCAGACGGCGGCACCTATACCGGCATGGCGGGCAACGGACCGATGCCCCGCGACGTGGGCTACTCGGCGCTCGCGGCGGGGGACAAGCGCAAGGAAGACGAGGTCCGCACCGGCCTGGTGACCTGCGAGAAGTGTCACGGCGACCCAGACGGGGCGGGTCCGCTCACCGCGCCCCCGGGCGGCGACATGTACAAGGACGAGCCGGGCAAGCGCATGTGCGGGGCCTGCCACGACGATGTGGACTGGACCAAGCCCTACACCGAGAACGGCGCTACCCATCAGGCTCAAGCCGACGACACCAAGTGCGCCGACGCGCTCTGCCACACAGCGTCGGGAACGCCGATCTCGGTGGTAGATGCCCACACCCACCCGCTCAAGAACCCCGCGCTCAACTCAGGGGTGAACGTCAGCATCACCTCGGTCGGCGGCGGGACCGGCACCGGCGGAAAGCACAAGGCCGGTGACCCGATTCAGGTGACCTTCGAGCTCAAGGACGACAAGGGCACCGCCATCGCGCTCCACCCGCTCACCCGGTTCCAACTCATCGTCACCGGGCCGACCACCAACCCGCAGTTCATCTTGCCGAACATCAACCTCTTCGACTTCTCCTGGCGAAAAGCGCCCGGGTTCGTGGGGAACGGGAAAATCAGCAACCCGACCATCGCCCCCACCGCCACCAAGCAGACCCTCTGGGTGGTGTTCGGCGCGGGAGGGATGTTCGACGTGGACGGCTCCTCCACCGGCGCCCTCACCGGGCAGATGATCGGGGCGGCCAGCGGCTCGACCGCCACCGTCACCAACTACAACGGGGTGACCTTCACCATCACCCAGGGCAGCACTGCCTTCGCCGACGGCGACCGCTTCTACTTCGAGGTGATTCCCCCGGCGACCAGCTACACGGTGGAGATTCCGGTGGACATCACCATGGAGCGGGTGGGGGTCGCCACCGGAGGCGCCGACATGCTGATGGTCGCCAACACGCCGCTCTATTGGGGCCGCGAGTCGGTCTTCGAGCGGACCGCCATCAACGCCGGCACCGTGCTCGGGGCGACTTCGGCCAAATTGGGGCGCTACGTGGTGGTGGACAAGACCGCCCTGGATGCAGCCCTCATCGCCAACGGCGACAAGGTGATCCTGGACGATGGGACCGCCAACGAGGAGTACTTGACCATCGCCCGCATCCAGACGACCGACGACTTCACCCTGCAGGACCTCGGCACGGCGGACCGGGTGTGGTTCTCCACTCCGCTCAGGTACGCGCACGCGGCGGGGGCGGCCATCCAGGAGGTGACGCTCTCCACGCGCCGCGAGGGAATTGCCTACAACGTCACCAACGCCGCGATGGGAGAAATCACCCTGGTCGCCGGGGCCTTCACCGCGGGCAACCCGGTGGTGGTGAGCTACCGCAGCCACGGGAGGTTCGGCTGGGTCCCGGCTCCCGGCGCCGCGCTCGACACCAGCTTCCCCGCGCCGCCGGCCGACTCGGACGACATCGACGTCTCCTGGGGCGACTGGAAGGGACTGCCGATCCTCGACGGCACCTACACCGTGGGTGCCTGGGCGAACAAGGACATCACGGTCGGTCCGGACGGCACCCTCAAGACCATCGAAGCATGGAACAACAGCGCCTCCGACAACACCACCTACCGGAGCATCTCCCCGCCGGCGACCAAGACCTTCCTCTACGGCGCGGCCACCAAGCTGGAGCCCCGGGCGGTGGTCAGCTCGGGCGCGGCCTGTGACCGATGCCACCAGGACCTCCAGGCCCACGGTTTCGGCCGAAGGGGCCTGGACACCTGCTTGGTGTGCCACGCGGTGAGCGGCACCGAGGACGGGCCCAAGTACCAGTTCGGCTCCTGGTACGTGGGGGCCACTCCTGGCGCGGCGATGGAGTTCCGCTCGCTCCTCCACAAGGTCCACATGGGCAAGCTGGCCTCCAAGGCGACCAAGTTCACCGTGAACGGCGTCTTCTTGGGCGTCCCCTATCCGGTCAACTTCTCTTCCATCAACGGCGAGATGGCGCGGGCCAAGGACTGCACCGGCTGCCACGGCGCCACCAACACCGCCTGGCAGCAGCCGGCGGCGCGCAAGCACCCGGCCAACCCGACCCCCACCCGAGCGTGGAGGTCCGCCTGCGGCTCCTGCCACGACTCCGATGCGGCGGGGGCGCACGTCGACCTCAACACCTTCCAGGGCGTCGAGGCCTGCCCGGTGTGCCATGCGCCGGGCAAGGAGTCCTCGGTCGCCACCGCGCACATCATTCGCTGAAATCCTCACCCTTTCCCTCTCCCCACAAGGCTTGTTCCTGATGCCGGAGACCTTCCTCGCGTTGGCCCGCCGGAAAGACGCCGAGGCAAGCCTGAGCTGAGATTCGCCGCCCAGGCGGCTCGCTTGCCCGCTGATGACACGGATGTTATCCATCGCGTGGTGGATGCCGGGTTCAACTCCAGAGTCGCCGAGCGGATTACCGGCCTCAGCTACCGCCAGCTCGTCCACTGGGACGAGACCAAGCTCATTCGCCCCTCGGTCCGCCAGGCGAGCGGGCGTGGCACCCGCCGGGTGTACTCGTTCGAGGATCTGCTCGAGCTGCGCGTGGTCGCGACGCTCCGCCAGCGAGGCGTAAGCCTTCAATCGGTGCGCAAGACGGTGGCGTACCTTCGCAGGCATCACCCCGAGCTGAGGCGACCGCTGGCCAATCTGACCTTCGTCACGGATGGGGCCTCCATCTTCGCGCTGACGGACGATCCCGGAAGGGTGATCGATCTCACCGCGAGGGGCGAGGTGGTGATCGCGATGGCCGTTCGCCCGATGATCGAGAATCTGGAGGCCAAGGTGGCGGCGATGGCCGCGCCGCTTGAGGTCCAGGTGCCGGTGCGCGGGAAGAGGTACCGCGCCGTGCTCCACCCCGACCTCGGGGCGGGCGGCTACTGGATCGAGGTCCCGGAGCTGCCCGGTTGCCTGACCGAGGCCGATTCGGTAGCCGAGGCGCGCGCGATGCTTCGCGAGGTCATCGGTCTGTGGCTCGACGCCGAGGCCGACCGCGCCGCGAGCATCGCGAAGTAGTCGAGATGGGCCGCATGTCCCAGGTCGAGGCTCGCAGGCTGCTGCGAGTGCTGCTCCGCCTGGGCTGGGCCGTTGTGCGCACAAGCGGGCGTCACCAGGTGCTCAGCAAGCCGGGTCATTCGCCGCTGGCGATCCCCGTGCATCCTGGCTGCCTGAAGGAGGGGACTGCGCGGGCAATCCTCAAGCAGGCGGGTCTGACCGAGGAGGAGTTCTTCGCCGAATACTGAGCCTGCGCGGGGAACCCCCCATCGGGAAGAGATTCTTCAGCCGCCCACCAGCGCGCTCCGGAGGTGCGGCGTCTCGGTGCGCGGCCCGAGCCAGATGGAAAAGAGCGCGTCGGCGAAGTCCTTTCCTGGGATGACCGCCCGGGTGAGCGAGCCTTCCTGCAGCAGCGTCCTGGTGCCGGGCAGGTAGGTGAGCCTGAGCTCGTCGCGCTTCTTCAGTGCGGCAGGCGCGCCTCCTCGCCGGGAGCCTCCACCGCCATTGCGAGGACGGGGTCGAGCTTCTGCGCCCCCTCCAACCGGGCGGCCGCGTCGTCCCAGTTCCACAGGTTCCAGATGGCCTCGAAGTAGCGCGCCTTGTCCGCCCCGTACTGGAGGTACCAGGCGTGCTCCCAGGCGTCGAGCACCAGGAGGGGAACGCTCCCCTGGGTGACTTCGCCCTGGTGGTCCTTGATCTGGGTGGTCCCCAGCCGGCAGGAGACCGGCTCCCAGACCAGGGCCGCCCAGCCGGAGCCCATGATGGTGGCGGCCACCCGGGTGAGCTGCTTCTTGAAGGCGTCGAAGCTGCCGAAGTCGCGGTCGATGGCCTGGGCAAGCGCGCGGGTGGGCCGGCCTCCCCCCTCCGGCGAGAGGTTCTGCCAGTAGATGCTGTGCAGCACATGCCCGGAGACGTTGAAGGCGAGCGCCCGCTGGATGGCGGCGATGTGCTGGAAGTCGTCCCTGCGCCGGGCTTCGATCAACTCCTCCACCGCCCGGTTGGCGCCGTCCACGTACAGGCGGTGGTGTCGGCCGTGGTGCAGCTCGATGATTTTTCCGGAGAGATGGGGCTCGAGTGCCCCGAAGTCGTAGCGAAGCTCCGGCAAGACGTACCTGGTCACGGCTGGGCTCCTTTTGTTGGGGTTGAAGCTCATCACTTCGCCGGCCGCTGGCACGGCCAGCCGCTGGTATGCCACACAGACCGGCACCGCGCCGCTGCCCCGGCCGCCCATTCGTCGAAGAGGAAACCAAGCGCCCGTTGATGGTTGAATGGCGGACCCATGCGCTCCACTCCCCAAGTGCCGCCCTCGTCCTCGCCGCTTCCCCTCTCCCGCGAGCGGAAGAGGGTCAGGGTGAGGGTGGCCATCCTCGCGCTCTTCGCGCTGACTCTCCTCCGCTGCGGCCCCCCTCAGACCCACTGTGGCGATGGAAAAGTGAGCGGGGCCGAGGAGTGCGACGACGGCAACCTGATCGACGGCGACGGCTGCGAGAGCACTTGCCTCCCGACGCCCTCCTGCGGCGACGCGGTGGTGTCCGGCGAGGAGGAGTGCGACGACGGCAACTTGGTCGACGGCGACGGTTGCGAGAGCACCTGCACCCGCCCGCCCTGCGGCAACGGGGTGAGGCAAGGCACCGAGGCCTGCGACGACGGCAATCAAGTGGCGTTAGACGGCTGCGAGCCCGACTGCACCCTCACCCAGGCCGGGGTGTGCGGCGACGGCGCCAAGACCGGCGCGGAGGCCTGCGACGACGGGAACCTCTCCGGCGGCGACGGCTGCGAGGCCGACTGCACTTCCACCGGCGGAGTGGTGGAGGACTGCCCCGGCGCCAGCCTGCCTCCTCCCCAGGGCGCCACCTGCGAGGTGACGCCCGGGGACGGAAGCCGGCTCATCACCGGAATCATCCTCACGCCTGGGCGGGTCCTCCGAGGGGGCCAGGTGCTCTTCGACGCGGCGGGGACCATCGGCTGCGCGGCCTGCGACTGCTCGGCGGCCGCCGGCGCCGCGACTGCCACCCGGGTGACTTGCCCGCGGGGAGTCGTCTCGCCGGGGCTGATCAACGCCCACGACCACATCAGCTTCCAGGCCCCGCCCTACGCCACCACCTCCACCGAGCGGTACGAGCACCGGCACGACTGGCGGCGCGGCAACGACGGCCACACCGTGGTGCCGTCGGGAGCCACCGGCACCCCAGCGCAGATCCGCTGGGCCGAGCTCCGGCAGGTGATGGCGGGCACCACCTCCATCGCCGGCTCGGGCGGCCAGGGAGGGCTGCTTCGAAACCTGGACAAGCCGATCAGCGGCACCGGCGCCAGCCAGGAGGGCCTGGGCGTGGGCGCCCTGGGCCTGCGCTACGAGACCTTCCCCCTGGGAGACAGCGCCGGCAACGAGCTGACCTCCGGCTGCGGCTACCCCGGCATCGACTTTCCTTCGGTCATCCCGGCGGATGCGGCCTACCTCCCCCACATCGGGGAGGGAATCGAGGCTTCGGCGCGGAACGAGTTTCTCTGCCTCTCCACCGCCGCCAACGGAGGGCAGGATTTGATCACCTCCCGCACCGGGCTCATCCACGGCATCGGGCTCAAGGCGGTGGACATGACCGTGGTGGCGGCGGAGCGCGCTTCGCTCATCTGGTCCCCGAGATCCAACGTGATGCTCTACGGGGACACCGCGCAGGTGGCGGCCTACTCGCGGATGGGCGTCAACATCGCCCTGGGGAGCGACTGGGTGCGCTCGGGCTCGATGAACCTCTTGCGCGAGCTTCGCTGCGCCGACTCGCTCAACGCCAGCCACTTCGACAAGGCCTTCAGCGACGACCGGCTGTGGAGGATGGCCACCTCGGCCGCGGCGGACGCCACCCAGACCGCGGCGAAGATTGGCCGGCTCTCCTCCGGCAAGGTGGCGGACATCTCCATCTTCCGCCAGGTGGGCGAGGGCACCTACCGCACGGTGCTGGAGGCGAACCCGGAGGACGTGGTGCTCGCTCTGCGCGGGGGAAAGGTGCTCTACGGAGACCAGCCGCTGGTGGCGGCGCTCACCAGCGAGAGCTGCGACGCCATCACCGTGTGCGGGGCGCAGAAGGCGGTGTGTCTGGCCGAGACCGGGGAGAATTACTCGCAGCTCTCCGCGGCCAACGCCTCCACCTACCCGCTCTTCTTCTGCGGAGTGCCCACCGACGAGCCCACCTGCGTGCCCCAGCGGGCGGCCGGCAACGAGCGCAACGGCTCCACCACCTATCTGGGCACCCCGGACGCGGGCGACCGGGACGGCGACGGCATCCCCGACACCTCTGACAACTGCCCGCGAATCTTCAACCCGGTGCGGCCGATGGACAACGGCAAGCAGGCCGACGGCGACTCGGACGGGTTAGGAGACGTCTGCGACATCTGCCCGCTCACCGCCGGCTCGCTGGTCTGCACCCCGCCGGACCTGAACGACCTCGACGGGGACAAGGTCCAGAACGACGCGGACAACTGCCCTGCCGACCACAACCCCACCCAACTGGACGCGGACTCGGACGGCAAGGGAGACGCCTGCGACGTCTGCCCCTCGCCCAACCCGGGCGCCGCTCCTTGCCCTACCGGCATCTACGCCCTCAAGAGGCCGGGCAGCCTCTTGGTGGGCCAGAAGGTGTCTTTGGGAGGCGCGCTGGTCACCGCGGTGGGCCAGTACGGCTACTTCCTCCAGGTGCACGAGGGCGACACCGGATACCTGGGACGGTACTACTCGGGAATCTTCGTCTACTCGCCGAGCCCCACCGTGAAGGCGGGCGACCGGGTGGACATCGCCGAGGCCACCGCCTCCAACTTCTTCGGCCAGGTGCAGCTCAACGGAGTCACCTCGGCCACGGTGGTCAGCTCGAACAATCCGCTTCCCATGCCCACTCCGGTATCGGCGGCCAGCATCGCCACCGGCGGCTCGCTGGCCCGGATGCTGGAAGGGGTGGTGGTGAAGGTGTCCTACGTCTCGGTGACCGACATCGCTCCGGCGCCTGGGCCGGGGGAGCTGCCCCCCAACAACGAGTTCGTGGTCGCCGGCTCGCTAAGGGTGAATGACTACCTGTATCTGGTGACGCCGTTCCCCGCGGTGGGGGAGGTGTTCGCCTCCATCACCGGCGTGGCCGAATTCCGGAACGGAAACCACAAGCTCGAGCCGCGCGGAATCGAGGACGTGGTGGGCGGGCCCCCCACCCTCGCCGGCTTCGGCCCTTCGTCCAGCTTCATCCGCGAGGGGGTGAGCGGGCCGACCATCCCGGCGCCGCTCTCGGTTTCCATCGTGCGGCCCCAGCCGAGCGCGGTGATGGTGCAGCTTTCCTCCTCCAGCGCCAACCTCACCGTGCCGGCCACCGTCACCATCCCCCAGGGGCAGCTCTTTGCGCCGCTCGTTCTCTCTGGGGTGGCGCAGGACCCGGCGGTGACGGTGACCGCCCAGCTCGGCTCGGGCAGCCTCACCGCCACCGTGCGCGTCTTGGGCGCCACTGAGGCGGCCGCGCTCTCATCGCTCGAGCCCGCCCAGTCCAGCGCCTCGCCCGGAGGGAAGGTGACGTTCACCGTCGGGCTGGACATCCCTCCGCCTTCGGCTACCGCGGTGAGCTTGTCCTTGAGCCCCGCCGGCTTCGGCACTCTGCCCGCCGCGGTGACCGTGCTCACCGATCAGCTCGCGCAGAGCTTCGAATTGACCGCCGACGCTGCCGCCACTGGAAGCGGGACCGTCACCGCCCAGCTCGGAGCGGATCAGCGGACCGCCACCGTCACCATCCAGACCGGAGCCAACCACGTCGTCATCGGCGAGCTGGCGGTGCAGGGCCCCGGCGGCGCGAGCGACGAATTCGTGGAGCTGTACAACCCCACCTCGGCGCCGGTGGACATCGGCGGCTGGAAGCTCCAGTACAAGAGCGCCACCGGAACCAGCTACTCCGACAAGGCCACCGTGCCCGCGGGCACCTCCATCGCCGCCCACCGCTTCTTCCTCGTCACCGGCTCGGGCTACTCCGGCACCTCTGCCGCGGACCTCGCGCTTGCCACCTCGCTCTCCTTCGCCGGCACCACCAACTCCGGCCACGTGCGCATCGGCAAGCCGGCGATGGGTTTCACTCCCACCGACGCCAACGCGGTAGACACCGTCGGCTACGGGAGCACCGCCAACGCCCCCGAGGGCTCTCCCGCGCCGGGTTTCCCCGCCACCTCCACCTCTCCCTCCACGCTCGAGCGGAAGGCCGGCGCCGCCTCCACCGCCGCCTCGATGGAGACCGGCGCCGACGTCACCTTGGGCAACGGGCACGACACCGACGACAACTCCGCCGACTTCGTCCTCCGCGGCACGAGGCAGCCGCAGAACGCCGCCAGCCCGGCCGAGCCGTGAAGCGGCGCCCGACCTCCATTCTTTGCTCATTAAACCGTACTGGGTGCGGTCCTATGAGCAAAGAATGAGTGGAGGGGGTGGGCCGGCGCGAAGCCGATGTCGTCAGCCCGCGCCTTTCGGCCTTATTCCGTCCACTACGAGCTGGTCGAGCGCGTTCATGATGGGGTCGTAGTGGACGGTGTCCCGGAACAGGTGGTGGTGGACGATCATCCCCATGTGGGCGCCCATCAGGGCGTGGGCGAGGGTCTGCGGATCGAGGTCGCGGCGGAACTCTCCGGTCTTGTTCTGTCCGTGCTTGATGATGCCGGCTACCACTTGGGTGTAGGTGAGCAGCGCGTCCCTCAGCGCGGCGGCCACCCGCTCGTTGGTCTCCGCCGCCTCCGCCGCCACCATGCCGAAGAAGATGCCGTATTCACGGTGGTAGCGGAGGAAGCTCTGCGTCCGCTCGAAGAAACCCTCCAGCTGCTGCCTCGCCGGCAGCTTCCGGCCCTCTGAGAGGAGGTCCACGAACTCGCGGATGTAGCGCTGGTGCAGCTCCTCGATCGCCGAGAGCAGCAGGTCTTCCTTGGTGGGGAAGTGCCAGTAGAGAGCCCCCGGCGTCATCCGGATCGCCTTCGCCAGCTCGGACATCGTCGTCGCCAGGATGCCCCGACGCGCGAAGAGCTTGATCGCCGCCTCGAGGATTTCTTCCCGGGTGCGGGCCGCCCGCTCTTGCTTGATCTCCCGCTTCACCGGTCCCTTCCCCATGCAGGCGAAACATTACCGCAAAAATGTGCTCCTCTCTGCTCCGTGGTGATCGCGCGCAAGGTGGTCAGCGCTCACGCCAAGAGCACCACCTTGACGATCTCCGCCGGGCTCCCGATGCGGATGGGAGGGCCCCAGTAGCCGGTGCCGCGGCTCACGTAGAGGTGAGAGGCGCCCTGGGTGTAGTGGCCCGCGTGGTAGCGGAACACCAGCGGGGCGAAGAGCGTGGCGGGGAAGAACTGGCCTCCGTGGGTGTGCCCGGAGAGCTGCAGCCCCACCCCTCGCTCGGCCACCGCCTCGAAGTTCGACGGTTGATGGGCGAGCAGCACCGAGGCGCGCGAGGGGTCTCTGCCGGCCAGGGCCGCGTCGAGGTCGTACCCGTCTGTGCGGCCGCGGCTGTGCCAGTCGTCCACCCCGATGAGGTCGAAGGAGGCGCCCACCTCGCCAACCTCCACCCGCCGGTTTCGAAGCACGGAGATTCCCATCTTCGGGAGCGCCGAAGTCCACGGGCCGACCCCCGAGTAGTACTCGTGGTTGCCGGTGACGAAGTAGGTCCCATGGCGGCTGTGGAGCCCTCGAAGCGCGGCCACCACCGGCCCCAGCGTGTCCACCTCTCCATCGACCAGGTCGCCGGTGATTGCCACCAGATCTGGCCTCAAGGGGTTGCACCGGCGCACCAGCTCGGTGAGGAACTTCTGGTCCACGAAGCCGCCGGCGTGGATGTCGCTCACCTGCGCGATGGTGAAGCCATCCAGCGCCTTGGGCAGGCCGGGGAGCTTGAGCGGAAGCTCGGTCACCTCGGGAGGAGCGTGGGCCCGATGAAACCCGTAGGCCATCGAGCCGCCTGAGGCGAGCAGGGCCGCGCCAGCCGCGGTCCGCGAGACGAACAGCCGCCGCGCCACGTCCACCGGCGGAGTCGCCCGTTGCGATGGCCTCGGCCAAAGTCGCCGCAGCTCGAAGGCGCCGAGGAAGAGAAAAAGGTAGAGCGATAGACCCATCCACAACATGGACGCGTCCGCGAAGGCCCGCACCAACGGCCCCGGGGCAACCCGGAAGAGCAGCCTCCCCGAAAACATCGAGGTCGCAGCGATCGCCACCGCCAAGAGCCCCGCGCGCCTGAGCCACTTCGACCTGGCGGTGTCCCGCACCAGCCGGCGGTAGAGGTAGAGGTGTTGCGCGGCCAGGACGCCCAGCGCCGGGACCAGGAAGAGAATCCAGCGAAGCTCCACGTACCCCAATTAGCCTCCCGCCGGCCGGGGCTCAACCGCCTCTTGCAAGAGCGCCGAGAGGGCTTCGGGAAGCTGGGGGTGCTCGAAACGGAAGCCTCTCTCCAGCGCTTTCGCCGGAAGAACCCGCTGGCCGGTGAGAAGCATCGAGGCCATCTCGCCCAAGGCCAGCTTCAACGCGAGGCTCGGCGCCCGAATGAGCGACGGCCTCCCCAGGGCGCGGCCCAGCTCGCGGGCGAAGTCTCGGTTGGTCACCGGGTTGGGGGAAGTCGCGTTCAGGGGGCCACTCAGTCCGCCGCGCTCGAGGCAGAACCGCATCAGCGAGATGAGGTCGCCGCGGTGGATCCAGCTCACGTACTGCCGCCCTGAGCCGAACGGGCCGCCCAGGCCGAGCCGGAAGGCGGGCAGCATCCGGGCCAGCGCCCCGCCCCCGGGGTGAAGCACGAGGCCGATCCGCAGGAGCACCACGCGCGCCTTGGCTTCGGTCGCCGGCGCGGTGGCCGCCTCCCAGGCGATGCACACTCGGGCGAGGAAGTCGTCTCCGGCGGCGTCTTCTTCGGTGATGGGCTCCGCCGCTCGCGGTCCGTAGTAGCCGACGCCCGAGGCGGAGAGCAGCACCTTCACCCCGGCGGCCGCCGCCACTCGCGAGATGGCCTCGGTACCTTCGACTCGGCTGGAGAGGATTCGCCGCTTCCGCTCCTCGGTCCACCGCCGGCCGATGTTCTCCCCAGCCAGGTGCACCACCGCATCCACCCCCCGGAGGAGCTCCGGCCGCACGCTCTCCCCGACGCTGAAGCGGTCGACCCGGGCACCGGCGGGCCACCGCGAGGCCTCCGCCTCGGGGAAGCGGGAAAGCGCGAGCACTCTGTGGCCATGGGCGAGCAGGTCGTGCACCAGCGGCCGCCCGATGAAGCCGGTGCTGCCCGTGATTGCGACTTCCACCTGCGCTCCTCCACCGGCGCACGCAGCCGAAAAGCGCCGTTTCGCCCTCTTCCCCGTTTTCGCGCTGCCGCCCGTCGCGCCGAGCGCGCTCCCGCGGGAGGATACCCGCAGACCGAGCCCGCACGTCCAAGCGACACTCGCAGGCCATGGGGGGCTCGTCTGACCCACTCCCTTCGCGAGATTCTTCGGCCCGATCGACGCGGGAGTCCACCCGTCCCCGTCCAAGCGGCTTGGCGCCGATGATCCAGCCGGCGGCATCGCCGGGTCCACTCGCGCACGGGAGGAGCGCGTCAGGCTCTTTGGCCGGGTGTGGATCTGATCCTGAGCACTCCCGGCTTCGACTCGGCTGAGGGCGCACCACGACCTGGCTCGGTGCGGTGCCGCGCCGCGCGAGGCGAACGGATGGCATCGGCTCGTTTGCGGCGGCGGGCTCCTGTGGCGGAGGGCATGGGCTGTCAGCAATGCACTTGCTCGAGGCCCGGCCCCCAGCTCGGCGCCGGCTCGACTCGACGGGGCTCGCGGTGCGGTGCCGCGCCGCGCGAGGCGAACGGATGGCATCGATTCGCTCGCGGCGGCGGGCTCCTGTGGCGGAGGCTGTCAGCAATGCACTTGATCGAGGCCCGCGGCCCGGCCTCCAGCCCGGGGCCGGCTCCACTGGACGCGATGTCGTGCCCTGCAGACGCCTCCGTACCCACGCCCGATGCTCTTCTTGGAATTCACGGCGGTGTGACGGCCCGAACCAATCCGACCCTTCGGGCCTGGGCCGCACACCGCCGCGAATTCGGAGGCACCCAGAAAAAATGCATCGGCCGTACGAATTCAGTTGACGCCCCCCGCCCGAGGTTGCCGGCGACGAGACTGACGCACCCGGAAGCACCTCCCTCGCGCTCCGGGCCGCTCGCTGCTCGACGAAGTCGGCTTCCCTCCCGCGTCGCGGCCTCCACGCTGCGGACTTCGCCCCTCGGAGCCCCCAGGGCCCTCGAAACCGCCCCGAAAAACTCGTGGTAGTGGCTGCGTCATGAATCCTCGCCTCGATGAATTGTCCTCGCTGTCCTCCGACGTCCTCGACGCCCGGCTCCATCAGATGGTGGCCCGGGAGCGTGCCTCCCTCGTCGACTTCCTCTGGCACCTCGCCGAAGTCCAGCGGCGCCATCTCGACGCACAGCTCGGCTACGAGTCGGCCTTCGCCTACTGCAACCAGCACCTCCGCATGTCCAAGGCCAGCTCCTTCCGCCGCACCGCCGCCTCCCGACTCCTCGTGCGCTTCCCCCTCATCGCCGACTACCTCGCCGACGGCCGGCTCTGCCTGACGACGCTCGTCGAGCTGCGCGACGCCTTGAGCGCCGGCAATTGCCGAGAAGTCCTGGAGCTCGCCTCCGGCCGGACGGAGGACGAGGTGAAGCTGCTCGCCGCGACGCTGCGGCCCAAAGACGACGTCGCCGACAGCATCCGCAGAGTCTCCGTGCGTCCCCTCGAAGTCCCCTCGCCCCTGTCCCTCCCGGCGCCCGTCGACGAGCAGGCCTCGGGTGCTGCCACCGGCGAGCCGGGGACGGCCACCTCCCTCGTCGTGCCCCCGCCCAGGCCGCCCACCCTCGAGCCACTCAACGCAGAGCGGTATGCGCTGCGGATGAGCGTCGGCCCCGAATTCAAGCAGAGGCTGGAGGAGGTGAAGTCCGCGTTGAGCCA